>VBEC01000016.1:0-157939 GCA_005883615.1 Chloroflexota bacterium | reverse complement strand
GCCCGACTCCTCGCCGCCCATCATGGCGCCGGTCTCGATCATCTTGGGCCCGATGTACTTGAAGTCGACCGACGTCTCGTAGACCTTGATCCCGTAGTGCTCCCCGAGACGCTCCGCCATGGACGTGTTGTTGACGCTCTTGACGACCGGCTGGCGCAGGCCGCGGTACTCCGCGAGGTAGTACATCAGCAGGCCGGTCACCTCGAGCTGGTGGATGAAGGTCCCGCGCTCGTCCGCTGCTCCCGCGCGGTCGGCATCGCCGTCCAGCAGGAGGCCCAGGTCGAACCCGCCACGGGAGAGCATGCCCAGTGCCTCGTCGATGTTCGGGCGAATGGGCTCCGGGTTGACGCCGCCGAAATACGGGTTCCGCTCCTGGTGGATCTCCGTTACACGGATCTTTCCGCCAGCGAGCAGGCTCGACAGCCATCCGGCACCCGCTCCCCACATGGGCTCCACCAGGACGTGCACGTCCGCGGCGCGAACGGCGTCCAGGTCGACCGTCCGTCGCAGGAACCGCTGGTAGCCCGGGTACGGATCGTAGCGCTCGACCATGCCCGCCTTCTCGGCGTCCGCGAACGGGCGCCGCTCGATTGCCCGGCCGCCGTTCTCGGCGATCGTCGCCTCGAGCACTTTCAGGATGTCCGGACCGGCCGCGGATCCGGCGGGTGACTTCACCTTGAACCCGTTGTCCGTCCAGGGATTGTGGCTGGCGGTGATCACGATGCCTGCAGCCGCCTTCCGCTCGACCACCTCATAGGACGACATCTGGGTCGGCACGGCGTGGACCGCGTAGGCCACGGGGATGTCCTGGGCCAGGAGCACCTCGGCGGCGGCGATCGCGAAGTGCTCCGAGGCGAAGCGCCGGTCGTAGGCGATCACCACGCCCCTGGCCTGCTCGCCCCGCTCGGAGACGTAACGCGCCACGCCGTCGGCGCAGCGGCGCACGTTGTCGAAGGTGTATTCGTCCGCGATCCGCGCTCGCCAGCCATCGGTGCCGAAGACGATCTGGGTCGCGGCCGGAGCCGTGGCGATGTCGGTCACAGTCGCGCCTCCTGTGCCGAGACCCGATCGAGCAAGGCCCCCAGGGCGGCCTCGTCGGCCCGCGCGCCGGTTAACAGTGCCACCGGTGTCTCGGAGCGAAGTCCCTCGTGCGGGCCGAGGGTCAGGGTCAGGTGGCCGTTGGCCGAATGCACGAGGACGTCGTCCTCACCGAGCTCGACCGCTTCGCCAGGTGCCACGACTCGGCCCCGGGCTCCTTCCGCGCGGTGGCCGGGCAGTGCGTCGAGCAGCGCCGTCCAATTCCCGATGTCGCTCCAGCCAACGTCCATCGAGGCCATGACGACGTGGTGGTCCTGCGCGGCGCCTTCCATGACGGCGCGATCGATCGACAAGGGTGTGATGTGCTCGAAGGCCATCCCGAGCGCGAGCTCCGAGCCTGCTGCCGGCCCGATGACGGTCAGCAGCGACGTGTAGCGCTCGAGGGCCGCACGGATCGTGCGTCGCTGCCACAGGAAGATCCCTGCGTTCCAGGCCGTGCCGGACATGCCGAAGAGCTGGCGTGCTCGAGCCTCGGTCGGCTTCTCCTCGAAGGCCTCGAGGGGATAGACCTGCAGCCCGTGGAGGGTCGCGGCGCGGTCCAGGTTCGGAAGGAGGTAACCGTAATCGGTGGACGGTCCTTCGGGCTGGATGCCTAGCGTCACGAGCGGTTCGTCGAGGTCGAAAAGGCCGTCTGCGAGACGGCCCCCACCCTGCAGCACCGCCTGGAACTGATCGACGTTCGAGATCCAGTGATCGGCCGGCAGGACGAGCATCACCTCGTCTTCCGGGCGTTCGAGGCTCACCGTCGCCAGGGCGATGGCGGCGGCGGTGTTCCGACCGACGGGCTCGGGCACCACCCTCACCGCGGGCAGCTGCATCCGCACGATGCCCCCGTAACGGCGATCGGTCACGACGAAGATGTCCTCTGGACGGACCACGTCGCGGAGTCGGTCCACCGTGAGCTGGAGAAGCGAGCGCTCCCCGAGCAGCGGCAGGAAAGGCTTTGGGCGACCAGGTGAGCTGAGCGGCCAGAGCCGGGTCCCGCCTCCGCCAGCCAGGATCACTGCATACATGGCCGCCCATTCTAGGTCCCGGCGGCTCCTCGCCGGGGAGTTGGCGCCTCGCCAGAGATTGCGCCTCGCAGGGAGGCGGGCTAACCGGCCGCGGCGACGGGTTGTTCGGTCGGTCTCGCCAGTCCGGCCTCGTCCGCGAGGAGCGATGCCTTGTCTGTTCGCTCCCATGGAAGGTCGAGATCCGGACGACCGAAATGGCCGTAGGAAGCCGTCTGGCGGTAGATGGGTCGGCGAAGGTCCAGGGCGTCGATGATTGCGGCCGGGCGCAGGTCGAACTGGCGCTCGATGATCGCCTGGATCTTCTCGTCGGGCAGCCGCCCGGTTCCGAACGACTCGACCTGGAGGCTGATCGGCCGGGCGATGCCGATGCCATAGGCAACCTCGACCTCGAACCGGTCGGCGAGGCCCGCGGCAACCACATTCTTGGCAACCCAGCGTGCCGCATACGCGGCCGACCGGTCGACCTTCGTGGGGTCCTTGCCACTGAAGGCTCCGCCGCCGTGGCGAGCCATTCCGCCATAGCTGTCGACGATGATCTTGCGGCCCGTAAGGCCGGCGTCGCCCATGGGGCCACCTGTGACGAACCGCCCGGTCGGATTGACGTGCATGATCGGGTCGCTGGCTCGCAGCTCCCGCGGGATTGTCGGCAGGATGACGGTCTCGACGATGTCCGAACGAATGCGCTCCTGCCTCGCGTCAGGGTCGTGCTGGGCTGAGACGACCACGGTCCTGATGCGCTTCGGGATTCCGCGCTCGTATTCGACGGTCACCTGCGTCTTGCCGTCCGGCCGCAGGTACGGCAGCTGGCCGCTCTTGCGGACCTCGGCGAGCCGTCGCGCCATGCGGTGGGCCAGGGCGATCGGGAGCGGCATCAGCTCGGGCGTCTCCCGGCACGCGAAGCCGAACATCATTCCCTGGTCGCCGGCGCCCAGCTCGTAGGACGGTGCTGCGTCCTCGCGAACCTCGAGGGCCGAGTCGACGCCCATGGAGATGTCACTCGACTGCTCCTTGATGCTCACGAGCGTGCCGCAGGTCAGGTAGTCGAAGCCGTAGTCGGCACGGGTATAGCCGACTTCCCGGACGGTGTCCCGGACCACGGCCTGGAAGTCGACATAGGTCGTTGTGCTGATCTCTCCGAGGACCATCACCAGGCCCGTGGTGGTTGCCGTCTCGCAGGCAACCCGCGCATTCGGATCGGCGGCGATGATCGCGTCGAGGATCGCGTCGCTCACCTGATCGCACATCTTGTCGGGGTGACCCTCGGTCACCGATTCGGAGGTGAACAGGTACTGCTCTGCGTCGACGATGCTGGCCATGCTGCTCCGCTCTTGCGACTGGGAGTGGGCGGCGAGCCTGCGCTGAATGAGATGCCGCCAATGCCGGTGGCAGGGTAGCACGGGGTCACGTGAACTCGGACCCGTGCGGCAGACATAGACTCCCGTCCGTGAGCACGGTTGCCGATACAACCTCGCGAGCGTTCGCGGAGGCGTTGGACGCGGCCGATCCGCTGGCGCCCTTCCGTGACCGGTTCGTCATCGACGACCCGGACCTCATCTACCTCGACGGGAACTCGCTCGGACGCCTGCCGATCGCAACGGTCGCTCGGCTGCAGCATCTGGTCCGCCAGGAGTGGGGCGGGGACCTCGTGCGCGGATGGGATCGCTGGCCGGGCCTGCCGGCGGATGTCGGCGATCTCATCGGAACCGAGCTCATCGGCGCCATGCCGGGCGAGGTGATCGTGGCCGATTCGACGACCGTGAACTTCTACCGGCTCGCGACTGCGGCTCTGGGTGCCCGCCCGGGCCGCACCGCGATCGTCACCGACCGCGCCAACTTCCCGACCGACCGATACGTACTGCAAGGGCTGGCGCGAGCCCGTGGCCTTTCCATTCGGTGGCTCGATCCAGACCCGGTCGAAGGCCCCCGAGTGGCAGACATTGCGCAGGCCGTTGACGACGACGTAGCGCTCATCACCCTCAGCCACGTCAACTATCGCTCGGCATCGGTTGCCGACCTGCCGGCGATCACCCGCCTCGGTCACGACGCCGGCGCGCTTGTCCTGTGGGACCTGAGCCACTCGGTCGCATCCGTGCCGGTCGGCGTCCAGGAGCACGGTGTCGATCTGGCCGTGGGCTGCACCTACAAGTACCTCAATGGCGGTCCCGGCTCGCCGGCATTCCTGTACGTTCGTCGAGAGCTCCAGGAGGAGCTGCGCAACCCAATCCAGGGCTGGTTCGGGCAACGCGACTTCCTGGCAATGGGACCCGAGTACGATCCGCAGCCGGGAATCGCGGCCTGGCAGGTCGGAACGCCGTCCGTCCCCGGACTCGTTGCCGTCGAGGAAGGAGCGCGCCTCTGCGCGGCAGCCGGCATCGACGCCATCCGGGCCAAGGCCGTTGCCCTGACCGAACTGGCGATCGGACTCCATGACGCCTGGTTGCGGCCGCCGGGCTTCAGCCTCGGCAGCCCTCGCGAATCAGCCCGTCGAGGAGCTCACATCGCCCTCCGTCACCCGGACGGCCGAGCGCTGTCTGGGCGCCTCGCCGAGCGGAATGTCATCGTTGATTTTCGGGCGCCGGACTCGATCCGATTTGGCCTCTCCCCGCTGACTACTCGATTCGTGGACGTCTGGGAAGGGCTGGAGCGACTGCGCGTGCTGGCCGGTTGACCTCGGTCAGGTTCCGTGCTTCCAGGAGGCGACGTATTCGGCCTGCTCGACGGTCATCGGGTCGAGCGTGATGCCCAGAGCCGCAAGCTTGAGGCGGGCGACCTCAGCATCGATGGCTTCGGGAACCACGTAAACACGGTCCTCCAGCTCGGTGTGATGTGCGGCCACGTACTCGGCAGACAGGGCCTGGTTGGCGAAGCTCATGTCCATCACGGCCGCCGGGTGGCCCTCGGCCGCGCTCAGGTTGACGAGCCTGCCCTCCGCCAGCAGGTTCAGCTTCTTTCCGCCAACGTCGAACTCCTGGACATTGTCGCGAACCTCTCGGACGTGGCCCTCTGCCATCTCGCGCAGCGCCGCAAGATCAAGCTCGGCATCGAAATGCCCGCTGTTGGCCATGATCGCGCCATCGAGCATCGCGGCGAAGTGCTCGCGCCGGAACACGTTGACGTTGCCCGTGGCCGTGATGAACAGCTCGCCCCACGGCGCCGCCTCTCCGACAGTCATCACCACGTAGCCGTCCATGAGCGCCTCGAGAGCCCGGATCGGGTCGACCTCGATGACCGCAACGTGCGCTCCCATCCCGGCCATGCGTGATGCGATGCCCCGCCCGACCCAGCCGTAGCCGGCGATGACCACCTTCCTGCCGGCAAGGAGGATGTTGGTCGCGCGCAGAATGCCGTCGACCGTGGACTGGCCGGTGCCATAACGGTTATCGAAGAGATGCTTTGTCAGCGCCTCGTTGACCGCGATGACCGGGAATGCAAGTGCGCCGTCTGCGGCCATCGCGCGAAGGCGGATGACACCGGTCGTCGTCTCTTCGGTGCCGGCCAGGACCTCGTCCAGCTGCGCCGGCCGGGAGCTGTGGAGCAACGACACGAGATCACATCCGTCGTCCATGGTGAGCTGCGGATGCATGTCGGCGACGGCCTCCAGGTGCGCGTAGTACGTGTCGCGATCCTCGCCGCGCCGGGCAAAGGTCGAGATGCCGAATCGAGCGACCAGGGCGGCCGCAACGTCGTCCTTGGTCGACAGTGGGTTCGAGGCGCACAGCGTCACCGTGGCACCGCCCGCCTGGAGCGTTCGCATGAGGTTCGCCGTCTCGGTCGTCACGTGCAGGCACGCGCCGATGCGCAAGCCGTCGAGCGGACGGTCGGTCGAGAAACGCTGCCGGATCAGCCGCAGCACCGGCATTTCGCGTTCGGCCCATTCGATGCGCCGAACTCCTTCGTCGACCAGCGATAAGTCCGATAGGTCGTGTGCCGGCAGGTCTGCGGTGGCGCTCCCGGCCGGGGAGCCGGCAGTCGCGGAGGATGAGGTCATCGGCGGTCGAACTCCTTGCGCGGGGTAAAGAGGCGGCGTATGGCCGCGGGCAGGCCCGGCCACGTGGCGCCAAGGCGATGAATCAGGCGCTCCTCGAAGCGGACGTGCTCCGCGTATCCGAGGCGCCGATAGGCCTGGAGGGCAGGTGGGTTATCCGAGCGGACGTTGAGGACCACCTGATCGCACGTCCGAAGCAGCTCTGCCGTGACTGCGCCGGTCACCGCGGTCGCATATCCCCGGCCGCGATAGTCGACATGCGTCAGCACGTTGCCGACAACCCCCAGGCGCGCGGACGGACTGATGACGTGAGTGCCGGCCGCCGACACGAGCCGGCCGTTGACGCGGATCCCGAAGTAGACGCCCTCGGCGATGGCCGACGACGGCAGCCACGACGTGAAGCCGAGCCCGTACAGGCGATTGACCTCGCCGATCTCTACCGGCAGCAGGCGCTGGACGTCCGCGGGGTAGGGCCGGAAGCGCGCTCGGTCGACCCACATACGGACCATCTGCGGGCCCGGATCCACCCGGTAGAGCTGCTCGAGCGCCGGGGCGTGTTCGGGCAGTGCGGCGGCATATGCGGCTCGCGGCCGGATCACGTCGCGCAGGATCGCTACGATCCCGTCGGTCCGACCCATCACGAAGATGGGCTGGGGCGAGGAGCCGCCGTATTCGAGAACCACGGCCACCAGGTCGTGATCGGCGTACGCCGCTCCCCAGCGCGTCCGGTTCCACTCGCGGTCTTCGAGATCGCAGATCGCGTATGCGGCGAACAGCCGGTCCTGCTCGAGAAAGGACCGCAGCGCAGCGCGATCGGCGATGGGCCGAGCGACCACCAGCTCCCGCTCACGTCCGCGGCTGATCGCGGTGGTGGCCATCAGACGGCACCCGCATGGGAGGTCGCCTCGTCGCCGACAAACCCGGCATACGCGGGCGGATGCGCCTTCCGGGCGCGACTCGCATCGAAAGCGCCCCGCAGCCCGATCTCGAACGGCGATCGCAGGGCACCCTCTTCCGTGACGATGGCCGTGATCAACTCGGCCGGCGTGGCGTCGAAGGCAGGATTGAGCGCCCGCGAGCCGGCCGGCGCGATCGGGATCCCGCGCAGCGCGGTGACCTCCTCGCCGGCACGCTGCTCGATCTGGATCGCCGATCCGTCCGGCGTCGCCAGGTCGACCGAGCTCAGCGGCGCACAGACGTAGAAAGGAACGCCGTGGCGGGCGGCCAGCACGGCCAGAGGATAGGTGCCGATCTTGTTCGCCGTGTCGCCGTTTGCAGCAATGCGGTCGGCACCGACGAGCACCGCGTCGACGTCACCCCGTGCCATGAGCCAGCCTGCGGCCGAATCGGCGAGGACCGTATAGGGGACTCCGGCCTGCGCAAGCTCCCAGGCCGTCAGCCGGCTGCCCTGCAGGTACGGTCTCGTCTCGTCGACGAACACCTCGATGGGCCGGCCGACGTGGAGGGCGACCTGGACGATCCCAAGGGCGGTCCCGAACTGGCCACACGCCAGCGGCCCCGTGTTGCAGTGCGTCAGCACCTGCAGCGGCCGGTCCGCCATCTCGGGAAGGAGGTCCAGGCCGAAGTGCGCCAGCCGCTCGTGATCGGCGGCGGCCTCGAAGACGATCGTATCGGCCTCCTGGCGGAGGACGTCGGCCACGGCGTGCCCATCGTCGGGTGGATCCCCCAGCTCGTCGAACCGGGCCATGAGCCGGTCGACCGCCCAGCGCACGTTCGCGGCCGTAGGGCGGGCGTTGACAAGGGCGGTGGCTCCCCCGCGCAATGTCGCGCGCCGGATGAATGGTGTGTTGTCGCGCATGGCGTGAGCCGTCAACGCCAGGCCGAGCGCGGCGGCCTGACCCATCGCCGGCGCTCCCCGAATGACCATGTCCTGGATGGCCTGGGCGACTTCGCCGGCCGAGGCGCACGAGTACTCCACGAGCTGGTCCGGCAATCGACGCTGGTCGATCAATACGAGCCTGTCGCCGTCCATGCGGAAGGCTGTCCGGAATCCGGCGGCTGTTCCGGCTGCGGGGTTCGCACGTTCGCCCGCGATCGATTCCACAGCCCCGGCGGGATTGAGGATGACGCCGGCCGCCCGGGCCGAGCTGCGCTGGATGGCGCTCGCGGCGCCGGCGACGGTCGCAGCGGTCCGGATGAGCTCGCCCGCGAAGTCCCGGAAGAAGCGGCGACGCGCGAGGTCGGCATCGGCGATCACCGGCCCGTTCGCTCGGCGCTCATCAGTCCCCTCGGCGGCGCGACGATCGTCCGATGGCTCGGGCTCCCGACGTTCCGATTCAGTCACCCGTTGCCTCGGTCAATACTTGATCACGCTGGTGACCTTGCGGCCGGCTAGGCGATCGCGACCCTTCAGGAACTCGAGTTCAACCAGGAAGGCGAGACCCACCACTTCGCCGTTGAGCCGCTCGACGAGCTCGATGGTCCCGTTGACGGTCCCTCCGGTCGCCAACAGGTCGTCCACGATCAGAACCCGCTGACCCGGCTCGATCGCATCGCGATGCATCTCCAGGGTATTGGAGCCGTATTCCAGCGCGTACTCGACGGTGATCGTCTCGGCCGGCAGCTTGCCGAGCTTGCGCACCGGCACGAGCCCGGCCGACAGCAGGTAGGCCATCGGCGAACTGAAGATGAAGCCCCGCGATTCCATGCCGACGACGACGGCGACTCGCTCGTCCTTGTAGGGCTCGACCATGAGGTCGATCGCCTCACGGTAGGCGGCCGGGTCCTTGAGGAGGGTCGTGATGTCGTAGAACAGGATGCCCGGCTTGGGAAAGTCGGGGATCTCGCGAATCTTTGCGCGCAGGCCCTCGGCGCTCATGCGTCGGCGGATCCTCCAGCGGGCTCTGGTGGGCCGTTCAGTCTACCGCAGCCCGCCTCGCGCTCCATGCGCGCGCGGCGCGCCTTGCGCTTGCGGAAGAGGTGCGGCCGCGGGGTGGTGGCTGGGCGGTTGCGAAGGCCGGCTACGGTCCCCAGTAGCCCACCGTCCAACTACCCGCCGCAAGCTTCGCCTGGCCAGACAACGAGGGGTGGAAGTAGTCCCGCGTCGACACGTCACTGACCGTGAACGTCGTGTTGAAAACGGCGTTCCCGTCGAACCGGCACTGGCTGTAACGCGAGCAGACGTCGGCAAGGGCGCCGTTGAAATCGATGTCGCGTTGCCGGACGAACGCGCGCCGATCGACGTCTGCCTGCGCCGTCGAAAGCGGGTTGGCCAGCATCGCCTGACAGACGTTGCCGAGCGCCCAGATGAACCGCGCGATGCTGTTGCCCTTCAGCACGAGCCACAGATTGTAGACATCCGGGATGCTCAGGACGAATACGTTGGCATTCGGCGAACCGGTAGTGATCGTCCGCATCGCCGTGTCGAATTGCGTGCGGAAGTCCGCCACCGCCGTCATCTGGCCGACGCTCGGCTGGCAGACGTCATTGCCGCCCATCAGAACCGTGATGTAGTCGACCTTCTGGGTCACTACTGTCGCCATCTGCCCGTTGAGGTCGCGCATCAAGGCGCCGCTCTTCGCGTCGTTGTATGCCCTGCCTCGGATGGCGGGGTGTCGGGCCAGGATCCGCAGGTAGTGGCTGTTCACGCTCGAAGTCGTTCCGGTCGACCAGGAGCCCGCCGGGTTGTCCGTGAACGGCCAGAAGCCCGTGTTGTACGCCCGCGTTATCGAGTCGCCCGTCGCGGCGATCGAATTCGGTAGACCGGTAGCAGCGAAGGCGGGCGATTGAAAAACGAGGACGAGGAACAACGCACCGGCGAAAGCGCGACGACGGTGACGAAACATCGTGACCCTCCTCCCGATCGGGCCGAGCCCGAACTGTGGCCAATGATGCTCCCGCAGTCAGGCGTCGACCAGCCCCTGACGCCGGCCCGGACGCCGCGTCCGCTCAACGGTCCCGGCAAACAGGAGCTACCTGTGCTCGTGACGCCCTGCTTCGATCCGCTGGAGCGTCGCGTCGTCGATCCCAAGGTGGTGGGCCACCTCGTGGAGGACCGTGGAGCGGACCCGTTCCGCACGCGCGACCGGGTCCGGGAAGGCCAGCTCGTGGGCCCGCCGAAAGATCGTGATCTTGCTCGGGATGGCGGCGTTCGTGGCTCCCCAGGCCGTTCGGGGAACACCCTGATAGAGACCGAAGAGCAGGGTGCCGGGCGCCTGCTGCCCCGATGCCGGCTCGTCTTCGGTCAGTATCGCAACGGAGCCCAACTGCTCCGAGTACGGCCGCGGAATGGCCGCGACCGCGTCGGCGACCATCTCATCGAATTCGTCGCGGCGACGTTCGAGCTCGTCATCGCGAGCGCCATCGCCCCCCTCGTCCGGCCAGCCCGGCTCACTCACGCCCCGGTCTCCCGCAGGCGTCCGCTGTAGAGGAGGCCCAGGAAGGCACCCACCGTCCCGGCCCCAAACGCCGCGGCCACTCCGACCCGCGGCTCCCATCCGAGACTGACCGCGAGCGCAACGAACGCTCCGGCCAGACCAGCCCCGAGCGCGGTCCCCAGCGTGTCGGACAGTGTCAGCCCGGAGGTCGCCGCACCCTCGGCGCCCGGCGCTGCCTTCCGGATGACGAACAGCGAAATGGGCGAGTAGGACAGGCCCATCCCGAGGCCGGTGATAGCCCACGTCGGGAGCGCGACCCAGACGGGCACATCGGGCAACAGGATGAGGGAGGTCGACGCGACCCCCACGAGCACGATGGCAAATCCCGCCCGGATGAATCGCTCTTCGCCCCTGGGCGCCATGCGGTGGGCCTGGATCCACGAGCCGGCGGTCCACGACAGCGTCGCGGCCGTGAGCGCAAGACCGGCCTGGGCGGCGTCGATGTGGCGGATTCCCTGGAGCGCGAGCGGGACGAAGGTGTCGGGACCGAAGAATGCAAAGGTCAGCAGGCCCCGGAGAACGACCGCTGCCGGCAGGCCGCGTGCTCCTCGCAGCGTTCCGAGTGGCGTCAACGCTTGATAGGCCGGAAGGGCGATCGCCAGCCCCAGGAGGACGAACGGCACACCGATCAGCGCAAGCACGGGGCCACCCAGCGTTCGCGATACACCCTCCGGCGCGAGGCCCAGCGCCAGGCTCGCCGGAGAAAGGCCACCAAGGATCAGGGCGGCTCCGGCCGACAGCCGAACGGCGGACCGGAGCGCAGGCAGCGCAGTCTCTGCCGTAGCCCGCTCGTCCACCTGAGGCATCGGCTCGGGGAGCCGCCGCAGCGCCGGCAGCGTCAGGACGCCCGCCACGGCGATGAGCGGCAGCAGGCCGAGGAAAACGACACGCCAGCCGATGTGCACAGCCACCCAGCCGGCGAGCGCAGGACCGACCAGGCCCGGGACCACCCAGGCGGTTGACAGGTAGGCGAACATCCGGCCCCGGATCGCTTCAGGGAACGAGCGCCCGATGCTGACGTACGCCACCGGTGCGATCGCTCCGGCGCCGAATCCCTGGACAGCGCGAGCCGCCACGAGGATACCCATCGCCGGCGCAAGCCCACCAACCGTCAAGCCGATTCCGAACAGCACCAAGCCGACGACGAAGGGTCGGGCGGGTCCGCGGGCATCGATCTGCCGTCCGGCCACCACGATGCCGACCAGGTTGCCAAGGAAGAACACGCTCATGACCCAGCCGTACAGCGCCAGGCCGTTGAGGTCGTTCGCCACGATCGGAAGGGCGACGCTCACCGCGAGGGCCTCGAAGGCGACGAGCGTGATCGTCAGGATCAGGCCGAAGGCCAGCGCGCGTCGCTCCGGCGCCCAGACACCCTGTTCCTCAGCCTGCCGAGATGCCCCGCCGACCTCACCAACCTCGGCCGCCCTGCCCGGAGCGGCCGACGCCGGGGGCACGCGGTGGACGAGCTCCTCCGTCATGACCGAAGGATGCCGTCTCGGCCGGATCGCTGCCTCAGTCGAGCAGCCGGAGAAGCTCCCCTGCCAGGCCGATGTCTTCGGGCGTGCGCAGGATGTTGTCGTTGAAGGTGAACCCGCTGAACCCCGCCTCGAGGTACGGCCGGAGTGCCTCGGCGGCTTCTTCTGGTGTCCCGATCTTGATGTATGGGCGTCGCTCGGGCATCACCCGTTCGAGCACTTCGGCCTTGTGCCGTTCGTCCGACGCCAGCAGGACCGGGCTCGCCATAGTCCGCTTTATCGTCGTCGGGTCGCGGCCGACCGCCTCACAGTGCCGCTCGAGGACCTTCGTCTTGTGCTTCAGGACCTCCAACCCGAGCGGGAACCAATGCGTCATGTCGGCGTGTTTCGCGGCGATCTTCAGCGTCCGCTGCTCTCCCCCACCGCCGATGATGATCTTCGGCCCGCCGGGTTGAATGGGGCGAGGGATGTTCAGGGCACGATCGACGCGGTAGTAGCGGCCCTCGAAGGTCGGCCGCTCCTCCGTGAACATCGCCCTGGCAATCGCGAGGGCCTCATCCAGGCGGTCCATCCGCTGGCCAACTGGCGGGAACTCGATCCCATAGCCACGGTGCTCGTCCTCGTTCCAGGCGGCGCCGAGACCCAGCACTGCCCGCCCGCCCGAGATCACGTCGAGCGTTGTGACGGCCTTCGCGAGCACCGCCGGATTGCGGTACGTCACCCCGGTCACGAGCGCCCCCAGCATCGCCTTGCTGGTCCGCTGGGAGAGCGCGGCAAGGGTCGAATAGGCCTCCAGCATCTCGTCGGTCTCCGGCCCCACTCCCTGGATCTGGTAGAAGTGATCCATGACCGTGATGAGTCCGAAGCCACTATCCTCGGCGGCCTTGGCGAGCTCCGCGGCGCGGTCGAACAGGCGCTCCGGCGGCACGCCCGGAAACGTGTACGTCGGCATGTGGTAGCCGAAGAGCGGCTTCATCGTGTCACCTTCGGTC
Source organism: Chloroflexota bacterium (assembly GCA_005883615.1). Lineage (GTDB taxonomy): Bacteria > Chloroflexota > Limnocylindria > Limnocylindrales > CSP1-4 > CF-16. Next base: position 144,979 of record VBEC01000016.1, on the reverse strand, counting down.
GAGGCCTACCCAGCGTGGCCACGGCTGAAAAGTCTAGCCGCACGTCGCCCCGTTAACCGACGGGGACCGATCAGTGGTGCGAGGCTTTCTCCCCGCCGGCCACACCTGGACGGGTGCCAGTGACGGTCCCGCGCGGGATCCAGCCGGTCTCGCCCGTCGGGAGGCGGACATTCAGGTAACCCCCCTGCGAAGCGATGATCTCGACCTCGTCGCCGCGCTGCAGTCGCGCCAGCTCCTCGGACCGCAGCTCGTCCGCTGTCGTTCCGAGGGGCACCCCCTGGTACGACACAAAAACGCGCTCGACACCCTTGGCCGGCGGCTTGCGAAATTCGCGCGGTCCCGCGGTTGAGGCCAGGGGTGCCCCTTCAGGTGCCACCTCGAGGTTGTCGCGTTTGGTTGTCCCACGCTTCTTCGTGGGCTTGGCGGCCGGATGTACTGGGGCGAGCACGAGAGGTTCGATCGCCACCGGGTCGATTGCGGGCGGGGCGCCCGCCCCGGCGAATTCGGAGACGTACGTTGCGAGCGATCGCTCCTCGTCGCCGCTTCGACGCCGCACGAGGAACAGGAACAGCAGGATGCCGGCCGCGGTCGTCGTTCCCCAGGCGAACAGGGGCGTAGGCGGGAACAGTGAGCCGAAGCCGGCGCTCCCGGGACCCGCGTCGAAACGATCGTTAAGTCCGCTGGACTCAGATCCGCCCGACCCTCCACCTGGCGCGCCCGGCCCACCACCGCCGGCTGGCAGGACCGCAACGATGGCGGCGGTCGCATTCGGCCCACTCGTGGGATCTGTCGTCCGAGAAGGACTGGCGACCGCGGTGCCCGACGGCGACGCTTGAAGGAGCGCCGGGGTCGACGTCGGCGTGGCTGTTCGCGCCGGAGTCGGACGGGGCGTGGGGCGCGGCGCAGGGGTTGGCGCCGGCTTCGGAGTCGGAGGCGGCGTTGGCCTTGGGGTCGGTTTGGGGCTCGGAGTGGGCTTCGGAGTAGGACTCGGGAGCGCAGTCACCGTGACAACAGACGGATTGCCGGGCGCCGAGCACGTTTTGCCGTTTTTCATCGGGATCGTGAACGTGTAGGACCACGTCCCGACGGGCAGTTGGCGGGCTCCAGAGAAGATCACGCCGGCCGCATAGTCGGAGCCCGACGCCGTGAGATCCTTGTAGCTCCCGTTTGGAAACCTGACCCTGACCCAGGCCGGAGCCTTCCCGCTTGTGTCGATGACGTGGACCGAGAACAGGAAGTTGGTCGACGTCGTGCCCGAGCCGGGCGTGGCCGACCCCTGGTCGATCGTAATGGTGCCGCACTTGCTTGCCAGCACCTCCGAGACGGAGATCCCCGAGACGGACGCGACCATCCAACTCGCGAGTGCAAGGGCGCCCGCGAGCCCAAAGCGCGCTGCACGTGGCCGGTCGATTCGCCTACTCCTCAAGATGCCGGGATGCCCGCGACGCTAGGGATCGGGCCGGGCGCAGTCATTGGGCCCAACGTCTTCATCGAGCGGTACGTTGGTCAGGGTCACAGGCGGGACTACATGCCGTACACCCGTGGTTCAGACAGCGCACCTCCCCGAGGCCAATGCTCGACCCGTCCGTCCACAGCCGACCGCCATATCCCGAAGCTCGCTCGGCCGCCATTCGCGAGCGGATGATCCGCATCCTGGTCCTGGAATTCGCCGTGCTCATGGGCGTGGCCGCGATCGAGGGCTTCTGGCCGTCTCCGGGCCCCGGATCGGGAGCCGCGCTCGGATTCCTGGTCGCCTGCGCGGTCGTCGTCCCGATCTTCATGGGAGCCCTTTCGCGCGGCATGCTGCACGACGTCGAACGACTCGAGGAGGAGCGCAGCCGACTCTTCGAGCTGTACGGGCAAGCCCGCGTGGACGCCATGATCGACGGCCTCACGGGGCTGGGCAACCATCGGGCATTCCAGGATGAGCTCGCCCGCCAGACGAGCCAGGCACTGCGGCACGAGACGTCGCTGGCGCTTCTGCTCGTCGACGTCGACGACCTCAAGAACGTCAACGACGCTCGTGGTCACGCCTCTGGCGACGAGCTCCTGGCCGAGATCGGGCGGATCGCGTCGGCGTCACTCCGCCGTCACGATCGCGCGTTCCGCGTAGGCGGCGACGAATTCGCCTTTCTGCTGCCCGGCGCGGACCTCCAGCGAGGGCTCGAGGGAGCCCGCCACATCCTCGCCAGTGCCTTGCGCGGAGGAGACCCGGCCAAGCCGATCGAACCCTTCTCGCTGTCGATCGGCGTCTCCGCGTTCCCGCTGCCCAGCTCGGACGCACGTCTGCTATACCGCCACGCCGACGCCGCGCTGTACTGGTGCAAGCGCCACGGCCGCACAAACGCCGTCGCCTACGACCCGGGTCGACACGGTATCTCCTCCGAAGAAGCCTCTGTCTCTGACCTGTCCGGCGCGATAGGGACCATCCTCGCCGAGAAGGCCCTCCGTCCGGTCTATCAGCCGATCTTCTCGCTGACCACCGGGCAGCCGATTGGCTATGAGGGCCTGGTCAGGCCGACCGACAAGTCACCGATCGCCGATGCCGGCACGCTGTTCGCCGCCGCGGAGCGGGCGGGTCGGACGGTGGAGCTTGACATGGCCTGCCTGGAGATCGTGGCCGATGGCGTCGGCGAGCTCGAGCCCGATACCTATCTGAGCGTGAACCTGTCGCCCAGGACCCTCGAATCCGAATTGTTCCACCCGGTCGAGCTGACCGGCATGTTCAGGCGGCGGGGGATCGCGCCTCAGCAGCTCGTCGTCGAGCTGACGGAACGCGAAGAGGTCCAGGACCTCCGGCAGCTGGCGCGCAACGCAGCGGCATGCCGCCGCGCGGGAATTCGCCTGGCGGCCGATGACGTCGGCGCCGGGAATGCAGGGCTTCGCCTCCTGAGCGAGATCCACTTCGACATCGTCAAGGTGGATCTGTCACTCGTCCAGGGCGGCATCCTCCACGATCCTTCTCACGCCGTACTGCGAGCGCTCCAGGAGTTGGGCACGCGCTGGAAGGCGACGCTCGTCGCCGAGGGCGTCGAAACCGCCGAACAGCTCGCGGCAATCCGCGATATCGGCTTTACGGCCGCCCAGGGCTATCTGCTCGGTCGACCGGCCACCGAGCGGCACGTCGAGCCACTCGACCTGGAGTCACTGTTGCCGAATGGCTTGTTCGATCAGATCGTGTCGGTGCGGGCCAAGGAGGGGTCGGTGCGAAAAGGCCGGCTTGCGAATCGCGCCGGCGCCTGAGCTATTAATGGGCTAGCCCCCTGAACGACAGGGGAGTGGGCCACGGGAGCGGCGCCCGTAGCGCTCCGGACCGCGGCCGAGGCTTTTGCTGCCTGGGCAGCGCACCACCCGTGCGGACCGGCGCGGGCCTGGGTTGGTGCCGTAACCCGATCGACAGGCAGGGACGGCGAGAGTGCGGTCCGGAACCCCGAACCGGGCCAGTGGACGCGCGACATCGCGCCCCCCAGGCGGCCAGGCAGGCATCACAGGAGAAACGATGAACGACCAGGACAAGGTATCGGAAGAAATGGCACAGCCCGCGATCGACGACGGAGCATCTCCGGGCGCTCGCCGCGGCGGCGGCAAGAGGCTGCGCGACAACACCAAGGCAATCGTCGTCGGATCGCTACTCGTCGGCGGCGTGGCGGGCGCGACGATCCTCGGCCCTCTCAGCGCAACGGCGGCGTCGCCGACCCCGGATGCCGCAGCCACACCGGGCGCGTCGGCGGGCACCGGGACGGGTAATACGGGCGGCCGAGGCGGGCCCGGGGGCTTCGGCCACGACGAGGCCGTGAGCGACACGTCGGTCGTCGCCAAGGCCATCGGGATCAGCGAGGCGGACCTTAAGACGGCACTCGCCGGTGGCCAGACGGTGGCCCAGGTCGCGAAGGCCCACAACGTCCCGCTCCAGACCGTGATCGACGCCCTGGTGGCCGACGGCAACAGCGAGCTGCAGGCCCAGGTCGCGAACGGATCGATCACCCAGGCGCAGGCCGATGCCCAGAAGGCAGCCGTCGTCCAGCGGGCAACCGATCAGGCCAACGGCACGTTCGGCGGCGGCCATCCGTAGGTTTCAGCTCGACATATCCAGGCCGTAATTCCTCGCGGCGACCGTTCGAACCACCCGACCGGTCGCCGCATTCGTTTTCAGATGGATCCGGTCGCGGCGTGATGTCAGGCCGGGCGGAAACCGCCGAGCGCGCTCCGGCCCTCCCGGAGGACGATCACCGCGACCACCAGCGCGGCGACGGCATCGGCCCACCAGAACCCGAACGCATTAGCCGCAGCGACGCTCCCGAGGGTGATCAAGGCCAGGGACGCCGCGACGGCAGTCAGGATGCTGTCTGCCCGCAAGGCGCCGCTGCCGAGCGCCGCAGCGACGCGGTACTTGGCCACCGCGAGGGCCGGCAACAGGAGAGCCGACGCGATCAGCAGGACGATGCTCGCGATCGAGGCCTCGGGATGGGACTGGTCGGCGAGCGAGCGGATGGAGCCTGCGGCCAGGTAGAGCGCGAGGGCGACGAGGGCCAACCCGACGATGCGTTCGGCCGTCGCCTCAACCCGCGCCGCGCGTTCGGCATCCCGCGACTCGACGAGAAAACGCCATATCAATCCGGCAGAAGCCACCGAGTCGATCACGGCGTCGCCACCAAATCCAAGAAGCGACAGGCTGCCGCTCGCCATCGCCGCGTAGACTGCGATCGAACCGGCAAGGCCGTTCCACGCCACGGTGAGGACCGACAGCGAGAGTGCGCGCGAGACCTGCTTCGCCCGACTTGCCATCGGGGCAGAGTAGTCGAAGCCCATCCGACTGCCCGCCCGGAATGTCACCTGATCGAAACTCGAGGAAGCGCCGACCAGCATGGCGAAGCCAGCCGATACGCCATTGCCAGACCTCTCATGACAACGAACGAAGCGTCGCCTGACCAGCCGGCCTCGAAGCCGTCGAGCGGTGCTGCCGAATCGAAGCGGAGCTCTGGCCCGGTTTCGATCATCGTCTGCACCAACTGCGGCGCTCGCAATACGATTCGGCCGAGCCCTCGAGGCGCCCCGCACTGTGGGACTTGCGGCAAGCCACTGCCGTGGGTCGTCGACGCGACCGATGCCACGTTCGATATCGAGGCACAGACGACGGCCACAGTCCTTGTCGACCTGTGGGCTCCGTGGTGCGGGCCTTGTCGTTTCGTGTCCCCGATCCTCGAACAGCTTGCGCGCGAATTCCCCGGCCGGCTCAAGGTCATTAAGGTCAATGTCGACGACAACCGCGCGTTGAGCCAGCGGTACGAGGCCCTGAGCATCCCGACCATGGTCGTCATGAAGGACGGCCGGGTGGTCGATCGGGTCGTGGGTGCGATGCCGAAGCCGGCTTTGACCGCACGCCTGACGCCCTATCTGATCAGGCGCTCCTAGCACAGCAAGGGGTTGGCCGAGGCGACGATGGGTCGCTCCAGGCGTGCTCGGGATGGAGATCTCGAGCTCACCTCCGTGGCGCCTGGCCGCACCGGACCTTTGTCCCAGCCTCGGCAGGCCTCTATCGCACAAGACGAATAGTGGTGTAGCCTGCGGGCCGGTCTGGGGGTAGGACTTCTGCCGCTGGCTCATGCAGATGCCCCGAGGCCCGACGTTGGCTGGGAAGGCCCCGTGCGCACCATCGCGGTCGTCAACCGTAAAGGCGGAAGCGGCAAGACCACGACCGCGGTCTCGGTGGCCGCAGCTCTCGCCGAACGTGGGCTGTCCACCCTCCTCATCGACCTCGACCCCCAGGCCAGCGCTTCCGCATGGCTCGCCGAGCCCTCCGACCACCATGGCCCATTCGAGGCATTCATCGGAACGCGGGACCTCGAGTCAAATGTGGAGAAGACAGGGATCCCCGGGCTCCAGGTAGTCCCCGCATCGCCCTGGCTCGTGGAGGCCGAACGAACGCTCAAGGGCCAACTCGGTGTCGGCGTGATGCACGCTCTCGAACGGCTCGGCCAGAACTGGGCGTTCGTGATCATCGACTGCCCGCCGGCGCTGTCGTACCTGTCTGTCGGCGCGCTCATGGCCGCCCGCGAGGTGATCATCCCCGTCGAGGCGCATTCCATCGCCTTGCCGGGCGTGGCAGCGATCGTCGGCGAGATGCGACGCCTCCAGTCGACGCTCAATCCCGCGCTCTGGGATCCGTTGATCGTGGCTTGCCGGGTGAACCGCACGATCCACGCCAGGCGGGTGATCGAGCAGCTCGATCGCGTCCACGGCGAGCTGCTCGCGCGAACAACCATCCGCGAGAGCATCCGCTTCGCCGAGGCCGCCGAGGCCCGCATGCCGATCACGTCCTACGCCCCGGACAGTGGCGCCTGCCTCGACTATCGCCTGCTCGCCGAGGAGCTCGTGGAGCGTGAATACCTCCACGCAGAGCACCCGCGGCGCGTGCCACGGTGGCGCCATATTTTCGGAAGATCGGGGCGCGCCGACCCCCTCGAACGTCGGGCGATGTGACCGGTGACCCGCGATCCTGAGCTTCTCCGTCGGGGCGATCGTCCCGTGGATGACGCCACCCGCGCCGCGGCGATCGAAGCCTTTCTCGGGGACGTCGCCGCCGATCCGCCCACCGCCCAGCCGCCGCCCCGGGCCGCCCCCGACCCCGACGGTCGAGCTGGGTCGGTCGAGCAGCCGCGACCGGCGCCAATGGGTGCGTCGGAACGCACCCAGGCGCGGCTTGTCGATCGTGCCGACTGGTACCGCGCGGTCGCGGCGGAGTCGCTGCGCGTTGCGCGCTTCGGCAATCCTGTCACGGTGGTGATCGCGGAGCTCCCGCATCTCGACGCACTTTCCGATCGGCTGGGTCGCCGAGCAGCCGATCAGGTCGTCGCCGAAATCGCGCGTCTCATCGAGTCGGAGAGTCGCGTCGCCGACCCGATCGCACACCTCAGTCATGGGAGCTTCGGGGCCCTGCTTCTGGAAACCGGCGAGGACGGGGCGACGCGCTACATCGACCGCGTGCGGGCAGCAGCCGATGACTGGCTGGAGAACGCCGGGCTCACCCTTCGGCTCTCGCTCGGCTGGGCACCGGCACCGGCGGGTGCCGACCTGGCCGCCGCTATCGGCGTCGCCCAGCGGCGCATATACGAGGCCGCTCGCGAGCCGTCCAGGCGATAACCGTTACCTCGCCTGGATCGGCGTGATTGGATCGAAGACATCTTGGGGCCTCGAGAGCCGGGCGACGATCGCCTGGGTCAAGCGCCACGCGGCCGTTTGATCGCGTGGCAGGCGGAATCGAACCTGATTCGAGGCGAACGTGAGGTCGCCGGCGCGAAGGCCAGGCAACGGGGCTCCCGCCAGCAGGCCCATGGCTGTCGCCCGGGACAGGCCGGCACCGAAGCGGACGACGAGTTGCCCATCCTCCCGTGAGATCGAGCCGACGCCAGCTGCCTCAGCTGCCAGCCGGAGCTCGGCAACCTCCACCAGCCGTACGACCGGCTCGGGCATCGGGCCGAAGCGGTCGATCATCTCCTGGCGGAAGGCCGCGATATCGCCGGGTGTTCGGGCCTTGGCCAACCGTCGGTAGAGCTCGAGCTTCTGTGCCTCCTCCGGGACATACGAATCCGGCAGGTTCGCATCGAGCGGCAGGTCGATCACCGTCTGGGGCCGCTCGATCACGGGCAGCCGATGCTCCATATTGGCCTTCTGCTCCTCGACTGCGTCGGCCAGCAGGCGGGAGTAGAGGTCGAATCCCACAGCTGCCATGTGCCCCGACTGCTCGCCGCCCAGGATGTTGCCCGCACCCCGGATCTCGAGGTCCGACAGCGCGATCTGGAAGCCGGCCCCGAGCTCGGAGGCGTTGAAGATCGCCTGGAGCCGTTTGCGGGCTTCGTCGGACAGCCGTTCCCGGCGCCTATACAGGAGATAGGCGTAGGCGCGCCGCGAAGAGCGGCCGACCCGACCCCTGAGCTGGTAGAGCTGGGCGAGCCCGAGCGTGTCGGCCCGGTCGATGATGATCGTATTGGCGTTGGGAATGTCCAGGCCCGATTCGATGATCGTGGTGCAGACCAGGACATCCACGCCGCCCGAAGCGAAGTCGAGCATGACCTTTTCGAGCGCGCCCTCCGGCATCTGCCCATGTCCCACCGAGAAGCGCACGCCCGGCAGCATTCGCCGGAGTTGCTCGGCCTGCGCCTCGATCGTCTCGACCCGGTTGTGGACGAAAAACACCTGTCCGCCACGGTCGAGCTCGCGCAGGATCGCGTCACGCACCAATCCGGCCGAGGCCTCCGCCACGCGTGTCTGGATTGGCAGTCGATCTTCCGGGGGTGTCTCGATGACCGAGAGGTCTCGAACGCCCGCCAGCGCCAGGTTGAGTGTTCGCGGGATGGGCGTCGCGGACAGCGTCAGGACGTCGACCTCACGGCGCAGCCGCTTCAGCCGCTCTTTGGCGGCCACACCGAAGCGCTGCTCCTCGTCGACCACGACCAGGCCGAGGTCGCCGAACCGCACATCCCTGCTCAACAGCCGATGGGTGCCGATGACGAGATCGACTCGTCCGCCGGCGAGCCCGTCGATGGTTGCTCGCTGCTCGGCCGGAGCCACGAAGCGCGACAGCAGCCGGACGGTGATGGGAAAGGCCCCGAAGCGCTGGTCGAAGGTAGCCAGGTGCTGCGCGGCGAGGACGGTGGTAGGCACGAGCACCGCAACCTGCTTGCCATCCTGGATGGCCTTGAACGCCGCCCGCAGGGCGACCTCGGTCTTGCCGTAGCCAACGTCGCCGACGACGAGGCGGTCCATCGGCTGGACGGCCTCCATGTCGAGCTTGACCTCGGCGGTGGCGCGTAGCTGGTCTATGGTCTCCTCATACGGGAAGGACGCCTCGAGCTCACCCTGCCATGGCGTGTCGCCCTGGAAGGCATGGCCGCGAGCCGCAGCCCGAGCTGCGTAGAGCTCGAGCAGCTCCTGGGCGAGGTCCGTGACCGCCCGCTTCACTCGGGCCTTGGTCCGCAGCCAGTCGGTACCGCCGAGGCGCGACAGGTGGGGATGCTCGCCGCCGGAGTAGCGGCTGACCCGCGCGATCTGCTCCACCGGCACGTAGATGCGGTCACCCCCGGCAAACGCGAGCTCCAGGAAGTCCCGGTCGTCGCCCGCACCGCTGCTACGACGGAGCATCCGCTCGTATCGCGCGATGCCGTGGTCGATGTGGACGACGAGATCGCCCGGCGTCAGGCGCTCGAGGATGTCCCGCGGGACCACCCGCCGCAAGGCCTTCGGCCGGCGGACGCGGACGGAACCGAACAGCTCCCGATCGGTGACGAACACGAGGCTATCCGGGCCGCCTTCGAAGCCGCCGTTGAGGCTGCGCTCGATCAGGACGACGGCCCCAGGCGGCGGCGCCTCGCCCACTTTGTGGACGATCCCGACCGGATGACCGGCATCCTCCAGGATCTCGGCCAAGCGCGGCGCCTGATCCGAGGCGAGGACGATCCGAGCCCCATCCGCCGCCCATCGATCGACCACCTCGGCCAGCTGGCCGGACCGAGCAGCCGGTAGCTGCGGTTCGCGCCATCCGAAGAGGTCACCCGAGCTGAGCCCACCGCCGGCCATTGCTCCCGACGCCTCCGACTCCCAGGTCAGCTCCAGAGTCCGCGAGGCGAGAAGGCGGGTCTTCCAGTCGCGGCGAGGCAGGTACGCACTCGGCCAGGTCTTCGGCAGGTCACCAGCTTCGACGAGCTCGCCCGCGCGCTCGTCGGCCTGGCGCCACAGGAATTCGGCGGCCTCGGCTAGGTCGCCCGGCTCGTCGAGCACGAGCAGGGTTCCTGCCGGGAGATGGTCGAGGCCGGTGGCGGGCGCGAGGAGGGGCGCCCAGATCTCGGCCGCGTCGCCGACGTCGATGGCACGGGTCGCTTCACGGACCAACGCGGCCCTCGCCGCGTCGCTTCGACCGCGTACCTCGAAGCGCTCGAGGTCCGCTGCCAGGCGCTCAGGCAGGCGGTCGGCTCCGCGCGCGAGCCCGGCGCGCACCCGGCCGACGCCATCGGCGGGCTCGAGGAATTCGGTGGCCGGCAGGAGGCTGACTGCGTCGACCGCGCCGAGGCTGCGCTGGTCGGCCGGGTCGAATGCCCGCAGCGAGTCGATCTCGTCGCCGAAGAACTCGATCCGGACCGGGAGCGGGCTCGACGGCGGGAAGACGTCGACGATGCCGCCGCGCCGCGCGAACTCGCCGCGTCCGGCGACCTCGATCGCTGGCGTGTAGCCGAGGTCGAACAGCTCGCTCAGCAATGCGTCGGGGCGGAGGCGGTCGCCCGATTCGAGGTGACGTGGGTCGGCCGGCAGGTCGTCGGGGCGGATCGTGTGCTGGAGAAGGGCCTGGACGCTGGCCACGAGGACGGTCGCTCGGCCGCCGCGCCATGCTGCAAAGGCCGAAACGCGTGCCGCCGTCTCGTCGGCGACGAGCTCGCTGCGCTCGTAGGCCAGCGCCGTCCGCGGCTCCAGGATCGCCACTCGATCCGGGTCGCCCAGCCACGCCTGCAGCTCCTCGGCCACCCGGTCGCCGATTTCGGCATCGCGTGCAATCCACACCAGGCGCTCCCCGGCGAGCGCGAGTGAGGCGGCGAGATAGCTCTTGGCGCCGTGGGGTACCGAGGTCAGCCCCGCGTGGCGACCCGCCTTCGGGATGTCGGCCCCCGGAGCGCCAAGTCGTTCTCGAAGCGAGACAGACGAACCGGTCGCCGTCAGGAGCGGCGGCAGCACGGACAGGTCCGGTAGCCGCCGGGCACCTCGTGCCGTCTCTGCTCCACGTGTCGTATCCGCGCCCTGACTGCGCGGGCGGGTCGGCCCCTTCCCTTGCCGGTGGGCTCGGGCGGCGTCCTCGGCCTCGGCAACCTCGGCGTCGACCTCCGCGACGTCGAAGTCGATCGCTTTCCCCTCCGCTGCGTCGCGCCGCTCGGCAATGTCGTGAGCGAATCGCTCGCCCAGCCGGCGCTCGGCACCCGACTTGCCCCGCGGCAGGGCTCGGCCGCTCATTCGGCGGCCTCCGGCGGGCGCGTCCGCCGCCAGCCCGTCTTCGTGCGGCGGATGCCGTCGGGACCAGGTGGACCATCGACCTCGCCAGGCGCCGCGAGCCGTTCCGCGTCGGCCGGGCGAAGCTCAAACGGATTGAAGCGGTTGGCCGCCTTGTTGGTTCCATCGTGTGCCCATGCCTCGACGGCGTCTGCGGCAGCGTCGAGCAGCTCGTCGAGACGCTGTCGCTCGTCGGGGGCAAAACGGCTCAGGACATGATCGATTGCCTGGCGATCCGGCTCGCCGATGCCGATCCGAAGGCGGGAGAACTTCTCGGTCCCAAGCTCGTCGATGATCGAACCCAGGCCATTGTGGCCACCGGCACCTCCGCCCTCCCGAAAGCGCAGCTTGCCGAACGGCAAGGCGAAGTCGTCGGCGACGACCAGCAGCTCGTTCAAGGGAGCTCGTTCCCTGGCCAGGAGCTTGCGTACCGCGAGCCCCGAGTCATTCATGAAGGTCAGCGGCTTGGCAAGGGTGAGGTCGACGCCCGCGATTCGACCCTGGACGACCTTCGACGCATCTCGCTCGCGGCCATGCCCGGCCCAGCCCCCTCGGTCGGCGAGGCGATCGAGCACCATCCAACCGATGTTGTGGCGCGTCTGCGCGTACTGGCCGCCCGGATTCCCCAGGCCGACAACGATCTTCAAGAGGCTCCCTGTTGCGCTTGTGGGTGTCGCCCGACAACACGTTGTGGCGCCGCGGCAACTTCGCCGGGCGCACACTGAACGGGCCCGATCCCTGCCCGGGCGGCCCGCATTGGGGATGCTAGCGCACTCCTCGGATCTCGGGTGCCCGCCGGCTCGAGGATCGCCTACGTGCGATTTCGGAGGTCCCGGGAGAGACCTACACCAGCCAAGCACCCTTGCGATTTCGGACGTCCCGGGAGACCTACACCAGCCAAGCACCCTTGCGATTTCGGACGTCCCGGGAGAGACCTACACCAGCCAAGCACCCTTGCGATTTCGGCATCCGATTTCGGCATCCGCTTTCGCAACGAGCCGAGCAACTGGCAGCTAAGTTGGCGGATGTACGGTTTCGCACTCATGCGAGCGGATTCGATCGACCGATACTGGCCTCGCAAGTCTTGGCCGGAGAACGGAGCGAGTCGCCTTGTCTATCCGGCGATCCACAGCACATTCCACGCGCTCACCCGGCGGCTCGACGCGATCGCGAACGAGGGCGGGTTGTCGGCGGTCGAGTCCCTCGTTCTGTCGGTCGCTGCAGCGCACCCGATGGAGGGGATCTTCGCGATACGCCACGCCACCGGACTGCGGCCCTCGACTCTCAGCTCGATCCTGAACCAGCTCCAGAGCCGCGACCTCCTCAGGCGGGCGGTGGAATCTCCGACCGCCGGTATGTCGAGGTCCGCCTGACGTTCGACGGCCAGATCCATGCGGTCATGGCCAGGGAGGCGATGGAGGAGCTGGAGCGCGAGCTCGCGGTCTTCGTGTCGCCGGCGGATCGGGCCGCAGCGGGCGCGCTGCTCGAGGCGGCAACTGCTCTCGCGCAGCGCGGAGCGGCCCCAGACTATTGACCTGCCTTCAGCAGCCGCTGCTCGAGCGTCCGCATGGCTGCCTCTTCCTTCGGGGTGGCGTGATCCCAGCCACAAACGTGCAGCACGCCATGGGTGACGAGCAGCCGCAGCTCGTCCGATGCGGACCAGCGGACATCTCTGGTCTGGCCGCCCCGACCCGCCCGTGCCTGAGCCGTCGCGCGCTGGACCGAGATGACGATGTCGCCAAGGTGGATACGCCGCCCGGGCGGTAGCTTGAATTCGGCGCCAGGGGACGTTCTGGTCCAGACGCGCCTCGCAAACGCCTCCGGCGGGAGCAGCGGGAAGGACAGAACATCGGTGGGTCCGGTCTCAGCCATATGCTCGGCGTTGAGCGCCGCCAACTCCCGGTCGTTCGAGAGGATCAGACCGAGCGAAGCAGGTCGAGGAGCACCTATGACGTCGAGGGCCGCCGCTGCCGCGCGGGCGAGGCTCGCGGCCGACGTTGGAACTGGGACGCCCGGACGAACAGTGACGTCGATGCGCCACGGGCCGAGGTAATGCCGTCGCTCAACGGCCGTCGCGGGCGGCTCGCTCATCGGGGCGCGGCCCACGGCCCGACCACCTCGAACGCCACCATCGGCCGGCTGAACCCTTTGAGCGAGAGTTGCCCGAGCGGCCGCAGCTCGGCCTCCCCCTCGACGGCCGAAGCGGTCCGTTGGCTCAGGACAATCGATCCCGGAGCCGCCTCGGCGCAGAGCCTGGCGGCCAGATTGACGACGCTGCCGACGGCCGCGTAGTCGAACCTGCCCTCGAACCCGATTCGGCCCATCGTCGCGTAGCCGCTCGCGATCCCAATTCCCAGTCCGAGGACGTACCCCAGCACCGCCCAGCGATTCGCTAACTCGGCGAAGCGAGCTTGGGTCGCCAGGGCCATCCTGATTGCCTGGCGAGCGTGGTCTGGGTCGGGCACGGGATCGTTGAAGAAGACCATGAGGCCATCACCTGCAAAGCGCTCGAGAGTGCCTCCGTGCTCCACGATCAACGGCCCGACCGCGGCATGAAAGTCGCGCAGGACGCTGAGGACCTCTTCGGGCTCGGCGACCTCCGAGAAGGCCGTGAACCCGCGCAGGTCGCAGAAGACAACAGTGATCTCGCGCCGATGGCCCGCCAGGAGGGCTTCCCCGTCGGGGCTCGAGATCAGGGCGGCGACCTGGGGCGAAACGAACCGTGCCAACTCGCCCCGTTGCCGCTCGACGGTGGCCAGTAGCCGAGACGTCTCGAGAGCGATCACAGCCTGGTCGGCAAACAAGGTGACGAGCTCGATCTCGTGATCGCTGAAAGGCCGCGGCTCGTCGCGCCAGAGATTGATGATCCCGACGGCCACGTCATCGCGGAGCATGGGGACTCCGAGCATTGCCCGGAACTGGCCGAGACTCAGCGCTTCCGGATAGTCGTACTCGGGATCCTCGAGGACATCCGGTATGTGCACCGGCTTGCGTTCGAGTGCCGTTCGTCCCGTGAGCGTCTTGCGACTCGGGCGAATGGGATTTGCGATGTTGAACGCCACCACGTCGGGCGGTCCGTGGAGATCCGCGACGTGCCGATATACCTCTCCGTCGAGGAGATACACGAAACCGCGCTCGGCGTTGCACAGCCGGACGGCGTGTTCGAGGATGGTCCGGAAGACCAGGTCGAGGTCGAATGGGACCTGGCTGATCGCCCGCAACACCTGAGCGAGGGCGATTCGCTGGGCGAGCTCGTCCTCGAGGGTCGCCGGTCGCCGCGAGGTCAAGCTCTCCTCGGGCACGTTCCGCTTCTCCCTGACGATCGCAGGGAGTCTCAGTCCTCCTCGCCGACAGCCGCGGCTCGGCGGGACTCCAGCTCGACGATCTTGTTCTGAGGATAGGCCACCCGCTGGTGGTACATGCCAAGCAGCTGGGCGACGAACGCTTCGCGGATCCGCTCCACGTCGCGCAACGTCAGGTCGCACTCGTCGAACTGGTTGTCGGCCAGTCGCTCGTCGATGATCCGGCCGACCATCGCCCGAATGGCGGGCTCGTCGCGCGCAGACAGAGATCGTACCGACGCCTCCACCCCGTCGGCGAGCATGAGCACCGCGGCCTCGCGAGATTGCGGCTTCGGGCCCATGTGGCGGAATCGCCGTTCGTCGACCGCCTCGGCCGCCTTGGCGCCCGCGGCCGTAGCAAGACCCCCGTACGGCTCTGCCGCTTGCTCCTTCGCTCGTGCGTAGAAGTAGCTCATGATCGCCGTCCCGTGGTGTTGCGGGATGAAGGCGATCAGCGCCGTCGGCAGCTTGGCCTTGTAGGCGATGTCGATGCCGTCGGCGACGTGCTGCTTGAGCACGCTCGCCGAGACCTGCGGCTGGAGCTGATCGTGGATGTTCTCGGCGCCGGCCTGGTTCTCGATGAACGCCAGGGGATTGGCGAGCTTGCCGATGTCGTGGTAGTACGCAGCCACGCGGGTCACCAACGGATCGGCCCCGATCGCCTCGGCGGCGCGTTCGGCCAGGTTGCCGACCATGATCGAGTGGTGGTAGGTGCCCGGCGTCTCGACCAGCAGGCGCCGCAGCAGCGGCTGCGACGGGTTGGCCAGCTCGAGCAGCTGGAACACGGTCAGGATGCCGAACAGGTTACCCAGTACGGCGAAGGTCCCGACGGCCGCCACCGACGAGCCAACCGCCGCCGCGACGGAGGCACCCCACAGCTGGAACACCCCGGTCACGTCGTGCTCGCCGAGCAGGGCGAACGTCGATACGACG
This sequence comes from Chloroflexota bacterium, assembly GCA_005883615.1. Taxonomy (GTDB): domain Bacteria; phylum Chloroflexota; class Limnocylindria; order Limnocylindrales; family CSP1-4; genus CF-16. Next base: position 129,677 of record VBEC01000016.1, on the reverse strand, counting down.
ACGGCGTTGACGATCGTCATGGCGATGGCCGCCTGGATGAACGCGTTGAGCCGGTCGCCGCGGCGGACCGCCATCATCCCGACGAAGCCACCGACGAAGATGTAGGTTGCCATCTCGATCGATCCACCGTTCGCCGCGCCACCGATGAGCGCCAGCACGGCCATGACGACCATTGCGGCTCCTGGGTCGAGGAGGATCGCGATCAGCATGCCGGCCGCGGCGGTCGGAACGAAGAAAGCCAGGATCAAGCGTCCAGCGGTGAGCTTCAATCCGAAGGTCGCCACGACCAGGATCAGACCGACCAGCAGCAGCGCGTTGTCGCGATGCCAGAGCGACGGGCGGAAGCGCCAGACCCACGCGAGGAGCAGGAACACGAACACGCCCGCCAGCAGCGCCCAGCCGGCGAGCTTCGCTGCGTCGAGCGCCGAGCGGTTCAGGTCGAAAGCGTTGATCTTCTCGAGATCCTGGGCGGTGATCGGATCGCCCTTGCGCACGATGGTCTGGCCCTGCTGGATCAAAGCGTGGATCGGCGTGACCGTGTCGGCAGCGCGCTGGCGCGCCTGGTCCGTCTGCGCCTGGCTATAGGACGAGTTCGGGACCAGCAGCGGCTGGACGAGCGCGATCACGAGATCCCGCTGGGCGGCGGTCAGAGACGGCGCCACCCGCCCGCTCAGCGTGGCCTGGGAGGCTGCGACCTCGGTGTCCCGAAGCTCGGTTCGCTCGACTTCGTCGAGCAGTCGCGCCGCCTCTGAGCGAACGGTTTTCCAGGAATCGGGCGTCAGGGCGAGGAAGGTCCCTCGGACATCTCCCCCGAGGTTCGGCAGGACCGACTTGAGCAACTCCTGGCGCGCCGCGGGCTTGAGGCTGGCCTGGAACGCGGCGTCCGCTGCGGCGACCGAACGCGAGAAGGCCGCTCCCTGCTGGTCCGCGATCGTAGCCGCGCGTTCGGGCGTGTAGTCGTATTTGAATGGCACACTGTCGCGGGCAGCCTGGCGCGCCTGGTCCGTTGCGACCTGGCTGACCACGTCGAGTTGGCGTGGAGCGCGGATGTCGTCGGGCGCCACCTGGCCCACCTGTAGGCCGAGGCCTCGAGGCACGATATCGGCGGCCAGGATCACGGTCATGGCCGCGACGAGGAAGCAGGCGAAGACCGCCAGCCGCACGGCGTCCCGGCGACTGAATGGAGTGGCTCTCTCGGCCAGCGTCGAAAGCATCGAGTTTCCTAGTGCCCCGCCGTGCGCTTGATCGCCTGACCGGCCGCGGCGTCGTGCGAGCCAATGTCGACCCGGGCGAGCGCCTGCGCGGCAACCTCGCTAAGCCGCTTGCCGTCGGCGCGCCCGCGTGTCCGGGGTGCCAGCCAGCCCATGACCTTGCCCATGTCCCGCGCCGAGCTCGCTCCGGTCGCCGCCATGGCCTCGTCAACGAGTGCCTGGAGCTCTGCTTCTGACAGGGGCTCCGGCAGGAACTCGGAGAGGATCGCGATCTCCGCCTCTTCCTTCGTGGCCAGGTCCTCGCGGCCGCCGCCGCGGAAAGCCTCGACGGACTCACGCCGGGTTTTAACCTCGCGGACGAGCACGGCCAGCAGCTCGTCGTCGGTGAGAGCGCGGCCCTGCCGCTTCTCGACGGTATAGGCCGCGTTGGTCGCCATTCGCAGTGTGTCGCGGCGCAGGGCATCGCCCGACCGCATGGCTGCGGTCAGCTCGGTGGAAATGCGATCTCGAAGGGTCACCGGAAATGCCACCTCGGCGGGTCCCGGCCCGCTGGCGTGCTTGACCCGGCTGAGTGGCGGGGTTCCGACCCGCGAGATGCGAGGCCGGCGGTCAGCCCGGGGGACTAGGCCTGCGGCGTCCGGGCGTTCTTCTTGCGCTTCGCTTCCTTGCGCTTGCGCTTGACGCTCGGCTTCTCGTAGTGCTCGCGACGGCGAGCCTCGGCGAGGATGCCGCTTTGCTGGATCTTCTTGTTGAAGCGTCGCAGGGCGCTTTCGAACGTCTCGTTCTCACCCACGCGGACTTCTGCCAATCCGGGATCACCTCCCCAGGCCAACCATTCGCCCGTCGAGCCGGTGGCCCACCGTCGACGGAGCCCGCGCCTGCCACCAGGGACGGGCCGCGAGCCGGCGGAGCATAGCCGAGGCCCTCGGAGGGGTCAAACAGCAGAAACAAACGCGGAAACTGCAACGGCTCGGGGACCAGCGCGTCAGGTGGTGCATGCTCGTCACCCTCAAGGTCTTGGCAGTCGATCTCGCCTCCCTCGACGTCGCCTACGGGGTGCTGTCGTTCATCGCGCTGGGCATCCTGCTCCTTCTGAGCGCCTACCTCTACCAGCGCCTCCAACCGGCACGCGAGCCGATCCGGCGGACCGGGTCGGAGTAGGCTGGGCCAGAATGCCGACCCTTCTGGACCTCCTTGACGGAGCCGTCGCTCGTCACGCCGACAAGCCCGCGCTGGCGCTGCAGTCCGACGACGGCGCCGGAACTCGCTACTCCTACCGCGAGCTCGAGCGCCGCGGCCTCATCGTGGCCTGGCGGCTGCGCGCGCTCGGCCTGCAACCGGGCGACCGACTCCTGACGTGGTCGCCCTCCATGCCCGAGCTGCCGGCGCTGTACATCGGTGCCATGCGGGCCAGGCTCGTTCTGGTGCCGCTCGACCTGCGAATGGCGCCCTCGGCAATCGAGAAGATCGCCGCCCGGGCAGAACCTCGGAGACTGGTGCTCGGAAGCGGCCGCGATGCGCCGGATCCCGCCGAGGCAGGGTTGACCTCGTACCCGACGTCCTCGCTCGAGGCGTTGACCGCGGATCCGGACACGAGCTTCCCGGCCGACTGGGAGGCGCAGGCCCGCTCCTGGCAGCGACCCGCGCCGGACGAGATCTTCGAGCTCGTCTTTACGAGCGGGACAACGGGCACTCCGAAGGGCGTGATGCTGGCCCACGACAACGTGCTGGCCTCGATCGGCGCGATGCACAAGGTCATCCCGCCGATCGAGCACCGGATCGTGTCATTGCTGCCCCTCTCGCACCTGTTCGAGCAGGCGGTCTCGCTGCTCTACGCGCTCGACGTCGGCGCGAGCATCCTGTATGTCCGCAGTCGCAACCCGCGCACGATCTTCGAGGCAATCCGCGATCACCGCACCACATCCATGGTGGTCGTTCCGCAGATCCTCGAACTCTTCTGGACGGCGATCGAGCGGGAGGTCGAAAAGTCCGGGCGAGCGACGGCATTCGACCGCCTTCGACGGATTGCCCGGCGGCTCCCCTACTCCGCCCGGCGCTGGCTCTTCCGTTCCGTCCACTCGAGGCTGGGCGGCAGCTTCCGCCTGTTCGTCTCCTCGGGCGCCTTCCTGCCACCGGCCGTCCAGCAGGCGTGGGAGGACATGGGCATCGTCGTGATCCAGGGCTATGGCGCGACGGAAACCGGGTTCGGTGCCTGCCAGACGATCTCGGACCACAAGGCCGGCACCGTGGGCCGACCGATGCCACCGGTCCGGATGCGCCTGGCCCAGGACGGCGAGGTCCAGTTCGCCGGCCCGACCCTGTTCAAGGGCTACTGGCAGGACCCCGACGCGACCGCCGCGGCGTTCACGTCGGACGGCTGGTACAGGACGGGCGACATCGGGCGGCTGGACGAGTCCCGCCGGCTGATCCTGATGGGCCGGACGAAGGACATGATCGTGCTGCCGAACGGCTTCAACGTGTACCCCGAGGACATCGAGAACGCCCTCCGGGTGGCGGGCGTCCGAGATTCGGTGGTGGTCGAGACGAGGCCCGGCAGGATCGAGGCCGTGGTCCTTGCCCCGGCGGGCCATGACCTTGACCGTCTCGAAGCGGCCGCGCGCCAGGAAGCGCTCCACGAGAGGATCGAGCCGCTCGTCAAGCAGGCCAATGCAACCCTGGGAATCAACCAGCGCCTTTCAGGGTGGCGTCTGTGGCCACACGACGACTTTCCACGGACGCACACCTTCAAGGTCAAGCGGAACGAGGTCCGAGCGTGGGTGGGCGGGACACAACCGGCGCCGACCGCCGAGGCCGCGACGACCCAGGACCGGACCGCCGAGGAGGTCGCCGCCGGGTGAGGCTGGCGCTACCGGGGGACGTCGATCGGCGTTCCCACCGTCTGCAGGGCATCGGCGATCTTCGAGGTGTTCGGGTCCGGCGAGCTGGCAGGCGACCAGGAGAACGAGATCAGGGTTGTCTGGAGTTGGCGAAGGACGTGATTGGCGTCGGGCGGGAACTGCGTGCGGCCATAGCCGGTGGCGAGATAGTCGGCCAGCTCCCGCCCAGCCGTGGCCGCGGTGGCTTCGTCACGCAGCTGGTAGACGACGATGTAGCCGTGTGTCGGGTCGGCCGGGAGCACCGCCTGGAATACAGCCCGCGGTACTGCCATCAGATCGGGTGGCTCGGGCGGCCGAAACGGTAGGCGGGCTGCGGTCAGCGCCAGGCCTGCCGCGCTAAGCGCGCGCACGACCTGCGCTTGGGTCAACGCGATCACCGGCGAGATCGACGCGATGGGAAGGCTGGCGGTTGGTTCGGATGTCGCGTTCCGGGACGCCGTGCCGCAGCCACCGGATACGACTGCCAGGGCCATGCCGGCAATGGCGAGCCCGATGGCGTGGGACCGCCGGCTCACCCCGGCGGCCACGTGAACGGGCGGCCGCCCATCAGGTGAAAGTGGAGATGGTCGACGGTCTGGCCGCCCCAGCGGCCCACATTCGAGACAATCCGGTAGCCGGAGTCGGCGATGCCCTCCTTCCGCGCGGTCTCAGCAATCACGGCAAAGATCCGGCCCAGTAGCGGACCATGCTCCTCGGTGAGGGAGGCGGCCGACGGAATGTGCTCGCGCGGGAGGATGAGGATGTGCGTCGGTGCACGCGGCGCGATGTCCCGGAATGCAACCACCAGATCGTCGGAATGCACCTGGTCGGACGGGATCTCGCCGGCAGCGATCCGGCAGAACAGGCAGTCAGCGGCCACCGGACGATTGTAGGGGGGACCCTTCCGACCGGGCCGTGGCTTCCAGGGCGACCCACTCTCCCTCGACCCAGCGGCCGCTCGGCGTCAGGCCTGCCGTTTTGAATGCCCGACGGACGTCCGCTTCTCGATCGACGAAGATGCCCGAGGCCAACAGGCGTCCGCCCGGCCGCATCTCCCGCGCGAAACCTGCCGCCAGGTCGACCACCAGCGAGGCGATCAGATTGGCGAGGACGAAATCAACGGGCGCCTCACGCGATGGCAGGCTGCCGCGCCGGACGTGCAGCCGAGCGGCGAGCCCGTTGCGCTTCGCGTTGGCGGCCGTCGCCTCGACGGCGATCGGATCGGGGTCGAGGCCGAGGATATGGCCGGCGCCGAAGAGTCCCGCCGCGATGGCCAGGATGCCGGATCCGCAGCCAACGTCGAGGACGCGCGATTCGGCCGTCAGCCGGCCGTCGTCCGCCCAGCGCTCGATACCGGCAAGGCACAGCCGGGTGGTCGGGTGGAGCCCGGTGCCGAACGCCATTCCAGGGTCGAGCGCAAGGACGACCTCACCCCGCTGACGTCGATGGCGTCGCCAGGTGGGACGGATGACGACTCGCCGGCCGACCCGCAGCACCGGGAAGTGCCGCTTCCATGCGCTTGCCCAGTCCGATTCGTGGACGACGCGGGTCTGGAGCTCCCCGATCGGCCGCAGGCCGAAAGCCTGGAGATGACCGAGGCCCTCGCGAGCAGCGGCCACGGCTCTCCGTGCGGCCAGGCGGTCGCGTCCCGGAAGGTAACCGCGGACGATCGCCGGCCGGGCGGGATCGACGCGGGCATCGAGGCCTTCGTGGAGGAGCTCGAACGCCGGCTCGACGCTCACGCCGCCGGACGCGACGCGTGACAGGATCTCGCTAACGGCTTCGACGGCTTCGAGGTCGGCGGTGACCGCCAGCTCGAGCCACGTCCCCTCAGCCGAGGTGCCGTCCTCCTCAGCCAAGTGCGTCGCGGACGCGCTCGAAGATGCGCCCTGGGTTCGACCCGACCTGTTCTCCGGACTCGGCTGCGTAGGTTTCAAGCAGCTCGCGCTGGCGCTTGTTGAGCTTGGTCGGGATGGCGACGTTGATGAGCACGTGCAGGTCGCCGCGCATCCCCGACCGCCTAAGGTGCGGGACGCCCCGGCCGCGCAGCCGCACCTCCGTTCCGGGCTGCGTCCCCGGCTTGATCTCGACCTCCTCGTCGCCTTCGATCGTGGGCACCTTGATCGTCGTTCCAAGTGCCGCCTGCGCGATCGAGACACCGAGCTCGTAGAACAGCTCCGTGCCCTCGCGACTCAACCGCTTGTGGGGCGCGACGTGGACCGCGACGTACAGGCTCCCCGCAGCTCCGCCGCGTGGACCGACTTCACCCTCGTTGGACAGGCGGATCTGGTGTCCCTCGTCGATGCCCGCGGGGATCGTGACGCGCAGCTTCTTGCGCTTCTCGAAACGGCCGTCGCCCCGGCACGTTTCACAGGGCTGCTCGACGATCCGGCCCTCACCGCGGCAGCGCGGGCAGGCCGAGACGTTGACCATCTGCCCCAGCATCGTCTGGCGAACCGTCCGAACCTCGCCGCGGCCGTTGCATTGAGGACACGTCGTGGGCGACGTTCCCGGCTTGGCGCCCGACCCGCTGCAGGTTGGGCAGCGCTCAAGGACGGGGAATTCGATCTCCTTCTCGACCCCGAGGATCGCTTCCTCGAAGGTGATCCGCAGGTCGTAGCGCAGGTCGGCGCCGGGGGCAGGGCGACCGCGCCGGGCCGTACCCGTGCCGCCACCGAAGAACGCATCGAAGATGTCCCCAAAACCCCCGAAGCCGCCCTCGAATCCGGCCCCGAAGCCCTCACCTGCGCCAGCCACGCCGGCCCGTCCGAACAGGTCGTACGCCTGGCGCCGCTGCGGATCGGACAGGACCTGGTAGGCCTCGTTGATCTCCTTGAAGCGCTCATGCGCCGCGGCATCCTTGTTCACGTCAGGGTGCCACTGCTGCGCGAGCTTGCGGAAGGCCCGCTTCAGCTCGGCTTCCGTCGCTTCGCGTGAAACCCCCAGGACTGCGTAGTAGTCGAGCTCGGTTGCCATTGGCCGAGAGTCTACCGAGCGACCTCGGCGAAGGCTCGAACCCGAACGAAGATCGCGTCGAGCATCGCCTCGGTCAGCTTGCCGGTGAACGTGTTCTGCTGGCTCGGGTGATAGGTGCCGATCAGGCGGTACGGCCCAACGACGGCCTCGGTGCCATGGCCGAAGGCAGGCCGCGGGCGGGCGACGTAGGCGAGAGCCGCGAGCGCGCGCAGGGCCCCGTCCCAGGCGAACGCGCCCAGGGCGACGATGACGCGGACTTCGCTCAGGATGCGCAGCTCCCGGACCAGGTATGGCAGGCAGGTGTCGCGCTCCTCCGGCGTCGGCCTGTTGGTTGGCGGCGCGCAGCGGACGATCGCAGCGACGTACGCGCCTCGCAGCTGGAGGCCGTCGTCCCGGGAAACGCTCGTCGACTGATTGGCCAGCCCCACCCGGTGCAGCGAGGCAAACAGAAAGTCGCCCGAGCGGTCGCCGGTGAATATCCGGCCGGTCCGGTTGCCTCCGTGCGCGGCCGGAGCCAGGCCGACGATCAGGATGCCCCCATCGGGGTCGCCGAAACCCGGCACGGGTTTGGCCCAGTACGCGTCGGACGCATAGCGGCGCGGCCTTTGGCGGGCCGCCTCCTCCCGCCAGGCAACAAGGCGGGGGCAGCGTCGGCAGGCTATGACCTCAGTGTTGAGTTCGGCCAACGCCGATAGACGCGTGGCCCGCTCGTCAGGATCGGTCACATTCGGCGTCGACGGCGGCGTCGAAGGGGGCGGCGTCTCACTTGAGCAGCAGCTTGTCCAAGCGCCGCGACACGATTGCCAGCCCGACCATGCCGAGCAGCGCGAGATAGCCGAGATCGAGGAGCATGACCGGATCGAGCGCCCCCGTCATCAGGCGGCGGATCAGGTCTGTGCCGCGATAGAGGGGTGAGAACTGAACGATCGTGCGCAGCGGTTCCGGATACACCGACAGCGGGTAGAACGTGCCGGAGAACAGGAAGACCGGGAGCACCACGAGCTGCACGAGATCGAGGTCCTGCCAGGTTTTCATGAACGAAGTCGCCGCCATGCCGAGGCCGGCCGCCGCGAAGCCCAGCAGGACCGACGCTGGGACGGCGAGCAACCCCCACGCGGAGGGCATCAGGCCGAGCAGCAGGACGACGCCCATGAAACCGATCGCGTACAGCTGCCCTCGGATGAGCGCCCAGATGATCTCTCCGAGTGCGACGTCGCCGACCCCGAGCGGGGTGGCCAGCACGGCGTTGTAGACCTTCTCGTAGTTGAGCTTGAAGAAGACGTTGAACGTGCTGTCGTAGATCGCGCCGTTCATCGCCGAGGCAGCCAGCAGCGCCGGCGCGATGAACACCGTGTACGAAATATCCCGTCCGTCGGGCCCCGGAACCTGGCCGACGAGGACACCCAGCCCGAAGCCCATCGCGAGCAAGTAGAACAGCGGCTCGAAGAAGCCGGACACGAGCGTCATGTACGTCCGCCGGTAGACGTAGACGTTGCGCTCGATGAGGAAGCGAGCTCGTCCGCTTCCGAAGGCGAACGGGCTGGAGACGCGACTCAGAACCGTCACTTGACGAGTCTCTGCCGGAATGTGATGAGGCACGCGACAACGCCGACCACGACGAAGGCGACCAGGACGCCGCCGTGAAGGATCGCCTCGGAGACGGTTCCCGTTCCGAGTGACAGCTGGCGAGCGAGCGCAACCCCGTGGTAGAGCGGTGTCACGTAGGCGATCGGCTGGAGGAGCGCCGGAAGCTGACCGACGGGAAAGAAGGTCCCCGAGAACAGGAACAGCGGGTTGATGACGAAGCGGAAGAGCATGTTGAAGCCCTCCGCATTTTCCTGGGTCGCGCTGAAGGCGGCGATCGGCGCGGAGAAGGCCATCCCAGTCAGGACCGCAACCGGGATTGCAAGCAGGATCGCCGGCGAGTGCGTCGCGCCGAACAGGGTCATGATCGCGACGAAGATCGTGGCGACCATCGTCAGGCGAACCGCGATCCAGGCCAGCTGGCCGATGACGATGTCGTTCACGCCGATCGGCGTCGCGAGCATCGCCACATAGCTGCGGACCCAGCGGATGGCCGCCATTACCGGGAAGGTCGACTCGAAGGCGGCCGTCTGCATCGCGGTACCGGCCAGCAGGCCGGGCGCCAGGAAGACGAGGTAGGACACCCCGCCGAGCGCCGCATTTCCCGGTCTATTCACGAGAGCGCCCAGACCGACGCCCATCGCCGTCAGGAACAGCGCCGGTTGCAGGAACGAGCTGAACAGCGAGCCACGGAACGTGCGGCGGTAAGAGACCAGCCGGTGCTCGAAGACATGGACGGCGGGCGCGGTCATTCGGTCAGGCTGGCTACTCGATCAGGCTGCGACCGGTGAGCCGTAGAAAGACGTCCTCCAGCGTGCTCCGTCGCACGAGGCTGCTCTCCGGTCTGAGTCCTGCAGCGTGGACCGCGACGGCAGCGGCCTCTCCATCCGCCGCGTAGACGAGCACCCTGTCTGGCAGGCGCTCCACGCGTTCGGCGCGCCCGTCGAGAAGCTGCTCGAGCTGCCCGTCCAGCGACTCGACGATGTCCGACGCAAAGCGGAGTTCGAGCACCTCTCGGGAGGAGTACTGGTCGATCAGCTCCCGTGGCGAACCGCCCGCCACGATCCGCGCCTTGTCCATCACAACCAGGCGATCGCACAGTTGCTCGGCCTCGTCCATGTAGTGCGTCGTGAGGACGAGCGTCGTGCCGCGCTGCTTCAGCCGGTAGAGGCGGTCCCACAGCAGGTGGCGCGCCTGGGGATCGAGACCCGTCGTTGGCTCGTCGAGCAGCAAGAGGCTTGGCTCGTTGATCAGCGAGCGGGCGATGGTCAGGCGACGCTTCATGCCGCCGGACAGGGGCTCGACCGACGACTCGGCACGTTCCGTCAGCTGCACGAAATCCAGCAGCTGGTCGGCCCGTCGCCGCGCCTCGGCGCGCGGCAGGTTGAAGTAGCGGCCATAGATAACGAGGTTGTCGCGGACCGTCATCTCCTGGTCGAGCGTGTCCTCCTGGGGCACCACTCCGATGCGAGCGCGGATCAGAGGGCCGTACGTCGCGGGCTCCATGCCTAGCACCGTGAGCGTGCCCTCTGTCTTGGGCGAGACGCAGCCGATCATGCGCATGGTCGAGGTCTTGCCGGCCCCGTTGGGGCCGAGGAAGCCAAACGCCTCCCCTGGTGCGACATCGAAATCGATGGCGTCCACGGCGGTGAAGTCGCCGAAGCGCTTGGTCAGCCCGCGGGCATGGATCAGCGAGGATTCGGGCGATTGGGCTTGGGCCATGGGTCCGCGATGGTACCGCGGGTCCGCCGTCATGGATGTCACTCTGGGAGCCGATGCCGCCACCGGGTGACAGGAATTGAGTCGCGACGGGGGACCGGCCCTCGAAGTAAGTCAGTGATGAGGTCACGCGGTCATCCTTTTGGCCCGATGGATCCGATCCGCTTCGGCCGAAGCCCGCAGGCCCTTCGTCGGCGCCGCGGCTGGCGCCAGCAGGACGTCGCTGATCGGGCAGCAATGTCGCGAAGCGTGGTCTCGCGGATTGAGCGTGGCGAGCTGCGAGGGATCTCGATCATGACGGTAGACACTGTCACACAGGCACTGGGTGCGCGCCTGGACCTCAGGGTGCTCTGGCGCGGCGAAGGTCTCGAGCGCCTGCTCGATAGGCGACACGCAGCGCTGGTCGATCTCGTGGTCCGTCGTCTCCGCCGTTACGGATGGCAAGTGGTGGTCGAAGCTTCGTTCTCGAATCTATGGCGAGCGCGGCTCAATCGACGTTCTGGCGTGGCACAGGGAGGCCGGTGCCCTGCTCGTCGTCGAGGTGAAGTCGGTCATCCCCGACCTGCAGGGCACATTGATGGCGCTCGACCGGAAAGCACGACTTGCTCCCGTCGTCGCCCGACAGCGGGGCTGGCCACAACTGCCGGCCTCTCGAGACCTTGTGATCGAGAAAACGACGACCACACGCCGCAGGCTCGCGGAGCATCAGGCGATCTTCGCGACTGTCCTTCCGAAGCGCGGACCAGGCGTCTCAGAATGGCTTCGGCGCCCTTTAGGAACGCTGGCTGGGGTCCTGTTGGTACCAAATTCCCTCCAGGCGCGCACCGGGCACCGAAAATGGGCTCCGAAACGAACGCGAAGGACTCTTCCGTGCTCACGTTGAGGCTCGAAATCGGGGGCGATGGGCGAGGAGAGTGCCTCGCGCTCGTCTCGCGGGAATTGGCCCTCTGGCGCCCGCCATGACGCTCAGCGGGGTAGTACGCGGCTCCCGGGCGGGCGGATACCCGAACCAAGAGGCCGAGGACATGGAGAAGCCGCGGGCGGATCGCCCGCGGCTTCTCGTCTGTGATGAGCGAGCGGAGGCGGCGTCAGACTTCCTTGTACTCGCCCTCGACAGTCTCTTCGCCAGCCGGCGCCCCCTCGCCAGTTGCGTCTGACCCGCCTGCCTCGCCGCCGCCCTCGCCGGAAGGACCGCCGTCGCCGTCGCCACCGGACGGTCTTGCCCCGTCCGAGCCGCCGGCCGATGAAGCAGCAGCCTGGTAGGCCGCGGTCGACACGCGCTGCAGTGTCTCGGTCAGAGCCTGAGCCCCGCTGCGGACGACGTCCAGGTCCGAACCCTTCAGAGCCTCTCGCACGGACGAGATCTTCGCCTCCACATCGGCCTTGTCCTCGGACGAAACCTTGTCGGCGAGATCCGTCAGGGTCCGCTCGGCCTGATAAGTGAGCTGTTCGGCCTGGTTCCGGGTCTCGACCTCTTCGCGCCGCCGGCGATCCTCGTCGGCGTGCTCCTGGGCGTCCCGGACCATCGTGTCGACGTCGTCCTTCGAGAGCATCGACGAGGCCGTGATGCGGACCTGCTGCTCCTTCGAGGTGGCGCGATCCTTCGCCTTGACGTCGAGGATGCCGTTGGCATCGATGTCGAAGCCGACCTCGACCTGCGGCACTCCGCGCGGCGCGGGCGGGATGCCGTCGAGGATGAAGCGCCCGAGCGTCTTGTTGTCGTTGGCGAAGTCACGCTCGCCCTGCAGCACGTGCACCTCGACCTGTGACTGGTTGTCCGATGCGGTCGAGAAGACCTGCGATTTCGACGTCGGGATCGTGGTGTTCCGGTCGATCAGCCTGGTCATGACGCCGCCCAGGGTCTCGATCCCGAGCGACAGCGGGGTGACGTCGAGCAGCAGGACGTCCTTGACCTCGCCGCCCAGGACACCGGCCTGGATGGCCGCTCCCACGGCAACCACCTCGTCGGGGTTGACGCCCTTGTGCGGCTCCTTGCCGTTGAACATCGCCTTGACCGCTTCGACCACCGCCGGCATCCGCGTCTGGCCGCCGACCAGGATCACCTCGTTGATCTCGGCCGGCGAGAGGCCGGCGTCCTTCATGGCGTTCTGCACGGGGCCACGCGTTCTCTCGACCAGGTCGCGCACGAGCTCCTCAAGCTTCGCCCTGGTGAGCGTCATGACGAGGTGTTTGGGACCGGCGGCATCTGCCGTGATGTATGGCAGGTTGATCTCAGTCGACATCGTCGACGAAAGCTCGATCTTCGCCTTTTCCGCGGCTTCCTTGAGTCGCTGGAGGGCCTGCTGGTCCTTCGCCAGGTCGATGCCCTGGTCCTTCTTGAACTCGGCCAGCAGCCATTCGATCACGCGCTGGTCGAAGTCGTCCCCGCCAAGATGCGTATCACCGTTGGTCGCCTTGACCTCGAAGACACCCTCGCCCAGCTCCAGGATGGAGATGTCGAACGTGCCGCCGCCGAGGTCGTACACGGCGATCTTCTCGTCGTGCTTCTTGTCCAACCCGTAGGCGAGCGCCGAGGCGGTGGGCTCGTTGATGATCCGCTTGACGTCGAGGCTGGCGATGCGCCCGGAATCCTTGGTTGCCTGGCGCTGCGTATCGTCGAAGTACGCCGGGACGGTGATGACCGCCTCGGTGATCTTCTCCCCCAGGTAGGCCTCCGCGTCGGTCCGCAGCTTCTGGAGGATCATCGCGCTGATCTCGGGCGGCGTGTAGCTCTTGCCGTCGGCCAGAACGACGCGGACCCCGTCCGATTTGGGATCCTTCTCGACCTTGTAGGGCACGAGCTCCTTGCTGCGCTGTACTTCCGGGTCATCCCAGCGACGCCCCATGAAGCGCTTGATCGAGTAGACGGTATTCGCCGGGTTGGTGACGGCCTGGCGCTTCGCCAGCTGGCCGACGAGCCGCTCCCCAGTCTTGGTGAAGGCGACGACCGACGGAACGGTGCGTCCACCTTCGGCCGAGGCGATGACGGTGGGCTCCCCGCCCTCCATCACGGCCACGACCGAGTTCGTCGTCCCGAGGTCGATGCCGATGATCTTGCCCATTTGTGTTCCTTGCTCCTGGTCGCTGATTCGGTGTTGGTTGAGTTAGTTGTCCCTTGAGTCGTCGTCTGCAGGTGCCGACTCGCCACGCCCGTCGCCGTCTGAAGCCACGGCTACGAGAGCCGGCCGAAGGACGCGATCGCGCAGTCTGTAGCCGCGCTGGACCTCCGCGACGACCTCGCCCTGCGGCCGGCCAGTCCCCGGCACGCTGCTGATCGCCTCGTGCTCCCGGGGATCGAAGGCCTTGCCGACCGTTTCGAGCGGGCTGACGCCTTCGCTCTCGAGCAGCTGACGGAGCTTGCGGTCGATCGCGGCAACACCCTGTGCCCACGGGTTCTCGGCCAGCTCCGCCGGCATGGCCTCGATCGCCCGATCGAAGTCGTCGGCGATGGCCAGCATCTTGCGGATCAGCGATTCGCTGGCCAGGCCGAGCCACTGCTCCCGCTCCTCGGTGGTACGCCGCCGGAAGTTCGTGAACTCCGCGCGTTCCCGCTGGAGACCGGCCAGATACTCGTCCGACTGCTTCCTGGCCGCGGCGAGCTCGGCGTTGAGCCCTTCGATCTCAGCGAGCAGGTGCGTCGGCGAGATGTCGATCTCGTCAGCGCGCTCCTGGGCGCGGGTTCGCTGGCTTTTTTCGGTCGCGTCGTGTCGACTGGCCGAGCGACCGTGCCGGTCGCGAGATTGGCCGTCCATCTCAGGCATAAAGGTGATCCACCAGCTCATTCATCAGTCCCGACACGAACCGGACCGTGCCGATCGCGTGCGGGTAAGCCATGCGGGTAGGGCCGAGGACGCCCACGACGCCCAGGGCTCGACCCGCTTGTCCATACGGGGCCAGGACGAGCGAAACCTCGCGCATGTCCTCGGGCGGGTTCTCGTGACCGATGAAGACCTGCACGCGGCCTCCACCGGCAACGCTGCCCAACAGGCGGCCCAGATAGGCTCGATCCTCGAGCGCAGAGAACACGCGCCGCAGCTTCTCGCTCTGCGCGAATTCTGGCGCGGACATGACGTTGAGGAGCCCGTCGCTGAACAGTTCGGCGATCATCGCGTCGTCGAATTCGCGCATCGTTCGCCCGATCCGCTGGGCGATCTTGCGGACGAGCACGTTCGCGGGATCGTCCGGGTCGAAGCGCTCCACGCGGGCGTCGATCTCGTTCGCCGTTCGGTCGAGGAAGGCTTCGTTGAGCCGGCGCGCCACGGCGCTCAAGGATTCCTGGTCGGTTGGCGCGTCGAGGGTCAGGAGGGCCTGCTTGATGGTCCCCTCGCGGAGGACCAGCACGAGGCTGGCGAGCCGCTCCTGGATGGCGACCAGGTCGATCCGTCGGATGCGGGCCGAACGGGGCTTGGCAGGAGTCGCGAGACCCGCCGACCCGGTCACCGATGCAAGGGTCGTCGCCGCCAGGCGGAACCAGTGTTCGTTGGCGAACTCGACCTGGCCGAACTGATGGCGGATCATCAGCTGCTCGACGTGCGGGAGCGGGGTCGCCTCGACGATCGACTCGACATAGAAGCGGTAGCCGTCGTCGGTGGGAATACGGCCGGCCGACGTGTGGGGATGGGTCAGCAAGCCGGCCGCCTCGAGGTCAGCGAGGATCCCGCGCACCGTGGCGCTGCTGACGGACAGCGCGTAACGGGCAACAAGCGCCTGCGAGCCGACCGGCACGGCGGTGGTGACGTATTCCTCGATGACGGCCCGGAGGATCGCCTGCGCTCGGGAGTCCAGCGGGCCCGCGGGGCGGATTCGACGCGCCAAGGTGGGGCCTTCTTCCAGCTGGGAGAGCCGTTCTGAGTTCTGAGTAAGACCTTCTGAGTTGATTGCTCAGCCGGTTAGCACTCTCACGGGTAGAGTGCTAATTCGTTCGAGGGCATGGTAGCAGTCGCGTCCTACGAGTGTCAACGCAGCCGCGGGGCGGCCCCATTCCCCGTTTTCCCCGGTCAAATCAGGCGGGCGAACAGCTCGTTCGAGAACAGGCGGCCGCGGGTGGTAAGGCGGACCCTGCTGCCATCGACGAGCAGAAAGCCAAGCGACTTCGCCCAGGCAAAGGCGTCGGTGAGGGCTGGCTCCGCCATGAGCTCCGCAGGCACGCCGGTGTCGAGGCGCAGCCCGAGGATCATGCTCTCGGCGGCAGCGGTCGATGCATCAACCGTCTCCGAGGAGCCCGGCGGGAGTATCGGCTTCGAACCATCGGGCGGCTGCAGGGCGGCGAGGTAGCCCTCGAGGCGGGCCGCGTTCCAGCGCCTTCGGGTGCCGTCGAAGGCGTGCGCACCGGGTCCCACGGCTTCATATGGCTGCCGCCACCAGTAGGCCAGGTTGTGGCGGCTCTCGTGGCCACGCCGCGCCCAGTTACTGATCTCGTACGCACGCCAGCCCTCGCCGGCAAGGAGAGCCGTCGCGTGGTGGTACATGGCCGTGGCGCGTTCGTCGTCCTGGCGTCGGCGAGAGGCGGCCCGCCAGCGCCTCGCGCCAGACCGCGTCGGAAGATGGTCACCCAACTCCCCTGTCAGTCCTTCGGCGTCGGGATCGTCGAGTGTCAGCGCGTACAGCGAGACGTGGTCCGGTGCCAAGGCCAGGGCCCGCTCGAGGCTGTCCGTCCAGCTCGCCAGCGTCTGGCCGGGAACGTCGTAGAGAAGGTCGATGTTGATCGAGGCAATCCTGGCGGAGCGCGCAGCCAGGACGGCATCGGCCACGTGGGCCCCGCGGTGTCGACGACCGAGTGTCCGCAATTCCTCGTCCTGAAAACTCTGCGCGCCCAGAGAGAGGCGCGTCACGCCGGCATCGGCAAAGCCCGTGGCATCGCCTCGGTCGTCCGGCCCGGGGTTCGCCTCGAGCGTCACCTCAGCCTCCGTCGCAAGACCGAAGCGTTCGCGCACCACCTGCACCAGGGCGGCGATCGAAGCCGGAGGCAGAAGAGACGGCGTCCCACCGCCGAAATAGAGCGTATCGAGCGGACGTCGGGCGACGCTGCCAAGTGCGCCGAACCGGGCATCAACGATGTCCGCGCGCAGCTCCAGCTCCTGGCTGAGCGCGCCGACAAATGCGTCGATCCGGCTGCGCGGCCCGCGGGTCGAACGACCCGTGTACACGACGAAGTCGCAGTACGGACACAGCGACACACAGAATGGAACGTGGACGTAGAGGCTCCTCGGCGCGGGCCCGGAGGCGGCCTCCAGGCCGGTCGCGAGTTCGGCCGGCTCCCGTTCGGTCATGGGCCAGGGGCAGCCCGGGTGGCTGCTTCAGCGATCTCCGCTGTTCGAATCCCTGGCTCCCACCGCATTCCAGCCCTCGGGCGTTCGTCGTTTGCGCTCGATGTCCTCCTTCTCGCGCCCTCGCGGCGCCACCTGGCCGGCGTGGCCGGTCGCCAGGAAGACCGCGCAACGCGTCACGGCGTGGCCCAGGAACGCCCCGCCAATCCCCCCGACGGTAACGGTCAGGAGACCGCTGGCGAAGCCAACGAACAGGACCAGCCCCAGCATGTAGCGATCGCGGCCAGGGGCGCCCAGGCGAGTTGCCAGCGCGTAGGCGAGAGCCTGTCCCGTGATGGCCACGAGGGGCGGCAGGCCGGCCCCGACCAGGAAGGCCAGCAGGATGCCGCGGAACGCGGCCTCGTCGATGAACGACGTGGCAACGGCGTTGAGCAGCGCCCCGGGATAGGCGCGGGGGTCCGGCAGGCGAACGTGGTGATAGCGGTACACGGCGAAACCCACAGCCTGGGCGGTGCCGATCCCTGCGAAGAGGAGCCCGCCGATGAGCGAGCCGGCCCGGTCGCCGAGCCCCAGATACAGGTCGTGGGTGGCCTCCCGCGGGTAGACGAATGCCGCGGCGATGACGAGTCCGAATCCGAGCGCGTACCACGCGAGGCGCCGCCCGAGCGACGGCCAGTGCCCGTCCCTGCGCGCCTCGTCGTATTCGGCCGCGCCGAAGCGCTCGGCATCCACGCGCAGCATCACGAGAATCAGGACGATGCCGAGAGTGACGAGGACGCGCAGCGTCGTCGTGAGCTCCATCGGGCCGTCAGCCCTCGCCCATCCGCAGGATCGCCAGGAATGCTTCCTGGGGGATCTCGACCGAGCCCACCCGCTTCATTCGCTGCTTGCCCTCTTTCTGCTTCTCGAGGAGCTTGCGCTTCCGGGTGATGTCCCCACCGTAGCACTTGGCCAGCACGTTCTTGCGGAGCGCGCGCACGGTTTCGCGGGCGATCACGTTGGACCCGATCGCGGCCTGGATGGGTACTTCGAACATCTGCCGCGGGATCAGCTTCCTGAGCGCCTCCACGAGCACCCGGCCCGTGCTCTGCGCGCGCTCGCGGTGGACGATGAGCGACAACGCATCGACGGGTTCGCCGTTGACCATGATGTCGACCTTGACCAGGTTTGCGGGCCGGTAGCCGGCCTCTTCGTAGTCCATCGACGCGTAGCCGGCGGTCCGGCTCTTGAGCTGGTCGTAGTAGTCGACGATGAGCTCAGCCAGCGGCATGTGGAAGCGCATCAGGACCCGCTGCGGATCCAGGTATTCGAGGTCCTGGAACGCGCCGCGGCGATTGGTCGAAAGCTCCATCAGCGGCCCGATGTAGCTGGCCGGGGTCACCACGGAGAGCTTCACCCAGGGCTCCTGGATCTCTTCGATGTCGTTGGCGGCGGGCAGGCGCGAGGGATTGTCGACGGCCACGGTTCCCCGGCCGTGGGTCAGAACCACCTGGTACTCGACCGACGGTGCCGATGCGATCAGATCCAGCCCGAACTCGCGCTCGAGCCGCTCCTGCACGATTTCCATGTGCAGCAGCCCCAGGAACCCGCACCGGAAGCCGAACCCGAGTGCCACCGAGCTTTCGGCCTTGTAGGTGAAGCTTGCGTCGTTGAGGTGCAGCTTCTCGAGGGCGTCGCGGAGCAGCGGATAATCCTCGCCGCTGAGGGGATAGAGGCCGGCGAAGACCAGGCTCTTGGCTTCCTGGTACCCGGGCACCGGTTCGGCGGCGGGACGGCCCGCGCTCGTGATGGTGTCGCCGACCTGTGCGTCGCGGACGCTCTTGAGGCCGGTGGCCACGTAGCCCACCTCGCCGGCCGAGAGCGAGCGGACAGGCACGAGCCCGGGCCGGAACACGCCAAGCTCGAGGATCTCGGACTCCGCGCCCGAGGCCATCAGCCGCACCTCTTCGTGCTCGTGAAGGGTCCCGGCTGCAAGGCGGACGTAGACCACGACGCCCTTGTAGGGATCGTAGTGGGAGTCGAAGATCAGTCCCTGGAGGCGATCCTTCGGGTTCCCCCTGGGAGCCGGGATGCGTGCCACGATGGCCTCCAGGATGTCGGGCACGCCGGTGCCCTCCTTGGCCGAGGCGAGGATCACCTCCTCGCGCGGAATCGCGAGGACGTTCTCCAGCTCCTCCAGCACGAGCTCCGGCTGGGCCGACGGGAGGTCGATCTTGTTCAGCACGGGGACGATCGTGAGCCCTTCCCGTAGGGCGAGATGCACGTTGGCCAGGGTCTGCGCCTCGATGCCCTGGCTGGCATCGACCACCAGGATCGCCCCCTCGCACGCTTGCAGGCTTCGGCTTACCTCGTAACTGAAGTCGACGTGGCCCGGCGTGTCGATGAGGTTCAAGCCGTAGACCAGGCCGTCGCGACTGCTCGTGTACTCGAGCCGCACGGCGCGAGCCTTGATCGTGATTCCCTTTTCGCGCTCGAGGTCCATCGAGTCCAGCACCTGGCTGGTCATCTGGCGCGCGTCGATCGTGTGCGTCAGCTCGAGGAGGCGATCGGCCAGCGTGGACTTGCCGTGATCGATGTGGGCGATGATCGAAAAGTTGCGCAGGCGGTCCTGGGGGATCACGTCGATCAGCCCTGGATCGCCGTCAGGACGGCCACACCCGTTGCGATGATCGTCACGCCGACGAGCTGATGGCGGGCCAGTCGTTCATGGAACAGCAGCACGCTCACGACTGCCGCGATGGCCGCGAATTGCGACGCGACGACCGAGCTCACGGCGATGCCGCCGCGCGCCGCCAGTGCGAACGCCGCGATACCCGCGACCTCGAGGATCCCCGAAATGACGACGAAAGGGACTGCCTGCCGAGTCAGGGTCGCGCGGCCCGTGAGCAGCAACGGGACGGCAACAACGACGGCTCCGGCGACGCGTGCCGGCAGAACGGCCCACGCCACCGACAGCTCGATCCCGATCCGGCCCGACACGTAGAGGTTCACGCCGAAGCAGGCCGCGGCCGCGAGGGCCAGCCCGGCCGGGACGAGGACAGGCTCGGCGTTCCGTGCCGCGGGCGACCACTCGGGGACCTCCGTTGCTGTCAGCAGGACACCAAGGGCAATCAGCGCCAGCACGACTCCGCTGGCGGCCGCTAGCGGCTCCCCGGCCGCGATCGCGATGACCGCCCCGAGGGCTCCCTCGGTGGACATGATCGGGGCGACGACGGCGACCTTGCCGAGCCGCAGTGCCGTGTATCCGAAGAGCAGGCCCACGACGTTGCTGATTCCGGCGATGGCGAGGAGCACGACCTGGTCCGTGGTGAGGGCCTGTCCGACGCCGCCAACGGCGACGATGGGCACCGAGACCGCGAGACCGACGACCATGACCCACGCGAGGGTCGACAGCGCGCCGATGCGACGAGCGCTACGGGATGAAGAGAGCGTCGAGACCGCCCAGCAGCCGGCTGTCACGGCGCCACCCAGGATGGCCTCCACGCCGAACAGTCTGGCATGACCGAGCGGGCGCGCCCGGCCCGGCCTAGCCGCAGGGACTCCCGATCGTCGAAGCGGCCGCTCGATCGCCGATGCGACGCTCGATCATCGAGACGCTCGATCGCCGGCGCAGGTCCTCTGCTACCATGCACCGTCGCGCCGGGCGCCCATGATCCGTGTCCGGTCCGCGCCCTCCTGACGGGCTGGTCCAGAACTCGCCCCCAATGCTCTGAGGTTGGAAGTTGGCAACGAAACCGCGCGGTTGGACAGGCACCCGGACGCCGTCAGCTCTCAAACGCGTCCGGACGGCCGCGCGTCGCGAAACGGTCAATGGCCCTCGGCGAAGCGCCGCGAAGACATACGTGGCGACGGCGCTCCGAGTCGCCGCTCACCCCGACACCGGCGATCCCGCAGCCGCCCTCGCCCAGGCGATCAGCGCCCTCGACAAGGCAGCCAAGACCGGGGCCATCCACCCCAATGCTGCGGCGCGACGGAAATCGCGACTGACTCTCAAGATGAACGCCGCTCTCGGTGGTGTTTCCGTCCAGGCCGCCGGGCACCCGGCCAAGACCACCGGTCGGGCCGCGGCCGTCAAGGCGGCCAAGGCTCGTGTTGCCGCATCGAAGGCGACCAAGGCGAAGGGGGCGCAGACCGCAGCCGGCAAGGCGCGGGCCGCATTGTCCAAGACGGCGCGCGCCGAGGCCGCGGCGCGCACATCTGCCACCCCCGCGAAGGCCACATCGACCGCAGCCGCGAAGACGAAGGCATCGGCTTCGCGGGCTTCAACCGCCAAGCCACGAGCTGAGGCCTCGAGCAAGGCGTCGAGCGGGACGTCCAAGGCAAAGGCGAGCGAGTCAAAGAGCGCGCCGCGGGCTACCCGCAAGAAGGCCGAGGACAGCTAGCCGTCCGAAGCCAGGCCTCGACCGTCGTCAGGCCTCGACCGTAGTCTGGTTTCGACCGTCGTCAGGTTTGGCGGGGAGCGAGCTGCGATCCCGTCCGGGGACGCGTCACTCCGAACACGAGACCGCCGACCAGTCCGCCGCCGAGGGTGACGACGAAGAGGCGCACCGCCGTGCCGAGCTGCTGGTTCCAGTAGAAGGCCGTGAACGAGCTCACGTCGGTCACCCCGGCCGAAGCAAGGCGCCCCTGCCCGCCATCCTGAGCCACATAACGCGCGTAGACACAAGCAGCGCCGGGTGAGCAGGTGAGTGCTCCACCCTGGCCCGGATCCCGATAGCCGTTGTCGGCCGCGAAGAACAATCCTTTCACGGCGAGGAGCAGCAGGGCGATCGTGGCCGCGGTCACCAGCCCCGCATAGGTTGCGTTGCCCAGGATCCTGAGCCACGGCCCCGCGGTTCGCTCCGAGCGCTGATTGGCGTAGTAGCCGATCAGCACGCCGGCGAGCGGCGCCAGGAGCCAGTAGATCGGCTCGATCGGGATGACGAGCAGGAAGCTGATTCCCACGACCACTGCCATGCCGACCCCGACCCAGCCAGCGGCAATGGCACCGCGGTCTGCGAACCGATTCATGCTCCGGCCCGTGCCGGCACTGGCGGCTCACCATCCGCCAGCCCTGATCGGCTGCGAGGCCCCTCCCAGGCTCGCGCTGACGAGAGCGCCGCACGGCCGAGGTAGCGCGCCGAATCGCCGAGCTCCTCTTCGATCCGCAGCAGGCGGTTGTACTTGACGACTCGCTCCGAGCGGGAGGGCGCGCCCGTCTTGATCTGGCCCGTGCCCGCCGCGACGGCGAGATCGGCAATCGTCGTGTCCTCCGTCTCGCCCGACCGGTGCGAGACGACGGCCGACCAGCCTGCCCGGCGCGCAAGGGCGATGGCGTCGAGCGTTTCCGTCAGAGTCCCGATCTGGTTGAGCTTGATCAGCACTGCATTGGCTGCGTCCATCTCGATGGCCCTTGCAATGCGTGCTGGATCGGTCACCAGGAGGTCGTCGCCAACGAGCTGCACGCGCGAGCCAAGGCGCTCGTTGAGACGTCGCCAACTGTCCCAGTCGTCCTCGGCCAGCCCGTCCTCGATCGAGACGATGGGGTAGCGGTCGCACCAGTCCGCCCACAGGTCGATGAGCTCGTCGGATTCCAGCGTCCGGCCCTCACGTTCCAGGCGATAGCGAATCGGAGCGCCGTCGCGCTCGCCGCCGGAGACAAGCTCGCTGGCCGCCGGATCGAGCGCGATGGCGACCTCCTCGCCCGGTCGATAGCCGGCTTTCTCGATCGCTCGTAGCACCACTTCTAGCGCCGCCTCGTTCGACGACAGTGATGGCGCGAAGCCGCCCTCGTCCCCCTGGCCCGTCGCGTGCCCCTCGTCGTGGAGGATGGCTCGGAGCGCGTGGAAGACCTCGGCGCCGGCACGGAGCGCGTCGCTGAATCGCTCGACGCCGACCGGCATGACCATGAACTCCTGGAAATCGGTCGAGTCCTGGGCATGCTTGCCGCCGTTGAGGATGTTGAACATCGGCACGGGCAGGATCCTCGCCCCGGCCCCGCCGAGGTAGCGGTAGAGCGGCAGCTCATGGGCATCCGCTGCGGCATGGGCGCATGCCAACGACACGCCCAGGAGGGCATTGGCACCCAACCTGCCCTTGTTCGGCGTGCCGTCGAGCTCGAGGAGCATCCCGTCGATGCCGGCCTGGTCAGCCGCGTCGTAGCCGATGAGGGCTGGCCCGATCGTCTCGCCGACGTTGACGACGGCCCGCAGGACACCCTTGCCGCCATAGCGACCCTTGTCCCCGTCGCGCAGCTCGACCGCCTCGTGGGCGCCGGTCGAGGCTCCGGACGGGACGGCCGCGCGCCCCAGTGACCCGTCGGCGAGAACGACGTCGACCTCCACGGTGGGATTGCCCCGCGAGTCGAGGATCTCGCGGGCGTCGATCGCCTCGATGATCGTGTTCACGCCTTGGCACCCGACGGCTCGCGGCTGGCGCGGCCTGCGTCCTCCGGCTTCGATGACGCCGCCGGCGAGTCCCCCTCGGCCGAAGGGCGGTCCAGGAGCACAGCGATGCCGGGCAGCTCTCGCCCCTCGAGAAATTCGAGTGAGGCTCCACCGCCGGTCGAGATGTGGGTCATCTTGGCCGCCAGGCCCTGTTGCTGGATGGCTGCCACCGAGTCTCCGCCGCCGACCACGACCGTCGCGCCCTCATCCGCCTTCTCGGCCAGGAGGCGCGCGATCGCACGCGTGCCGGTGCCGAAGACAGGGATCTCGAACACGCCAACCGGCCCGTTCCAGAACACCGTGCGGGCGGGAAGGAGGGCGGCTTCCATGACCTCCTGGCTCTGCTTGCCAATATCGACGATGTGCCATGACGCCGGGATCTTCTCGGCCATGAGGGTCTTGTACTCGGTACCTCGGGTGACCTCCTTGGCGACGATCACGTCGACCGGCAGGACGATGCGAACGCCCTTCTTTTCGGCGTCGGCCAGGATCCGGCGCGCGTCGTCGACGCGATCGTGCTCGGCCAGGCTCTTGCCAACGCTCTTGCCCTGGGCCAGGAGGAACGTGTTCGCCATTCCGCCCCCGAGCACCAGGAGGTCGACCTTGCTGAGCAGGTTGTCGATCACCTTGATCTTGTCGGACACCTTTGCCCCGCCGAGGATCGCCGCGAACGGCCGCTCTGGATCCTCGAGGAGCTTGGACAGGATCGTGATCTCGCGCTCCATGAGCAGGCCCGCGTAGGCAGGCAGGATCTGTGCGATGCCGACCGTCGAGGCATGCGCGCGATGGGCAGTCCCGAATGCATCGTTCACATAGAGGTCCGCGTATGAGGCCAGCTTGGCGGCAAACTTCGGGTCGTCTTTCTCCTCTTCGGGGTGGAAGCGGAGGTTCTCGAGCAGCAATGCCTCGCCCGGTCGCAGGCGCTTGACCGCATCTTCGGTGCCCACGCCCAGGGCATCGCCGGTGACCGGGACGTTCTGGCGCAGGATCTGGGTCAGACGTTCTGCCACCGGGCGCAGCCGCAATCCGTCCTGCACTTTGCCGTCGGGCCGGCCGAGGTGGCTAGCCAGGACGACCCGGGCGCCCTGTCCGAGCAGATAGCGGATGGTCGGAATCGCGGCCCGGATGCGCGAGTCGTCGGTCACCTTGCCGTCTTCGAGCGGGACGTTGAAGTCGACGCGCAGGAACACACGCTTGCCGGCGGCGTCGAAGTCGCGGATCGTCAGTTTGTCCATGGGGCATCGTCCTTGGCGGCGCGCTGAGAGGGTTCGACCGCGGTTGCCAATACCCTCATGGCTCGGGCTGGTTCGATCAGGCGGTCGCGCGCTCCCCGACAGGCTGTCGGGCCGCCACGAACGCGATGAGATCCGCGACGCGGCAGCTGTAGCCCCATTCGTTGTCGTACCAGCTGATCACCTTGACCATCGTGCCGCCCAGCACCATCGTCGATTCCGCGTCGATGATCGAGGAGCGACTGTCGCCCCGGAAGTCGGTCGATACGAGGGGCTCGTCCGATACGCCCAGGATGCCCTTCAGCGGACCGGCGGCGGCCTCGCGGAATGCGGCGTTGACCTCCTCGACGGAGGTCGGGCGGCTCACATCGGCTGTGAAATCGACGACCGAGACGGTGGGCGTCGGGACCCGGAGGCTGAACCCGTCGAATCTACCCTTGAGGTCCGGGATCACGAGCGACAGGGCCTTTGCCGCGCCGGTCGACGTCGGGATGATGTTCAACGCCGCGGCTCGGGCACGGCGGGGGTCCTTGTGGGCAACGTCCAGGATGCGCTGGTCGTTGGTGTAGCTGTGGATCGTGTTCATCAAGCCACGCTCGATCGTCCAGCGATCGTGGACGACCTTGGCCGCCGGCGCAAGGCAGTTGGTCGTGCAGCTCGCGTTGCTGATGATGTGGTGCGCCTCCGGATCGTAGCGATCCTCGTTGACGCCCAGCACGATCGTGATGTCCTCGTTCCTGGCGGGCGCACTGATGATGACCTTCGTTGCTCCGGCATCGATATGCGCCCTGGCCTTGTCGGCGTCGGTGAAGATGCCCGTCGACTCGAGAACGATGTCCACGCCCAGGTCGCCCCACGGCAGCGTCGCCGGGTCCTTTTCCTTGAGGACCTTGATCTCGCGGCCATCGATGATCAACGCATCGTCCGTGTGGTCGACGCTGCCGGGGTATGCGCCGTACGTCGAGTCGTGCTTGAACAGCAGGGCGTTCATGCTGGTGTCCACGAGGTCGTTGACCGCCACGACCTCGACGTCCGGTGCACGCTCGATGAGCGCCTTGAGCGATTGCCGGCCGATGCGGCCGAAGCCGTTGATGCCAACGCGGACTGCCATCAATGTGTCCTCCTGGTCCTCGATCGATCTTCAGGTTCGTGGATGGTGTGCGGCCTGGTGCCCTCCACGGGCTCAGGCGCTCGCGAGGGTCGTGACATCGGAGCGACCTGGCCGCCATCGGTCGTCACCGAGCCGACCGGTCACCAATGGGTATGCGCCAGCGAGTGAAACGTCCGGGCCAAGCTCGGCCGGAACGATCTCCACCCGACGACGGGGGGTCTTCAGGGCGTATCGGGCCACGTAGTCCCGCGCTGGACCGAGCAGGCGATCGCCTTGCTTCTCTGCGATCGTGCCGCCGACCACGATGCGGCTCGGGTTGAAGATGTTGACGTAGCCGGCACAGGCAACCGAGAACGCATGGCGGGCCTGAGCCATGAGGGCAGCGCAAACCGCGTCTCCCGCGTCCTCGCCCTCGGCCACGTCCTGCGCTCCCAGTGCGTCAAGCCCGTCCCGGGTTGCGCGCTGCGACAGGAAGGAGCTCGTGCCGGCGGCCACGGCCTCGCGTGCGAAGCGAGACAGGCCGGCCCCTGCCGCATACGCCTCGAGATGTGCGATGCCTCCGCAGCCGCACACGGGACCGTCCAGATTGACCGGCACGTGCCCGAGCTCGCCGGCAGTGGCGTCCGGTCCGTACAGGATCCGGCCCTCGGAAACGATCGCCCCGCCGATGCCCGTCGACACGGTCATGTACAGGAAGTCGGGGCAGTCCCTGGCCGCCCCGAAGGCCTCCTCGGCGAGTGCGGCGACGTTGGTGTCCCGCTCGAGGTAGACCGGCAGGCCCAGCGCCGCCTCGAGTGGAGCGGCAATCTCGATGTCGTGAAACTCTGGCCCCAGGTTGGGCGGCTCGATGATGATGCCGCGCCAGGGGTCGATGGGGCCCGGGCTCGATACGCCGATGCCCACCGCTCCGTCTGCGAGCTGGCGCGGGGCCCGAGCGCGCGACATGCGCAGCGACTCGAGGCAGGCGCGAACGACCGCCTCAGGACCCTGAGCCTTGGGGGTCTCCGTTGCCACCCTGGCGACCCGTCCGCCGTCGGGCAGAACCACGGCGGCCCGAATCTGTGTACCACCCAGATCGAGCGCAAGGACCGGACGTGCGGACAGAGCGAACCTCGAAGTGCGGACGGCTGCTGGGAGATCCCTGGGTCAGTCCGTCCAGGGCAGGCACGAACAGGCCCACCACGCCGGCGCATTCTAGCAAAGCGGCTTCGGCGAGCCTCGAAAAACCGCTTCGCCCGACCTCGAAAAAGGCCCCCGCCGTCTCCGGCGGAGGCCTCGAGTTGCCGTGAGGCGAAGCTTCAGCCGCCGATCCTGAAGACCTTGGTTCCGCACTTGGGACATGTTCCCTGGATTGCGGTCTTGCCGTTCTTCATGGTGATCCGCTGCGGGTTCTGGACTTCGACCTTCATCTTGTCCTTGACGCAATAGGCTTCGGCCATCTGGGCGGTTCCTCCTCTCAGCGTGGCGTCACGAGAGCCTTTCCCCCGTGTCCGCGATCGCGATCAATTCCAGAGCGACGGTCGCCAGCGATCCGCCGCCGATTCCCGCACCTGGCGGTCCATATCAGCGAGGATCCGAAGCCCTTCCAGGCCCGTCTCCACGCACGCCGCCTCGGCGCGATCCTTGGCTTCGCCGGTCACGAACTCTCCGGTCGTGCGCTGCGCGTAGACCGCACAGACGACGCCCGCCCGGCATCCGGCCAGCCCGGCCAGGACCATGAGTGCTGACGCCTCCATCTCGAAGTTGAGGACGCGCTGGCGCGCCATCTCTTCCGCGAGGTCAGGGTAACGGATGGGAAGCTGGGGAATGGGACGCCCTTGCGCCCCAAAGAACCCCGGCGCCGTGGCCGTCAGCCCGACGTGTGCCCGATGCCCGAGCCGCTCCGCGGCCTCGATCAGCGCCAGAATCGCCTGGTGGTCGGCGACCGCTGGGTAGCCATCGTGGACGAAGAAGCTCGTTGTCGACTCGAGCCGGACCGATCCGGTCGAGACGACCAGGTCCCCGAGACGCATCTCCGGTTGGAGAGCGCCACAGGAGCCGACCCGGATGAAGGTTGGCCGTTCCGTGATCGCCAGCACTTCCGCCACTACGATCTCGACGTTGTCAGTGCCGATCCCGGTCGACACGATCGAAACCCGCTGGCCCCGATAGGAGCCGGTGGCCGACGCGAACTCCCGATGTCGCCGCTGGATCTCGATCGTGTCGAGGCGTGCGGCTATGCGGGCCGTTCGATCTGGGTCACCGGGGAGGAGGATGAACTCGGCCAATTCTCCGGGGCCAAGTCCGATGTGGTACTGCCGTTCCCCAACCGGGAGGGCGACGCGGTGATCCGCGTTCGGCAAAACCTCTTTCCTCGTTCACGGTGGCGTTCCGCTGGCGCGAAACTCGGCCGAGGATAGCCCTGCGTTCGAACGTGAGTCAAGCGTGGCCACGTTCAAATCGAGCGTGGCTCGACCGGTGCGGCCGGGTTGCCAGGGGCCTGTGGCAATCCTTGGGTCGTTTGGGAGGCCATCCGTGGCGGTCGGATGGATGGCGATGAGGCTGGCCGCGACCCCGAGATTGCCGCCAGCCGGGCCGCGATCCGGGTCGCCACGGCTCGCTGCACCCTCCGGCGGCGAAGAACCGTGACGACGACGGACAACAACGTGACGGCCAGCAGCGAGGCAAGTCCCGCACCCGTCGGAGCGAGCAGCCCGTCGGGGATGGCACCAGCTGTCGCGTGGGTGGCCGACTGCGGGTCTGGCGGATCGTTGGCCGGCGCGAGGCTGGCCAGTCCCCCGGCGAGCGGTAGCAGCTCTCCGAGCGCCCCGACACGGATTACGCCAGTCGGATCCGTAACCACCAGCACTGGCCGCTCCGCTTCACCTTCCACACTGCCGACGAGGTTGACGGGGTCGCCGGTGGCAAGGAGCGACAGGTATGCGGCTGCCTGCCCGCGCAGCACGGCCCGCCCGCGGGCGGTGCCATCGTCGAGTGTGATCTCGCCGGCCACGATCTCGACGACCAGGCCGCCAATCCTGACGGTTTCGCCGAGGTGCTCGCCCAGCTGGCCGATGTCGACGTCGAGGGGACCGCCTGCCTCGGCGATCACAGATCCTCCTGTCCCGGCGCCACTCCCATCGGCCCCGTCCGCCAGGCCGCTGCCGGTCGCGCCCTGACTCCCGGCGCCTGCGGTAGCCGAGGTCGGCCCGAGCGCGACGTCGGCCATGGATCTTGGCTCGATCGCAAAGCGCCGATCGGTTGCGGACGGGTACGGGCGACGGACGATCCCGACGATCGTGACCCGTCGGCCCTCCTGGATTGCCGTAGAAGGAATACCCGACCGAGCCAAGCCGATCACGGGCACTCGGTCCCCGCCGACGCGGACCTCGGCCTGCCAGCGGCCACCGAGACGATGCACGTCCAGCACCGTTCCGGTGATCCGGACGAGCCGCCATTCATGCGATGAGCCCGGGGCAGCATGGATATCGAGTGGCGAGGCGGTGACTCCCCTGGAGAGCCTCACGACAGACTCGGCGGTGAAGCGCGGAGCGCCATAGGCGCGGCCCATGGTTCCGGTGACGCGCAAGCGGTCGAGGAGCGCAGGAGGAGCCGCAGCAGCAGGCAGCCGGACCTCGACCGCCGCGGATGAGTCCTGGATCACGATCAGCCGGCCCGTTCCGTCGAGCAGAGCTGGGCCGACGGTTACCACGCCCTCGATGACTACCTGGTCGTCCGAGGTCAGCAACGCCCGGGCGATCGCGATCGCTCCGGCGGCCTGGCTGCCAGTCGGCGAGGATCCTGCGCCGACGGCCGCTGTCGAAACGTCTCCTCTGTCTCGAAGCCACACGCGGTAGCCGTCGAGTGCGCCCTTGCGGCTCGCGTGCTGCCCGACGATGCCGGTCAGGCTGTAAGCCCTTCCTCGGGGGAAGTCGGAGGCGGCCAGGCCGCTCGAAGAATCGGCCATCGCCCGGAAACGCCCACCAGCGGCATCGATGAGGTACATCCCGAGATCGCCGCTGGTCGCTTTGGTCGGACCCTCAACCAGGAGGCCCTTGATTGCCACGAGACGCGACTCGGTCGCCTCGGCGAGCTGCGCTCCGTCTATCGCCAATGGGCTGGGAAGCACCGAGGAGCCAATGTTGACGAGCGCCGCGGCGTCGGAAAAGCGCAGTTCGAGTTGCCCATTTGGCGCCGCGAGCACCCCGGCGACTTCGATCAGGCTCCCTCGCGACGGGACATTCATGCCGTCGAGTCGACGGACAGCCAGCCCCGCCGTGACGTCCTGGATCACGAACAACGCCGGTGTGCCGATCCGACCGGGTTCGGCTGTGACGACACCTCGAACGCGGACGTGGCTGCCGACGGGCCGCAGGCGCGCCTCGCCGATGGACGTCAAGCCATCCGGCGACGGCGTGGGCGAGGGACTTGGGCTCGGCGTTGGCGAGGGAGCCGGCGTCGCGCTCGGCGAGGGCCCCGGAGGGATGCTCGGGTAGGGCGTCGGTGAAGGCATCGGCGACGGCGAAGCACCCGCGCTCGCGGAAGGCTCCGGCGACGGGCTCGGCGGCGCCGCGAGGGTCAGCTCTCCGCGAAGGGTCGCATGGATCCGATATCCGGCGAGCCCGGTGCCCGACGAATCACGCTGACCGAGCGGACCGATCGCCCAAACCTGGCTTCCGCGCACCGCAACCTGGCCATCCATGGCTTCAGGAGAGACTACGATCCGAACGGGACCGGTTCCGTCGTCGACGGTCAGCCCGATTCCGTCAGAGAGGGCCGAGGGTGCCTCCGTGAGGACGCCGGCTACCGCGACGCGCGAACCCTCGAGGGCCTCACCGGCCGACCCCGTCGCGACGGAGAGTGCCTCGGGCAGGATGCCCAGGCCGACCTCGCGAACGGCACCCGCCGTGATCCTCAGCGTTCGTTGGCCGTACCGCTCGTCGAGCACCCCTTCGACCACGACCTGCGTTCCCGCAGGCAACCCGCTCGTCATCGGAGCATCCAGGTAGAGCCCGATCCCTGCGGTCCCGTCCTGGATGAAACCCGCGTGCTCGGTTTCGAGGGCGCCGAGTCGTGTGGTGAGGACGCCCTCGACTGTCACACCCGTGCCATCGGGCAGCGAACGAGCATCGGCGATGGTGACAGGGCTGGGACTCGGACTGGGTGTCGTCGATGGCGCGGGCGACGGCGAGGGGCTCGGGTCAGGCGAGGGCGCGGGCGTTGTTGAGGGTTCCGGAGAAGGCGAAGCAGAAGCTGCGGTCGACGGCTCCGGAGAGGGTGACGACTCTGGAGAGGGACTCGGCTCCGCCGATGGGCTCGCGCTCTGCGTTGGGGACGAATCCGGGCTTGGCGCGATGGACGGCGAGGGGCTGACATCGGGCGACGCGTTCGGCGACGGGCTGGCCGACGGGGGGAGGCTCGGCGATGACGTGGCGGTCGGCGCGGGCACGGGCGGAGCCGCCAGGTTCTGCGCGCTCGGGGCAGCATTGACCAGCCAGTCGGGGGCGTTGTCGTTCGTGTCGATGACGTTGCCACCGATGCCGCCCGGTTTCCGCTCGATACTCGAACGGGCGGCCGGCGCCGGAGCGGCAGTGCCTTCCACGAATCCGTTGGTGGCATCCCCCCAGCCGAGTGCATCGATCGGGGCTCCGCCGACGACGCGCAGGGCGAGCGCCCCGCCGGTCGCGGCGAGACCGCCGCTGTACGAGGCGTCCGCGGTTGGAGCGTAGACGCCCAATACGTTGGCGACCAACAGATGCTGACCGGGTCCGAGTGGACGCGGACTCGACCACGTTGCCTTTCGCGTCACGGCGGCGCCACTCGACGTGATGTAAACGAGCTCGATCCCGCCGAGATCCGCGTCGACGGACCCCCCGTTGGTGATCTCGACGTATTCGTCTGACGCAGATGCGCCGCCCGTGACGACCTCGGCAAGAAGGAGGCCGGTGGAGATCGGCCAGGCCACCGAAGACGCAGCCTGAGATGCGGGGGCACCCGAGGATGCGAGTGCGATCGCCGAGATGCCGAAGACGAGGAGTGTGGCCAGCGCGGCCGACCGCCGGGCGCGATCCATTCAGGTGACCTCCCGGCGGGCACGGGCGGCGGCGGTGGGCAGGTTGTAACAGGCAGCACTCTCCCCGGCTTGGCAACGCCATTCGCCAAAACGCACCCGCCGGTTAGCGCTCGATTACCAGCGGAACACCTGCTGCTCCACTACCATGCGCGGACCGATCCCCAACTGGAGGAGCCGTGGCCCGCGCCAAGAGAACCGACCGTGCCGAGGCCCGGCGTCGCTACCGCGCCAGCCAGGCAGCGGAGGATGCGACGGACGACTCGAGCCTGGACAACGCGGGGGTTGCTGATGGTTCGCCGGCTCGCTCCTCGACGGAGCGAACCGCCCCGGCTGCTCGGCCTGGCCTGCTGGGAGCTTTCAGTGGCTCCATTCGTCGCCCCGACCTGCGTGCAGATCTCGGGTACCTGCCGGAGCTCATTCGCAACAAGGCAGTCTGGGCGCCGAGCCTGCTCACGATCGCCGCCGGAGCTGCCGTCTTCGTTCCCGGGGTCCTCGCGAGCCCGCTCTCAATCGTCATTCCGCTGTTCGTGCTTCAGGCTCCGATGGCCGGCCCCTTCCTTGCCGGCATCTGGGCCCCACGCGCGTCGTGGCTGGCGGGCTTGATCGTCGGCCTCATCTCGGCGGTCATCTCATCGCTGTACGTCCTGGTCGTGCCGGTAACCGGCGTGGCCATCACGGCGGCCCAACGTCGCGATTTCGCGATCAACTACCTGGTGGTGTTCCCCATCTTCTCGGCGTTCGTGGCGTCGTTCGCCGCGTTCTACCGCCGTTTCCTGCGGGTCTCGAACCAGAGCGCCGCTCGGCGAGCGCAGGAACGCGCCCGCCACGGTGGTTCTCAACGCTCGGCTGAGCGGCCGTCGCAGCGTCCGGCGACGGCGCGCCGCCGCTGACTGAAGCGGCCGGCCTCAACCGAGCCGGCGCATGCCGGCATGACCCATGTGGCGAACGCCGGGCGCACCCTCTGGGCCTCCGACGCGGCGAGCCTCTTCGACGAGTGACCGCACGTCGTCCGCGACGACGTTGACCACGTTGCCCTCGCGCTGCAGCTGCCCATCGACCAGCAACAGGGCGTGGCGCCGAACCACTCCCCTGAAGCGCATCCAGCGATCCGGCCAGAGCGTGACGTTGACCATTCCGGTTTCGTCCTCGAGCGCCAGGAAGACCGTTCCGCGCGCGGTCATCGGATGCTGGCGCGTCACCACCAGCCCGCCCAGCCGGATCCGGCCCGGTGGCCGTACCGCGAGCGCCGAGCTCGGCTGGGCGCCGAGCTTGACCAGCGCCTCCCGGAAGAGCCCGACCACCTGACGCCGAGCGTCCATCCCGACCACCGCATAGGCATCGCCCAACCGCTCGGTTTCGGTGATCGCCGGCAGCTGGGGGACCGGTGTCGCCGGCAGGCGGAGATCCGCGGGGCGACCCGCCGCCCGCCGGCCCGCCCGGGCTCCGCCAGTCGCTCGACCATCGACGCGGCCTTTCGTCGCACCGGCCACCTCGCGAAGCTGCCAGAGCAGCTCGCGCCGCGGGCGGCCAAGCGAGTCGAGCGCTCCTGCCCGGATCAACCGCTCGACTACCTCCTCCGACAGGCCCGTCCGCTCCACCACTTCGCTCAACGTTTCGTACGGGCCTCGTGCCAGCTCCGCGTCCAGCCGCTCGGCCTGCTCCTCGCCGATCCCCTTGACGAGCCCGAGCCCGAGCCGCACGCCATAGCCGACCGCGCTCTCGGCCGCCCATCGCTCTCGCGCTTTGGACGATGGGATCACGCAGGCGGCAGAACGCACCGGCATGGGTCGGGCCCCGATGGAGGCGTTCTCCGGCATGGGCTCTCCCGGCCCATGGTCGCCCTGCCCGAGTGCCCAACCCGGCCGGCCCACCCATTCGGTGGTCGTCTTGTAGCTCGATGCGTTGATGTCGACCGGCAGCACGGCGACCCCGTGGCGCTTGGTGTCGTTGGCGAGCACCTCGACCGGGTAGAAGCCCATCGGCTGGGCATTGATGAGGCCGGCCAGGAGCTGGGCGGGATAGAACAGCTTCAGGAAGGCGGACTCGTAGGCGGTGCGGGCGAACGCCGCCGCGTGGCTCTTGGCAAATCCAAAACTAGCGAAGGCGGCGACCTGCCGGAACAGCTCCTCGGCCATCTCCTCGGTCATGCCCGGCTGGCGGAGGCAGCCCTCGACGAACTGCCGGTGCAGCTTCTCCATCTCGCGCGTCGACCGCCACGTGCCCATCGCCCGACGGAAGCCGTCGGACTCGGCTGGTGAGAAGCCACCCACCTCGATGGCAATGCGCATGACCTGCTCCTGGTAGAGGATCACCCCGAGCGTGTCGCGCAGGACCGGCTCGAGGGACGGATGCAGATAGATCACCGGCTCGAGCCCCTGCTTCCGGCGCAGGTACGGGTGGACGGCGTTGCCCTGGATCGGCCCGGGCCGGATGATCGCGACCTCCACGACCAGGTCGTCCAGGCTGGCCGGGCGGCTCTTCGGGAGTGTCTGCATCTGGGCACGGCTCTCGACCTGGAAGACGCCCACGGTGTCGGCTGCCTGGAGCATTTCGAAGACCTCGGGAATCTCCTCGGGCAGACGGTCGAGGTCCAGGCAGACCGCGCAGTCGTGCTCGATCAGCTGGAGCGCCTCGTCCATCGCGGCCAGCATTCCCAGGCCCAGCAGGTCGAGCTTGATCAGCTTGAGCGTCTCGACGTCGCGCTTGTCGAACTGGACCACGACGCGCTTGGGCATGGTCGCCCGCTCGAGTGGGGCGATGTCGATCAGGGGCGCCGCGGTCACGAGCATGCCGCCCGAATGGATCGACAGATGACGCGGGAAGCCGTCGAGCCGCGCGCACATCTCCAGCCAGCGGTCCCAGTCAGAGAGACCGACCGTCGAATCCTCGGGCCGATGACTCGGAGGAGCGTCGCCTCGGCCCTCGGAGGGTTCGGCGGCAGCGACAAGGTCCCGAACCGGCCCCCGGTGGAACGGCCTGCCGAGGCTGTCCGTCTCCGGATGCTCGGGGTCGTGGCGGCGCTCGGGCGGCATGAGAACGCCCGATTCGGGGTCGATCCGGCGGCCGCCAACCAGGCCGGGCAAGTCCGTCCGGTTGCCGTCCGGCCGGTAGCCGGTGCCGTGCCCGCTTCGAAGCCAGTGGACACTGGCCGGCGAGTCACCCGGGCCGCCCTCGTCGTCCCATCGGCCCGCCCGGATCGTGGTCACCGGGGCGAGGCGGTCGACTGGACCCGGTGAGCCCGGATCCTGACGGCCAGTCCGGGGAAGACTGGTAATCGGAAGATGATCGCGTCCGCTGACTCCGTTTGTGCCGCTCGCCGTTCGGACCGGGATATGTTCGGCACCGGATCCGGGAGAGTCCCCAGATATCAGTCCCCCCTTGACTGACCGTCGGGAATCGGCCTGGGCTTCGTTCTGGCTTCCGTCGGTTGGGGACCTCTCCCGTCCCCCACGGCCATGATTGAGCCGGCCCATCTCATCGACCAGGCCGCGCCCCCCAGCCTCGGCGGCCGCTCCGGCCACGGCTTCCGGCCCCTGGGGTCCGAGTTCGCCGGGATGTGCGAAGAACTGCCCGAACCCGCCTTCTGCCTCGAGGTCGCGCCGGACCATCACCGAGTCGTACGTCTCGAGCGCCTTGGCCACCCGGTCCACCAGCGGCCGCGGAAAGCCCAGCGCATAGCCGACCTCGCGAACCGCCGACCGCGCCCGGTACGTGACGAGGTTGCAGACCATCCCGGTGTGCTCCTCGCCATATTTGTCGTAGACGTACTGGATGACCTCCTCACGTCGCGCCGCCGAGAAGTCGATGTCAACATCCGGATAGGCCGTCCGGCCCTCGTTGATGAACCGTTCGAAGAGCAGGTTGTGGCGGATGGGATCGACACGTGTGATGCCGAGTACATACGCCACGATCGAGTCGGCCGCGCTGCCCCGGCCCTGAGCCGGGATGCCACGTTGCTTCGCGAAGCGCATCAGGTCCCAGCAAATGAGGAAGAACTCGGCCAGGCCGGTCTTCTCGATGACGGACAGCTCGTGGGCCAGCTGCCGGACAACTGCCGAGGTCATCGGGTGGTAGCGGCGGCGAGCGCCGTCGTGGCACAGACCCTCCAGGTATGACAATGGCGTGTCGCCGTCGGGAACCGCGAAACCGGGGAAGCGGTACTGCTCGAAGCCGAGCTCGACCGAGCATTCAGCCGCCAGCTCACCGGCCGTCCGCAGTCCTTCCGCCCACGCTCGGGCGGTTCGCGGATCGCCTGACATCGTGGCCTCGTCGCCGGGCGGCAGAGCCGCCAGCTCCTCGGCCGACTTGAGGTACAGCTCGCCGGACGGATCCCGCAGATCGGCCAGCCCGTCGAGGGTTCGGCCGTGGCGGATCGCCGTGACGACGTCATGCAGCTCCCGCCCGGCCCGGTGCGCGTAATGGACGTCGTTGGTGACGACGACAGGAAGACCCACCTCCTCGGCCAGGCGCGCTGTTTCGGCGACCAGCCAGTCGTCATCCGGCAGGAGATGGTGTTCGAGCTCGAGGAAGAAACCGGCCGAGGCCATCCCCCGGGGCCCTCCTTGTGCGCGTGCGTCCGCCCGCCCGAACAACGCGGCGAATCCCTCGGCTACCATCCGAGCACCCTCACGATCTCCAGCCCTGAGACGTCGGGCGATCTCGCCGTCGCGGCAGCCCGAGAGGGCGACGACACCCTCGTTGTGCTCGCGCAGGAGCGCGTGGCTGAACCTTGGCACGCCCTTTGTCCCGGCCAGGTTCGCGCGCGAGACGAGACGGCACAGGCTCCGATAGCCACTGGCATCGCGCGCCATGAGGACCAGATGCGGACCGCGCTGGCCGATGCCGATGCCACGCAGGTCTTCCCGGATGGCCTCCCGGTGGCCAGGGAGACGGGCGCGCTCGGCTCGCGGGCGACGAGGCGATCCTTCATGAGGTGCCTCGCGGTCGGGCTCGGGGAGGCCAAAGCGGCGAACTCGCCGCCGTTTCGGGGTGACCAGCCCGGACGGGTCTGGTTCGGCTGCATCCAGCAGCTCGATCTCCAGACCGATCACAGGATGGAGACCGGCCTCTTGCGCCGCTGAGATGAAACGAACAGCTCCGTACAGGCCCTGGTGGTCCGTGATGGCGAGGCCGGACAGGCCGAGCTCGACCGCTCGTTCGACCAGCTCGTCTGCTGAGGAGGCCCCGTCCAGGAACGAGAAGTGGCTATGGCAGTGGAGCTCGGCGTAGGCTGCCGGCATCGTCGATGTTCGGGTTCCCATCACGGGCTCGGACGTACAGATAATAGAACATAAGTTCTAATTTTGCTCCGGTGCGACGGACGTGGCTCGATGGGGCGGGGTCGCATTGACCCCTTCGTACGGATGGACGTGGCCCTGCTCTCAGGGTCACATTGCGGAATGTCGAACGAAGTCCGCCGGCCCCGTCGACGGCTCCCGGTTCTCCTGGCCGTCCTGCTCTCCCTGGGTCTCCTCCCGAACGGCGCGATCCTCGCCGGATCGCCGTTGGCGCGTGCGGCCGTGGCCAGCCCGGCCACACAGGCAGCCCCCTCGCCGACAGCGGTCGACCCCGGAATTCAGCCCTTCGTGCGCCAGGCCCGACCCCTCAACCGTGAAGTCTTCGGATACCTGCCCTACTGGCGCCTCGACGTTGACACCGCGGGCGAACTCCGCTACGAGCTGCTGTCATCCATCGCCTTCTTCGGCCTAGGCATCAAGGCCGACGGCAGCCTCGACACGGCATGGCGCGGCTACACCGCCTACCTGTCCGATAACGCCGTGGCGGTGACCAATGCCGCCCATGCCGCCGGCGTGCGAGTCATGCCGACGTTCCAGCTGTTCGATAGTGGCAGCCTCACCAGGATGACGACATTCCTCAACAGCGCCACTGCCCAGAGCCGGTTCATCGGCGAGGCGCTGGACCTCATGGCGCGTCGTTCTGCTGACGGCGCGAGCCTCGACTTCGAGCCTGTGCCGGCCTCGGTTCAGGATGCCTACGCAGCCTTCGTCGGCCGTTTCCACAGCGCCATGAAGGCCTGGTTCCCCGGCGCCATCCTCGTCAATGCCACGTCGGCGGGTGCATCTAACATCCTCATAGGGGCGCTGGTCCCCAATGTCGAACAGCTCTTCGTGATGACCTACAACTACCGCTGGTCGGGGTCGACTGCTGCGGGGCCCATCGCGCCGCTGGACAACACCACGAGGACCGTGAAAAAGCACATCGCGCGGTTCCTGACGGTCGCTCCCGCTTCGAAGCTCCTGCTCGGCGAAGGCTTGTACGGCTACGACTGGCCCGTGACGGGAAGCGGCCCCTACGCCACAGTCCAGGCCAATCGGGCTCTCTACGGGGACGTCTGGAGCGTCAGCTATCGCTACGCCCGGGACTGGCTCGCTTCGCACCCCGGCGTGACGCTCCACGAGGACACCGTCCAGGGCAGCGGCTGGTACAGCTACTGGGACGGCCAGTACAAGACCTGGCGCGAGGTGTACTTCGAGGATGCACAGAGCCTGGTAGCCAAGGATGACTTTGCCATCGCTTCGGGGCTAGCTGGGATCGGAATCTGGACGCTCGGCAACGACCGCGGCTACTCCGATCTGTGGAATGTCATTCAGGCCAAGTTCTATGCGCCGGTTCACTCCATCGCCGTCCAGGGCAGCGTCACGGGCGTCACCCTCCGACGTGGCTACGTGTATGCCGACGTGTGGCGGCGGATCCGGAACTCCGGGAACGTGCCCGAGTCCGGTCGGATGGTCTGGACTATCCGCGACCGGTACGGTCGCGCTCGCGTCCACGCAAACCTGGCCGTCACGATCTACCCAGGCAGGAAGACCGGGTACGTAACGCGCGGCGCGCTTCTCGGCCGAGCCTCGCTGCTACCGGCGGGTAGGTACAGCGTCACCGTGACATTCACGACGAGGACGCAGACGTGGAGAAGTCCCACGAGTACCTTCCGACAGCCGTACTAAATGGCGACGGTCGGAGGCCCAACTTCCCGAAACATCGGCGAGCGGCGTGACGTCTCACGCCCGTGATGCAGCGATCCCGCTCCCTGGCATCCTCCATCGCTCTACCGATAGGACTTCTCGCCGCGGCTGTGCTGTTGATCCTGGTTCTCTTGCCGGCCGTCCTTGCCGCTGTCTCCACGGCGAGCGTTCGGCCATCTTGACCTGAGCTGTCACAACTCCCTTTCGTCCCGCGCCTGGGGGCACGGGGCGAGAAAACGGCGGCACCGGCTGCGAGGCCGATCGCCGACCCGCCCGAGCGCCTGGTGAGCGGGCGCAAGGGCTGCAGGACCCCGTCGCCCGGGGGCGACGGGGTCCTGCCATGTACCATCGCCCGACGCTCGATTGCATCACCGAGAGGTAGCCGTGTCGAGGATCCCGCCCTTCCGCTGCCCCTCGAGCACGCGTCGGGACCGGCTCGCCCGACATCTGATCCTCCCGTTCGCGGTCGTCGCAACCGCGCTGTTCGGCGCGGGTTGCGGAAGCTCGGTCTCATCGACGCCGGTGCCGTCCCCGAGCGTGTCATCGCCAGGCGCGACCCAACTAGCGAGCGTGAGCACGCCGACCTCGGCCGCATCCGCGCAGTCATCGCCGCCGCCGTCCCCGGCGGTGCGACAGACCATGACTGACTGGGGCACGATCTGGGATGCGCTGCCGCCGGGGTTCCCGGAATACCCGGGGGCTGAGCCGACCGACACTGGGGAAGGTGCGGCCAGCGCGACGCTTGCCATCCGGACCGACGCAAAAACCGCCTCGAATTGGTGGGCCACGGCGCTGACGCGAGCTGGCTTTTCGACTCAGAGTACCGAAGGCCCACTCGAGAACGGCAGCATCATCGTCCACTCCCTCGGGCAATCGCCGAGCTGCCGCGTCCAGGCCACGTTCGTGCCCCAAGGCGGCACCACGATCGAGTCAGTCCTGTTCGCTGCTGCCTGTCCTTTCGTCTAGCGGCTTCTCTGGAGCATCGCCCCGGCGGGCGGCGGCTCTGAGGCGTCCAAACTGGATGCGCCCGGACAAGGCGCAGCGGCAATGCAGGACACGCACCCGCGCGACTTCGAAGCGCTCCTCCTCGTCGTGGGCTTCTTTCCGATCCTGTTCGCATATCCATCCTCGCTGCCCCCGCCGTCCACTGACAGGATCCCCGCTCATCTGAGTCCAACTCGAGGAACCATGACGGGATCGGCGCTCGACCGATCTCAGGCCAAGGCGCCGGCGAACACACGAGCGAGCGCATCTGGTGATAAGCGAGGTGGCGCAGGCGGCAACGCAGGCATGAGTCGGATCAGCGGCCAATCCCTTAGTCGTAGAGGCGCTCCAGGTGCCAACTGCCGTCAACCCTGTCGAGATAGACGAGGGCCAGCCAGTGCGGCCCGACGACCTTGAAGTAGTCGCGGGCGATCGGCTCTCGCCACCAACCCTCCTCGACGCGCCACTGGTTGCAGACCTCCACCGGCTCGCGACGTCCAGCCCAGCGAATGGCAACGAGGCGACCGTTCGAATCGAGTTCGGGATCGATGACGGGATGCTCCCGCAGCAGGCGTGTCATTACCCGCCATTCCCTTCTTCGATCGCCCCGGACGCGACCGGCCGCCAGTGCCAGCGCCGTTCCGGCAGCGGCATCTCCGGGTCCGTGAGCTCGACCGTCCGGATCCGGTCCTCTCCGAACGTCAATGCCAGGCGGGCGAGCTGCCATCCCAGCCGGGTCAGTCGGGCCGCCTGGGGCACGAATAGCGTGAGCTGCTGCCCGGCTGCCGGCTCGACTTCGGCCAGCTCCAGTTCCAGGCGGGCGACCGGCGCGGGCGGCGGCGTCCGCTCGAGGCGGGCGAAGAGCAGCCGTTCGATCGCCTCGGCTTCCGCCGTCGGCTCGGGCAGACGCTGCGCGATGACCTGCTCTGGTGGGGTGTCCTCGGGTGCGAACGCACGATCGAGCTCCAGGCGGAGGTGCGCTCGGGCCGTTGCCGCTCCACGGGCCAGGAGCTGATCGCCCAGGGCTGCCGCCAGGCGGTGGAGGACGAAACGCAGCGGCTCGAGAGCATCCACGGGCGGGTCGATGGGTAGGGCGAGCGCCATGCGCTCGGGCGTACGACGTGGTCGGAACGGGTCGGTCTCCTCGCCGCGGGCCCGGGCATGAAGGCGCTCCCCCTCCATTCCAAAGCGCGCCACCAGCGCGGTCCGCGGCAACCCGGCGATGGCAGCCACATCCCGCAAACCGAACCGGGCGAGGCGAGCGCGAACGTCCGGATCGGTGGTCAGCAGGGCTGCCGGGAGCGGCGCAAGAAAGGCCGCTTCTCTACCCGAGGACACCACGACGAGGCGACGGCCCGGGGTGTCGGGTGATCGCACGGTCGCCGCGATCATTGCCGCGAAGCGCGTCCCTGCAATGCCCCCTCGAGGCGAACCCGGCAGGACATCCGCCAGAGCAGCCGCCATCCGCTCCACGAGGACCGGCTCCAGTCCCCACAGACGCTCGAGGCCGTCGACCTGGACCTCCAGGCGCCCGAAGGCGGCATCGTCGACGTCGGTGGTCCCGGCGACTCCGGGGCTGAAGCTCGCCAGTCGCTCCAGGGCGGCTTCCACGGCCGCCTCATCGGCTGCCGGATGGTGATCGAGAAAGGCTGCCTCAGGCGCCAGCCGATGTGCGCTGCCGAGCGCCATCCCGCGCCGGACGCCGAGCGCCTCGGCCTCCGGGCTGGCGTCGAGCACCGAGCCAGCCGTCCAGGGCTGGCCGCCCAGGATGACCGGACCGCTCGGGAACCGCGAGGACCCGCAGTGCGACCGGGCGAGACGGAGGGGCAGATGGGGCCAGAAGAGGTGGAGGAGTCTCATGGTCTTTGAACTTCTCGATGGAGTGGTTACCGGGGGCGTCGATCCGGCCGGGGGCGGGAATCTCGCGGAGGAGATCGCCGCGAGCGAGACAGGCGTCCCGATCGCCGCCTTCCGCGTAGAGGATTCGCAGCTCAGTCCGCCGCCCCGGCGGGCCAAAACGGTTGCGAGCGACCACCACCTCCGTCCGTTGCCCGATCACGTCCCGGCCCAGGCGGATCCACGATCGCCGGGCGAGCTCGAGGCGGAGCCCGGCAGCCTCTGCCAGCGCCTCCGCCGTTGCGGACGGCAAACCGGGAGGCTCGAGGACTACCAGTAGCGTGCCAGCCCGTCGGGCGAGGGCCGTCAGGCGATGGAGCCGTTCGGGAATGCCAGGTCGGTCCCTCTTTCGAGGCCCGCCAGAGGCTCCGCGCCCTACCGGCAGATCGATCAGGAGGAGGTCCACCGCCCGGGCTTGAAGGAGCGCGCCGGCCATCGCCAGCCCTTCATCCAGGTCGGTCGGCGTGAGGACGACCAGCCACTCGAGCTGCACCCCTCGCGCAACGGCTTCGACGGGATCCAGGCTGCGCGCCAGATCGAGATAGGCAACGATCCCGCCGGCAGCCTGTGCCTCCGCAGCAAGACGGAGGGCGAGGGTGGTCTTGCCGCTCGAATGCTCCCCGAGGACCGCCAGGCTCGCCTGCCGTGGTACGCCCCCTGGTCCGAGGATCGCGTCGAGTGCCGGAAAGCCGGTTCGAACGACGTGAGCCTCGTCGGCCAGGCGTTCCGTGCTCTGCTCGTCGGGCAGGAGTGATGGCTCGGGTGCCCTCGCCAGGGCTCCGATGACCGGAGCTGCCCCACCCCAGCGCTCCCGGAGGAAAGCCAGCGCAGTTGCGACGTCGGGCGAGGCATCCGCCA
Organism: Chloroflexota bacterium; assembly: GCA_005883615.1. GTDB lineage: Bacteria > Chloroflexota > Limnocylindria > Limnocylindrales > CSP1-4 > CF-16. Next base: position 87,504 of record VBEC01000016.1, on the reverse strand, counting down.
TCTGTCGATGATAGAACATTTGTTCGATTGGTCAAGGTCTATATGGTCGTCCGGGCTAGTCCCGCGGAGGGCGCCGCACGCCTTTCCTGCCGCCCAGCAACCGGAGAACTACTAACCAGAAAAGGCTCTGGCCTCAACCCGCAAACCGCGCCGGCGCAAGCACGAATCGGGACGAAAGACCGCGCACCAGGCCGCGATCACCGGATAACAGCTCCCCCATTGCTACATGCCGGGACACGGCCGCCGGCATCCCCCCGAGGCGGAGGCCGAGGACCCTCGTGCTACACTCGGCGCCGTCCGAACCGGGCCCGTTGGCCGTCTCCGGTGGGGATGTAGCTCAGCTGGAAGAGCACCGCGTTCGCATCGCGGGGGTCAGGGGTTCGAGTCCCCTCATCTCCACCATTTCCACACCGAGCCACGCGGAACGCGGCGGCCAGCCTGGCGGAACGCGGCGGCCAGATCGGCGAGAGGGGGCAGATGGGTCCCGCTGCAGCAAGCCTTGCGCTCGCCACCCACGGACTCCACAAGCGCTATGGCTCCCGAGTCGCGCTGGCCGGCCTCGATCTGTCGGTTCCTGAGGGCGTCGTCTACGGCTTCCTGGGGCCGAATGGTGCCGGCAAGACGACGACCATGCGGCTGCTCACGGGACTGATCCATCCCGATACCGGTTCGATCGAGCTGCTCGGCCGGCCATTCGGGCGCCGGGACCGCCGGCGGCTCTTCGACATCGGAGCCCTCATCGAGTCACCCGCGTTCTATCCCTACCTTTCCGGTCGCGAGAACCTTCGAGCCCTCGCTGCGACCGGGGCCTCGACTCCGGCGAACAAGGTGGACGAGCTGCTGGACCTGGTCGGCCTGATGGACCGCGCGCGCGACCGCGTGTCGACCTACTCACTCGGCATGAAGCAACGACTCGGGATCGCTGCCGCGCTGCTCAGTGACCCTCGCCTGCTTCTTCTCGACGAGCCGGCGAACGGACTCGACCCTGCGGGCATCGTCGCGATGCGCGACACCCTCCGAAATCTGGCCGGCATGGGCAAGACGGTGTTCGTCTCGAGCCACATCCTGGGTGAGGTTCGGCAGCTGGCGGACATGGTCGGCATCATCGCCGCGGGCCGGCTGGTCCGGGAGGGATCACTCGACGACATCCTCAGCGGCGGGGCGATCGTCCGCATCCGGATCAAGCCGGAGGAAGTCGCCCGGGCCGTCGCGATACTGCCCGGAATGCTCGGCGCAGGGCAGGTCAGCGTGCAGTCGGCGGAGAGTGGCTGGCTCTCGGTCGAGGCCGATGCGGGTCGAGCCTCCGAGATCAATCGGAGCCTCGCCGAGGCAGGCATCTATGCGTCGGAGCTGACCGCGGAGAGCGACCTCGAATCCGTTTTCCTCGAACTGACCGGCGGCGCGCCCGCTGCCGATGGGGAGCGACCGACGTTCGGTGCGGCCGGCGTCAGTCCGAAGGGCTCGCCGTGAGGTTGTTCATTGCCGGCCTGCGCAAGCTCGTCCGCCGGCCCGCAACCCTGGTCTCGCTGGGGCTGCTGGCGGGCCTGCTCTCTCTGATCCTGGTCGCCGTCGGGGCGACGGCCAGATCCCGGCCAAACGGCGCCGAGGCTCTCCTGCTCGTTACCTTCCCGGGTGCTTACGTCCTCATCCTTTCGTTCATTCTGGGCCTCGGCGGCCTGATCTCGCTGGTGTATGGAGCGGCCGTGGCTGGTTCCGAATGGAGCTGGGGCACGCTCAAGAACGCCGTCGCCCGCGGCGAGAGCCGGAGCGGCTACGTCCTCCTCACGTTTGCTTCCGTGGCGCTGCTCATCGGCATCGGGCTGCTCGTCGCGTTCGGCATCGGGATCCTCATGGGCCTCGTCGGGGCCACGCTCGCGGGTGTTTCGACGAACGGCGTGACCGACTCGGCAAGCCTCGGGGCCTTACCCGATAAGCTCGGCCGATCGTGGTTTGCGATGGTGGAGGAAGCGGCCTTCGGCTTTGCCGTGGCCACCCTCGCGCGCAGTCAGTTGGCCGGGGTGGGAGCAGGGATCGGGCTCTATTTCGGGGAACAGTTTGCCAGCCTGTTCCTGCCCGACATCGTCAAATACCTGCCCTTCAACGCGGCCATGGCAGTCGTCGTCAACACCAATCCCGGAGGCGGCGGCGGGATCGTCCAACGGCTCGATCCGGGCACCGCCCTCGTCGCCGTGACCGCCTGGCTGGTCGCCTCGCTCGTCGTCGCTGCCGCATTCACGGAACGGGCCGAAATCGCCGGCTGAGTCGGCCAAAGGGCAGGTTCGATCAAGCGATGGCGCGATCGTGATCGCTGTTGTCGGGCGAGAGTGGTATTCCTTCGGGAAGCCTCCCGCCAGGTCGCAGGATGCCGTGGAGCTCGGTCGAGTGGACGTGCAGCCAGCGGCGCCATGCCCGGTGGTCCGGCCGACGTTCGGCAACGAGATCCCAGAACCGTGGTCCATGCCCGAACACGCGCAGGTGCGCAAGCTCGTGGATCACGACGGTTTCGAGCGCCTCCGGAGGAGCCAGGACGAGGCGCCAGCTGAAGCTGAGCCGGCCGTGCCGCGACGCGCTGCCCCAGCGGGTCCGGGGGTCACGAAGACTGATGGCGGCCGGAGTCACGCCGAGCGCGGGCGCGTGGCTGGCGATCGACCGATCGATGGCGGCGCGCGCCCGCTCACGGAGACATGCGGTCAGTACGGTCTGGATCGGGCGCCGGTCAGCAACGGCAATGCGGACAACCAGCTCGTCGATCCGGTCTCCTCCTTCGCGGGTCACCGTCGAGCGCCTGACCCCGCCCGTCGCCGGTTCGATTCGGAGCGCGTGCAGCACACCGCGATAGCGAACGAGCGCGCCGTTGCCCAGCCGACCCCGTGCCGTGAGCTCGGCGCGCTCTCGGGCGAAGCGGTCGAGGTGCCGGCGAAGCCACCGCTCGCGCTCGCGGAGGAACGCCTCGATCCGCGTTTCGGGATGCGCCCAGCCGCGCCGGCTGACCGGCGGCACGGACACAACGACGCCAGCCCATGGATCGACCGTGACACGCATCCCCCGGGACCGGCTCGAGCGGCGGAGCGAATAGGGAATGGGTTGGTCCGGCGCGATCGTGCCGGGGGCAGCCGTCGACAGAGGGCGGGCGCGGCCAGACATCGCGGCGAATGGTGCCACAACGCAACAAGGGTTCTTGTCCCGGGAGGGGGGACCGACGGTGTGCCCGTCGCCGGTCCCTGCTCCCGGCCCCCGGAAAGTGTGCGCTCCCGGCCAGCAAGCTCGGCGGCGCGATGTAGCCGACGACACGCTATGGGCACCGGTCGAGGAGCCGCCATGGCTCTTGGCTGGTTCTTTCGGGCCAGGACCCTCGCGAATCGGTGCGCCCGGGCGACGCCGACCTCGTCGTGTTGACGGAATCGGCGAGGAATCCGGGTCCCATCGGGGCATAATTGTCGGGCGTTGCGGACACTGGTCGGAAACGAGTCGTCGATCGACTGAATGGAGCTGGGCCTGCGCTCGGGTTGGCTGACGGTCCCGGTCCCGGCTTCCCCGACCGCCGCGGTTCGTGGCCAGCGCAGACTTCGCATCGATCCCGAACCCGGCGCCGAAGCGCCCGAACCCGAGCTCGAATCCCCCTCGCGTCTGGGTCGTCTCGCAGGCCTGGATGGCCTGCGCGCAATCGCCGTCCTCGCCGTGCTGCTGTACCACTCGGGACTCGACTGGCTGCCGGGCGGATTCCTCGGCGTCGAAGTCTTCTTCGTAATCAGTGGCTACCTCATTACGGGCCTGCTCATCAACGAGTGGCGTGTGCATGGGCGGATCGACCTGCGGGCCTTCTGGATCCGCCGGGCACGGCGACTGCTTCCGGCGCTCTTCGTGCTGCTCGCGGCGACGCTCGCGTATGCGCTGGCGTGGCTGCCAGGACAGCTCGCCCAACTGCGGGTCGACGTGCTGGCGGCGATGGGCTACGTCACGAACTGGTACCTCGTCCTCGGCCAGCAGTCGTATTTCGCCAACCTCGACCGGCAGTCGCCGTTGCTGCACCTCTGGTCGCTTGCAGTCGAGGAGCAGTTCTACGTGTTCTGGCCGGTCGTGCTGGCCGCCGGGCTATGGCTCGTCGGGCGGAGGGTGTTCTTCGTCGTCACGCTCGGTGGCGCACTCCTCTCCGCCGTGTGGATGGGCGTCCTGTATCAGCCCGAGGGCGACGTCTCGAGGATCTATTACGGCACCGACACGCGCCTGACGGGCCTCCTGCTCGGCGCCGCCCTTGCCTTCGTCTGGCTGCCGCGACCCGGACGGGAGACCTGGCTGCCAACCTCGCCGCGCTGGCAACCTCTCGTGCATGTCGTGCTCGACGGTGTCGCGCTGGCCGGCCTGGCCGTCATCGCCTGGTTCCTGCTCGCGGTGGACGAGTCGGATGCCTTCCTCTTTCACGGGGGCCTCGTCCTGCTGGCCGCTGCGACGGCCGTGGCCATCGCAGCGGTCGTCCATCCGGCCGGGCGCATCGGAGTCGGGGTCCTCGACCTGGGGCCGCTTCGGTGGCTGGGCACACGCTCGTACAGCGTGTATCTCTGGCACTGGCCGGTCTTCAGCGTCACCCGCCCGGGGCTGGACATCCCGCTCGATCCGGTCGTGGCATTCGCGCTGCGACTCGTCCTGACGGCGACCCTGGCCGAGCTGTCATTCCGCTTCGTTGAAACGCGATTCCGGTATCGCGGCGTGTCTGTCGCGAGCAATCAGCCGGCGACAGGGCGACCGTTGGCCGCCAAGCTCGCCTGGGCCGGCAGCATTGCGGCAGCGGTCATGATCCTGGCCGGTCCAATAGCGACGGCGTCAGCTCCGGCGCGGCCGACCTTCCTGTCGGCGGATTCGATCGACCGCCTGGTAACCGTCGACCGAAGGGGCCCAGGCCAGGCAGCCGCCAGCGGCCTGGGGCCTGCAGGCGGAGTGCTCGGTCGAGGGCCGACATCCAGGACCGCCGTTTCGCCGCGCTTCCTGGTGGACACCCGCCCTGTCTCGCGACGAATCGTCCTGATCGGCGATTCGGTGGTGATTGCCGCCTATGAAGCCGTGGCCCAGAAGGTTGGTCCCGTGACGGTCGACGCAGCGATCGGTCGCTCGGTCGGTGAGGGCGTGGCCGTCCTGCGACATCGCGCGGCGGCGAACGACCTGGGAGACGTCGTCATCGTGGATCTGGGAAGCAACGGACGGCTTACACCGGGCCTCTTCGACGATGCCATGAAGGCGATGGCGTCCGTGCCGCTCGTGATCTGGGTCAACCTCAGCGTGCCGCGCAGCTGGGAATCCGCGAACAACCGTGCGATCGCGGCGGGCATTCAGGAGTATGCGAACGCTCGCATGGTCGACTGGCATGCGGCGAGCAGCGGCCACCCCGAATACTTCTGGCAGGACGGCTATCACCCGCGAGCGCTTGGCGCCAGGCTCTACGCGACACTCATTGCGGCGGCCATCGACTGACCCGCGTACCATCGTCGGGAAGGATGACGCGTCGAATCGTGGTCCTCGGTGGCGGCTTCGCCGGGGTTAGCGCTGCCCAGGAGCTTGTCAAGCAGCTGCGCCGCCGGCGGCGTCTCGTCGGCGCGCGCGGCGCCAAGGCGGATGAGGCCTACGAGGTCGTTCTCCTCAACCGGGACAACTACTTCGTCTTCCAGCCGTTGCTTGCGGACATCATCTCCGGGACGATCGAGACCACACACGTCGTGGTCCCGCTCAGGCGCATGCTGCCGGGTGGCACCGTGGAGGTCGGATACCTCGACAGCGTCGACGTGACGCGCCGAGAGGTCGGCCTCCGCCGCCGCTGGAGCGGCGACGTAGCGACGATCAGCTACGACGCGCTGATCATCGCCCTCGGTAGCGTCACGGACCTGGCCGCGGTGCCCGGGATGGCCGAGCACGGCGTCGGCGTGCGGACGCTGGGCGATGCCTTCTACCTGCGGAACAGGGCGCTCGACATGCTCGAGGAGGCGCGCATCGAGACGGACCCCGCCCGGAGAGAGCGGCTGCTGACGTTCGTGGTGGTTGGCGGAGGCTCGACCGGCGTGGAGGTGGCTGCCGAGCTCAAGGATCTCCTCGAGCTCGCTGCCCGCAGCTTCCGGGACGTCGAGCTCCGGCCGCGCGTCGTCCTCGTCCACAGTCGCCCGATGGTGCTCTCGGAGCTCGGGCCGCGGCTCGGACGCTATACCACCAGGAAGCTGCGCAACGCCGGAATCGAGCTTCGGCTCGGGCGCCGCGTCCGCCGTGTCGAGGTTGACCGCGTCGAGCTCGATGACCATTCCTCCATCAACTCGGCGACGGTCGTCAGCACCGTTGGCAACGCGCCCAACCCGGTGCTCGCGGGCATCCCGGCCGCGCGCGACGGCCGCGGCTGGCTCGCGCCCGACGCGACCTTTTCACTGCCTGGGGCTCCCGACGTCTGGGCGATCGGCGATTGCGCCTCGATCATCGATCCAAACACGGATCGACCGATGCCTGCCACGGCACAGCACGCCGTGCGCGAGGGCCCGCACGCCGCCCGCAACGTCCTCGCCGCCCTCGAAGGTCAGGCCCAGACGCCGTTCGACTATCGGCAGCTGGGCATGCTGGTCTCGGTCGGCCGGTTCAAGGCGGTGGGCGACATCCTCGGGATCAAGGTCAGCGGTCTGCTGGGCTGGCTTCTCTGGCGAAGCTACTACCTGCTTCGCCTGCCCACGCTCGACCGCCGGATCCGGGTCGCGATCGACTGGACCCTGGACCTGCTCCTTGCGCGTGACATCGTCGAGATCAGCGTGCGAAGGACGCGCAGCACGCCGGGCGAGGCACCGGGCGAGATCCCCGGCGAGCCGGTCTCCATCGGCGCGCGTCCAGAGGCGAGCGACGAGCTGACGCTGTAGCAGGCCCGCCCCGCTACGAGGTGGTCTCTCGGTGTTGCCCGGCGGCCTCCTCAGCTGGTGACTCGCGCAGCAGGACGAGAACTCCAGTGTGGCCGCGCTCTGATGCCATATCGGCAGCCGTTCGTCCGTCGTCCGTGCGGCGTTCGGGATTCGCGCCGGCGGCGAGAAGCAGGCGTGCCGATTCGACGTCGCCGTTCTCGGCAGCAACATGGAGGGGCGTGAAGCCCGCTCCTTCGGGCCCATCGACCGCGGCTCCGTGCTGCAGCAGCAGCCCGACCACCTTGCCGTGCCCGCCCGCGGCTGCGCTGTTGAGCGGCCTCACGCGGAGGTCGTTGTCACTGACGGGATCGACCTCGGCGCCCCGATCGAGGAGAAGGCGGACGGTCTCCGGATGCCCGAAGAACGCAGCGAGGTGGAGCGGTGTGAAGCCATCCGGAGAGACCGTTGCTGGTGACACGCCTTCGTCGAGGAGCTCGCCAACGCGATCCGCCCGTCCGACCGTGCTTGCCTCGAAAATGTCCAGAAGGGGACCTGTTGCAAGGAGCAGCTCCACGATCGTCTTGCGGCTGTGATACGCGGCCGTGGTCAGTACCGAGAGGCCGTCGGCCGCTCGAGCCACGGCCAGGCTCGGATCGTCGCGGAGCAACGCCCGCATCTGCTCGGCGTCGTCACGCTTGATCGCATCGATTGCTGCTGTCACCTGCCTCATCCGTTGCACCCGCTAGCTGTTTCGCACTTCCAACTGCATTATTCTGTCGTCGTGCGATGATTGCGGCCGCAATCATCGAGAAATCGCTGACTGAACTGGAGACGTTGGATGACCAGCGACTACGCGGAATTCACGCGCATGTTGATGGACGACATTCGATCTCACGGCGCAGTGACAACGGGCCCGATGGCCGGAAGGCCGCTCATGATCCTGACCACAACAGGCGCGAGGACAGGGCAGGAACGGACGGCGATCGTGACCTACACGCGTGATGCCGACCGGTACGTCATCGCCGCCTCGAAGAGCGGGGCACCGACTAATCCCGCGTGGTACTACAACCTGCAGGCAAACCCGGAAGTGACCGTCGAGCTCGGCGGCGAGAAGCTCAGGGCGCACGCGAGGGTCACCAGCGGCGCGGAGCGCGATCGCCTGTGGAAACAGCATGCCGAAGAGCGACCGGAGTTCCGCGAATACCCCAAGATGACGGACAGGGTCATTCCCATGATCCTCCTCGAGCGGATCGACTGATCGCGGCCACGGTTGCCCCCGACCCGAGCGTCAGCTTCTCACCGTCGTCGGTGTCGCCGCGGAGGGGAGAATGCCGGAGCAGCCGGTCGGGGCGCGGGTCCGTGGACGACGTCGAAACCGCTGGTGTTCGAGAGGATCTCCACGTCGGCGGCGTGGAACCGCAGCGAGAGCGAGCCGCCGCCCGCTCGCAGGTTGTCGATCGTCAGCTCGGGCAGCCAGTCCGGAAGCGCGGGATTGACATACAGGGTCGAACCGGCGGCGTTCGAGGAGGCGTGGATCCCGCACAGGATCGCGACGAGGCGAAAGATCGCGCTCGCCGCCCAAGCCTGGGGAACATTCGCTCCGAGGTACTGGACAGGGAAGCTGCCGGGGGCCCGCGGCAGCCCCGCGAATAGCTCCGGCAGCCGATACGCGACGAACCGCTCGGCCGCGTCGAACATTCCCTTCGCGACCTGGGCCGCCTCCGCCTCGAACCCATAGCGCCGGAAGCCGCCCGCAATCATGGCGTTGTCATGGGGCCAGACGGTGCCCGTGTGATAGCTGAACGGGTTATAGGCGACGTGCTCCGAGGAGAGCGTCCGGATTCCCCAACCCGACCACATGTCGTCGGCCAGCAATCGGCGGACAACCCGCTCGGCCCGCTCGGGCGGAACGATCCCGTTCGACAGGCAGTGGCCGGCATTCGAGGCAACGGTCTGAATCGGCCGCTTCTTCCCGTTCAGCCCGAGGTAGTACGTCCCTTCGCTCTCCCACCAGAAAGCGTCGTTGAAACGCTCGTACAGGGCGTTGGCTTCGGCCCGCAGCCGCTGGGCATCCTCCGGCCGATCCAGCAGGTCGTAGATGGCGCCCAGCCGCAGCTTGGCGTCGTAGGCGTAGCCCTGGAGTTCGCAGAGGGCGATCGGCACCGCCGAGACCGAGCCATCGGCCTCGGGGATGGCATCCCACGCGTCCTTCCAGCCCTGGTTGTATGTTCCGTGACTGGAGCGCGTTCGGTATTCCTGGAAACCATCGTGATCGAGGTCGCCATACCGGTCGACCCAGGCCATGGCGGCCTCGACGTTGGGCAGGTAGCGCGCGAGGATCGACTTGTCGCCGCGCCACTGGTACAGGTAGGACAGCACGATGACGTACAGGCTCGTCGCGTCGTGGGTGCCGTAGTAGGGCGTGTACGGAAGGATCCCGAGCTGGGCCAACTCGCCGTGACGGACCTCGTGAGGGATCTTGCCCGGCTCCATGTCCCGTTCCGGATCATCCTCCGTGGCCTGCAGCCCGGCCAGCCGGCGAAGGGCGCCCGAGGCGAATTCGGGGTAGCCCGTGATGCCCTGCATGGACACGATCAAGGCGTCGCGACCGAAGAGCGTCATGAACCACGGAACACCGCCGGCCGGAATGAAGACTCCACGCTCGAAGGTGGGATCTTCGAGGCGGAGTGCCTCCATGTCCCGGGCCGCCTGCACCCAGGCGTGCCGTACGGTCTCGTTCGGCGTGTCGATGCTCACCCTCGGCAGCCTGGCTGCACCGATGTCGAGAAGAGCATCGGCCACGGCATTGCATCCGAGGGTCGAGGGCCGGCGGCCATTGCTCGTGATCGGCAGCCATTTGAGGCAGGTGTGCCAGGCGCCTTTCGCAGGAATCGTCGCGACGAACACGAGACGGCCATTCGCGAACTGCGGCGGCGAGTCCGCCCGCTCCACGACGACCGCGAGCTCGCGCTGGAAGTCGCGGTTGGTGTAGGCCGTGCGGAGCTCCCGACGTGACCGAAACCAGCGGCTGTTCAGGTCCCCGCGCCGCACGATCGCATGCCGCTTTACGTCGAAGATGTCGGCGAAGTCCGACTCGATCGCGATCTCGATCGTCAGGCGCACCACCCGCCGGCCGTAGTTGACGATGTCGTAATCCTCGTGGACGCCGCCGCCGAGGGTGCGGTCCAGTCGGATCGAGATCGAGTGCGGCTCGATCGAGCCGGCCTCGTCGATGGAGACACCGTTCGTGAACTCGAACCGGGCCGAGAAGAACTGGACGGGCGAGGAGTTCAGGAGGACCGGCATCCGCCCGTTGATCCAGAGCCCATAACCGGAGATGAACCGGGTGTCTCGGGCGAAGAAGCCCTCGTCGCCGTCCGCGTCGATCCGACCATCTGCCTGGCAGACGACAACCCGGTCATCGCGGTTGATCGTGACGGTGGCCGGACCTACCTGTACGGGAAGGGTCACGCGTCCTGCCTGCCCGGGATCGGACCGAGGCCCGCTTCGCGCGTCACTCCGCCATCGTCGCGGGCCCCTGCCCCCGAGTCAATCACGCGGCCAGCAGGGCGAAGACCGAATGCGCGATGACGAGGTCCTCGCGAGCCTCGATTCGAAGGACGGCGGGCCGGAGGCGATCCGCCCGGGCCGCGAGGTCGCCTTCAGCCAGGACTCGATCCACGCCAGTCTCTTCTGGCTCGATCCGCGGGAATCCGATGATGGACAGACGGTCTACGATCGCCGCCCGGATTCGCCCCGCGTGCTCGCCGATCCCACCGGTGAAGATGAGTGCGTCCAGTCGGTCGAGGGAGACCGCCGCTGAGGCGATTCCCGCCGCCGCGCGGGCAATGAACATCTCGAGGGCGAGGCCCGCCCGGTGATCGCCGGCACTTGCCGCAGCCTCGAGCGCGCGTACGTCCGAACCGAGCCCGGAGACCCCCATGAGCCCGGAGCGGTGCTCGAGGGCGCCGTGCAGATCATCGAGTCCGATCCGTCGGGAGCGCAGGAGGTACAGCAGGATCCCTGGGTCGATCGAGCCGGCGCGCGTCCCCATCATCAGGCCCTCAAGCGGGGTGAATCCCATCGACGTTTGCACCGAGCTGCCTTCCGCAACGGCTGTCACCGAACAGCCACTGCCGAGATGCGCGACCAGGAGTGCCAATTCCCTGGACGGGCGCCCCAGGAGCTCGCCGGCCTTCTCAACGGCCCACGCCACCGATAGCCCGTGGAACCCGAAGCGCCGGATTCCCCAATCTGCATTCCAGCTCTCCGGGAGCGGGTAACGGGCGGCGGCTTCGGGCAAAGTCGCGTGAAAGGCCGTATCGAAGCAGGCAATGTGGGGAACGCCGGGAAGCGCGGCCTGCGCGGCGCGGATCGTGGCGACCGCGACCGCGTTGTGAAGCGGCGCAAGCTCGTCGAGCGCATCGAACGCTGCCATGGTCCGCTCGTCGAGGAGCGTGGGCTGGCTGAAGGTCGCCCCGCCGTGGACCACGCGATGTCCGACGGCTTCGATCGTCTGCGCCCCCACCCCGGCACCACCCAGGGAGGCCAGAACATCGCGGACGGCCGCTGGCTGGCCGGGTGACGTGGTGGCATCCGCACCGAAGGAATGCTCGGCACGAGCGACCGTGGCGCCGTCCTCCACGATGCTCGCCTTCAGCGAGCTCGACCCGGCATTAAGGACGAGGACACGCATGGTCCCGGCTCTCGCCCGCTCAGGATGGCCAGGTCCAGCCGCTCACGTCGGGCGAGTCTTCGCCATGCTCAGCGGCGTACGCACGCGCGAGGACCCGCCGGTCGGCCATGTCCTGGCGGAGCTCGGCCGCCGATGAGCCCAATCTGTCCACCCGATCGATGACGTCCATGACGAGATGGAAGCGATCGAGGTCGTTGCGCATCACCATGTCGAACGGCGTCGTCACCGTCCCCTCTTCCTTGTAACCGCGGACGTGGAGGTTGACGTGGTTCGTCCGCCTGTAGGCCAGGCGGTGAATCAGCCAGGGATAGCCGTGGTGGGCAAAGATCACCGGCCGGTCGGTCGTGAAGAGCGTGTCGAACTCGCGGTCGCGCAGGCCGTGCGGATGCTCGGTATCGGGCTGAAGGCGCATGAGGTCGACGACGTTGACGACCCGGATCTTGAGGTCCGGCCGGTGCTGTCGCAGGAGATCCACGGCGGCGAGCGTCTCGAGTGTCGGTACGTCGCCGCAACAGGCCATCACGACGTCCGGGTTGCCGTCGTCGTTGCTCGCCCATTCCCAGATTCCGATCCCGCGGGTGCAGTGGAGGACGGCTTCGTCCATCGACAGATAGTTGAGAGCAGGCTGCTTGCCGGCCACGATCACGTTGACATAGTCGCGGCTGCGCAGGCAATGGTCTGCCACGGACAGGAGGCAGTTGGCATCCGGCGGCAGGTAGATCCGAATGACCTCCGCCTTCTTGTTGGCGACGTGGTCGATGAAGCCCGGGTCCTGGTGGCTGAAGCCGTTGTGGTCCTGGCGCCAGACGTGGCTTGTGAGCAGGTAGTTGAGCGACGCGATGGGCCGGCGCCACCGGATCTCGCGGCTCATCTTGAGCCACTTGGCGTGCTGGTTGAACATCGAGTCGATGATGTGGATGAAGGCCTCGTAGCAGTTGAACAGGCCGTGTCGGCCGGTGAGCAGGTAGCCCTCGAGCCATCCTTCGCACAGGTGCTCGGAGAGGACCTCCATGACGCGCCCGTCAGGGGCCAGGTGGTCGTCGCCCGGGATGGTCTCGGCGACCCACGCGCGATCGGTCGCCTCGAAGACCGCATTGAGCCGGTTGGAGTTCGTCTCGTCCGGGCCGAATAACCGGAACGTCGCCGGGTTGCGCCGGATGACGTCGCGCAGGAAGGTCCCGAGCACCCGGGTGGCCTCGCTGAAGCTGCCACCCGGATGCTCCACGGCCACCGCGTAGTCGCGAAAGTCGGGCAACGCCAGGTCGTGCAGCAGGACGCCGCCGTTGGCATGGGCATTGGCACTCATCCGGCGGTTCCCGGTGGGAGGCAGCGCCGCAAGCTCCGGACGAAGAGATCCGCGTTCGTCGAACAGCTCCTCCGGCCGGTAGCTGCGCATCCAGCGATCGAGAAGCTCGAGGTGCTCCGGCTTGTCGCGGACATCGGCGATCGGGACCTGGTGCGACCGGAATGTTCCCTCCGCCGGGAGGCCGTCGACCTCCTTCGGGCCCGTCCAGCCCTTGGGCGTGCGAAGGACGATCATCGGCCACCGTGGCCGGGTCAGGTCGCCCTCGGCGCGGGCCGCGCGCTGGATCGCCGTGATCTCATCGAGTACCTGGTCCAGCACGGCTGCCATCCGTTGGTGGACGACCGGCGGATCGCTGCCATCCACGACGTAGACCCGATACCCGTAGCCGTCGAAGAGGGCCTCCAGCTCCCCCTTGGGGATTCGGGCGAGCACGGTCGGGTTGGCGATCTTGTAGCCGTTCAGATGCAGGATCGGAATGACGGCTCCATCGGTCGTGGGGTTGACGAACTTGTTGGCATGCCAGCTCGTCGCGAGGGGCCCGGTCTCGGCCTCGCCGTCGCCAACCACGCAGAAGACGACGAGTTGGGGGTTGTCAAAGGCCGCACCGGAAGCGTGAGTCAGGGCATATCCGAGCTCGCCACCCTCGTGAATGGACCCAGGAGTCTCCGGCGTGACGTGGCTGCCAATCCCTCCCGGAAACGAGAACTGTCGGAAGAGCCGTCGCAGCCCCTGCTCGTCCCGCGTGATGTTCGGGTAGACCTCCGTATACGTCCCTTCGAGATAGGCATTCGCCACCGTTGCGGGTCCGCCATGACCGGGTCCCATCACATAGATGGCATCGAGGTCACGCGCCTTGATCGCTCGATTGGCGTGCGCATAGATGAAGTTCAGGCCCGGGGTGGTGCCCCAGTGGCCCAGCAGGCGAGGCTTGACATGGTCCGCCCGGAGTGGCTCACGCAGGAGTGGGTTGTCGAGCAGGTAGATCTGCCCGACGGAGAGGTAGTTCGCCGCTCGCCAATAGGCATCGATTCGCTCGAGCTCCGTGTCAGAGAGGGGTTCGGCTTCGAGAACGGATGGGGCCTTGCTTGCTGACATGGCGGCAACCTCCATACCGAGCCTACCGCGTCAGGCGCCTTGTCATCAGCGCGCTTGATCGGGGCCAAATCCCGACCCTCAGACCGCCTCGGCCAGAGCCTCCGCGAACTGGCTGTTGTAAAGGTCGAAGTAGAACCCGCGCCGCGCGAGGAGCTCCTCGTGCGTGCCCTGCTCGATGATCTGACCGCGGTCCATGACCAGGATCGTGTCCGCATCGCGGATCGTCGAGAGCCGGTGCGCGATCACGAATGTCGTCCGGCTCTTCATGAGCCGGTTCATCGCGCGCTGGATGAGGACCTCGGTTCGGGTGTCGACCGAGCTCGTCGCCTCGTCGAGGATCAGGATCGGCGGATCGGCCAGGAAGGCCCGCGCGATCGTCATCAGCTGCTTCTCGCCCGCCGAGAGGTTCGTCGCGTCGTCGTCGATCACCGTGTCGTAGCCGTCGGGCAGCGTGCGCACGAAGTGGTCGACGTGGGCCGCTTCGGCCGCGGCGACGATCTCGTCCCGGGTGGCTTCCTCCCGCCCGTAGCCGATGTTGTCGGCGATCGTACCGTGGAACAGCCACGTGTCCTGGAGGACCATGCCGAACGTGCGGCGCAGGTTGTCGCGAGTCATCTCGCGGGTATCGATGCCGTCGACCGTGATGCGGCCTCCGTCGAGCTCGTAGAAGCGCATGAGCAGGTTGACGAGCGTCGTCTTGCCCGCGCCTGTCGGGCCAACGATCGCCACGGTCTGGCCGGCGTCGGCGACGAGATCCAGATCGTCGATGAGCGGCTTCTCGGGCTCGTAACGAAACGACGCATTCTCGAAGGCGACGGCACCCCGGGCGTCCGAGAGGACGCGCGGACGAACTGGGTCCGGGACCTCCTCGGCCTCGTCCAACAGCTCGAACACCCGCTCCGCCGATGCGACGGCCGACTGCAGCACGTTGGCGATGCTTGCCGTCTGGACGATGGGGAACGTGAACTGCCGCGAATACTGGATGAAAGCGATGACGTCGCCCAGGCTCATCTGGCCCGCCGCCACGCGCAAGCCGCCGATCACGGCGATGGCCACGTAGTTGAGGTTGGCGACGAAGTTCAGCGCTGGCTGGATGATCCCCGAGATGAACTGTGCGCGGTAGCTCGCCTGGTACAGCCGATCGTTCTCCTCTTCGAACTTGGCAATCGCCTCCTCCTGGCGCCCGAAGACCTTGACGATCGAGTGGCCCGTATGCATCTCCTCGACGTGGCCGTTGAGCGCTCCGGTCGATGCCCACTGACGGACGAACTGTTTCTGCGAGCGGCTCGCGATGAGGACGGTTACGACGATCGAGAGCGGCACGGCCAACAGCGAGAGCACGGCGAGGATGGGGCTGATGGTCAACATCAGGATCAGCACGCCGACGACCGTCAGGAGTGACGTGATCAGCTGCGTCAAGCTCTGCTGGAGCGTCTGGCCGATGTTGTCGATGTCGTTGGTGACGCGACTCAGGGTGTCGCCGCGGGGGTGGCTGTCGAAGTAGCGAAGCGGCAGGCGCCCGAGCTTTCGATCGACATCCTGGCGCAGCCGATAGACCGTCCGCTGGGTGACGCCGGCCATGATGTAGGCCTGCATCCAGCTGAAGATCGAGCTCAGGATGTAGACCCCCGCAAGGAACAAGAGGATCTGCGCGAGCGCCCCGAAGTCGACGCCCCGGCCGGGCGTGAGATGCATGCTCGCGAGCATGTCGGCGAGCTGGTTCTCACCCTGGGCCCTGAGGGCCGCGACGGCCTGGTCCTGCGTGACACCAGCTGGCAGGTTCTTGCTGACGACCCCCGAGAAAATGTCGTTCGTCGCGTTGCCCAGGATCTTGGGGCCGATCACTGCGAAGGACACGCTGATGACTGCCAGGGCAACCACGAAGAGGATCAGAGGGGCCTCGGGGCGCAGCTGGCGCAGCAACCGCGCGAACGAGTCCCGGAAGTTCTTGGGCTTCTCGGCCGGCATGCCCATCATGCCCATCATCCCGGGGCCGCGACGTGCTCCGGGCCCACCCATTCCGGGCCGCACACCCGCGCCGCCGGGGCCCCCCGGGCCCGCGGGGCCGAGGGGTCGACCGGAGACGCCTGCTCCGCCCGGGCGCGCCCCGTTTCCGCCAGGAGGCCTACCGATGCCCGGTCGCTCGCTCATGCGACCGCCTCTGCCTCGGACAGCTGCGAGTACACGATCTCGCGATACGTCTCGCTGCTCTCGAGGAGCTCCGTATGGGTGCCGCTGCCGACGATCCGCCCCGCATCCATGACCAGGATGCGATCGGCATTCATGATCGTGCCCACGCGCTGGGCAACGATGATCACCGTCGCCCATCCCAGCTCGCGCTCGAGCGCGGCTCGAAGTCGCGCGTCGGTGCCGAAATCGAGCGACGAGAAGCTGTCATCGAAAATGAAGATCCCGGCCTTCTTCACCAACGCTCGAGCGATTGCCAGGCGCTGGCGCTGGCCTCCCGAGACGTTCGTTCCGCCCTGCGTGATCGGGGCATCGAGACCGCCCTCCATCTCTTCCACGAAGTCGCGGCTCTGGGCGATCTGGAGGGCGTGCCACAGGTCGTCGTCGGTGGCCTCCTCGTCCCCAAAGCGGAGGTTGCTGGCCACCGTGCCGCTGAACAGGAATGCCTTCTGGGGCACGACGCCCATCCGCTTCCAGAGGTGCTCCCGGTCCATGTCGCGCACGTCGACCCCGTCGACGAGGACCGCGCCGCCCGTGGCGTCGTAGAAGCGCGGGATCAGGTTGACGAGCGTCGATTTGCCCGCCCCCGTGCTGCCCACGATCGCGGTGATCTCGCCGGGGCGAGCCTCGAAGGAGATGGCTCGAAGCACGGGGTGCTCCGCGCCCGGATAGCCGAACTCGACGTCGCGGAACACGACGCGTCCACCAGTCCGGTCGGTCACCGGCAGCGCCACGGGGCGCTCCGGGTCGCGCACGGAGGGCTCCGTGTCCAGTACTTCCTGGATGCGGCCCGCCGACACCGCCGCCCTGGGCACGAAGACGAACATGAACACGGCCATCAGGACCGAGAACAGGATCTGCATCAGGTACTGGAGGAAGGCCGTCAGGTTGCCGATGGGCATCTGACCGCTGTCGACCCGCGAAGCGCCGAACCACATGACGGCAACCGTCGAGAGATTCAGGATCGCGGTCATGACCGGGATCGTCATTGCGAACAGCCGGTTGACGCGGATCGAAGTTTCGAAGAGGTCCCGACTGGAGTCGTCGAAGCGGCGTTCCTCGTGACCCGTTCGCACGAACGCGCGGATGACCCGGACCCCGGCCAGCGTCTCGCGCATGACCTGGTTGATACGATCGAGCTTGGCCTGCATCGCTCGAAAGAGGGGGATTGCCCGGTACATGACGATTCCGATGAATACGACCATGATTGGCAGGACGACGACCAGAAGTCCTGATAGGGGCACGTCCTGGCGGATCGCCATGATGATTCCGCCGACGATCAGGATTGGCGCTGCGATCAACAGCGTCAGAGCCATGAACACGACCGTCTGGACCTGCTGTACGTCGTTCGTATTGCGGGTGATGAGCGACGGCGGCCCGAACCTGTTGACCTCGACCTGGCTGAAGCTCTCGACCTTCCGGAAGATCGCGCTGCGCACGTCGCGCCCGAACCCCATCGCCGTCCTGGCCCCCCCGTACACCGCCAGGATCGACGCCACCCCGAGCGCCAGCGTTACCACGAGCATGAACGCGCCGGTGTTGATGATGTAGTCGTTGTTGCCCTTGGCGACGCCGTTGTTGATGATGTCGCCGTTGAGCGTCGGCAGGTACAGGTTGCCGATCGACTGGATCAGCAGGAGCACCAGGACCAGGCCGATCTGACGGGCATACGGTCGCAGGTAGGTCCGTAGCAGCGCGATCATCGGTGGGGCTCGCTCGCTGCACTCGCGGTCTTGGACGCGCCTGGGCGTCGTTCGACCGCCCGGGACCCCTTCGTCCCCTCGCCTGGGCCGGCCCGCCCGACGACCGCGCCTCGCGCGGCGCGCAAAGCGCGGTGACCCTGCAGCAGGGCCGCCAGATCCTCTTCGGTAATCCGCTCGAGGATCTTGGCGAGGCCTTCCCGGCGACGGCGATCGATTGCCAGGAAGACATCGCGGCCGGCACCGGTGGTATGGACGAGCACGACACGCCGATCGGTGCCGTCATGGCGGCGTTCGACCAGGCCGCGCTTCTCCATGCGATCGACGATCCCGGTCATGCTCGCCACCGAGACCTCAAGGGCGTCGGCGAGGTGGCTCATCGAATCGGGTCCATCTGCATCGAGCAGCGTCAGCACGTTGAGGTGAATGAGGCTGACCGAGTCGCGATGCCATCGGCGGAAGGCGGTGATGAACTCGCGCGGGTTCCAGGACAGGAGCTCGTCGAGGAGGGCGTCCGCCAGCCTGCCGCGGCGAGGTGACGCTGACGTATTGCTCAGTGCGTCGCTGACATTGAATGACACATTGACAATCTACACCACCAGTAGCGTCTCGAGCAAGCTGCCAAGCCGACGACCTCGACGCTCGGTGACAGCCGCGTAGGAGAATCACGCTGGTCCAACCTGTGGTATGGCGGCCCGGATGGCTCGCGGAAGCAGCCGTCGGCCCCGAACGTCGCGACACACCCGGCCGCATCGCCCGCCGCGGAAGGAGTGGCCACTGGCTGTGATAAGTGGCGGGCGTGGCAGGTACGAACGGGGTTGGACGGGCAAGATCGCCCAGGCACGCGTCTACGACGATGTGGAGCGTCCGGTCGAGCAGCTCAACGGATCCTGGGCTCGGGTGTGCATTCTGGACGCTTCAGACGTAAGGTGGGCCACTCGCTTCCGGAGGTTCGAGGTGATTGCCCAGAAGCCACTCGAAGATCAACTCATCGCGGCCGCAGAGCAGGCGCAATCGCGCGCGGAGATTCGCGTCGAGCCCAGTCCTCGCTGGGTGAGGGCTGTCGTTGACGGGGTTGTCGTGGCCGACTCAAAACAGCTCCTGACTGTCACGCTGGGCCTGCCTGTCTACTACTTCCCGCTACGCGATGTCCGCGCCGATATGTTGGAGCGGTCAGACAGGAAGGAGTCGCATTCCACCTTGGGCCAGCGCTCCTTCTACCACCTGCGCCTGGGTGACCGGTTCATCGAGGACGCGGCGTGGCGATTCGAGGCGCCACCACCCGAGGCCCCCAGGCTCGGCGAGCATGTTGCCTTCTACTGGGGCCGCCTCGATCATTGGTACGAGGAAGACGACGAGGTCTTCGTCCACCCGCGTGACCCGCACCACCGGGTGGACGTCCTCAACAGCTCACGCCACGTCCGGGTCGTCGTCGGCGGCGAGGTGGTCGCCGACTCGCACCGTCCGCGCCTCCTGTTCGAGACGGGACTCCCGACTCGCTACTACCTGCCTCGCATGGACGTCCGGATGGAGCTCCTCACCCAATCCGACACGGTCACCCAGTGTCCCTACAAGGGTCGAACCGTCCACTACAGCCTCCGCTTGGGCGACCGGGCCCGGCCGGACATCGCGTGGAGCTACCCGTTCCCGATCCCCGAATGCCCGAAGATCGAGAACCTGATCTGTTTCTACGACGAGCGCGTGGACACGGTCGAAGTCGATGGCGAAGTCCAGCCGAAGCCGCGGACGCCCTGGTCGTCGTAGCCAGTCAACATCGGCGACCCGTGGGCGTTCGAAACGGCTGCTCGGGGGCTTGCAGCACCGATGCTGGAGTTAGAAGGCCCAGTGACGACCCTAGCGGCATCGCGGTAGTTTTCCGCTCTGGCAGATTCGTTCGAGTCGAGCAGTCGCTTGCCTCGGCGGCTTGGCTCCAACGCACCGGCGGAGGCTATTTTCAAGGGCTAGCGTCTGGGAAACCCTGATCGGGCTCGTACTGCTCGACCGCCCGCTCCAGATCCGACTCGCTCGGTGACTTCCCGAACAGGCGCTGGAATTGCTCCGAATAGGTCCGCAGATAGGCCAGACGCGTCCTGACTAATTGGGCGCGTTCATCATTCCAGGTGTGGTTGTCGCGGCCGGGCTCCGAAACGCGTCTTGGTGGCTTCGCCATCTGCTCCATCCTTCCGACCCCGAGATTCCCGCTGGGGAGCCGGGACGATAGAGCTGTGGTCGCATCGTGTGCCATTGGGCACATTACCTACCCTACGGACCGCTAGCTCCCCGACGCCGCTGTGCGTAACCCGGGCGACCCGGTAGAATGCCCGGCGAACGCCGACGAGCGCTGTTGAGCACCAATCGACGGGGCTATAGCTCAGCTGGAAGAGCGTCTGAATGGCATTCAGAAGGTCCGGGGTTCGAATCCCCGTAGCTCCACCACCCCCCACCGGGCCGGCGGGGGGTTCAGTTTCTAGAGGCGGGCGATGACGACCACCCGAGATCAGCGTACGGACACACGAAGCGCCGAAACACCCGCCCGGAGTCCGCGTGCGGACCGGGTCGAGCGCTACGACCCGGTGGCGACCGAGCCGCGCTGGCAGGCAAAGTGGGCCGAGGTTGGGCTCCACCACACGGACCTTCACGACAAGACACGCCCGAAGTTCTACCTATTGACGATGTACCCGTACCCGTCGGGCGACCTGCACATCGGCCACTGGTACATCGTCACGCCGACCGACGCGTTCGGGCGTTTTCGCAGGATGCACGGCGACAACGTATTCCTGCCGATCGGCTTTGATGCCTTCGGCCTGCCCGCGGAGAACGCCGCGATCACTTCGGGTGTCCACCCGCGAGAGTGGACGATGCGCAACATCGAGACGATGCGCCGTCAATTTCGGAGCATGGGCGCCACGTTCGACTGGGACGCCGAGGTCGTCACGAGCGAGCCCGAGTACTACCGCTGGAACCAGTGGTTCTTCCTGAAGTTTCTGGAAGCCGGCCTGGCCTATCGAGCAATGGCTCCGGTCGACTGGTGCCCCAAGGACCAGGTCGTCCTGGCTCGCGAGCAGGTCGAGGGCCCGAACCGCGTCTGCTGGCGGTGCGGCACGCCCGTCATCAAGCGCGACCTGGAGCAGTGGTTCTTCCGCCTGACGAAGTACGCGGACGAGCTGCTCGCGTTCGATGGCATCGACTGGCCCGAGCCGATCCGCCTGATGCAGACGAACTGGATCGGCCGTTCGGAGGGCGCCGAGATCGTGTTCACGGTCGCGCCCGATGACCACCAGCCGGGCGGCGACGAAGTGCGCGTATTTACCACGCGGCCTGACACGCTGTTCGGGGCGACGTTCATGGTCCTGGCGCCCGAGCACCCTCTGGTGGCGAGGCTGACTGCCCCCGACCGCAAGGCCGCCGTCGACTCATACGTGTACCAGACGCGCCGGGAAACGGAGATCGAACGCCTGTCGACCGAGCGCGAGAAGACGGGCGTGCCGATCGGCGCCGATGCCATCAATCCGGTCAACGGCGAACGGGTCCCGATCTGGATCGCAGATTACGTGTTGGCGTCGTACGGAACCGGCGCGATCATGGCCGTGCCGGCCCACGACGAGCGCGACTTCGAGTTCGCCCGCAAGTTCGGGCTGCCGATACGGCGGGTGGTCGCCGCGCCCGGAACGCCCGACGATGCGCCGATGGACGACGCGTACGCCGCCCACACCGAGGGCGAGATCCTCGTCAACTCGGGCCGCTTCTCGGGGACGTCCGCTGACGAAGGTGGGCGGAAAATCGTCGAGTGGCTGGCGTCGCAGGACAAGGCCAGGCCGACGGTGACGTATCGCGTCCGCGACTGGCTGATCAGCCGGCAGAGGCCGTGGGGCACGCCAATCCCGGTCATCTACTGCGACCGGGATGGCATCGTGCCGGTGCCCGAGGAGCAGCTCCCTGTTTTGCTGCCGGACGATTTCGTCTACGGCGCGAAGGGCGAGAATCCTCTGCTCAATCACCCGGAGTTCCTGAACGTCACGTGCCCGCGCTGCGGCGAACCGGCCCGGCGGGAGACGGACACGATGGACACCTTCGTCGACAGCAGCTGGTACTGGTATCGCTACCTGTCGCCGCACACGAACGATGCGCCCATCGACAAGCCGCTCGTCGAACGATGGTGCCCGGTCGACCAGTGCACGGGTGGCGCGGAGCACGCCGTGATGCACCTGCTGTACTCGCGCTTCTTCACCAAGGCGATGCGTGACATCGGGCTCATCCACGAAGACGAACCCTTCAGGCGGCTGTTCAACCAGGGCCAGATCCTGGGCTCTGACGGCGAACGCATGAGCAAGTCGCGTGGCAACGTGCAGGATCCCGATGCGCTCGTTGGCCGATACGGGGCCGACACGATCCGGCTGTTCCTGATGTTCATGGGTCCCTGGGACCAGGGCGGGCCATGGAGCCCGACAGGCATCGGTGGCGTGTTCCGCTTCCTGAATCGCGTCTGGACGCTCGCGCTGGATCCCCACGGCCAGGAGCCTGGCGACCCCGCGAGCGGTCAGCTGCCCGAAGGCGAGGACGAGTCGTCGGCACGGCGGGCCATTCGTGCGACGGCGCACCGCACGCTGAAGGTCGTCTCCGGTGATTACACCGGTTTCCGCTTCAACACGATGGTCGCCCACCTGATGGAGCTGGCCAACACGTTGTTCCGCTATCGCGGGACGGTCGTTGCCGGCGATCCGGAGTGGGACGAGGCGATCCGGCTGATGCTGCTGATGCTTGCTCCGGCCGCGCCGCACATCACCGAGGAGCTGTGGTCACGGCGACTGGCCGAGGCAGGCGAGGACTGGTCATCCATCCATTCCGAGGAATGGCCCATGGTCGACGAGACGGCCGCGGCCGCGGACACGCGCGAGGTTCCCGTCCAGGTGAATGGCAAGCTGCGTGACCGCGTCGTCGTGCCCGCGGGCATCGGCGAGATCGAGCTCGAACAGGTCATCCTGGCCCGCGATCGCATCCACGCGGCACTGGGCGGAAGGGAGCCCGATCGCGTGATCCACGCCAGCGGCGGTCGGCTGGTCAACATCGTCGTCCGCTAGCTGCCGGTGACCGTCCGATGGATGCGGAGGTCGACCGGCTCCTGATCAGGCATACGCCGATCGTTCGGGAGATCGCCGCACGCGTAAGGAGGCTCATTCTCGAGGCGATGCCCGGCGCCGTCGAGCAGGTCGATCCGCCCGACGGGCTGATCGCCTACGGCACCGGACCCCGCCTGGGGGAGCAGGTGCTCGCCATTGCCCCCCACGCGAACCACGTCAACCTCCAGTTCGCCGATGGCGTCGACCTGGCGGATCCGGCCGGCCTGCTCGAGGGCACGGGCAAGCGCGTGCGCCACGTCAAGTCGCGAACGCTCGAGGACGCGGAGCGGCCCGCCCTAGGTGAGCTAATCGCACAAGCCGTTGCCAGACGGCGGACGCCCGGCAAAGGCACGGCCGGGAATCCGAGCCGTCGGACCTAAGCCCGCTCAGCGGAGGGAACGGCCCTCGAAGGCCTCGATCCGCTCGATGTCGGCTTCGGAGATGCGTACCGGCGCCTCAGACCCGTAGTCGTAGCGCACGAGCACCGATTCGCAGGTGGCGATCAGGCGCGCCTTCGCCAACGCACTGTCCGGTGCCGTGATTCGGTGGTCCATGCCCAGGCTCGTCCGGCCCACGCGGCTCGTCCGCGTCTCGACGGTCAGCGTCTCGCCGTAGTGCGCGGGCGAGCGATACGCCAGCCGGACGTCCGCGACGATGAAGCTGAGCTCGCCGTACACGCCCAGGCGCATCGGCTCCCCGAGGATGACTTCCTCGATGTACTTCGTCCGGGCGGTCTCGACGTACGTCAGGTACTTGGCGTTATTCACATGCCCCATCGCGTCCGTGTCCGCAAACCTGACTTCGACCATGCGCCGGTCGCGGAACGGCCCGGGCAGGTCGCGTGCGTCCGCCGGGACGGTCACGCGCTCCAGCTCAGGCACGCGCAACGTCGGCATTCCCGACGGCGTCTGCCCCGGGTCGAGCCGGCGCGCTCGTCGCCGCGCGAACCCGGGCTCGATGGCGGGCGGCCTTTGCCCTGTTGCCGCAGGACGCCATGTCACACCAGCGACGGCGTCCGGTCGGCGAGCTGTCGCGGAAGGCCCATCGGCAGGTTTCGTTGGCGCAGATCCGCAGCCGGCTCGTATCGTCGGTTCCCACCTCCCGCGCGAGAACCTCGGCCAGTCTGGCCAAGGCGTCATCCACGGGATCGCCCACGTGCCGATGGTCGAGACGCGCTCCCGCACGAGACGGGACCAGCTCGATCAGCTCCCGATGTTGGAGCACGCGGTTGAGCTCGTCCAGGACGTCCCGGGATACACGATGCCCCTCCACGGTGGCGTCGAACAGGGCGCGCATCGCGTCTCGACAGCCCCGAATCCGCGTGTTGGTGCCCTCGTCGTCAACGCCGGGCAACCGTCCGTCGCGCCGCTCGTGGAGCAGGCCCCGCTGGGCGAGCCACTCGGTTCCCGCCCCGAGCTCTGCCAGGTGGTCAGGCGCATCTTCTTCGATGTGGAGCGTGTTGATGAAGTCGAGAGCGTCCTCGAGGGTGGCCTCGTGTTGGTGCGCAGTTGTCATGGTGTAACCACTTTACAGCGGTTGACAGGTTACGCGCAAGAGGCTATTCTACGGGTAACCACTGAAGAGTCATTAGAAGGTTATCGGAGGCCCGGAAATGGAAGCGGTTTTCGTCTTCGTCGCGATGATCGGCGGGATCGTGCTGTTCGACGTGCTGGCCGCCCGGTTCGGGGTCGATTCACGGCCCTCCGTGGGCGACGATTACGCCCGGCCGATGGGTCGTTGAGGGAGGGGAACAGGGATGTGGTACGCCCAGTACATGCGCGCCCTCGAGATCATGGACGAGTCGATGCGCGACGCGAGTCAGCGCCGGTTGGCTCGGTCCGCTGAAGTTCACGTCGCCAGGTCGTCTCGCGTCAACCTTGCCCGCCGGCTCGCCGCCCGTGCGGCAGTGGCCGTAAGTGTCGGGGCGATCCGGGTGGCTGAGACCCTCGACTGCGGCGCCGTTTCCGCCGGTCGAACGGTTCGAACATGAGCATGCATAAGACGGAGACGCGCTGGGTCGAATGGCAGCACAGCCGAAATCAAGTCGACGATCTGAGATAAGTCGCAGCTAAGAGGCTCGCCTTAGAGTCTCTCTGACGTCCCGCCGCGATGGAAGTGCCCCCACCGTGGCGGGACGTACCGATTCCCCGGCCGCCCTGCGGCCCGATCCTCAGACTCCCGCCGCGGAGTACCAATGGATCGTTCGGCGGCGCCATGGCGAGTCCTCGAGACGCCGGAGCTCGAACCGCCGGCCTCGAAAGCGGATGATCCGCAGGAGACTTCTGGCGGTGGCGGGGCGACCGGTACCTCGTTCATTGATGGACGCCGGCTCGTGCTGGCGGCAGGACTCCTCGGCGCCCTCCTGATCGGCGTCGCGGGCGTCGCCCTCGCAACCCGGGGCACCGCCGGTGAACTGTCGCTCGAGCCGTCGACCGGGAGCCCTGAGCCGCGCGCAGGGACGCCGATTTCGTCACCGGTCGCGGAATTGGTGATCGAGGTATCTGGCGCCGTGCGAAAGCCTGGCGTCTACCGGCTCACCGTCGGGTCGCGAGTTGGGGATGCCCTCACGCTGGCAGGCGGCTTCGGACCTCGGGTCGACAGCAGCCGGGCGGGTCGTGAGCTGAACCTCGCCGCCAAGCTGAACGATGGTGACAAGGTCGCCGTGCCCAGTCGGGACGATCCAGTCGCGAGCACGAGCTCCGGACCGACGACGGGATCCACGGGCCTGCCCGCCGGCCCGGTCGACCTGAACACGGCGAGCCTGCAGGAGCTCGACGCGCTGCCCGGAATCGGTCCCGTGACCGCCAACAAGATCGTCGCCGCTCGGAGGGAGGCTCGCTTCCGATCGGTCAACGATCTGCGGACGCGAAAGATCGTCGGCGAGGCGACGTTCGGCAAGATCAAGGACCTCGTGACGGTCCGCTAGGGGAACCGTCCGATGCCCATCCCCCGAAGCGGCTGGCTGGCGGTCGGCGCGCTCGCTGCTGCCCTGGCCGGCAGCATGCCGAGGTCGATATGCCTTGCGGTCGACGCGGCACTCGTCGTGGCTCTCGGGCTGTGCGCGTCGACGCGGCCCGGAATCGGCACTCCATGGCGACGGACGCGGGTCCCGGCGCTGGCCGCCCTGGTCGGCGTCCTCGCGATCGGTCTGCGGGTGGCGTTGCAGAGCGGTGGTCCAGACCTCGCCGGGCTCCCGGAAGGCAGCGCTCGCTGGACGGGCATCGTGGAGTCGATCGGCAGCCCTCGGGAGGGCTCGATTCCGCTGACCGTCCAGCTCGATGTCGGCGATGTCCGGATTACTGCCACCGTGCCCCGCTATCCGATCGTGCAGCCGGGCGATCGTGTTGCGCTCACCGGCCCTCTCGCACCACCTGGGGATGACTCCTACGGAGCCTTCCTTCGCTCCCATGGCCTGGCCGGAAGTCTGTACTCCAGGACACTCGAGAAGCTCGTGGCCCGGGAAGACGCGACCCGGCAGCTGGAGACGCTACGGCGTGCCTCGGGCGACGCCCTCGGCCGGGCGCTGCCCGAACCGCTCGCCGGGCTGGCTGCAGGGATCCTGATCGGCCTGCGGGACCGCGTCGATCGCGACCTGGCGACCGCCTTCACCACGGCGGGCGTCAGCCACGTCGTGGCCATCTCCGGCTGGAACATCGCCATCGTCGGCGCCTGCGTTGGCGCGCTCCTTCGGTCGTGGCCGAGGCGCCGGCGGATGGTCGTGACATTACTAGCGATCGCGCTCTACACGACCTTCTCGGGAGCCTCCGCCTCGGTCTTACGAGCGGCGGCGATGGCAGCGGTCGTCCTCTCCGCTCGCGAGAGCGGCCGGGCTGGAAGCGCAGCGGCGGCGCTCGGCTGGGCCGCCGCGCTCCTCCTCCTCGGCGATCCGGCCCTCGTTCTCGATCCCGGATTCGAGCTCTCGAGCGCGGCCACCCTCGGACTGATCGCCTGGGGCAGTCCACTGACCGGGTGGCTGAGGAAGGCCAGCGGCAGCCGGATTCCCATGGCGGTCTGCGAGCTTCTGGGGGTATCGCTCGCGGCCCAGGCAGCGACGCTGCCCATCGTGCTCGCGATCTTCGGGCGCTTGTCCCTCGTCAGTCCATTGGCCAACCTGCTCGTCGTTCCGCTGGTCGCACCGGCCATGGCGGCCGGCCTGCTGGCTCTGGGCGCAGGATGGCTGGCGCTGCTCGGCCTTCCGGGGCTGATTGCATCGGTGGTCGGCCTCCCCGCGTGGCTTCTGTTGAGCGTGACGGTTGCGATCGTCCGTTGGTCGGCTGCGCTCCCATTCGCGAGTGTCGTGCTGCCGCCCCCGGCGAACCTCGCGGTCGCGGCCCTCGTGCTCGGGCTGCTTCTGTCAGTGGCGTCTGGACGGCTGCATCTTCCTCACGGCCACCAGCGGGCAGCAACCCTGCCCGCGAAAGCACCCAGCGGGCCGCGTGTCGTCCTTCGAGGACCCGAGCGGGCCGTGGTCCTCGGCCTGATCGTGGCGATCGTTGGGTTCGCGGTCGTCGTCGTCCAGCTGCCGGATGGCCGAGTGCACGTGACCGTCCTCGACGTCGGCCAGGGCGACGCGATTCTCGTCGAAGGCGATCGAGGCGGGCGGATGCTCGTCGATGGCGGTCCCGATCCCGACCGATTGCTCGTCGCCCTCGATGGCGAGCTCCCGCCGTGGGATCGTCGGATCGACCTGCTTCTGTTGTCACACCCGCACGAGGACCATGTCGCGGGGTTGCCGGCACTGCTCCAGCGTTACAGGATCGGCCGTGTCGCCGAACCGGGAATGACCGGTCCGGGCCCGGGCTACCGCGCCTGGACCGAAGCCCTTGCGGCGCGAGACGTCGCCACCGGCCGCCTCTCGACGGGCGACTCCTTCAAGCTCGACGACGTCGACTTCCAGGTGCTGTGGCCCGACCCGGGCAGTGTGCCGCGAGCACCGCCAAACACGGGAACGGGGATCAACAACGTCTCTATCGTGCTGCTCGGAGCGTTCGGGCGAGAGCGATTCCTGCTGGCGGGGGATATCGAAGAGGGCATCGATCCGATCCTCCTCGCCCGGGGCCTGCCACGCGTGGACCTGCTCAAAGTCGCTCACCACGGGAGCCGCACATCCTCGACCGACCCATTCCTCGATGCGGTTCGACCGAGCGTCGCGGTGGTTTCTGTGGGTGCCAGGAACCCGTACGGTCATCCCGCGACAGCGACGCTTCAGCGACTGACGGGTCGGGGCGCCCACGTCTTCCGCACCGATCGTGACGGGTCGGTGGCGGTCGCTCTCGACGGCAGCCATCTGTTCGCGCGGCCCGAAGGTGCGCGACGCGCCGATGCCGTCTCGCCAGCGCCTTCAGGCACGGCAAGCCTGGCCCGCGCGGCCGTCTTGTCGTGCGGCATCCCGGCCGGCCCAGGCCTCCTCGTCGCGTCCAATCCCCTGGATCCGGGCCCGGCCAGGACGACGCGGCTCGGCGTGTACCATCGGGCGGATGGCCGTTCCTGGGCGCGTCGAGGCCGCCCGACTGCTCCTGTCCCTCGACCCTCCGCCATGGCTGTTGCGGCACTCGCGGGCGGTCGGGGAAGTGGCCGCGTGGCTCGCCCGGCGCATCGCCGAGCGCGGCATCGCCGTCCAGCGTCACCTCGTGGAATCGGCTGCGTTGCTGCACGACCTGGACAAGGCGATCCCACGCGGCGACGCAGCCCGGGCGCTGCCGCACGGCGACGGGTCGGGGGCCTGGCTCAGCGCGCACGGCTATCCCGAGCTTGCCAGACCTGTCGCGAGCCACCCCGTCACCAGGCTCGTTGACGGCGAGCGCTACCGGCGATGGTCGGCCTTCGCCAGCCGGGAAGAGCGCATCGTGGCCTACGCAGACAAGCGGGCAGGGCAGCGCCTGGAATCCATGGCCCAGCGCTTCGCATCATGGGAACGACGCTATCCGGACGGCTGGTCCGCCGAAGAGCGCAGGCTCGCGCGAGCTCGCGCCGAACGGCTCGAAGCCGATGTCTGCAGCGCCGCTGGCGTGCGCCCGGAAGACGTGGGGCGACTCCGCTGGACGTCGGCAGCGATATGCGCAGCGCGCCACGGGTCGGTGCGCGGGTGACTGGCGGCCCTGCCGGCGAGGGCAGCAACCTTGGCTTGTATTGGGGCGACGACGCCTATGCAATCGAGCGCGCCATTGATGCTCTCGCCCAGCGGGTCGGCTCCGCGGCCGGAGGCCCCCCCGAACGCTG
This sequence comes from Chloroflexota bacterium, assembly GCA_005883615.1. Classification (GTDB taxonomy): domain Bacteria; phylum Chloroflexota; class Limnocylindria; order Limnocylindrales; family CSP1-4; genus CF-16. The sequence continues at coordinate 58,330 of VBEC01000016.1, read as the reverse complement.
GCGTGTCGGAGGCGATGCCACGTCGGCTTCACTGATCGGCGAACGGCTGGCGACCGCGACGATGTTCGGAGGAGGCAGCCTTGCGATCGTGAGCGAGCCGTGGCCCCTCCTCCGGTCCAAAGCCGGACGGGAGGAGCTCGCCGGGGTCCTCGGCAACGTCGCACCGGGTAACGCCCTGGCCCTGACGGCGACGTTCGACCGCTCAGCGAAGGCCCCGGCCGCCCTGGACGCCCTGCGCGAGCTCGTCCGAGGCGCCGGCGGCGAAGCACGCGAGTTCAAGGCTCCGAAGGGTGGGGCGATGACGCGATGGATCGAGGATCGAGCCGCTGAGCGTTCGATTCGCCTCGAACCCGGGGCGGCTCGCGAGCTCGCCACCCGGATCGGTGCCATGGTCGCCGAGGGCGACGTCGACCGGCGGCGCCAGGGCATGGTCGCGGTCGGCGAGCTCGACAAGCTCGCGTTGTATCGGGGTGGCCAGCCTGTAACCCAGGACGATGTTCGAGCGCTCGTTGCCGAGGCGGTTCCAGGCTCGGCGTGGGCACTCCTGGACGCCGTCGGCGAGCGTCGCGCCGCCGAAGCAAACGAGCTGCTCGCCCGCCTCATGACGAACACGCCTGAGCCGGTCTTGCTCGCGCAGCTGCATCGGCGCGTTCGGACGCTGATCGAGGTCGCCGACGAGCTGGCGGCGGGCAAGACTGCCGGGAGCCTCGTGAGGACCCTTCATCTCAAGCCTTTCCAGGCCGACAAGCTGGCCGGACACGCCCGACGCTGGACGTTCGCCGAGCTCCGTGCTGCCTTGGACGGGCTCCTCGATCTGGACGGGTTGGTCAAGGGCGTCGGCGGGGCGGCGGGCACCGAGGCGCAACGTCGCCTCGCGTTCAGCCTGTGGGTGTCGGAGCGGGTGTCCGCGAGATCTGGGTTGCCGCGAAGCCCGGTGCGAGCGCCCGCCTAGGTTCAGACCGGCCGGTCAGTCCGCGCTGGACCAGGCCTGCTCCTGGACGACGAGGTCGCTCTCGATCGCGAACACGCAGCGCCCCTCGCCCAGATCCAGAAGCTCGATGAGATCCGGGTCGATATACAGCTGGTGACAGTCCTCGCACAACCCGCCGGGGACCCCGAAGCACAACCGTTCGGTCCGGTCGGGAAGCCGGAAGGTCGTGTCGAAGCGGGTGATGATGAGGCGGCGGCTGCAGCGCGGACAGCGTTCGCGGAGGCGGGACATGCGGTGTTTGGCCCTGTGCCGGGGCGGCGGATGGCCGACCACTGGCGCGATCGTATGGAGGGTCAGCGGAGCCAGACATGACCCTCTGGTACCGAGAACGGCCGGTACTCGGACGCGGTTCTGGCGGGCGGCGCGATCGCCCAGCAGACTGCCGCTACTGCACGCGCAGGATCGTGCGGGCCTGGGACCAGTGCTTCTCGAGGGCGTAGAAGTCGCGTTCCGGCGGCGTGAAGACGTGCACGATCACGGATCCGTAGTCGAGGAGGACCCAATGTGAGGCCGCCACTCCTTCGCGGCCGATCGGACGCACCTTTTCGGCTCGCAGCGTCTCCACGATGCCGTCGGCGATCGCCTCGATCTGGCGCTCAGAGCCGCCGGAGCAGATCACGAAGTAGTCGGCCAGGGTGGTGAGGCCGGCCAAGTCGAGGAGCACGATATCGGCCGCCTTCTTGTCCTCGGCCAGCTCGACGATGCGGCGCGCGAGATCGAGCGGCAGTTGATCAGCCGACGGCGCCAACTTTTCGCGATTCGGCAGGCCATCGGAGCGCGGACCAGGGCCGGGTGTCTGCCGCGAGGCGGCTGCGTCGGTCACGATGCGTGGGTCGCGTTTGACTCGGTCAATCGTCCTCGGTCCTCCATTCCGCTGTAGAGACGGTGGTCCGCGATATAGGCAAGCACCGCAGGCGGCACCAGGTAGCGGATCGAACGACCTGACGCGACGCGCCGCCGTATGTCGGATGCCGAGATGGCGATCCGCGGGGCCTCCACGAAGACGACACGCTGTGCGCCGTCCGGTAGATGCAGTCCAACCCAGGCGTCGTCGATCCGCCAGACCCGGCGGCCAGTGGCAGTTGCGCCGGTGAATGCGCGAGGCACCACCGCGAGCCTGGCGAGCTCCAGGATCCGGGCAGGGTCCCGCCATTCCGGAAAGCCGGCCAAAGCCTCGTCCGACAGGATGAAGGTCAGGTCGGCACCCTTCCTCCTCGCCCGAGCCGCGCGAGTCAGCTCAGCCAGAGTCTCGACGGCGAACGAGGGTCCCGGGCGGTCGACCTCGAGGCGAGAGAGCTCGAACGCGGGGTTGTCGGCTATCGCCAGGCGAACCATCCCGACCCGGTCCGCGGCCGAGGAGATCATTCGATCGGGCTTGTGCGGGGGGATCCCGGCGGGAACAAACAGGATGCGTTCGAGCCCAAGCGTTTCGCGGACCTCGTCGGCGATCGCGAGATGGCCAAGATGGATCGGATCGAAGGTGCCGCCCAGGACGCCGACCGACCCGGCCATGACGGGCTGGCGCGCAGGCACTTGCGTCCCCTCCGCGGTCATCCGGCCTCCCAGGGCACGGGCTCCCACTCCAGCTCGACCTCACCGATCCGCACGGTGTCGCCGGGCTCGACGCCGGCTCGACGCAGCTCGGCATCGATGCCCATCCGGTCGAGGTCGCGCTGAAAACGCTCGGCCGACTCCTCGTTCTCGAAGTCGGTCTGCGCGGCGATCCGCTCGATGCGGCGGCCGCGGACCCGAAAGCCGCCGGGCTCCCGGGTGACCGCGAAGTTGTCGCCCATCGACTCGGGTCGATGCACGACCACGCCTGCCGACTCGGGCGGCTCGGCCATCGACTCGGCGTCCGGGAGAAGTCGCGCGAGTTCGACTCGCAAATCCTCCAGGCCCTGGCCGTCGGCGGCCGAGATTGGAATGACCGGCACGGACTCTCGCCCTCGAGCTCGGCAGAAGGTCGGCCAAGCCAGCGCGGCGGAAGGCAGATCCATCTTGTTGAACGCCACCACCATGGGTTTGGTGAGAAGGGCGGGATCGTGCGCCTTGAGCTCGTCGCGAATGACGCCGAAATCCCATTCGGGGTCACGCGACGAACCGTCGACGACATGGACCAGGACGCGGGTCCGCTCGACGTGCCGCAGGAAGGCGTGCCCGAGGCCCGCACCCTGGCTCGCGCCCTCGATCAAGCCGGGAACGTCGGCGACGGTCGGCCGGCGCTCGTCGTCCATCCCCAGGTCGAGGACGCCCAGATTCGGCTCCAGCGTCGTGAACGGGTAATCGGCGATCTTGGGGGTGGCGGCGGTCAGGGCGGCGAGGAGCGTCGACTTGCCGGCATTGGGAAGACCCACGAGGCCGACATCGGCGATGAGCCGGAGCTCGAGGCGAAGCCAGCGATCCTCACCGGGCTCACCCTTCTGGGCATGGCGGGGCGCCTGGTGGGTCGAAGTCTTGAAATGGGTGTTGCCCAGCCCGCCACGCCCGCCTCGAGCGACCATGACGGTCTGGTCGGTGGCAACCAGGTCGGCCAGCAACTCGCCCATTGCGTCGTCGTGGATGGCCGTGCCGGGTGGCACTGCCAGGAGGAGATCGCCGCCGGCCTTGCCATGACGGCGCGAGCCCGCTCCCCGGCCGCCCGACGTGGCCTTGAAATGATGAGCGTGCTGGAAGTCACGCAGCGTGGTCTGGCCGGCGTCGACGCGAACGTAGACCGAGCCGCCGCGGCCGCCATCGCCGCCATCGGGGCCCCCTCGTGGCACGTGCGCCTCGTGGCGGAACGTGGCCGCGCCGTCGCCGCCGCGACCCGCACTCACGCGGATCTTGACGCGGTCAATGAACATCAGCCGGATTCTCGCACGGCGAGGCGTTCCGCCCGAATGGCCAGGAACTTCCGAGCGAAGAACGAACGGCGCGGGAAGGCGACTACAGGTAGATGAGGGGGTTGACCCTGTACGACGAGCCCTCCCAGGGGTAGCCGTGCCACACCTCGAAGTGGCAGTGGGGACCCGTCGCCCAGCCGGTCTGCCCGATGCGCCCGATCTGCGTCCCGCGACCGACCCGCTGTCCCGTACCCACCATCACCGCGGACATGTGGTAGTAGCCCGTGTAGAGGCCGGACCCGTGAGAGATCCAGACCTGGTATCCGCCGCCGTTGTTCTTCCAGCCCGCGAAGACGACCGTCCCCGCGGCCGCCGCGATGATCCGGGATCCGTACGGCGCCGCGATGTCGAGCGCCGGGTGGCTGTAGTGGTAGTACTGGCTGATGTAGCCGCCGGGAACCGGCCACGCGAATGCCCCACCCGTGTAGGTGGCGGAGGGTGGACGGATCGAGGCGCTGCTGGTGCTGGGGCTCGCCTGCGAGGCGGGCTTCGCTGTCGGCTTCGGGGTGGAGATTCCTGCCCCCGCGCCGCCTGGAATGATCAGCACCTGGCCGACGATCAGATTGCGGTCCGTCAGCCCATTGAAGGCGATGACTTCGTCCGCCGAAACACCGGTTCGCGCCGAGATGGCATCGAGCGTGTCCCCGTCGGCGATGGTGACGACGAGCCCGGTGACGGGCGGGATGAGCAGCCGCTGGCCGATCGTGAGATCGTGCTTCGACTTGAGGTCGTTGGCCCACCAGATGGACATCATCGTCACGCCGAAATGGCTGGCGATACCGGTGAGCGTGTCGCCCGACTTCACCCTGTAGGTGATCAGCTTGTCCGAGCCGTCGGCGACGCTCGTGTCCACCGTGACCGGCATGACGAGCGTGCCGTCCGGAAGGAATGGTCCGGCTGGTCGATCAACGGAGTCACCGGCCGCCGTCTCGATCTGGTAGCGGTCGGACGCCGTCGCGCTTTCGATCGATTGATCGAGAGCGCCGATTGCGGCCCCTGTACTGACTGGCCCGTTGGCGAGACCGGCGATGGCCAGCCTTGGCGGCGGCGCCACCCCGTCCACGCCGCTCGCGCCGACTGCGCTCGCGCTGCCCGGCAGGACGTTCAGGATCCCGGCGATGAGCAGGAGCATGGCCAACCCGATCGGTGCAACGTGGTCGTGCGCGATCAGGGAGCGGCGGCCGATATTGCTGCGCAGGTTGAGGTCTCGGCCGACCCCGCGCCCCCAAGCCATCAGCCCGGCCCAGCGGCCCGGCGACACTCGATGAGCGCCGGGACGGCGGCGGCGGTAGGCCTGCGTACGGATGGGCCGAGTGGGGGGTTGGTCGTCCGGCGCTGCGTTGAGACGAAGGCCGACCCCGAGGGCATTCAGATGCCGAGTGAAGCTGCGGCTCGCGCGCAGGACCTCACGCTGGAAGCGAATGGTCGGCGCGTTCGCTGTGGTTCGGTCGATGTGCAGCCGCGCAAGCGCGCGCCGGACACCGACCGTCGCGTTCAGCAATACGGTCTCCCTGAGGGAGGACGGTCAGGGGAGAGGGCGCCTGCTGGCGCAGCGAGGGGTCGACCGTCCGGGGTCGCGATATCGAGCTGGGGGTCTCGTATCCGAGTTGGCCCGAACTGTTTCCGCGGGCTCGCAAGTTCGGCCGGAACCGTAACAGACGTATCGCGAGCCTGCAAGGGCTGGACGGCCCTCGCAGCGAGACTGCCACCCGCTGGGCGAAGGCGGAGGCAGCGCCCCCGCTGGCAACCCTCCGGAGGCTTAAGCGTCCAGGCTCTTGGTCAAGGTCGCCAGGAACGCGGCGTTGCTGTCCGACTTGGCCAGCCGGTTGAGGAGCAGCTCGATTCCCTCGTTGGTGCCCACCGCCGAAAGCATTCGGCGCATCGTCCAGACCATCTTGAGCGTGCCGTCCTCGAGCAACAGCTCTTCCCGTCGCGTGCCCGAGCGCTGGACGTCTATGGCCGGGAAGATCCGCTTCTCGGCGAGCTTGCGATCCAGGATCAGCTCGCTGTTGCCGGTGCCCTTGAACTCCTCGTAGATCACGTCATCCATGCGCGAGCCGGTGTCGACGAGGCAGGTGCCGATGATCGTGAGCGAGCCGCCCTCTTCGATATTGCGCGCAGCACCGAAGAATCGCTTTGGCGGATACAGGGCGATCGGGTCGATGCCGCCCGAGAGGGTTCGCCCGGATGGCGGCAGGGCCAGGTTGTAGGCACGTGCCAGGCGGGTGATGGAGTCGAGCAGGATGACCACGTCGCGGCCTGTTTCGACCTGGCGCTTGGCGATCTCGAGCGCCATCTCGGCGACGTGCGTGTGGTTCTCGGTCGGCTCGTCGAAGGTCGAGCTGATGACTTCGCCCTTGACCGAGCGGCGCATGTCGGTGACCTCCTCAGGGCGCTCGCCGATGAGCGCGACCATGAGCAGGATCTCCGGGTAATTGGCCGTAATGCCGTTGGCGATGTGCTTGAGCAGGAACGTCTTGCCCGCTTTCGGCGGGCTCACGATCAGCGCGCGCTGGCCCTTCCCAAGTGGGTTGACCAGGTTGATCAGGCGCTGCGAGAGGTTCTTGGGATCCGTTTCAAGGTTGATCAGGACATCCGGGTGGACGGGGGTGAGGTCGTTGAAGACGGGCCGTCGCCGCGCCATGTCCACGTCGACGCCGTTCACGGCATCGACGCGCAGGAGGCCCCAGTACTTCTCGCCTTCGCGTGGCGCGCGGACGGCGCCGCTTACGCGGTCCCCGATTCGCAGGCCGAAACGGCGCACCTGGCTGGACGACACATACACGTCGTCCGGACCTGGCAACAGGCCGTGCCGTCGAAGGAAGCCGAAGCCCTCGTCGACGATGTCGAGAATTCCGCTGGCGTAGTCGAGGCCCGCGCGCTCCGTCTGGCGTTCCAGGATCCGCTCGACCAGGTCTTCCTTGCGCTCCTGGGTGCCGGTCTCGAGCTCGAGCTCGCGGCTGACCTGGCGGAGCTCGTTGACGCTCATCTCGCGCAGGTCGGAGACGTCCAGATCATTGCGTTCGCGGGCGGCCTCGAGCTCGGCGGCCTCGTCGTATTCGGTTACGGGGGCACCGCGCATGATCTGGCCGGTGCCGCCACGGCGGCGGGTACGGCGATTACGCGAACGGTCGCGCTGGTCGGGGGGACCGAATTGGGGCATGGGTGGGCATCACCTTGAAGGGAGGTCCCTCGTGTCTCGCGCGGAATCGCGCCGCTGCGGAGGTCGAGGTGGGATGCATGGAGCATACCGGGTCGAACAGCCGTTCGTCAACATCGCCCGACCACGTTTCTCGCCGTTCGCCCGCGAATCGATCAGGCTCCGGTTTGGAGCCGCCAGATCTCGTTCTCGTCCCCTACCGGCCCGAGCGCCTCCCCAGGTGCGCCGCCGTTCGGTCAGTCGCCCTTCTTGGCAGCCAGCGTGGCTCGGGCGGACTCCCAGTCCTTGCGGAACTGCACGATGCCCTTGTCGGTGAGCGGGTGGCGGACCATCTGCTGCAGCACCTTGAACGGCAGCGTCGCGATGTCCGAACCGGCGAGGGCTGCCTGGGTCACGTGCTGCGGGTGCCGGATCGAGGCAGCCAGGACCTCGGCGTCGATGCCGTGCACCGCGAAGATCTCGACGAGCTCGCGGATGACGATCATGCCGTCCTGGTTGATGTCGTCCAGCCGGCCGACGAATGGCGAGATCAGGCTAGCGCCGGCCTTCGCCGCGAGCAGCCCCTGGTTGGACGAGAAGACCAGTGTGCAGTTCGTCTTGATGCCCTCGTCCGCGAAGCGTGAGATGGCCTCCAGCCCTTCCTCGCTCATGGGCACCTTGACCACGATGTTCGGCGCCAGCTTGGCGAAATGGCGGCCCTCGGTGAGCATGCCGTCGACGTCCTCGGCGACCACCTCTGCCGACACAGGGCCGGGCGTGATCTTGCAGATCTCCTGGAGGATCGCGTCGTACGAGGCACCGCCCACCTTGGCGTAGAGGGTCGGGTTGGTCGTCACCCCGTCGAGGACGCCCCAGCGCGCCGCGGTGCGGATCTCGTCGATATCCGCTGTGTCGAGGAAGATCTTCATGGGGACTCCTGTCCGACTTCGAAGGCGCTCAGCCACCTGTGTGTTCGTGCGCGGATTCTACGCCGGGTCGAAGCAACGCCCGCATTCCGGGCGGTCAGGCGGCACCGAGCACTGCAGTCAACAGGCGGAAGCCCTCGGGGGTGCCGCTCCAGCGGCGCCTGAGCTCCGGCTCTCCGAGCTGGCGCCGAACGTAGCGCAAGACGAGGACCGCAACCACGACGTCGTCCAATGGCCCAAGGACGGGGATGAACTCGGGGATCAGGTCGATCGGGCTGACCAGCCACACGAGCAGCACGGCCAGCGCGACCCGCACGCGCCCCGGCACCGCCCTGTCCGCGAGCAGGTGGCGTACCAGCCGAAGCACGTCCGGGACGATCCGTACGAGATCGCGGAGCCTTGCATCGCGCGGCCGGAGAACCCACAGCAGCAGCACGAGGAGGACCCATGCGAGCGCAAGCCCCGAGAGAACTCCGACGAGGATTGCCGGGTCCACTGGAGTTCGCTCGATGGGATCGGCAGGTTCGCCTGGCTGTCGAACTGCAGCCGGACCCTAGCCGGTGCGCTGTGGCTCTTCGACTGGGGCTTCGGCGGGCGGGTGCGCGCTCCGCGGCTTCTCCACGGGCTTCGCCCCTGAAGTGCTCGGCCGTGTGCCCAGCGCAGCCGCGACGAAGCCGTCGAACAGCGGATGCGGCCGCTCCGGCCGCGACTTGAACTCCGGATGGAACTGTGACGCCACGAACCAGGGGTGATCCTTCAACTCCACGATCTCGACCAGTCGGCCATCGGGTGACTGGCCCGAGAGCAGCATGCCCGCCCCTTCGAGGGTCTGCCGGTAGCGGTTGTTGACTTCGAAGCGGTGACGGTGGCGCTCGTAGATGACTTCCTGGCCGTATGCCTCGGCTGCCCTGGATCCGGGCGTCAGGCGAGCCGGGTAGAGGCCCAGGCGCATGGTTCCGCCCTTGTCCTCGAGCTCGCGTTGGTCGGGCATGAAGTCGATGACGGGATGCTCGGTGAACATGTCGAACTCGGTGGAATTGGCATCCCGCGTCCCGATCACGTCGCGGGCAAACTCGATGACGGCGCACTGGAGGCCGAGACACAGCCCAAGGTAGGGGGTCCTGTGGTCGCGCGCGTAGTGCGCGGCGATGACCTTTCCCTCGATGCCGCGATGGCCGAATCCGCCAGGCACGAGGATCCCGGCTGCGCCCTCCAACCGCTCGTGGACGTTCTCATTCGTCAGCGACTCGGAATCCACCCAACGAACCCGTGCGTCGACCTCGTGCGCCCACGCCGCGTGCTTCAGCGCCTCGGTGACCGAGAGGTAGGCGTCGGGCAGTTCGATGTACTTGCCGACCAGCGCGATTTCGAGCTGGTCCTTGGGGCGCTTGATGCGCTCGACCAGGGCCCGCCAGGACGCCAGGTCGGGCGCGGCCGCCGGATCACCGAGGCCGAGCTCGCGGACGAGCAGCTCGCCGAGACCCGCCTCCTCGAACAGGAGCGGCACCTCATAGATGGTGTCCGCGGTCTCGGCCGGGATGACCGCCTCGGTGGCGACGTCCGTGAACAGCGCGATCTTCTCGCGAATCTCGTCGCTCACCGGATGATCCGAGCGAAGCACGATCACGTCGGGCTGGATACCGATGGCGCGCAGCTCGCGGACGGAATGCTGCGTTGGCTTCGTCTTGAGCTCGCCGGTGGCGGCCAGGGCCGGCAGCAATGTGACATGCACGTACAGAACATTTGCCCGCCCGACGTCCTTGCGCATCTGGCGGATGGCCTCGAGGAAGGGCAGGCTCTCGATGTCGCCGACAGTCCCGCCGACCTCGACGATCACGACATCCGGGTCGCCGTCACGGGCGACGCGGATGATCCGCTCCTTGATCTCGTTGGTGATATGCGGGATGACCTGGACCGTGCCCCCGAGGTAGTCGCCGCGGCGTTCCTTGGCGATGACCGCCTGATAGATCCGGCCGGTCGTGACGTTGCTGAGCTGCGTCAGATTCTCGTCGATGAACCGCTCGTAGTGGCCCAGGTCCAGATCGGTCTCGGCGCCGTCGTCGGTGACGAAGACCTCGCCATGCTGGTAGGGCGACATCGTCCCAGGATCGACGTTGATGTACGGGTCGAGCTTGAGGATGGAGACCCGCAGGTCCCGTGCCTTGAGGATCCGGCCGATGCTGGCGGCGGTGATGCCTTTCCCCAGTGAGGAGGTCACGCCTCCGGTCACAAAGACATACTTCGCCATGGGTTCTGGTCCTCCGGGGTTTTTCGAATGCTACCGAATCAGGCGCCCCCGGGCAACTTCCGCGCCGCCACAGAGCCGAGCTGGAAGAGCTCGAGCACCCTCATTCGTGGGCAGGCCCGGCGAGCCGGCGGGCCAACTCGTCCAGCGAGCCGACGACGAGGTCCGCCGCAGACCTGTCAGGCAGCGACTGGATCACCCCCCACGGCCCACGCCGGACCCAGACCGCGCGCAGGCCCGCCACGCGGGCTGGCAGCACGTCGTTGTCGACCCGATCGCCGACGTAGGCGACGCGCTCCGGCGCGGGATCGCCGAGCAACTCCAGCAACCGCCGATAGAAGGCCAGGTCCGGCTTGGCAAGCCGAAGCTCGTCGCTCATCACCACGAGCTCAGCGTCGATCCCAAGTCGACGCAGCTCGGCGGTCCGAGACGCCGGCTGATTCCCGGCTACCGCGACACGAAAGCCTGCTGCCTTCAGGCCCGCCATGGCCCGCAGGGCATCGGGATAGAGGTCGTCGCGCCGAAAGGCGCCGTACCGCACCTCGAATTCGGCGATCCGTGACCGCCAATCCGCCCGATCCACCAGGTCGAAAGCCGACTGGTGCACGTCATCCCGTTCGATGACTGCGCCCAGGGCGGCCGCGAGGGTGAGGAAGGGCACCGCGAGGAGTTCGGCCCAGGTTCGCCAGGCACGGGTCTCGTCGATGATCGTCTCGCCGACGTCGAGAGTCACCCAATCGAGGGTCCGGCGGTCGATCAGACGCCGGTCCGAGGACGTCATCGATCCCTGTCCTTCGCGACCGGTGGCGGAGGATCCCCAAGGCCGGGGCCCCAGACCTCCGGGCCGCAGTAGAACGCTCGAGAACCGGGGGACGGGATGGCAGCGGCGTCGAAGCGCCACGCCGCAAGCGTCTCCGCCAGCCAGTCATCGATCTCGGCGAACTCGGTCCAGCGCCGGAACGGCCAGGCGTTCTCCAGACAAAGACGGACGAGCGATCGCTTGGCGAACACCACATCCGCGTAACCGGCGGCGTATCGATCGCTCTCACCGTCGCCCACGAACACGACCGCGCGCCCGGCCACCTGGTGGGCCAGCACGCGGTTTCGCTTGCAGGTGCCGCACACGAAGCAGGTCGGGTGGCCGTTGGGAAAGGCGATCCTCGCCCGTCCACCTTCGAAGGTGGTCCGAGCAGTCACCACGGGCAGGTCGGACACTCCGAGCGCGGCCAGGGCCGATTGGATGAAGAAGCCGTAGCCGTCGCTCACGACTTCGACCGGCACGCCCGCCTGGCGAGCCCGGGCCACGAACGGCGCGAAACCGGCGTCGTGCGGCTGGGCGGCGGCCGTCGCCATGAGCGCCGCGGGGTCGGCCGCGCCGAGCATCTCCATCTCCAGCTCCATGAGCCGACGCGAGCCGATCAGACCGGCGTCATAGCGAGCCGCCATCTCCTCCCACTCGCCTGTCACGAACTCCGCCATGATCGTGTCGCTCACGTCAGTCAGGGCGATCGTCCCGTCGTAGTCCACGAGCACGGCGATGGGCGGTTCGCCTTCGATGAGCTGGGGGATCGGGACAGCCCTTTGAGCTTCCCGCGGCCGGCGCGCCGTGCCTCGCTCGGCAGAGATGCTCATCAGGCAATCGCCGCCCGTGGATGGCTCTTCCGCTCGTGTCGGGCGATGAGAATCCCGGCGACGATGACGAGTCCGCCCGCGATCTGGCCGATCTGGATGCTCTCGCCCAGGAAGATCGCCGCCAGCACGACGGCGACGGCCGGCGGCACGAACTGGAGGTTGGTGATGCGGGTCGGGCCCAGGAGCTGGACCCCGCGAAGGACGATGACGTTGCCGATCGATCCCGCGAGGAGCCCTGAGTACAGCACCGCGAGCCCGGCTGGAGCGAGGGGTACGCGAGCCCAATCGACGCCCGCGAGCTGCCACGCTCCCGGCGGCAGCATCACGATCGTCCCGAACAGGATCGCCCATGCCGTCGTCCGCAAGGGCGAATGGCGCCTGAGAATCGGTGCCCCGAAGCTCACGTAGATCGCCCAGCACAGCGCTGCAACGAGGGTCAGGACGTCACCCAGCGCGATCCTCTGCGCGCCGAGGCCATGGCCGGCCGCGACGACGAGTCCGACGCCCGCGAATGCCACGACCGCACCGAGCAGCCTGCGCCTTGTCAGCACGTCGGCACCACTGGCGGCCGCGACGAGGGCAGTGAAGATCGGCGTGGAGGCCACGAGGAGCGCCGAATTGCCTGCAGTGGTCGTACTGAGCGCGGTCGGCCACAGGATCTGGTAGACGCCAAATCCCATCGCGCCGATCACGAACAAGGGCAGGATGTCCGAGCGGGGAAGCTTGACGCTGCCCTCCTGCCACTGGCAGATCGCCAACAGGATGAGCCCCGCCAGGAGGAAGCGCACGAGCGAATAGCCGACCGGCGGCACGATCCCGATCGCGGCCTTGACCACGACGAAGTTGCCCGCCCAGATCACCATGACTCCGACAACGGCGAGCTCGGCCAGCCAGCGCTCCCGCTCGCGTGCGGACTGCCTGGATCGGGACAGCTCAACGCCCGCCGCAGATGCGGCGGGCGTCGTTCCGTTTTGGGTCGCCGTGGAGCCGACCGAATCCTTCGGCTCGGGTGGGGCTACCTCCTCCGGTTCGGCCTGCGCCTGGCTCAGGCGCTTTCCTGGTCGAGCTCCAGGGCCTCCTCGTCGGACTCCTCGGTCAGCTTCAACCATACGAACAGGCCGGCCAGCACGACCAGCGGAATGACGACGAGGGCTCCGAGCGTGATGCCCAGTGCCACCGCAACCGTCTTGAGTGCCTTCATGGACAACCTCCTCTACGTTGATGCCTGGATTGCGTGCATACCTCGATTTCGATCACGAACCGGTCGCGGCCGGCGCGTCGGCCGCGTCGGACTTGCCCGTCCCTGGGGCGGCTGCCGCTTTCGCTTCGTGACGGAGAGCCGGTCCCTTCGCGATCATCGCTTCGATGTCCTCGCGCGTGAACTCCGCGAGCGTATGGTGACTGCCCTGCTGGCTGCCCATCAACAGGCGCACCACGAAGGCGCCGCTCTGCTCGAAGAAGAAGACGTCCCGCGGCTTCTCCTCATCCATGTACCGTCCCAGGACCCGGAACGCCATCTCGTAGAAACCAGCTTTCGCCCAGGCTGCCTGCTCGCCCGCAGCCCCGCCGGCCTTCCGCCGCGCCACCGCTTCCTCCATAAAGCGAGCGATGTCATCGTCGAGGAAGGTGAGCGTTTCTTTCATTTGCTGGCCCAGCGATTCCGACCATGCGCCGCTGGCGGTGCCGCCCGAGGTCACCAGCCCCTGGACGATGAAGCCGTCGGGCGCCTCGACCAGCAGCACTTCCTTCATGCCGCGCTGGTCCAGGAACGCGCCGATCGAGCGGAAGACCTCCTGGAAGTCCTGCCTGGGGCTTCCGTCATAGATTCGCATCCGGCCTCCCCGTCGGCTTCGCCATCGGCCCGGTCGCCACTTCCGGCCATGCCCGCCTACGAGCCCGTGGTCTCGTCGAGCAGTCCGCGATCCTTTGCCCGGCGCTCGCTCGCCTGGAATGCGAGCACTGCCGTGAGTGTAACGATGGCCCCGGTGACGAGCAAGGCGAGCACGATCTCCCCGGCGCCGGGCTGCATGCGGCCGGTAAGGCTGGCGTACAGCGAGCTCGCTCCCCCGATCGACGACGGCCCGGCGGGAAACAACGCCTCACGCACTCCTGCCATCCACCACGAGAGGGGGTTCAGTAGCGCGACGACCTGCACCGGGTGCGGTAGGACGGCTATCGGGAACACAGCTCCGCTGACAAGGAACAGGGCGCCGGCGAACGCATCCGGATAGTTCCACGCCTCCTGGCGCATCTGGATGCAGATCGCGGCGATCGCGACGCCGATCGCCGTGACGTTGATGAGTCCGAGCGCCATCGCGGCGACCAAGAGGGGAAAGTCGACACGGTTCCAATCGAACGGGACGCCGAGGGCGACGACACCGACCACCAGCGTGATCACGGCCCCCATCGCGCCGACCCCGATTCGAGCCGCCGCGCGGCCGAGCATGACGGTCAGGAAGTCGCTCGGGCTCAGGTACAGGTATTTGAGCATCCGGTAGCGTTCTCGATCGTCGAGGATCGACCAGCCGAGCCCCGCGATGCCGTTGATCACGAAGGTCCAGAGGGCGCTGCCGACGACCACGAAGCTGCGCAGTCCGCGCCCGGCCGGGCCGGCTATCACCTCAAGCATGAAGATGAGGATGAGCGCCGAGGCGATCGGCTTGGCCACGGAATAGATGAAGAACAGGATCGGGTCGGTCCAGTTGGCCTCCATCAGCCATCCGAGCCGCACAGCGGTCGCGAAGCCGCGCCACGCCTCGAACGGACCACGCCGGCGAGCGCGCCCTGGGTCGAAGACGCTCGGGCTGCCCAGAACGTGGTCAGTCAACGCCTCATCACCCGACCATCACTGCCAGCGCATCGTCAGCCGGCCCTCCTGGCGAGCCAATCTCTCGAACGTTCGCAGCGTGAACCGGGCGATGCCCAGGAACACGACGGTCATGACCAACAGGATCAACGCCTCGATGGATGGCGGCGGCGTGCCGAAGCTCTGTGCGCCGGCGAACGCCAGCTGGCGCATCGCGTCCAGGCCGACGGCGAGCGGGATCGTCGCGATGGCCACGGCGCCGATCAGCCCCAACCGCCCGACCGGGAAGTTGAGCCCTGACACGAAGTAGACCGGCTCGATCAGCATCTGCGAGAGGTGCCACGCCTCGCGGCCCCACATGAGGAACACGCTCGACAGCACCATCCCGAGTCCGTACATCGCTGCGAGCGTGAGCAGGAAGACGCCCCCCAGCAAGGCCCAGTCCGTGACCGCGAAGCTGACGCCGAACAGGACCGATGCCACGACGACGATCACGAAGGCTCGCGAAGCGCTCAGGACCAGCCCGCCCAGCGCCATGCCCAGCAGGATGCTCATGATGTCGATCGGAGTCGTGAAATACAGTTCGAGGTTGCCCTGGTCCCGCTCCCAGTGCAGCTGGGCGACCATCGACCAGACGACATTCAGCCAGAACGCCGTCATTGCCCCACCCAGAACGACGAAGCCGACATATTGCTGC
Organism: Chloroflexota bacterium; assembly: GCA_005883615.1. Taxonomy (GTDB): domain Bacteria; phylum Chloroflexota; class Limnocylindria; order Limnocylindrales; family CSP1-4; genus CF-16. The sequence goes on along the minus strand of VBEC01000016.1, from coordinate 43,012 downwards.
GGTGCCTGCAGGGCGCGATAGACGTACACGAAGGCCGTCGTCGTGAGGAACGGCATGCCGAGCTCGAAGACGATGTGAGAGCGGTCTCGGGCCATGGCCGTGACGCGTGGATACGCCCGGCCGCCCACGGCGCGCAGGTCCGTGGCGAGGACATGGCGCCGGTCCCACTGCCCAGCCTCCTGCGGGCTGCCGGCTCGACGGTGGGCGAAGGCCTTGGGAGGCATCGTCAGGCGACCTCGTCGCGGTCGGCCGCTTCCGGCTGGGTGGCCGTCGCCGCCGATGCTCCCTGGCGCTTGTCAGCCTGCGAGCCGGAGCCAGCCTCCAAACCGTTCTCCTCAAATCCACGCCCGACGAGCTCGACGAACACGTCTTCGAGCGTTGGCTCGGATTTGCGAAGCCCGAGGATGTGCGAACCGAGACCGCCCAGCGCCGAGACCACCTCGCCCAGGGCGCCATCGTCCCGGAGCACGATGTTGAGCTCGACGGTCTGCCGCTCGTCGCCGGCTCCCTCGCCGTCGCCGGAGGCAGTCGTGGCGCTGACGACGCCCGGCAGCCGGGCGACAGCGCCCGCGCCCGAATCGAGGCGGTCCAGCTCGAGCCTGAAGATGGACTCGGCCTGGACCCGGTGCTTGAGCTCGGTCGGCGACCCGATCGCCAGGATCCGGCCGTGGTCGACGATGGCGATACGCTCGCACAGCTCGTCGGCCTCGGCCATGTAGTGCGTCGTGAGGAGAACCGTGCGGCCCTGCACCGCCGCCTTCCACTCCAGGACCAGCTCGCGGACGGCGCGCGCTGCGGCCACGTCGAGCCCGAGCGTCGGCTCGTCGAGGAAGAAGATCCACGGGTCGTTGAGGAGGCCGCGCGCGAAGTTCAGCTTTTGCCGCTGGCCGGTCGACAGCGTTGAGACCTTCTGGCGGCGTTGATCGGTCAACCCGACGGCGTCGACCAGTTCGTCCACCCGGCGCCAGCCCTCACGCGCCCCCAGCCCGTAGAACTGGCTGAACATCCAGAGCTGCTCGCGCACCTGGAGCATGCCGTAGCCGGACTGCTCGCCGCCGGTGACCATGTTCATGATCCGTCGGATCTGTTTGGTTTCGTCGACGACGTCGAAGCCGAAGACGTGGGCCGTGCCCGCCGTCGGGAGGAGAAGCGTCGTCAGGATCTTGATGAGCGTCGTCTTGCCGGCGCCGTTGGGGCCTAGCAGGCCGAAGAACTCGCCCGGTGCAACGTCGAGATCGACGCCGTGCAGCGCAACGACATCCTGGGGCTTGCTCTTGTAGACGCGGCGGATCGAGCGCGTCTCGATGGCTGCTGGGGTGGTCGTGGCGGACATGCCTCGGCTCGGGCGACCTTCGGCTGGGCGGCACAGTCTACCGTGCGTTCACCCCCTGGAGGCGCGCGGCGAGCTGACCTGCGACCCGAGCGTTGTTGACGATCAGCGCCCTGTTCGCGCGGACGGAGGCTCCCTCCGAGAGCTGGGCGACGCGCGTGAGAAGCCAGGGCGTGAGCCGCGGCCCGGAGATCCTCTCGCCTTCCGCCTCGGCAACGGCACGCTCGATTGCGGATTGGGCGACTTCCGGGGAAAGAGCCTCCGACTCGGGGACGGGGACGCACAGGAGGATCCCCGCTCCCAGTGCGAGGTCCAGGTGGTGTCGCGTGAGGCGCGCGGCAGCCTCAACGTCCGCCACCGATAGCGGGGACCGCACATCGCTCGCGCGGGAGAAGAAGCCCGGGACGTCCTCCTGACCGATCGTAACGACGGGTACGCCGCGGGTTTCCAGGTACTCGATCGTCGCGCGAACATCGAGGATCGCCTTGGGGCCGGCGGATACGACGGCCATCGCAGTCCGCGCGAGCTCCTCGAGGTCCGGGGAGATGTCGAACGTGGGTGCCCGACCTGCGAGAGCGCCATGATGAACGCCTCCGATGCCGCCGGTGGCGAAGACGGTGATCCCTGCCACGTGCGCCGCGATCATCGTCGCCGAGACGGTTGCGCCCGCCCAGCCCGGAGCAGCAAGCGCCGCCGCGAGGTTCGGCCGGGCCGCCTTGCCGAGCGTGTCCACCATGGCGCTCGCGAGGGCCACGAGCTCCTCCTCGCTGAGACCGACCATCAACCGCCCATCGCGGATCGCGACGGTCGCCGGGACGGCACCTTCCACGCGGACAGCGTGCTCGGCCGCTCGGGCGACCTCGAAGTTCAGGGGATGAGGCAGCCCGTGAGTGATCAGGGTCGACTCCAGGGCGACCACGGGCGCGCCTGCGCGCAACGCGGCGGAAACCTCCGGCGCGATGAGCAAGCGATCGAGGAGCGGACCGCCGAGCCGGGACATTGCTCCTTCCGCGATCAGCGGAATCGAATCTCGGCGGCGGGAGCCGCGAGATGCCGGGCGGCCGCGCGGTGACCCGCCAGGGTGGCTCGTTGTAGCGACGAGACGGCCGGTCGTCCGGCCGCCAGCGAATCGAGCCAGCTCACGATGAAGCCCGCGTCGAAGGCGTCGCCCGCGCCCGTCGAATCCGTCGCCTGGATGGCGTGGGTTGCGACCTCGAAGCGCAGCGTTTCGGAGCCGTCCTGCGCGAGAATCGAGGCGCCCTGCGCGCCCCGCTTGACCACGACGATCGGGGCGAGCTCGATCAGCCCCTCCGGGCGGCCGCCGCCGAGCAGGGCATCCGCTTCCTGACCCGACGCGAACAGGACATCGGCCTCGATCCGGCGGATCACGTTCGCAGCCCGGCGACGCCCGCCGGCAAGAAGCGGTCGGCTCGAGGCCAGGTCCAGACTCACCAGGGCCCCGCCGGATCGAGCAAGCTCGATTGCACGCTGGCCGGCGGCGCCAAGCGGCTGCCCGAGCAGCGAGTAGGCGGGCAGATGCAGCAGCGCCACCGCGCTGAACCAGGCGGGCTCGAGATCGTCCGCTGCCAGCTGGTCCGCGGCGCCGCGGTCCGCTACGAAGGACCGCTCGCCGTCTGGCGCGAGAACCACGCCGATGCGACCGGTTCGCGCCCCGGAGACGCGAGCGGCGCGTACGCGAGCGCCCTCAGCGGCGATTGCCTCGATGAGGGCTCGCCCGACGGCGTCCCGACCGACCGCACACACGAGCGTCACACGCCCTCCCAGTCGCGCCACCCAGCGCGCGGTTGTCGCGGCCGACCCACCCTGGCGGAAGAGAACGTGACCGGGGACGTCGGTGCCTCGCGCGACAGCGCGCTCTGGCGCCACGACGACGTCGAGCAACAGGTCGCCGAACACAACGACATGTGGACGCCGGGCCCGGCGCAGACGGCCCGATGGACCGTCGTAAGGCGCGGGTGGAGCATTGGGGAAAGGCGAGGTCATCGCCCAACGATATCGCCCGAGGGCCACGTCAGGCGCCGGCTGGCAGAGGCATGTAGTGGACATGCCGCGTCACGCGGCAAGCCAGGGCAGCCTCGCGCCTACAATGGCCCGGTTCCCCGCGGCGCCCGCGCGAGCGCTCGATCAGGGACGTTCCAACCACCGTGAGTGCTGCCAGCCATGACGATCGCCACCAAGAGCCTCGACCAGCTTTCCATCGACACCATTCGGACGCTGTCGATCGATGCGGTCCAGAGGGCGAACTCGGGACATCCAGGGACGCCGATGGGAGCCGCGCCGATGGCGTACGTCCTGTGGACCCGATTTCTGCGTCACGCCCCGAACCGGCCCGATTGGCCCAACCGTGACCGATTCGTCCTCTCGGCAGGACACGCGAGCATGCTCCTCTATTCGCTCCTCTTCCTGACCGGCTATGACCTGACCCTCGACGACCTCAAGGCCTTCCGCCAGTGGGGCTCGCGCACGCCCGGCCATCCCGAATTCGGGCTGACGCCGGGCGTCGAGGCAACCACCGGCCCACTCGGCCAGGGCTTTGCGAACGGCGTCGGAATGGCGATCGCCGAGCGTCGCCTGGCCACGGAATTCAACCGGCCGGACCATGCGCTGATCGATCACCGGATATACGCCATCTGTTCCGATGGCGATCTCCAGGAGGGCATCTCGTCCGAGGCCGCCTCCCTCGCGGGGCACCTGCGGCTGGGCAAGCTGACCTACCTGTACGACGACAACGGCGTCCAGCTCGATGGCCCCACCGCGATGGCCTGGTCGGAGGACGTGCCAAAGCGGTTCGAGGCCTACGGCTGGCATACCCAGCGAGTTGCGGACGGTAATGACCTGGAGGCAATCGCCGAAGCGATCGAGCGGGCCAATGCCGATGACCGACCCAGCCTGATTGCCATCCGGACCCACATCGGGTACGGCTCACCCCACCGCCAGGACTCGCAGAAAGCACACGGCCAGCCGCTCGGTGAGGACGAGGTCCGACTCGTCAAGCAGAACTACGGCTGGGACCCGAACGCTCACTTCCTCGTGCCGGATGAGGCCCTGGAACATTGCCGCCGGGCGGTGCCGCGCGGCGAAGAGATGGTCGCGCACTGGGAGCGCCGGCTCGCGGGCTACGAGAAAGACTATCCGGACGAAGCGCGGGAGCTGAAGCGGCGACTCGCCGGGGAGCTGCCAAAGGGCTGGGAGTCGGCCCTGAAGACCTACCAGCCGGGCGAGGAACTCGCGTCGCGGCAAGCCAGCCAGGCCGCCTTGAACGCGCTGGCAGGACAGTTGCCCGAGCTGTTCGGCGGCGCTGCAGACCTGTCCGAGTCCAACCTCACGATGATCAAGGACGCGGGCGATTTCGGTCCGGAGACGGCCGGTCGAAACCTGTGGTTCGGCGTTCGCGAACACGCGATGGGAGGAGCCGCCAACGGCATCGCCTACCATGGCGGATTCGTCCCCTACGCCGGCACGTTCCTGACGTTCAGCGACTACATGCGCGGCTCGATCCGCCTGGCGGCTCTCAGCGGCATCCACGTCATCTATGTCTGGACGCACGATTCGGTCGGCCTCGGTGAGGACGGCCCGACGCATCAGCCCGTCGAGCACTACGCCGCGCTGCGGGCGATGCCCAACCTGTGGTTCATCCGGCCGGGTGATGCGAACGAGACGTCGGCGGCCTGGGGGGTTGCCGCCCAGAGGCGAGGCGGTCCGGTCGGGTTGTCCCTCACCAGGCAGAAGCTCCCAACTCTCCCCGGGACGGCAGAAAAGGCCCGCGAGGGGGTCGCCCGCGGCGGCTACGTGCTGCGCGAAGGAAGTGGCGGTCCGAACGACATCGACCTGCTCTTCATCGCCACGGGCTCCGAGCTGCACCTGGCGATGGGGGCCGCCGAGAAACTCGAGGCGGATGGTGTCAAGACGCGCGTCGTGAGCCTGCCCTGCTGGGAGCTGTTTGATGCCCAGGACGACGGCTATCGGGCGTCCGTGCTACCGCCGGCGGCGACGCGGCGGGTCGCCGTGGAGGCGGGCGCCACGCTGGGCTGGGAGCGCTGGGTCGGTTCTGCAGGGGCCATCGTCGGGCTGGATCACTACGGGGCGTCGGCACCGGGCGCGACCATCTTCGAGCATTTCGGGTTCACCCTGGAGCGCGTGACCGAGGTGGGACGACGCGTGGTCCATGACGGTGTCCACGGCCGAATCCCGACCCTGGAGGGCGGCCATCTTCCGGCCATCGGACCTGACGGGCGTCCATCCGTCCGCGACGGCGTGCAGCAGCATGGCAGCACGGATAGCGGAGGCGATGCTCGTGTCGCTCGCACGTCGGGCTCGGACCCGGGGCACAGCTGAGCGCGCGTTCGCCACGCCCGCAGTGAGCGAGGAGGGGCCGATGAGAGTTGCCTTCGCTGCCGACCACGCCGGGGCGGCGCTCAAGGCCCTGCTCATCAAGCGGATCGGGGAGCTCCGCACGGATGACGAGCTCGTCGACCTGGGCGGCGACGGCTCCGACCCGAATGACGACTACCCGGACTTCGCCGAGCGCCTCGGCCTGGCGGTTCGCGACGGTCGCGCCGATCGGGGCATCCTCATTTGCGGAAGCGGCGTGGGTGCCTCGATTGCGGCCAACAAGATCCGTGGCGTGCGCTCCGCTGTCTGCCACGACACGTACTCCGCGCATCAGGGCGTCGAGCACGACGACATGAACATCCTCACGCTCGGTTCGCGGGTCATCGGGCCGGAGCCCGCGATCGAATGCGCGATCGCGTTCCTGGCTGCCCGGTTCACCGGCGAGACGCGCCACGCGCGCCGCCTGCAGAAGGTGCTGGCGATCGAGGCCCGCGGCGAGTAGCGGCCGGGACCCTTGCGCCTCCGGCGGCGCTCGCCTTCATGCCAATGTTGCGTCCGGGGCACTCGGGTTGCCGCGTGAGCTGCACACGACCACCGACCATTCGGCCAGCGCGGCGTACATTGCGCAGGGAAAGTCCGACAATGGGCAGGAGCGACCGCTCCACGCGGCCACCCCGACCGGCTGACGAGGCGTCATCCATGAGCGACCCTGCGACCGCGGCGGGAGCCGCCGTCAAGTTCTCCTTCGGCAGCGACGAAGCGAGCGCGGCTTTCGAGTCGGCAGTCGGCAGGGCAAGAGACGAGCTGTGGGCAGAACGGCTGATGGATCGCGACACTAGCCTGTGGTCCAGCGATCCGCGCGTCCAGGCCGCCATCGCGGAGCGCCTCGGCTGGCTGGACGCGCCGGAGCATTTCACGACCCAGATCCCGGCCCTCGAAGGCTTCGGCGACGGCATCCGCGCCGCCGGGTTCAGCAATGCAATCGTGGCCGGGATGGGTGGCAGCAGCCTGGCGCCCGAGGTTCTCCATCGGACGTTTGGCACGGTCGACGGCTACCTTGGACTGCGGATCCTGGACTCGACCGATCCCGAAGCGGTTGCGGCCACGGTAGACGACCTCGATCCTCTTGCGACCCTGTTCACCGTGGCCTCGAAGTCGGGCACGACCACGGAACCACGGGCCTTCCAGGCCGACGCCTGGGAGCGCGTGGAGAAGGCGCTCCGGGCTCGCCATGCCCACATCTGGGAACAGCCCGGCGAGGTGATGGTGGCCATCACCGACCCCGGCAAGAGCGTCGAGGCGATCCCCCACCACGACGACCTGCGCGAGGTCTTCCTCAACCCGCCCGACATCGGCGGCCGATATTCGGCGCTCACGTACGTGGGACTGGTGCCCGCGTCCCTGATCGGGCTCGACCTCGATTCGCTGCTGGCCTCGGCGCACGCGATGCTCGGCCATTGCCGCGAACCCGAGCCCGCTGACAATCCCGGCGTTTCGCTCGGCCTGGCGATGGGCACGCTGGCCCGTCTTGGCCGCGACAAGCTGACCTTCATCGCCGACCCCGAGATCGACAGTTTTGGGTCCTGGGTGGAGCAGCTGATCGCGGAGAGCACGGGCAAGCATGGCGTCGGCATCGTCCCGATCGACCGCGAGCCCCTCGGCCCGCCCGAGGCGTACGGCTCGGACCGCGCGTTCGTTCGGCTCACCCTGGAAGGTTCGGACGGTCCCGCCCCCCAGTCGTCGAGCCTCGGCAAGGGAGTCCCGGGACCGGCAGAGGGAGCCGATGCTCTTCTCGAACGGCTGGAGGTGGCGGGGCACCCTGTGATCCGCATCCACCTCACCGATCCGATCGACCTTGGCGGCGAGTTCCTGCGCTGGGAAGTGGCCACCGCCACCGCCGGGGCAGTCCTGGGGATCGATCCGTTCGACCAACCTAACGTCGAAGAGGCAAAGGAGAACACCCGCCGGCTGCTGGCGGCGCGTTCTTCGGGCGGGAGGCAGGCGAACGACGAGGCCGGGATGCCAACGCTGGCAAGCGGGAGTGGCATATCCCTGATCGGGGACGCACCGCTGCGCCTGTCGAGCGGCGCGGACGGCTCGGTCGTAGACGAGCTCCGGCGACACCTGGCGCGGATCAAGCCCAACGCGTACCTGGCGATCCAGGCGTTCATCGCGCCGACACCGGCTCGCGACGAGGCAATCGTGCGAATTCGAGGGCTGCTGCGCCACAAGACCCGCCGTGCCACGACAGCCGGCTATGGCCCGCGTTTCCTCCACTCGACCGGCCAGCTCCACAAGGGCGGCCCTCCGATCGGCTGGTTCCTGCAGTTCACGGCCGATCATCCGCAGGACCGCCCGATCCCCGGCTGGCCGTACACCTTCGGCCAGCTGATCGACGCGCAGGCGACGGGCGATTTCCAGACGCTCGAGGGTCACGACCTGCCCGTGCTGCGAGTCCATCTCGGCCGCGATCCGGAAGCCGGGCTGCTCGCCCTCGAAGCTGCACTCGCCGAGGCCCTTGGGTGACCCGGCCTCGATGAGCCCTTCCGCCCGCCAGACGCGGTGAGCGTCGCCGCCGGCCACGGCCCAGCCCCTTCCGATCGTTCAGGAGGCTCGACTGCGATGCGCATCGGTTTCATCGGCCTTGGCAGGATGGGCTCGAACATGGTCCGCCGGCTGATACGGGACGGACACCAGGTGGTGGCCTTCAACCGAACGGCCGAGAAGACGCGCGAGATTGCGGGCGAAGGCGCGGAGCCATCATTCTCGCTCGAAGAGCTAGTCAAGAAGCTCCAGAAGCCGCGGGCCGTCTGGATCATGGTGCCGGCGGGGGACGCCACGGAGGCGCAGATCGAAGATCTCATGGGCTTGCTCGAGCCCGGCGACACGATCATCGACGGCGGGAACTCCAACTTCCACGACTCCAAGCGACGCCACGACAAGGTGGCGACGAAGGGCCTGAAGTACGTCGACGCCGGAGTGAGCGGCGGCATCTGGGGCCTGGCCAACGGCTTCTGCCTGATGGTCGGCGGCGAGAAGGACGCGGTCACGCCGCTCGAGCCCGCCTTCAAATCGCTAGCGCCGCCCGATGGCTACCTGCACGTCGGCGGCCCCGGAGCCGGCCACTACGTGAAGATGGTCCACAACGGGATCGAATACGGGATGATGCAGGCCTATGCCGAGGGCTTCGAGATTCTCCACGCATCGGACTACGAGCTCGACCTGGCGGGCATCTCCAAACTCTGGAACCATGGGTCGGTGGTTCGCTCCTGGCTGCTGGAACTGGCTGAGCGGGCATTCGCCGCAGACCAGGAGTTCACCCATCTGCGAGGCTGGGTAGAGGACTCAGGTGAGGGTCGCTGGACGGTCCAGGAGGCCATCGATCGAGACGTCCCCGCGCCGGTGATCACGCTCTCGCTGCTGACGCGGCTTCGGTCGCGGCAGGAGGATTCGTACGGGGCCAAGGTGCTGGCCGCATTGAGAAATGAGTTCGGGGGCCATGCGGTCAAAACGGAATGAAACGGACGCCCTCAGCAGCGAACCACCACTCGCGCACCGAGGGCGGAGGCGACGCCTCTGCGAGCCATCCGACCGAGGTTTCCAAGGCGGAGCCGTGCGACGCCATTGGCCCGAGTCCACGCCGTGAAGACCGAGTGACGTTCGCGGTCCCGGGACCCGCCGTCGCGAGGCCCGGCAGGTGAAGCCCCCGGTCCGGAGGCTCGCCGAGTGACGGTCACGAAGGAGCCCTCTCGACGATCGACCGTCCCGGAGGCTCCCGTTGGCGCGCCTGTCAAACCCGGCAAGGAACAGCCCCGGACGATGCGCGAGTTGCGAATCGCCAGGGAGGGCAAGAAGCGCACGGCGACCAAGCCCCTCGAGAATCCTCTGCGCGAAGGGCTGCGCCTGGAGCGCATGCCCGAACCGTTCGCCTTCGTACTTTTCGGGGGCACCGGCGACCTGGCTCATCGGAAGGTGATCCCGGCGCTCTACCAGCTGTGGCGGACGAATCTGTTGCCGCACGAATACATGTTGATTGCGGTCGGTCGGCGGCCCTATACCGACGACAAGTTCCGGGCAGAGATCCGCGCCTCGCTCGACACGTTCTCACGGGTGCTGCCAGTCGACGAGGAGGCCTGGGAGGGATTCGCGCAACGCCTGACCTATCACCAGGGCAACTTCGCCGACGCGTCCTCCTACGACCGACTGACCGTCCTTCTCGAGAAGGTCCAGCAGAAAGAGGGTACGCGCGGCAACTGCCTGTTCTACCTGGCCACGCACGCCTCCGACTTCCCCGAGATCGTCGCCCAACTCGGCCGGGTGGGGCTCGATCACGAGATGCACGGTGGTGGCTGGCGGCGGGTGATCATCGAGAAGCCGTTCGGTCGGGATCTCGATTCGGCCACCAGGCTGAACCGCGAGGTACTCAAGGTCTTCCGGGAGAAACAGGTCTACCGCATCGATCACTACCTGGGCAAGGAGACGGTTCGCAATCTGCTCGTCTTTCGCTTCGGGAACGGCATCTTCGAGCCGGTCTGGAACCGGCGCTATGTCGACCACGTGCAGATCACCGTGGCGGAGTCGATCGGCGTCGAGGGCCGCGGAGCCTTCTACGAGGAGACGGGCGCCTCGCGTGATTTCCTCCAGAACCACCTGATCCAGCTCCTCTCACTCGTGGCGATGGAGCCGCCCGCCTCGTTCGACGCGGACGCGCTGAGGGACGAGAAGGTCAAGGTCGTCCGGGCCATCCCGCCACCCCCCAAGACGCAGGTCATGCGCGACGTCGTCCGCGGCCAGTACGGGCGGGGCTGGGTCGCGGCCGAGGAAGTGCCGGGCTATCGCCAAGAGCCCGACGTCGACCCGCACTCGGAGACCGAGACCTTCATCGCGGCGCGCTTCGAGATCGACGACTGGCGCTGGGCGGACGTGCCCTTCTACCTGCGAACGGGCAAACGCCTTCCGAAACGTGCTTCGGAGATCGCCATCCAGTTCAAGGAGGTGCCGCATCGGCTGTTCCGGGATGCAACCGGCGACCCGGAACCCAACCTCCTGGCGATGCGCATCCAGCCCGACGAAGGGATCCTGCTCCGCTTCGGGGCCAAGGTGCCCGGCCTGGGCATCGACGTTCGCACCGTGAACATGGATTTCACCTACGGCTCGTCGTTCTCGGTTGACTCGCCAGACGCCTACGAGACCCTGATCCTCGACGCCCTGCTTGGCGACGCCTCTCTGTTCACCCGTGCCGACGAGGTCGAGGAGGCGTGGGGCATCGTCACGCCCATCATCGACGCCTGGGCCGACAGTCCTCCGCCCGACTTCCCCAACTACGAAGCGGGCTCTTGGGGGCCAGAGCCGGCCGACCTGTTGCTCGCCCGCGACGGCCGCCGCTGGCGGCGCATCTGATGGTCGAGCAAACCGTCCGAGGCGGCGCGACTGTCACCGTTCCACCCGATGTCGACATCGGCGGGCTGATCATCGACAGCCGGCCTCAGAAGCCGGGCGAGCCGGTCCTGCGCTGGTCGTCGCGCGCCCACAGCATCGCGGAGATCGATCGGGAGCTGGCGCGCATGTGGGCAATCCCCAAGCTTGTCACCCAGATCGACGGCGTCGAAGCCCGCCACATCGCCGCGCGCACGAGCGTGATGAATCTCGTGGTCGTGGCACGACGGCCCGAGATCGGCGAACACGCCGCCGCCACGATCCAACAGCTGACGGGCCGGCATCCGTCCAGGACGCTCATCGTGTCGACCGGGGATCCCGACGGGCCCACCTGGATCAACGCGATGGTGCAGGCCCATTGCATGTTGCCCGGCGAGGACGCGCCTGAAACGTGCGCGGAAATGATCTACCTGACGGCAGGCGGCGATGCGGGCCGCCATCTGGGCGCGATCGTCGAGCCGCTCCTCGTTCACGACCTGCCAGTCACGTTGTGGTGGCCCGGGGAGCAGCACTTCCAGATGGCGATCGCCCAGGGGCTTCTCAAGATCACCGACCGCCTCGTCGTGGACGGCTCGTCGTGGAGCGGAGACGGCCTGCAGCACGTGCGGGACATGGCACGCGCGATGGACCAAGCTCGTCTGGCCGTCTTCGACTTCGCGCTCGTGCGCCAGTCACGCTGGCGCGAAGCGATCGCGTCCGTCTTCGACATGCCCGAGTGCCTTCCCTACATCCGATCCATTCGGCGTGTCGCGGTCGCATACGCGACGCACGACCCGACCGGAACGCCGGGGACGACGAACGTGGTCAAGCCCATATACCACGCCGCCTGGCTCGCTTCGCGCCTGGAGATGCGCGTCGTGAAGCCGCTGACTCCCGTGGCCACGCCCGCTTCGCGCGCCACCAGGCAGGCAGGCGCGGGGCGGCCACGTCACGCGGCGACCCACCGGGGCCTCTCGGCGGTCCTCCACGACGGCCACGCCGAAGTCGCGGTCGTGATCCGCCCGATCGCGTCGCCGATGCCATCGGGCACGACGCTGCGCGTAGAGCTGCTGGCGGAACGGCGCGGGTCGGAGCTTCGAGCCGACGTCACGGCCGAGGCCGAGACGGTCCGGGTTCGCGTCTGGGAGGACGGCGTGGAGCTCCTCGAGCGACTCTTCCGCTCGGCCAGGCGGACCGAGGTCGACCTGCTCGCCGAGGCGATCGAGGCGCCGGGGGCCGACCCGGTCGCGGCCGGTGCTATTCGCATGGCTGCGGCGATGGTCGGCGGCTGATGGACGACGAGCCCGTCGGCGCGATCCGAACGTATGCGACGCCCGAACCACCAGTCGAGCTCGGCGAGCCGGAGGTCCGGGTTCTGCCCGATGCCGATGCGGTTTCCGCAGCGGCCGCGCAGCAGATCGCAGAGAGCGTGATCGGCGCCGTCCGGGGCCGCGGTCACGTCGACTGGGCGACGACCGGGGGATCGACGCCTTTAGGGATCTACAAGCGCCTCGCGGCCGCTCCGCTACGGACCGAGGTCCCGTGGGAATCCGTACACCTCTGGTGGGGCGACGATCGCTATGTCCCGCGCGATCACCCGCTCTCGAATGTCTTCATCGCCGACGAGGCCCTTCTCGACCTGGCCGCGCGGGGCGGCCTGTCCGGATGGGGCGAAAGCGGCATCGACGTGGACACGGGGCGCGACCCGGGTGTATGGATTCCACCCGAGAACGTGCATGCCTTCCCGTGCACCCAGGCAATCGGCGAGGCCCGCGGCCCCGGTTGGTGCGCAGACCGGTACGGCGAGGAGCTGCGCGTCTTGCCAGTCGGGAACGGCTGGCCGGTGTTCGACCTGGTGCTGCTGGGCGTCGGGCCGGATGGGCACATTCTGTCTGTCTTTCCGAACAGCCCGGCACTGACGTCGAAGGACTGGACTCTGTCGATACCCGCGCCAACGCACGTCGAGCCGCACGTCTCGCGCGTGACCCTCAATCCGGCCATCCTGGACGTGGCCCGCTCGATCCTGGTCGTCAGCCAGGGGCCGGCGAAAGCGCAGATCCTCGGGACGATCTTCGGCGAGGAGCGCGATCCGCGACGCTGGCCGGCGCAGCTGGCGCGCCGGCCGTCTGCCAAATGGCTCCTCGACGAGGCGGCAGCCGCGCAGCTTCCGCGAACGCTGGCAGCGAGTCACCAGGAGGGCTGAGCCGTGCTGGACATGGGCCTCATCGGTTGGCTGGTCGTCGGCCTTGCCGCAGGATGGCTCTCGGGCAAGGTCGTCCCTGTCCGCGTTGTGCAGGGCTGCTTGCCGACGATCCTCATCGGGGTGCTGGGTGGCCTCGTCGGCGGCTACCTTGCGCGCGAGCTGCATATCGGCGACCCGAATGGTTTTCTCGGTGCCGTCCTCGTCGCGTTCGTGGGGGCGGTTGTCGTGCGGGTCGTCATCGGCGCGATCAGCGGACCGGAGCGATCGTGAGCAGAGGTCCGTGCCGAGCCTCGCGTATCACGACACGGCCTGGGCGGGCGGCTACCATCGACACATGACCGACACGAAAACCGAGCCGGCGACGGGTTCCCGGAGCGGGGGCTCCACGTCGACGACGGCGGACACCCGGCCGTACTCGCCCGGCCTGGAAGGCGTGATCGGGGCCGAGAGCGCGATTGGGCTGGTGGACGGAGCCAACGGCCGTCTGTTGTACCGCGGCTACCCGATCGGAGAGCTCGTCGAGAAGGGGACCTACGCGGCAGTCGCCGAGCTGCTCTGGACCGGGGAATGGCATCCCGATGCCAGGCTCGCGCCCGAGCCTGTGCCGGGCCCGGTCCTGACCGCCTTGCGTGAGCTGCCCCGCGACGCGTCACCGATGGATGCGCTGCGCACCGCCGTGTCTGTCTGGGGGGCGATGCAGCGTTTGGCCTTTCCCCCAACGCCCGAGGACGCTCGCGCGCTGACCGCGTTCTCGCCGTCCGCGTTGGCCGCATTCGGCCGGCTCCGCCAGGGCCTCGAGCCCGTCCAGCCGGATCGCTCGCTCTCGCTCGCCGGAGCCTTTCTTCAGCAGCTCAACGGCGAGCGGCCGGATGCCGCTGCGGCCAAAGCCCTTGAGGCGTACTTCATCGTCGCTGGCGAGCATGGCCTGAACGCCTCGACGTTCACGGCCCGGGTGATCACGGCGACTCGATCCGATCTCGCGTCCGCGGTCTGCGGGGCGATCGGCGCGCTCAAGGGCCCTCTTCACGGGGGAGCCCCGTCAGAAGTGGTCAGCCAGCTGCACGAGATCGGCTCGCCAGAGCGGGCCGAGGCGTGGATCAAGGACACGCTCGACCGTGGCGAGAGGCTGATGGGCTTCGGTCATCGTGTGTACCGCGCGTACGACCCACGCGCCGCGGCCCTCCGGAAGGTGGCGGAAGGCATGGCCGGCATGGCCGATTGGCTGTCGCTGGCGGTGAAGGTCGAGGACATCGCCCTGCGGGTGCTCGCCGAGCGCCACCCCGATCGAGTCCTCAAGACGAACGTGGAGTACTACACGGCCGCCGTCCTGCAGGGCGTCGGCCTGCCGCCCGAGCTCTACCCGGCCACCTTTGGTCTGGCACGGCACGCCGGCTGGACCGCCCATGCCATCGAGCAGGCCGGTGCCAACCGGCTGATCCGTCCCGACATGCGCTACACCGGTCCGGAGGAGCGGCATCTCCCCGACTGAGGCGGTGTTCGCGAAAGTTGCCGAGACCCGCTGAGGACGGAGGCAACCCGACCCCTCGGGCTACCCGGCTGACCTTTGGTTGGCGTCGATCTCGTCTACGTGCCCTTCGTCTGGGCGGACTTCGTCTCCCCGTACCTCCCCGCTGCGAGCGGGTGTCCCGCGCAATCGAAGCGCGACCCCGACAGCTCCGGCCAGGAACACCGCTGCACCCAGCAGGAACGGAGCGCTGATCCCGGCCGAAACCACCACCGCTCCAAGCGTCGGCCCGATCACCCCGGCCCCGTAGAGGGGCAGGTAGACCAGGTTGAGAGTCTGAGAGCGGCGCTCGGGCGGAACCTCCGTCGCGAGCAGCCCGAAGACCATCGGCGACACGACCCCGTAGAAGGCCGAGAAGGCCAGGGCGACGATCGCCAGCGCCGCAACGTTTGGCGCGAAGGGCATGACGCCAAGCGTGATGCCCCCACCCACTAGAGCGGCCACGAGCACCGGTCGAAATCCGATCCGGTCGCCCAGGGGACCTCCGATCGGTGCGATGAGCGCTCCCGCGAGCGCCGCGGTGCCGGCCACAAGGCCGATGGCGCTCGCCTCACCGACCGGCCCATTGACCTGGCCGACCACGACGGGGAGATACGGCCGGGCCACCTGCTGTGCCAGGAACGCGGTGCCGAAGATGGCGAAAATACGACGCACAGCCGGGTCTCCGAGGACGCTGCGCAGGGCCCCGAACGCGAGCTCGACGGTTCGCCCCGCGGGAACGACTTCCGGCCGAACCTCGCGGGAGCCGAGCCCGACGAGCAGCGCCGTTCCGATCGAAAGGCCGGCCGAGACGGCGAATACTGCCGGCAGACCCCAATGCAGCCCGTCGACGATCACGCCACCCAGCGCCGGCCCGACCGCGAAGCCGATCGGACCGCTGACTCCGAAGAGCGCGAGCGCGGTGCCGAGCCGAACGCGCGGCGTCGAGTCCCTGATGGCGCCGAGCATGATCCCCGTATTGCCCAGCTGGAAGCCGATGAGGAGCATGCTCCCCGCGAGCTGCCACGGCTCGCGGGACAGGGCGACGGCCGCGAAGACCACAGCCTCGACGATCGAGCTGCGGATGATGACTGCCTTGCGACTGTACTTGTCAGCCCAGACGCCCCACAACGGGACGAGCGGCATGCCCACCACGAAGAGCAACGAACTGAACAGGCCCACGAAATGCAGGCGATCAGGCTCGGCGACGCCCATGTCCCTCAGGTAGGCTGGAACGAACGCGAATATCTGGCTCACGCCGAGGCCTTCGACGAGCGACGTGATCCAGAAGACCGCAAGGAGCAGCCGCCAGTCCTGGGCCGGCGGCCGTGCGTCTCGAAGATGGGCAGTCTTGTCGGCTTCGGCAGGCATGGCCGCGAAGCCTAACGCGATCCGCCGACGCTAGGCCGGCGTTCCAGCTTCTGACTTCTTACACTAGGGAGACCCTGCCGAGGTGACGCCGTGATCGCCCGATTCCTTGCTCGCCTCATGGATTCCCAGACGACGTGGGCTCAGCCTTTTGGCGATTTCAATCATCGCTGGCTGGTGGCGCTCTTCCGGCCGATCCGTCCAGCGAAGGACTTCCTCAACGGGACCTGGCTGGGCCACCCTCTTCACGCCGCGATCACCGACGTCCCCGTCGGCCTGTTCACCGGCGTGATCCTGCTTGACCTCCTTGACCAGCGCGGAGCCGCCGACGCCATCCTCGTCCTGGGCATCCTGTCCATGGCTGCGGCCGCGGTCGCGGGCCTCGCGGACTATACGGACACGGACGGCGCCGCGCGATTGCGAGCAACCGTCCACGGCACGATCATGGTCAGCACGCTGGTTGTCTACCTCGTGTCCCTGGTGATCCGCGCCGGCAACCCACTTGACCGCACCGCGGCCGTGATCGTGTCCCTGATCGGGTATGGCCTGATCACGGCTGGCGCGTACGTCGGCGGCGACGTCGTATACGTGCTGGGCAACATGGTCAGCCGGCATGCGTTCCGGGGGGCGGGCACGAAGTGGATCCGCCTCGAGCTTGAGACGCCGTCCGAGGACCTGCCCGAGGGCGTGCCGACGAAGGCCAAGCTCGGAATCAATAACCTGGTCCTGGTACGCGTGGGCGAGACGGTGCATGCCCTCCACGAGCAATGCGCGCATGCCGGAGGGCCCCTCTCGCAGGGAACGGTCGTGGACGGATGCATCGAGTGTCCGTGGCATGGCTCGCGCTACCGCCTGGCCAACGGGCATCTAGCCCGCGGCCCTTCGGTCTACGACCAGCCCCGTTACGAGCTGCGCCCGGCCGAAGGCGGAGGCTGGGAGGCGCGCCGAGCTCCCCGCTGACTCGATCGACCTCCATCAGTCGGACGAAATGCAGATCGCCGTCCCCGACGGAGCCCTCGTTGTCCTGGTCGGCGTGGCGGGTTCCGGCAAGACGACATTTGCCGCGCGCCACTTCGGGCCAGACGAGATCCTGTCCTCCGACGCGTTCCGCGGGCGGATCGGCTCCGGCGAATCGGATCAGACGGTCAGCAGGGCAGCCTTCGCCGTGCTCCATCGGGAGCTCGCGAAGCGCCTCGGTTCCGGCCGGACGACGGTTGTCGACGCGACCAACGTGACGCCCTGGGCTCGTCAAGGGCTGTTGCGTCGGGCGGTAGCGGCAGGCAGGCCGGCGATCGCCATCGTGCTGGACCTCCCCGAGGCCATCTGCCTCGGCCGAAACGCGCAGCGGGCGGCCGACCGCGCCGTTGCCGACGTCCCGCACGCGGCCATCAGGCGGCAGTCCGCCGACCTGGGGCGGTCGTTGCGGGACCCTGGGCGCCTGGTCGGAGAGGGCTTCAGCGAAGTCGTCCGACTCGGAACGCCCGACGCAGTCGATGCAGTCGAAATCCTCAGGATTCCGGATGGCAGGATCGGGACCGCAGGCCTTGGGAGGGCGGCGTCCCCAGGATCAGCAGGACGCGACCGAGGCTTGCTACCCTTGACCGAACGGTCCAACAGAGAGGAACCCGACCGAACCATGACCCCGCGGAGGCCCCGCTCCGGATGAGCCAGAGCGGTTGGCGCAGCCTGACGATCGCCCTCGGCGCAACGCTCGCGGTCCTGTTGGGCATCACCGCCGCCGTCGTCCTTCTTTCCGGCACACGCACGCCCGGTCCGAGCTCAGGAGCGTCCGCGAGCGGCAGCCCGTCGGCTTCGCCAGGCTCGTCTGGTCTCGGTGGTTCAGGCTCCCCATCGCCTGGGTCCTCCGCCTCTCCGAAGGTCTCGCCGTCCCCTTCGCCCAGCCCATCGCCGACACCGGCACTCGCGCCGGCTGCGTCCATCGTCTTGCGGCATGTGCGCCTTGATTCAGGCATCGATCCCATGGGGACTCCGCGTACGTTGACGTTCCTCAGCGACGGCGCGGCCACCGTGACGGCCCGCATCAGCAATAGCAGTCCGCTGGCGAGCACCCACCTGTGCGTAGCCGTGACGGGGCGGGCGCCTGTTTGCCACGACGGGGCCGCCGGCTCTGTGACGCGACGGGTGTCGAGCGGGCATGTCAGCTGGACCGTGACCCTGACGGGCATCGGGATCAGTACGCCCACCGTGGACCTGACGCTGACCTTCCGCGCCGACCACCCGTCGGTCAAGCTGACCGGATTCCGGTTCGACGGGACGAGCCAATCCGGCAATAACGGCTTCATCGCTCGCATGCGGCCCCGCGTCGGCGGGAATCTCTCGGTAAGCGCGAGCTGGGGCGCAAAGCCCTTCGATTACAGCCTCAAACTGGCCGACCTGACCAAGGGGAGCCCCGCAGGAAACCACCCGGGCACCGGCGTCGGTGTGCAGGCGTTGCTGCCCGTCACGGCCACGGATCTGTGGCAGGTCACCCTCGCCAACTCAGAAGATCCGGGACTCGGACGGATCAGTCTGTCCGCGACGCTCAGCTGGCCCTGAGAGCCGCGACGCCAAGCGCGCGGCGCGCCTGACGCGCTCAGGCGCCCGGTTCAGGCCAGGCGGATAGCAGGGACTACGCGCGCGTGCTCTCGGCGGGCCGTCCGGCTGGAGCCGCCGCGACGGGCTCGGCGGCTTCCGTCTCGGCTTCGTCCCGACCCGAGTCGCGGGCCGTGGGCGCGGGCAGCTCAACGACACCTCCCTCGTCCGCCATGCTGTCGTAGCGGTCAGACGTCGTGAGGAAGATGATCTGGAAATCGGCCGCGAGCTCACGCAGCAGGGCGAGTCCACGCAGGGCGCGCGCGTCGTCGAACGTCACGAATGGATCGTCGAAGATGAGCGGCGGCCGCCGGTCGCCGGTCAGCAACCGCACCAGCCCCAGCCGTGCGGTGAGATAGATCTGGTCGAGCGTGCCCTGTGACAGCTCCGAGCCGCTCGCCCAGTCCCCCTTCTCCGGGGCAAAGACGGAGATGTCCAGGGTTCGATCGTCTACGCGGACCCTGCGATACCGTCCGTCGCTAAGCCGGGCGAGGTCGCCCACCATCCGCTTTTCGAGGAAGCGGGTCGCGGTCTTCATGGTGGCACGCTCGGCGCCGTCGATCGCGTCGAGCGTGAGGCGATAGACGCGCTCCCTTCGCTGGAGCGCGGCTAGCGCCTCTCGTACCGATGCCAGGTGTTCGGCCGCGGCCGCCACTGCCTCGGAGTCGACGGTATTGGCGTCGACCCTCGCGCGTGCCGTCGCTTCATCGTCCCGAGTCCGGTCGACCGCGGCTTCCTGATCCTTGACCTCGACCTCGAGCCGCTCGCGAGCGCGGGGCTCCTTCGCAATCGGCCCCAACCCTTCGAGGGCGTGGGTCTTCTGCTCGATCTCGAGTGCCGCCGCGTCGCGCAGTGGCGGCAACGTGTCCGCTGGCTCCTTGCCGACAAGTCCCTCGAGCTGCCCGGTCAGGCGCTGGATCTGCTGGTGGTGCTCGTCCTCGCGCCGGACCAGGTCCTCGACGGCGGCGAGATCCGGTAGCCCGCCGACGGCTTCGAGATGGTCGGCGGTCTCGACTTGAGCCTCGCGCAGCTCCTGTTCCATCTGGGACCGGCCGCGCAGGCGGCGGTCGATCTCGGCGTCCCGCAATTGCGTCTGCCGGCGGAAGTCCATCGCGGCCCGGCGTTGCCGGATTCCGACGTACGCGACCACGGCTCCGATTGCCACGATCAGCACGCTGGCGGCCAACAGCACCAGGTCGCCCCCGCCCATGAAGCGGTTGTAGACGAAGAATGCGACACCGGCCAGGATGAGCGCGATCGCGATGATCGCAGTGGTGCGCCAGGTGTTGGTCGGTTCCTTGACCTCGAAGTGGACGTCGACTTCTCCCTCGAGCGCGGCCGTGAGCTCACGGATCCGCGAATCGAGGGCCCGCAGCCTGGCAACGATCTGGTGGAGCATCGGCAGGGGATTGGCGGACGGATGCGAGTCGGCCAGTCGCGCGAGCTCATCCGACACTTCTACCGCGGTCTTGTAGCGCTCGAAACGCTCCTTCGCCGAATCTCGCTCGGCGATCAAACGTTCGGCGAGCCGCGCCTTCTCGAGCATCGAGCGTCGCTCGGCCAAATCGGCCTCCGCGGTGGCCCGCCGCTCGTGAGTTTCCGCGAGGGTATTTCGATCGGATTCCAGCTGGGCCAGTGCCTCCTCGCCGGCCGAGACGCTGGCCTCCAGCTCGGCGACCGTCTCGGAGGCTTCCTTGATCCGGCCCGGAAACTTGTCGCCGCCTTTGCTCAGGTCATGGATTGCTCGATCGAGCTTCTTTCGCGCCGCCGACGTGCCCCGGTCCGCGCCGCTGATCGATGCCTGGAGCCGATCCCGGAGAGCGGCCTCGTCCCGCGCCAGGTCCGCGATCTCGTGGTGCCGGATGGACGCCGTCGAACGGAAGAAGGCCTCCGTGGGGATGCCCGTCAGGTCGGCCAGGATCTCATCGGCCTTCGCGGGGTCGGTCGTGACCTCGCCGTCCAGGTCGAGCCGGACCGTTCCCTTCGGGCCCAGGAATACCTTCTCCAGCGACCCGCGGCGGATCCCTTCCTCCTCCTCGGAGTAAAACTCCAGAGTGATCGCCGGCCGGGCGTCGCGAGCGGCATCCCATGGACGGTGCCCTTCGAGGTCGTTCTGGGTAGAGGTCACGCGCCGAGTAAGGGCCAGCTCGAGGGCCCGCTGCACGGTCGTCTTGCCGGCCTCGTTGGGGCCGCGGACGATGGCGAGTCCGGGCACAAGATCGATGTCGAGCTCGTGATAGCGGCGCATGTTGCGCAGCTGGAGCCGGGTGATCCTCACAGGCTGACCTCGTGCCCACGTAGCAGCAGGCGGCCGAGGCGCAGCCCGTCGCGGAGTTCGGCTGCTTCGCTGCCCGCGCCGGCGGTTTCGCGCTCACCGATCCTCGCTTCCAGGTCGCGGACGAACGCACCGAGGATCGTGTCGGCGGGCGCCAAGGGCCCTTCGGTCAGGGCGACGACCGAGTTGTCGCGGAGGCGCAGCTTCAGGAACCGGGCGCCGAGCTGGCCTTCGACTTCCTCGGGATGGAGATCGAGTTCGTCGGGTCGCACGCCCGTCAAGCGCACGTCGAGGACCAGGTCCGGATCGGCCTCGGCGGCAAGGCGCTCGACCAGAGCCGGCTGGCTGCTCAGGGTCCCGGCGTCGATTTCCAGCCTGGCGAACTTGATCCGCCCGACCCTCTTCTCCTCGACCTTGGCGGTCTTCTTGCCATTCGCCTGGTCGAGCGTCACGAGGAGGGCGCGGCCCGCACGGTCCTGGTCGAGCGCCAGCGGCTCCGGCGAGCCGCTGTAAGCGTATGTCACGTTGCCCGCCCTGGCGGACTGGGTGGAGTGCCAGTGCCCGAGCGCCAGATAATCAAGCCCCGAGGCTTCGATCTCCTCGGGCGTAACGACCACGTCGTCCGCATCCGTCTTGCCAGGTATCGCGATGGCGCCGTGGATCATGCCGATCCGCCAGGTGGGCCCGTCCGGGGCTACGTGGAAGCCGGCCAGCGGACTCTCCGGCGCCCGCTTGGTCTCGAACACGCGGCCGTAGACGGCAGCGTCGAGGGCAGGCAGCTCGACCTCTGGACGCTCGGGAGTGAGCAGGACGATCCGGTCGCCGTCGGGCGGCTGGCCGGCCAGCCCCGGGAGGTCGTAGGCCCGGTAGATCGAGGCACGGTCGTACACATCGTGAGTGCCCGGGATGATGACCGTACGGATCGCAGCATCGGCCAGGCGCTTGAGCTCGCCCGCGACGCGTTCCACCGATCGGCGCGGCTGCGTGTTCGAGTCGAAGAGATCGCCAGCGATCAGGAGCAGATCGACCTTCTCCGCCAAGGCCAGATCGACCGTCGCACGGAAGGCATCGAATTGACGCTCTCGCTGAGCGGTGGCCTGCTCGCCCATGTCGGCGTGGCGAGCGCCAAGGTGGACATCTGCGGTGTGCAGGAGTCGAAGCATCCCCGGGCGCATCTCCCATGTCGTCGACTGGCGTCGTGCCCGGATCGAAACGCCGTCGATGGCGATCCGGTTCTCGGTCCGCCACCTGTTCGGCGCGAGCGAGGAGCCCCCATGCCCTCGCTCGCCGACCCGAGGTTCGGCCCGCATTGTGACAGGTTGTCCGGCACGACTGCCAGCTTTTGCGCCGACGTTGAGCTCCGACGCGTCAGCCCCAGAGGGCCCCAGGGCGGGGCCTCTGAAGCCGTCATGACCGCGCAAGGTCCTTCCTGAGCGACGGTGGTATTCTCCGCCCCGCTAATATCACCGGTGCGCCCGCGACAGGGACCTCGACATCGGCACCTGGGTCGTGCGGGCCCCGGACTCCTCCCAGGACTCCACTCCGCCTCGCGCCCCGCCGAGGCCGGACCCTGCCGGACGCGCCACTGCTGCAGGCGCCTGGGGAGGCAAACCGTGACGTACACCGATCGAACCCTCACGTGCGTCGATTGCGGGGTTGAGTTCATCCATTCCGCCGCCGACCAGGAGTTCTACGCTCAGAAGGGGTTCGCCTCGGAGCCCAAGCGGTGCACCAGCTGCCGAGCCAGCCGGCGTGCCACCCGCGAGACCGGCTACGACCTGCGTGACATCGGCGGGCCGCGCGGTTACGAGCGAGGCGACGACCGGCCCGTTCGCGAGTACTTCGCGGTGATCTGCTCCTCGTGCGGCAACCAGGCACAGGTGCCCTTCAAGCCACGCATGGATCGCCCTGTCTACTGCTCAGACTGCTTCCGGACCGTCAAGACCTAGCGCCAGCTGCGCGACTCGAAGAGCCCGGTCACGTCACGGACCGGGCTCTTCGATTGAAGGCGCAAGGCACATGTGTTGGGGCAGGCGAAGGTCGTCGGGAATGCCGAGTGGGGTGAGACAAGCCGAAGGGGGTGGGCAAAGCGAATGGCCGGTCCGCCCCCGCCCATGCTCGCATGGGCCCTCCTCCGATAGGCAAACCGGCCATGACGCACGAGAGTCGACGGTGCCGGCCGTCTGTCCCGTTATCTGTCGATACACCGTCAATCGCGTTTGGGTTCGATTTTGGCGTCTGGCGCAGCACTCGCTCAGCGCGGCCTGAAGGGCTCCATCGCCGCGTTTGCGACTAGAGCACGAACGCCTCGCCGGCTCGATGCCGCTCTCGCCGTCGCCCCCGCCAGACCGTTGCGCGAGACCGGCCCTGGACCTGCCATCGCCCGTCTCGACCGACAACCGCGGTGCCTTCATCAATCCCCAGCACGAGGATGTCCCGCGGAGCCTGAAGGGCCATCAGGGCCGTGAACGGCTCGGGCCAGGCGTCGTAGTGCGGAAATACCGCAGCGCCTGGAACGACGCCAAGGGCATCCCGCCAGCGCAACGGCCACGGCAGCATGAACCGGCGCAGGTCGACCTGCCGGGCGGCGAGGACCATCGCGCCCGCCGAACAGCCCACGAGGGCCGCCCCGCGCTCGTTGGCCGCCAGGGCCGCCGACCAGAGTGCGCTGTCGAGGAGCGTCTCGAGAAGGTGCGCCGGTTTGCCGCCCGAGAAGTAGATCAGGTCGGCCTCACCGACCGCCTGGGCGTGGGCGACATCGTCGGCTTCGGACCGGTTCCGGGCGAGGACGGCTTCGACCTCCGCGCCGAGCCTCGTGAAATGCTCGATACCGAGCGCCGCCCAGCGCTGGAACGTCTCTTCCCCATCCGGATAGGAAGCCGTCGGCACGATCGCCACACGAGGGCGGCCGGCCCCGCTGCCATCGAGCAATCCGCGGTCGAACACGTCCATCTCGGGGAGGAACTCGCCGGCGCCAACCAGACCAACCGGACCGCGCATCGTCGGCAGTCTAGCGAGCGAGGCCGAATGCCGGCGCGGCGCCTTGTTCCCGGCGTATCGGCCTTGTGCATGAAGCTTGCTCCGGCGACCATGCGCCAATGAATCCCAGGCAGCGCTGGACGATGGTCGCGGTCGTCCTCGGCTCCTCGATCGTGTTCCTCGATGGCACGGTCGTGAACGTGGCCCTGCCGCGGATCGGCCGTGAATTGCCGGCGACGGTCATCGGCGTCCTCGAGGGCCAGACGTACGTCAACAGCGGCTACCTCGCGACCCTGTCGGCGCTGCTGATCCTGTCCGGCGCGCTCAACGACTACTACGGACGGCGTCGCATGTTCGTCGTCGGTCTGGTCGGCTTCGGTCTGACGTCGGCCCTGTGCGGCCTGGCGCCCAACCTTGAGCTGCTGGTCGTCTTCCGAATCCTGCAGGGCGCCGCCGGCGCAGTCCTCGTCCCCGGCTCGCTTTCGATCATCACCTCGACATTCGAGGGCCCCTCGCGAGCTCGTGCTTTCGGGATCTGGGCGGCCGCGACGTCGGGCACGACCAC
The DNA here is from genome assembly GCA_005883615.1 of Chloroflexota bacterium. Classification (GTDB taxonomy): domain Bacteria; phylum Chloroflexota; class Limnocylindria; order Limnocylindrales; family CSP1-4; genus CF-16. The sequence continues at coordinate 18,428 of VBEC01000016.1, read as the reverse complement.
CCTCGGCCCGATCCTGGGCGGCTTCCTGGTCGACACCCTGACCTGGCGAATCGCGTTCCTCATCAACGTGCCGCTGGTCGTGCTGGGCGTGTACGCGACGCTCGCCCACATGGCGGAATCCCGCGACGACCAGGCCAACGGGAGATTCGACTGGCTGGGCGCCGCGGTCATCGCGATCGCCGTCGGCGGCCTCGCCTTCGGGGCCATCCACGGCCAGGAAACGCGCTGGGCAGATCAGAGCGCCTTCGTCGCGCTGGGCATCGGCACGGTCGCCCTGATCGCATTTCCCTTTCTCATGGCGACGCGACCGAATCCCCTCGTTCCGCTCAACCTGTTCCGCTCGCGGGCGTTCGCCGTTATCAATCTGTCAACCTTCCTGATCTACGGCGCGCTGTACGTCACACTCGGATTCCAGGGCCTGTACCTGCAGAACGTCCTGGGCTATACCGCCTTCGCTGCCGGAATTGCGGGGTTGCCCGTTGGGCTGTTGCTGACGTTTCTGTCGGCACGAGTGGGAACGCTCGCCGGACGGCTGGGCAGCCGGGTCTTCCTGACGATCGGGCCGATCCTGATGGCGATCGGTCTCCTCTGGTTCGCGCGAATCCCCGCGAGCTCGCCACCATGGCTGGCCGAGGCGGATAAGCCTTCCAGCCTCCTCCCGTCGCAGGGCTACCTGTTCGACGTCCTGCCCTACAACCTTCTTTACGGCATCGGAATTGCGTGCGTCGTGGCGCCCCTGACGAGCACATTGATGAGCTCGATCGCGACGCGCCACGCGGGCCTTGGCTCTGCGATCAACAACGCGATCTCGCGCGTCGGCCAGCCGCTCCTTGGCGCCCTGATCTTCATCGCGGTCAGTGCCACCTTCTACAGCGGCCTTGCAAGTCGCGTTCCGGGCATCGACACCTCATCACGCGAGATCCGCCACGACTTGCCACCATTGAACCGGCCAATCGGACCGGTCACGCCCAACATTGCCGAGGGATCGAAGGAGGCCTCGACCGACGCGTTCCACCTGGCGCTCCTGCTGAACTCAGGCCTCCTCCTTGCGGGGGCCGCCGTGAACGGGCTGGGGCTGCGCGACCCACGCCGGACGTCGGTGCCCGTCGAATCAACGAGCCCGGTCGGCTGACCGGGCTCGCCCTTCTGTCTCGTGGCCGGGCTTGAGCCGTCAGGCAGGCGACTTGGTCGACTGCCATTCCTGGTACGAACCCCAGAGCATGATCGCCGCGCCGACGACGGTCCCGATCACGGCCACGAGGTACGTCCCACCGAAACTCCCGAGCACCTGAACCACCCGCAGGAGGTCGATCAGCTCGAGGAGGCCCACCACGCCGCTGATAGCCAGAAGGATCACCGGCACCGGGGCGGGCCAGGTGATGGTCTGGTTGGGGGCATATTTGAGATAGAGCACTGCGAGGACCGCAAGGGCCCCGAGCAGAGCAATCGTGCTCGCGCCGATCCCGTAGGGGCTGACAAGTCCGATGATGAAACTGACGAGGATCACGATCGCCCCGATCGCCGCCAGTCGCTCGTTCGCGTTGAATTTGCTCCAGATCTCTTGGACCACTCGCCTACCTCCCTTGGTTGGCTCTGGCCAGTACCGCGGATGCGGAGTGCCCATCTGACCACGGCCAGCGTAGCAGCCCCCGTCGAGCGTTCGTCAGGCATTTGCTCAGGCTTTTGGTACCGATTGGTGCCGGGCCGCTCCGGCCTTGCCTTCTAGCTGGGAAGCACGATGCGAGAGTGGGATGCAGCCGCATACGATCGAGTCGCCGCTCCGCAGGCACGCTGGGGGCGCGACGTCGTCGATCGCCTTCCGCTGGCCGGCACGGAACGGGTTCTCGACGCGGGCTGCGGGACCGGCCGCGTCACGGAGTACCTCCTTTCGCGATTGCCGGCCGGACGGGTGGTCGCGCTGGACGCCTCTTCGGCGATGATCGGAGAGGCGAGGAAGCGGCTCGCGGCACACGGCGACCGTGTCGAATTCGTTGTTGCGGACCTCGGCAAGCCGCTGCCCCTCGAGTCGCCCGTGGACGCGATCCTGTCGACCGCCACGTTTCACTGGGTGCCCGACCACGACGCCCTGTTCCGCCATCTGGCCGCGGTCCTACAGCCCCGTGGCTGGCTGGTAGCGCAGTTCGGAGGCGCCGGCAACATCGCCTCGGTCATGCGAGTCCTTGCTACGATCGATGACGGATGGCTCGGCCCGACTCATTTCGAGACCCCCGAGGCGACGACCGAGCGGCTTCGCAGAGCCCGCTTCACGGAAATTCGGGCATGGCTCCAGCCCGAAGCAACCCGGTTCGAGGCCGGTGAGCCCTTCGAACGCTTTCTCGCGACGGTCATCCTGGGCGCGCACCTCGAACGCCTCCCGCCCCACGCCCGGATCGACTTCGTGAAGCGTGTCGCCGCCTCACTGCCCGCTCCGGAGATCGACTACGTGCGCCTCAACGTGATTGCACGTCGATCAAATTCGCGACTAGCGAACGACTGACGCTCAGGGCGACATCCCCGCGCCACCAGTCAGCCCCTGCGTGCGACCGCCATGACAACCGGGACGCGCCAGTCGAAGTCGGTCGCCGGCAGGGACTCGAGGCGCTCTGTGGCCCGCTGGCGCAGCCGTCTGCGCATACGCGGCTCCAGTGATCGGAAGAGGTCGCTCTCGCCGTACTCCTCCAGGAAGTCGACATAGGCGACTCGATCAAACCGATATTCCAGCCACTCCTGCGCGGCGCTGACATCGCGGTAACCAACACGTCGCAGCTGATCTGCGGCGGAGCGTGGCGAGACCAGATCGCCCGTTCGATCCTCCTCTGGCCCGTCCTGGTCGGGGATTCTCAGCTCGTCGACGACGTCGAAGAAGGCCTCGTCGGCGGCGAATCGAATGTCCGAGAGCATCCATGTCACGAAGACCAGCAGTCCGCCCGGCCGCAGCACGCGCCGCACCTCGCGGAAGGCCGCCGCCCGATCGGGTACGAGCTGGAACACGAATGACGAGACGGCGGCATCGAAGCTGGCATCGGCGAACGGCAGGCGGTCGGCTTCGGCGACAACCAGCGACAGTCGCTCTTGGTCGGCCTGCGCGAGCTCCGTGCGAGCGCGTTCTCGAGCCCCGACGATCATTCCGCTCGAGGCATCTGTGCCCGTCAACGAGCTCTGCGGCCAGCGACGAAGAGCCTCGAGTACCAGGGTGCCGGTGCCCGTCCCGATGTCGACGATTCGCTGGGGCTCGTCCAGCGGCAGCTTCCCGGCGAGCCGATCGAGCACCCGGACGGCCGTCTCCTCGAGGACCGGAGCCCACCACTTCTGGTAGCGCGCGGCCGCCCGATCGTAGCGATCGCTGATTGCGGACATGCCCGAATCCTGCCACGGCCCGCGATCCGCGGCGGTTAGGGTTCAGAAGGGCTTCATCACCATGAGCCAGCCAATGAGCAGGATCCCTCCAAGCCCGATGACCGCCGTCACGATCGGTGCTGAAGACTGCAGGAGAGCCTCGAGCTGCGCGGGGGCCGCAGGCTCCGGCGGCTGCAGGCCCTTCTTGGCGTCGTCGTAGGTCGCGACGCCGACTGCGTGTCGGACGTTGTTGAAGTACGGCAACGCGACGACGTACATCCCGACCGCGATCGCGACGAGCAATAGGACCGCAGCCCAGATCCACAGCTTGCCGCTCGTCCACCAGCCGCCCGAAATGCCGGCCAGGATCCCGCCCAGGAGGAGTACGAACAGCGCGATGTAGAGCGCGCCGAGGTACGCGTTCGACAGCTCGAGAAGGGCCCGGATACGGACCGGGTCGCGTTCGGATCGGAGCCGGAAGCCAACCCCAACGGATACCCCGTGAGCCAGCAGGAACCCGAACACCCCGAGGATGTGGATGAGGACGAGCCAGGAATGGAACGGGAACAGGTTCATCAGCGAACCTGGCTGGCGGCCGCCTGGGAGGCTGGCGCGGACGCCTGCCCGGTCAGCGCCGCGGCGTACAGCTCCCGCGCCCGCCGGGCAACCCGGAGTCCCAGCCAGAAGAGGAGGAACGCGACAACCGGATGAAGAGCCGCGATGGCAGGCGCCGAAGCCTTGAACTCGGGCAGGCTCGTCTGCACGATGTACAGACCCAGCACGCCGGCCGCGATCCAGCCATCTCGCCTCGGAACGCGCGCCCAGAGCGCAGTCAGGAGAACGGCCAGGGCCACGAAGAGGATGGAATAGCCGAAGCTTCGATGTGGTTCCAGACTGCCACCCGCGAACAGGTACAACCCGATCAGGAATACCTGGATGAGGATTGCGACAAGGAAGATCCAGGCGACCGCGAGGTGGATTCGGCGCGCGAGGACTTTCGATCCGTTCATCGGACCAGGCTCCCTCCATACAGCTCGACTCACCCCCGCGGGCCGAGTCATCGTGCAACGTCCCGACGAATTAGGGAAGAGGGCACATCCACCACGCGGGCGGCCGGCGGCCTATAGTCGAGCGATGGCACAGTTGAAACTGCCGTTCCAGCCTCCAATCGAGCCGATGCTGGCCAAGGCGGTCGACAAGCTGCCCGCCGACGACGGCTGGCTGTTCGAACCGAAATGGGACGGCTTTCGCGCGATCGTCTTTCGGGACGGCGACACCGTGTATACGCAATCGCGCGACTTGAAGCCGCTGGACCGCTACTTCCCGGAGCTCGCCGAGCCGCTCCGTGCCAGCCTGCCGGAACGGTGCGTGCTCGACGGGGAGGTCGTCATCGCCGGCACGAAGGGCCTGGATTTCGAGTCGCTCCTGCTGCGGATCCATCCGGCCGACTCGCGCGTGCGGATGCTCGCCGGCGAGACTCCCGCGAGCTTCATCGCGTGGGACCTGCTGGCGCTTGACGCAGAGGACCTCCGAGGTGTCCCGCAGGGAGAACGACGCTCCCGCCTCGAGGCGGTCCTGGGCGTGGCTCGGGCACCCATCCACCTGACGCCTGCGACGCGGGAGGTCGCCACGGCCGCCGACTGGTTCGAACGCTTCGAGGGCGCCGGCCTGGACGGCGTCGTGGCCAAGCGCATCGAGGCTCCCTACCAGCCGGGCAAGCGAGCGATGCTCAAGATCAAGCATCAACGCACGGCCGATTGCGTGGTCGCCGGCTTCCGCTGGCACAAGAACGGACCCGGCACCCACGTCGGCTCCCTGTTGCTCGGGCTGTTCGACGATGCCGGCACGCTGCACCACGTCGGGGTCACGTCGTCCTTCAACTGGGAGCGACGGGCCGCCCTGGTCGCGGAGATCGCCCTGCTGCGCAAGAAGGCCATGGAGAGCCATCCGTGGCGCGAGTGGGCCGAGTGGTCGTCGCTCGGCAGCGCGGATGCCTCCGGCCAGCGTCTGCCCGGGGCAACAAGCCGCTGGAACCGGGGCAAGGACTTGTCCTGGGAGCCGCTCCGACCGGAACGGGTTGTCGAGGTGGCCTACGACCACCTGCAGGGCGACCGCTTCCGGCATGGCACGACCTTCGTCCGGTGGCGGCCTGACAAGCCACCGGAGGATTGTCGCTACGACCAGCTCGAGGAGACCGCGGCCTACGAGCTCGAACGCATCTTCGGGGTCAGCCTGGCCTCCTGAGGACCCGTCATCTGGGTTTCCGTGGCGCCGGCTGCGCACTGGCCTGCCGATGATCGCGATGGAAGCCCGAGCCTCCCCTTACCATCCATTCCATGCCGTCGCTGCCGGTTGGCACCGTCACCTTCGTGACGCTGCCTTGGCACAGCTCCTCCGCTCGGGTCGATCCCCGGTCGTAGCCTTCCCATGAGGGGAAAGGCCATCTCTCACCTTCCGCGACAGTCTTCGAGTAAGGCGGCGCCAGTGATCCTGGCGGGCCTCCTCATCGCGGGCTGTGCGTCGTCCGTGTCGCCGGGCGCCTCGCCGCTACCGAACTCTCCGTCGCCGCTGGCGACGTCGGGCCCCAGCGCGCAAGGCGTCCCCACGAGCTTTACGTCCACCCTGTATGGATACTCAGTGACGCTGCCGGCCGGCTGGCGGGTGGTCGAGGCTCAGACCAAGTGGGACGGGAACGGCTCACCAACGTATGACGACCAGGTCGTCGACCAGCTGATCGCGCCCGAGAGTACCGGCAGATGCACGGGCGTCTTCACATGCGGCCCTCTCGCGTGGGTTCTCGCCGCGCCGACGACGAAGACGCTCACCGAATTCACGAAGGAGCAGGACGCGGCCGCCGCCGCCGGGCACTCCTGTCCACCATCGCCGGAGAAGCAGGAACAGGTCACGATCGACGGTCAGGCCGGCCTGTTGGAGACGAAGCACTGCCCGGCGACCGCCGGCGCCCTGACCCTGGGCGCCGTCACGATCCACGGCGGGGTCGGATATCTCTTCAACCTCGTCGACCTTTCGAGTGACCCGACGGCTGAGCCGGCTGACCGCTCAGACTTCCTCGCCCTCCTCGGGACGGTTCATTTCTCGGGCTGAGAGGCCTTACGCGGCGGACGCTCCAGCTGTCCTGAGCGATCGGGCCACTCGTAGCCCGCCCACGGGTCGTAGTCCGGATCGAGTGGTTCCTGGTCGGGTCGGTCGGCATCTGGCACGTGCGTAAGGTTCACACGGACCCGGTACCACATGGTCGAGCGGCCACGCATACCGTCGACCAGCACGTCAGCGGGCTCGAGATGGTCAGCCACGTCGGGATGTCGAGCCTTCCAGCGCTCGAGCCCGGCCAGCGCTTCGTCCTTTTTCGCCGCCCGCGAGATCTCGATGACCGGAACGGAGCTGCGGCGCCGGCCCGTCGGTGTCGGTCGCGTGCCGGACCACTCCCGGGTTGTCAGCGGTTCGCCGGTCCCGGGCGCATAGGCCTCGTCGGGCCGCCGCTTCTTCGAGGGCTGGACACGAGGCGGCTCGCCCGGCTGCTTCGCGTAATTCGGTGGCCAGGGCGCGTCTCCCAGGCCTTCGGCCTCGTCGCGCGCGGACAGCTCGAGCAGGGCCTCGAGGGAGCCCGCCGCCTGATCGATGCCCTCGCCCGGATCGCCGTCTCGTCGATAGAGCTCGGGCACAGTCGCCAGCCTGAAGTCTTCGGCCACCACGGCGGGGACGTCCTCCCATTTCAGGGGCATCGACACTCTCGCGTCGGGCAACGGCCGCACCGAATACACGCTGGCCACCGTGCGGTCCTTGGCGTTCTGGTTGTAGTCCAGGAAGACCCCGTGCCGTTCTTCCTTCCACCACTTGGAGCTGGCGAGCGTCGGTGCCCGCCGCTCTACGTCCCGAGCCAGGGCAAGTGCCGCACGCCGGACCTCCGGATAGGTCCAGCGCCGCTCGATCCGAACGTTGATGTGGATGCCGCGCGAGCCAGAGGTCTTCGGCCAGCCAACCAGGCCGACATCGCTGAGGGCCTCCCGGGTGACCACTGCGACATCGCGGATCTGTGACCACGCCACGCCGGGCACGGGATCCAGGTCGACCCGCAGTTCATCCGGATGGTCGAGATCGTCCGCCCGCACAGGGTGCGGGTTGAGGTCGATACAACCCAGGTTCACGATCCAGGCCAGGCCGGCGGCATCGTCGACGACGATCTCGTCGGCCGTGCGTCCCGAGGGGAACGACAATTCCACCGTGCGCAGCCACTCGGGCCGGTTCTCTGGCGCACGTTTCTGGAAGAAGAACTCGCCATCGGCACCGTTGACGAAGCGCTTCAGCGCCATCGGCCTGCCGGCGACTCCTCGAAGCGGACCGTCCGCCACGGCCACGTAGTACTGGACGAGGTCAAGCTTGGTGTGGCCCGCGGCCGGGAAGTAGACCTTGTCGGGGTTGGTGATCGTCACCTCCCGGCCGTCAACCTGCAGGACTTCGACGCGTTTCGGCATGTTCGACACGATAGCGCCGACCGGGAACAGAGGGAGAACGGACGCGGGCGGCTCGCTGCCTTGAACCCCCAGCCGATGAAGTCCGTATCCTGCTAGGAAATCTCGCAGGGCTGTCGATTCCGGCCACGCGCTTTCGTCGCTGAAGTGACGCGGCTGAAGCAAGGCCGCAAGGATTACAAAGGAGACCAGCAATGCGCTACCTGTTGCTCCTCTACGAGCCCGAGCGACCAGCCGATGCGGAGATCCCGCCCGAGCAGCTCCAGCAGCAGATGGCTGCCTACGCGGCGTTCACTGCCGAAGTCCAGGGCCGCGGCCTGTTCCAGGCCGGCGAGGCGCTCGAGCCGGCATCAACGGCCACGACCGTGCGCGTTCGGGATGGCAAGACGATCACGACCGACGGTCCGTTCGCCGAGACGAAGGAGATCCTGGGCGGCTTCTACCTGCTCGAGTGCAGGGATCTCGACGAGGCGAGCGAGCTCGCGGCGCGGATCCCCGCGGCGACGCGTGGCTCCATCGAGATCCGGCCGATCTGGGAGCTTCCCGAAAGCTACGCAGCCCAGGGGGCGGCTGCCGGAGCCGCCGGCTGACTGCTGTCTCCCCTGCTTTGACCGGGCAGGCGACCGACGATCGCCGACTTACCGAAGCCCATGCCGTTGTCGACCGCCTGTTCCGCGACGAGGCGGGGCGGGCGGTCGCGACGCTCATCCGCGTCCTCGGCGACTTCGACCTGGCTGAAGAGGCCGTCCAGGAAGCGTTCGTCGTCGCCCTTGAGAAGTGGCCGCTGAGCGGCGTGCCCGACAACCCGGGCGCCTGGATCACGACGACCGCGCGGAACAAGGCCATCGATCGCATTCGACGGGCCAAGCGGTTCGCCGAAAAGCAGGCCCTCCTCGCGCAGCTGGCCGAGTTGCAATCCGAGGGCGCCGGCACGGAAGGAAGGTCGGAGGAGATGAGTCCCGTCCCCGACGATCGGCTTCGCCTCATTTTCACGTGCTGCCACCCGGCGCTGGCAATGGAGGCGCAGGTGGCGCTGACGCTGCGAACGCTCGGCGGCCTCTCGACGCCCGAAATCGCTCGGGCTTTCCTCCTGCCCGAGCCGACGCTCGCGCAACGGCTCGTTCGGGCGAAGCGCAAGATCCGCGACGCCGGGATCCCCTACCGCGTCCCGCCGGACCACCTGCTGCCAGAGCGCCTCGACGCGGTCCTGCGGGTGGTCTATCTCATCTTCAATGAGGGCTACGAAGCGTCCACGGGAGAAGCGCTCATCCGCCAGGAGCTCTGTGCCGAAGCCGTCCGGCTCGCACGCGTCCTGGCCGGCCTGATGCCCGACGAAGCCGAAGTCCTGGGACTGCTTGCGCTCATGCTGCTTCACGACGGGCGTCGACCGGCGCGGGTGGGCACAGCCGGCGAGCTGGTCCTGCTCGAGGATCAGGATCGATCCCGCTGGAATGGCGCGCTGATCTCCGAAGGCCACGCGTTGCTCGATCGTGCCCTGCGCATGGGACGCGGCGGGCCGTACCAGATCCAGGCCGCGATCGCGGCCGTCCACACGGACGCCGCCAGCTTCGAAACGACCGACTGGCGGCAGATCGCGCTGCTCTACGACGAGCTGTCGAAGGTCTCGCCCTCACCGGTTGTGGAACTGAATCGCGCTGTTGCGGTGGCGATGGCGGACGGCCCGGCGCTTGGCCTCTCGATGATCGAGGCCATCCGCGCGGACGGTCAGCTGGAGTCGTACCACTTGATGCATTCAGCCCGGGCAGAACTGCTACGACGCCTCGATCGGATGGACGAAGCGTCGCTCGCCTACGGACATGCCCTGGAGTTCGTCACCAATGCAGCCGAGCGGCGGTTCCTCGAGCGTCGCCTGGGCGAGGTCCGGGCGACCCTCAACTAAGGGAAAGGCCCGCCGGGTATCCCGGCGGGCCTCTCAAAGCGGACGCTAGCAGGCTGCCGCGAAGGCCGCGCCGTAAGCGGTGTTGACAGCGGCGAAGAGGGCCTGCCCGGTATCCCCGAAGTGGTCGATGCCCCGGTTGTTCGATCCGAGGCCGGTGGCCATGTTGAGGTTGTTCTCGGCGATGGTGTTGCCCTGGCCGTTGGCCATGTTGTTGCCACCACCAACCGTGAACACGAGCGGGAACCCGGTCGTCTGCCAGGAGGCAAGGAACACGGTCTGCTGGCACGCATTCAGGACCGGGAGTCCGCTAACGAAGCCAGAGCTGCCCGTCGCGATGACCTCTCGAACGTCGAGAGCGAGAGTCCAATTGCCGTTCGTGTTGGCGGCCTTCATCAGGTTCCCCTGCGGCGATGCGCTCGCGTTGTAGCACTCATGGGCAAAGACGCCCGATGCGGTGACGAGCAGGAACGAGGTGGCCAGGACTGCGGATGCCAGGGTGCGTCGACCTGGGCGCATAGAAACAACCCTCCTCAGAGTTCCGATGGCAACTGCCAATGCCTGGCCCCCAGGGACGGACGCTGCATGTGGCCAGCCCAGTCCAGTCCGTGTCCAGGTGTGCGCCCGACGCACCCGGCGTCGGGTCGAGGAGCAGTGTACCCGGCCAATCGGCCGCTGACATGCGATTCTTGGGTGCAATTCAAAGGGGAACACTGTGGACGCCTTCATTGAACCGAGCTCGCATGCGCCCGCGCCTCCCGGCAATCTGGGCATGACTCCTCAGCGCGAAGGCATGCGTCTCTCTCAGACAGGGCGCGTGGAAGCGTTCAGCGACGGTGTGATGGCCATCGCGATCACGCTGCTCGTCCTTGATCTCAAGGTCCCGAGCCCGGATGACGCGGCGAAGGCGGGTGGCCTCCTCCAGGCACTAGCTGAACGCTGGCCTTCCTATCTCGCGTATCTGGCCGCCTTTCTCACGATCGGCATCATCTGGCTCAATCACCGTTCGTTCGTGGACCGCGTACACCGGTTCGACAGCACCCTGCACTGGCTCAACCTGATGTTGCTTCTCGGTGTCGCGACGCTCCCCTTCCCGACCGCCTTGCTCGCCGCGTACGTCGCCGAAGGTGGCGCGGCCGCGTCGACGGCTGCGGTCGTATACGGCCTGCTGTCGCTCGCAACCGCACTGCCATGGACGTTCATGTGGCGCCACCTCATCCGACATCCCGAGTTGCTGGAACCACCGTTCGACGCCAGGCATGCCCGGCAGGAGCTGCGCCGGGGATCGATCGGCCCGCTGGTCTACGCGGTCGCGATCCCGCTGGCTGCGCTGCTGCCGCTGCTCGCGCTGGCCTTCTACATCGGCATCGCGGTGCTGTACGCGATCACGAACCAGGGAGGGGCGGCCACCAACGACTTCGTTGAGCCATCTCCGTAGCGACCGCGCGCCGGCGCTGCCGACCTACAGCCGACGAGTCCGCGCGCTCGAGGCGCGAGGGCTCGAACCCTCGATGAGTTCGGCCGAACCGGGCCCGAGCACCTCAGGGCGGATCGGGTAGTCCCTGGAAAGGCGCTGTTCGGTGGTACCAGCCCGCCGCGGTCAGCCGGCGACCACGGTGCCGATCGAGACGTCCGCCGCCTCGGGCGATCGGGCGAGGCCTTCACAGAGGGCCTTCAGGTTTGCGTGCGCATGATCGACATCGCGCTGCACAGCTCGCTCGACGAAGAGGCGGTCCGCAAGCTGGGCCAGCGAGTTCGGGGGAACGTCGTAATCACCGTCCACGTCCAGCCTCGTGCCGGTACTCGTGCGCGTGAAGGTTGTCGCATACCAGAGGCGCATCCCGGGGGCCTGCGCCTCGACACGCAAATATGTCGGGCGCTCGGCATCGACGATCCTGAACCGACCCTGCACGATCGCGCCGACGACCTTGTAGCGCGCCAGGTACTCGTTCCCGATGAGGTCCGGGTGCGATTGGAGCGGGGTCACGTTGATAGCCGTCTGCCATTCGGGGATTCTCGTGGGCTCGACGTAGAGATCGAACACGAACTCCTGCGGGGCGGCGATCTCAACGCTCGCGGCGAGCCGTGAGCGATACGGCGAGCGCGTCACGTACCAGACGGGCGATTCCTCGAGGCCCACCGTAGCCAGCGGATCGCGAGCCCGAACGACGGAGGTTGGAAAGCGCCGCCGAATCAGTCGTTCGAGACGTTCGCGAGCCTCGTCCTCGCGGTCAGGCCCGAGCGCGACCTCATCGAGGAGCGCGCGAGCATGCGCGGCGAACTCGCCGTCCGCGGACGGAATGCAAACGAGGCGTGGCGGATTCTTCACCCTTCCCCTCGATCCGGGTTCCGCAAGCTTAGGCCACCAATTTTTGGTGGCGATAGGAAAATCGGTCTAATTACGGATGGCCGCCGTCGAGTTTGGCGCGGTCCCGGCCGATATCGATCGCTCTTCTCCCGGAGGTCAGCATGCGCGTCAATTTCGAGCACAAGCCGCACCCGCGGATCGCGGAGCACAGCAAGATCAGACCTCCCACAACTCGGGCGGAGCACGTCGGCGTCAACGGCAGGATCGCACTGGCGCTGACCACCGCCGTCGGCACGATGTGGTGCGCCTATGCCTTCGCCGGTCTCGCGCTGGTCGTTCTTCCCCAGGCGGTCGCGGGCGGATTGCTCACATTGGTCCAGTGGGTGAGTCAGACCTTCATCCAGCTCGTGATGCTCTCGGTCATCATGGTCGGCCAGAACATCCTTGCCCGCGTCTCGGACAAGCGCGCCGCCATGACCTACAAGGATGCCGAGGCGACCTTCCACGAAGCCGAGCAGATCCAGGCGCATCTCCGCGTGCAGGACGATGCCATCAACGCGCTCCTCGACAAGGTCGAGAAGCTGGAGACGTCGATCGCGCGCTCGTGATCTCGGATAGCCGAGACGCCGGCCACCATGGTCAAGCAAGAAGAGTCAGCGTCAAGAGTCTCGACATCGAGTAATATCGAGGCCATGGACGAGATCGACCGGATCGTCGCGGAGTGGAATCGGGTTCGGCCAGATCTCGACGTGTCGCCGACCCACACACTCCAGCGAATCACGCGGCTGGGGCTGCTCCAGAACGCGAGCTTCGCACGGGTGTTCGCGTCTTACGGGATCTCGTTCGGCGAGTACCTCGTCCTGGCCGCGCTGCGCCGTGCCGGGCCGCCGTACCGGATGAACCCCACTACGTTGTTCAACAGGGTGATCCTGTCGTCCGGCGCGATGACGAATCGCCTCGATCAGCTGGAGGAGATGGGCCTCGTCGAGCGGCTGCCCGACCCGGATGACCGCCGCGGTCGCCTGGTCGCTCTGACCGATCGAGGCCGCGAGCTGGTCGATGCCGCAGCTGTTGATCACCTCGAAAACGAGCAGCGGTTACTTGTCGGCCTGGATGCAGACGAGCGCGAGAGGCTCGCGGAGCTCCTGCGCAAGCTGCTCCTTTCGCAGCCGTTCCGGGAGCTCGAGCCGGCGGGCGATCGCCAGCCTTCGCGACGCACCGTGCGACGCCAGCCTTCGCGACGCACCGCGCGGCGCACCGTGGGGCGCACTGCGCGGCGGCGGCTGCCCTAGTCCCTCGAACTCAGATCGATCGTGCTCGGATCAAGCGTTCGCGGCGGCAACAGCTGAGCGAAGCTGGCCGAGGCTCAGTCCGTCCTGGTAGTACGTCCCGTTGATGAAGATCGAGGGCGTTCCAGGGAGCCCCAGCGCCTTGGCAGCCGCAGCATCGGACGAGACCGCCTCAGCGACGGCGGGCGACGTGAGGTCCGCCTGCCAGCGCTGCAGGTTCAGACCAGCCTGGGATGCCAGTCCACCGAAGTAGGCTCGCGCCTCGTCACTCGACACGTTTTCCCAGGCTGCATGCGTGGAGAACAGCAGGTCGTGCATCGGCCAGAACTCGCCCTGCAGCGAGGCTGCCTGCGCGGCCCGTGCCGCGAGCACGGCGAGCGAGTGCTGGGGGAGCGGGAAGTAGCGGTACACGAGAGTGATGCTGCCGTCGGTCACCAACTGCTGGAGCTCGGGGGCCACCGCCTGGCAGGCAGGACACTGGTAGTCGGCAAACTCGACCACCGTCACCGGCCCAGTCCCGGTGCGGGGGGCCGAGGCCGGGGCAAGCCTCGCGGTGGTGTTCGCGCCTGCATTTTCGGTGGGCCCCGGCGCACCGCGGCCAAGCGCGCCGCCAACGAGGAGGGTCGCGACGAGGATCGCCATGAAGCCCGATACGAGAAACGCCTCCCGACGCAGTCCCCTCTTCTGTGCGTCGAGCTGGCGGGCAGCCTCGCGGACCGCGACCCGTTTCGCGTGGCGCGAGATGTCGCGGTTTACCAGCCCTGATGGCTCTTGGCGTGCGAGGCCAATGGCCGACGAAATCGCGAGGACGAGGCTCGCGATTGCCTGGCCCAGACACCAGGTGCAGAAGGCGTGGATGACAAACGCCTCGATCGAAGTAAGGACGATCGAGACAGCCAATCCAGCCAGCGCAAGCGCAGCCAGGGCCACGCGGGGCGACATGCCAAGGAGGTGCGCCGGTTCAAGCGAGCGCCACGCGATCCCCGCAGCCGCCAGGTAGAAGGCGAGACCGAACAGGGGCATCGGAATGCCGAACGGATAAGCAAAGGCGCTGGCGCGCACCTCGTCGCAACCCGAGCCGGTTGCGCAAAAGCCGCTCTGGCCGGTCCCATATTCGACCAACAGATACGCCGAGATGCCGGCTCCGACGAGCGCGGCAGCCAGCGCCACGGGGCGCCATCCCCTGGGTACATTCATGCCGCGAGGATGCCCGACGACTCTCGAGCGCGCAAACGCCGGGTCGGCGCTTCGCCCGACCCGGGGTCAATCCCGGGTTGGGCCTCGCGACCAGAGCGAGCTGTACAGGTAGGCGGTCGCGAGCGATCGATTGGGCCGCCAGGCCTCTCCAATGTGGCGGACCTCCGTTTCGCTCGGCATCGAGTCGAGCCCGTAGGCAGCCTGGACGGCGCGGCGAATACCGAGATCCGCCGCCGGCAGCACATCCGGGCGACCCAGCTGACCCAGCAGGAACATGTCTGCGGTCCAGGAACCGATCCCACGAACCGCGGTCAGCTGAGCATGTGCCTCGTCGTCTGTCAGCTCGCCCAGCCCGTCAAGATTGAGGCGACCGTCGAGTGTGCGCACCGCCAGGTCCCGCAGCGACGCAGCCTTGGCGGCCGACAGGCCAACCGCGCGGAGCTCGGCATCGGATCCACCGGCGATGGCGACAGCCGGCTCGCGGTCGCCGATGAAATCCCGCAGACGCCCGAAGATCGCCGTGGCCGCAGGAGTCGCAATCTGCTGGCCGACGATCGAGCGGGCGAGCGAACCGAAGCTATCCAGTGACCAGCGCGCGCGCCAGGTCGCGAGATCGATGGGCTCGAGGCGATCGATCAGGCGGGCCATCACCGGGTCGGCCGAACGGAGCGCGTGGATCGCCGCGGAGTCGGGGCCGGGGCCGCGCTGGCGGTTCACACGAGAAGCCTCGTCATCAGCACACGAGGAGCGTACGCCGTGGTGCCTCCGCCTGGGAAAAGCATCGTGGGCCGGGAGCCCGACATGGACCTGGCCCACTACGTCGACTTCGAAAACCGCCTTGACAACTCGCGAACAGCCTGTACTATGCCTCTAGGTTAATTAACCACAAAGTGAAATGAGGCATGGAAGCCGATCCACTGAGCATCACGTTCGCCGCCCTCGCCGATCCGACGAGAAGGGCCATCCTTGCCCGCCTCGCCCGCGGTGAGGCGACGGTCACAGAGCTCGCGGCGCCGTTCGACATGAGCCTGCCCGGAATCTCGAAGCACCTCAAGGTGCTGCAGCGGGCCGGTCTCATCGAACAGGGTCGTCAGGCGCAATGGCGCCCCTGCCGGCTGCAGCCTGAGCCGCTCCGCACCGTCGCGGACTGGGTCGGCCAATACCGGCGACATTGGGAGGAGAGCTTCGAACGGATGGACGTGTATCTCCGCGAGCTACAGGACTGGCAGGAGCATGGGAAAGGAGTCGACGAATGACCGCAACGCGAACCGACCGGGGTAGCAACGAGACGACGGCGGTCTACCAGCACGGCACGGACCTCGTCTTCGAGCGAACCTTCGACGCCCCTCGGGGCAGGGTTTGGAAGGCCTTCACCGATCCGGAGAGCGTCCCCCGCTGGTGGGGCCCCCATGGCACGACGACCACCGTCGTCGAGATGGACGTCCGGCCCGGTGGCCGCTGGCGATACATCAGTCGCGCCGCCGATCGCGACGACGTGACGTTCTACGGGGAGTACCTGGAGGTCAAGCCGCCAGAGCGGTACAAGTGGACCTTCATGTTCGACGTGGAGGGCATCGGGCCGCAGGGTGGACCCGAGACCTTCACCTTCGAGGAGCTCGGAGGCAAGACGAAGGTCGTGTCAGTCGGCCACTTCGGGTCGGTCGAGGCCATCGAAGGCGCCCTGGCGACGGGTATGGTCCGCGGCGCGATCCAGACCTGGGATCGCCTCGCAGCCGAGCTGGCAAAGGGCTGACTCGGAAACCCTTTTTCGGCCGGAGCTTGAGCAGGAGGCTGCCGACGCGCAGCCTCCTGTTGCGTGAGCCTGGCGAGCGGTGTACCCGGCTACCTCGAGCGCGGCGAGTACAACCCCAGCCTCGACCTGGCCCTCCGTGCGGCAGAGCATTTCGATTTGCCGGTCGAGGCGATCTTCAGTCGCCGGCCATTCGCGCCCATGTCTGCCCAGCTGTACTCCGGCAGTTCACAGCGGACGTGATGTCGGTGCGTCGAGGGCCACGGACCCTGCCTTACTGGGGGCCAACGGAGCGAATCGGAACGGGGAGTATCGTCTTCGCTGAACCTACACACCCAGGGACTCGGTCAGCCAGTGGCCTAGTGGCGGTATGAGGAGCGTTCTGACCGTGGATGATCGTCGAGCCCGCCAGCTCGTCGCCGCTCAACGCCAACGGATCGAAGCGGCACTTAGAAACCTGGACGGCGAGGTGCGCTCCGAGAGCGATCTCGAAAGCCAGCAGGAAGGCGAATCCGACGCAGGCAGCGAGCTTGCAACCGAGATGGTCGAGAACGCTCTCCTCGCCAATCTTCGAGCCGAGTTGGACGCCGTAGCCCGGGCGGAGGCGCGGATCGAGGCTGGCACGTACGGCCGATCGATCGAGAGCGGCGAACCGATCCCGAACGAACGACTCGAGTTCGAACCGCTGGCCGAACGCACCGTCGAGGAGCAGCGTCGCGTCGACGCCGCGGCTCGGTAGTCAGCGGCGCGTCGCAGGGACGCTTCCCGCACTTCAGGAAGCGTCCGCGGGCCCGGTTCCAGTTGATCCTGTCGCCGCGGCGGGGGTTGCCGCGGGAGGTGTAGGTGCGTTGGCAGCGACCGCGGGTACTCCGCTCGTGGCGGCCTTCGCCGGGGTGAAGCCCGCGTGCAACAGGATCTCATCGAGTCGCCGGCTGTCGACCATTTCGTGAGCGATCAGCTCTTCGGCGAGGGCATCGAGAGCCGGACGGGCCGTACGGATGATCGCGGTCGCCCGATCGCGTGCGGCCGTGATGATCGAGACGACCGCCTGGTCGATCCGGTCGGCGGTCGCATCGGCGTATTCACGTGGCGCCGCCAGTTCGCGCCCCAGGAAGGGCTGCGTCTCACCGACGCCGTAGGACACGGGGCCAACCTCGTCGGTCATGCCCCATAGCCCGACCATCCGTCGAGCCAGGCCGGTGGCCACCTTCAGGTCGCTCTCCGCTCCCGTGGTCGGCTGGCCGAAGACCAGGTCCTCGGCCGCGCGGCCGCCCAGCATGACGGCGAGCCGCCCCATCAGGTAGTCGCGCGGGTAGTTGCGTCGATCGTCATCCGGGCGCTGCTCGGTCACGCCGAGCGCCTGGCCGTGCGGGACGATCGTGACCCGATGCACGGGATCGGCACCAGGCGTGAGCCGCGCCACGATCGCATGGCCGCCCTCGTGGTACGCGACCAGGCGACGCTCTTCGAGGTTGGTGAGACCCGGTTGCCGCGTGCCGAGCTGAATCGAGTCGAGCGCCTCCTCGAAGTCCTCCTGGGTCACGACGTCGCGATCCTTGCGCGCGGCGCGGAGTGCCGCTTCGTTGGTCAGATTGGCAAGATCCGCTCCTGAGAAGCCAGGCGTAGACCGCGCGAGCGCCTCCAGGTCCGCGGAGGCGGCGAGAGGGATCCCACGAGTGTGGATTCGCAGGATCGCCTCTCGGCCCGCTCGGTCCGGGAAGGCCACGGTGATCTGGCGGTCAAAACGGCCGGGGCGCAGCAAGGCCGGGTCGAGAACGTCCGGTCGATTGGTGGCCGCGAGGACGATGACACTCGTCTGGTCGTCGAAGCCGTCCATCTCGACCAATAGCTGGTTGAGGGTCTGCTCGCGCTCGTCGTTGCCCCCGCCAAGGCCGGCGCCACGCTGCCGCCCGACCGCGTCGATCTCGTCGACGAAGACGATCGCCGGGGCTGCCGCCCTGGCCTTGGCGAACAGATCGCGGACGCGGCTGGCGCCGACGCCCACGAACAGCTCCACGAACTCGGAGGCGGAGATGCTGAAGAACGGCACGGCGGCTTCTCCGGCCACGGCACGTGCCAGAAGGGTCTTGCCGGTGCCGGGCGGGCCGATGAGCAGGACTCCACGCGGAAGGCGTGCCCCAAGGCGGCGGTATTTGTCGGG
>VBEC01000105.1 GCA_005883615.1 Chloroflexota bacterium | reverse complement strand
CATGAGTTCGACCATGCATTGCAAGACCAGAACTTCGGCCTGGCGAAGCTGGGCGTGGACCAGATCGGACAGGGCGACCGGTCACTCGCGCACCTGTCCGTTGCCGAGGGTGACGCGACGCTCGTCATGGGGCTCTGGGCCAGGGAGAATTTGACGCTGCCCGAGTTGTTGGGGTTGGCGCAATCGGCCGATCCGCAGGGGCAGCAGGTACTCCTTCAGATGCCGCGCATCCTGCGCGACACCCTCACCTTCCCGTACACCAGCGGGCTGAATTTCGTGACCGGCCTCCAGACCACCGGCGGCTGGAGCGCGGTCAATGCGCTTTATCGGACGCCTCCCGAATCGACTGAGCAGGTGCTTCACCCCGCGAAGTACGACGCGCACGAGAAGCCGGTGGCAGTGAGTGTGCCGGCCGATTTGGCCCGTCGGCTCGGGGCCGGCTGGAAGGTGAGCTTCCAGGACACGTTGGGCGAGTTCCAGCTTGGCATCTGGCTCGCAGATGCATCGGGTGGACGCGTCGACTCGGAGGAGGCCACGACCGCGGCAGCCGGGTGGGGCGGCGACCGGGTGGCGTTGCTCGAAGGGCCCAACGGCAGCTGGAGCGTCGTCCTCCTAACCGCCTGGGATTCAGCGGCCGAGGCAGGACAATTCGAGACGGCAGCGATCGGCACGGTGCAGGGGTTGACGCATCCGGCGGCCGTCCTGCCCGGGGTCGGTGCCGTCAATCGTACGGTGATCGTCGGAAGCGACTCGGCCGTGCTCTCCAGGACGGCGAACGCGCTGGGCTCTGCCGGCTAACCGCTACATTAGTTCCGGGGCGGATATCCCGAGAAGCGCCAGGGCGTTGGCCAGGGTGACCTGGGTCGCGGCAACGAGCGCCAGTCGGCCACGGGAGCGGTCGGGCTCGTCAGGGTCGACTACCCGGGCATCGCGGTAGAAGGCGTGGAAGGTGGTTGCCAGCTCGGTCGCAAATGCGGTGATGCCCTGGGTCTCTTTTGCCTCCGCTGCGTCCTCGACGACGTCGGGTAGGCGGGCCACGGCTCGGGCGAGACCCGCCTCCGGCTCGTCCGACAGTGCGCCCTCGACCGAATCTGCTAACGACAGCCCGGTTTCGCTCGCCTTTCGCAGGATCGAGGCGATTCGCGCATGGGCGTACTGCACGTAGTAGACGGGATTCTCGTTCGACTGCTTCTTGGCCAGCTCGATGTCGAAGTCGATCCCGGTCGTGTGCCCGCGTGACGCGAAGAACCAGCGGGCCGCATCGACGCCGACCTCGTCGAGCAGCTCGTCTAGGGTGATGAACTCCCCGGACCGTTTGGACATGGAGATCTCGCGGCCGTCCCGCACGAAGCGCACCCAGGCGATGAGCAGGATCTCCACGGCCGCCGGGTCGTAGCCCATCGCCGTGGCCGCATTGCGCACCCGGGCGACGGTCCCGTGGTGGTCCGCCCCCCAGACATAGACGAGATGGTCGAAACTGCGGCGGAACTTTTCCGTGATGTAGCCGATGTCTGCCGCGAAATAGGTTGGCTGGCCGTTCGAGCGGTAGATCACGCGGTCCTTGTCGTCGCCAAAGTCCGTCGAGCGGAACCATGTCGCTCCGTCCCGCTCGTAGACGTAGCCCGCCTCGCGCAGCTTGGCGACTGCTCGCTCGACCCAGCCCTCCCGATGGAGTGAGCCCTCAGTCTTCCAGACGTCGAAATGCACTCCGAGGCGCTCCAGACTCGCCTCGATCCCCGCCCGGACGCGTTCGGAGGCCCATTGGCCGACGACCACCGCAGGATCATCGGCGGTGCCGGCACTCTCCACGAGCCGTGGCGGCAGGTCGGCCGCCAGCTCCGCCACGTAGCTGCCGCGGTACCCATCCTCGGGCACCTCCTTCGCGTCGCGAAGGGCCAGGATGGATGCGCCCAGGTTGCTGACCTGTGCTCCGAAGTCGTTGAAGTAGTACTCGCGCGAGACTTCGTGGCCGGCTGCCGCCAGGACGCGCGCGAGCAGGTCGCCCACGAACGCCCCGCGGGCATTGCCGATGTGCAGCGGGCCGGTCGGGTTGGCCGACACGAACTCGACATTCACTCGCTGCGGGATGGCTGCCTGGCGGCGGCCCCAGCTTTTGGGCTCGCTCAGGATCCGATCGATCGTGGCCTCGAGGGCGCGCTCGGAGAGGCGGAAGTTTAGAAAACCGGGCGGCGCCACCTCGACCGATGTGATCAGGTCGGCGAGCTGCGTCCGCCCGGCCTCCCGCCCGATTTGGCCCTCGAGCTCCGCGGCCAGAGTCTGCGCGATGGCCATCGGCGAACGGCGGTACGGGCGGGCCAGCTTCATCGCCAGGTTCGTGGCGAAGTCGCCATGCTCGGGATGCGCCGGCCGTTCGACGTGAACGTCGACCTGCGACCTCTCGTCGTCCGGGAGAGGCGGCAGTGATCCGCCGGCGATCGCGCTCTGCCACGCGCCCGTGACCGCCTCGGCGACTCGCTCCCGGAGCGAATCCTCCACCTCAACCCTGTCCCTTGAGGTTCCCGGAGGGGGCTCGGTGGCAGTCATCGCGAGCATGGTATCGGGTAGGCGGCCCCGTCTGGTTTCCCGGCTTCCAATCGTTCGTACCAGGACCTCGGTGCGGTCAGGCACCGGAAACGCCGATGTCCGTCAACGCGGTCCGGTGAGGTTCGCTGGAATTGGGACTAGAAGTGCACGGTCTTCGCTAGTACCTTTGGGGACTGCGCGGCCGTACGATGCCGCAGCACTTGTCGACGGACCGTTCATCCGGGTCCGTCCAGGGGGCAACTGGATCGCCGGCAATCCTCAGGGGGAACCGGCAGCCTCGCATAACGAGGTATTGATCGTCGGTTCTCGGGGATTTCGGAGGGAAAACAGAATGAAGGGGTCTCGGGGTGCGCTCGTCTTGAGCGCTGGCACTCGCAAGAGCTTCACGCTCGTGTGGGTGTTTTTGTTTGTCATGTCGCTGCTCCTGCAGTACGCGACTTTTGCTGCGCCAAACACCGTTCTCTCGGCTGGGCCCGTGCTGCAGGCTGGCACAGTCCAGGGTTTCGAGATCGACGGCGATCTCAAGTCGGGTGATGCCGCGAGCAATCCCGGCGCCATTCCGGCGGCTCAGATCGACGGCACCCTCACAAACGGGGACGACTGGCTGACGGGAGCCAGCGGCACCGGCGTGGTGGATCCCGCGACGCCTCCAGTCTCGAAGATCATCGCCGACCCGGCTAATTCCAATTCCGACAATCAGTTCATCGGCGGGGCGAAAGAGCTCAACACCTGCACGTGGGGATACGACAACGGTCCGGTCACGGGCAAGGACGACATCAAGCACGTAATGGCCTACGCAAAGTTCGTGGGCAGCAGCGCCTTCTTCTACATGGGTGCTGAGCGGATCATCAATAACGGTGACACCCACGTTGACTTCGAGCTCAACCGGAACCCCTTCAAGGTCTTCCCGGGTGACCCCGGTGTCTCGAAGCCCGACCGCACGGCCGGCGATGTCATCGTCGCCCTCGAATTCTCGAATGGCGGCTCCGTTCCGGTGGTGACCGTATGGGAGGTCACAGCGGTCTCCAATTGCCTGAGCGGCGGCCAGGTTGCGGGCGAGACTGTGACAGTCAGCGACATCACGAGCGGCACTGCCGTTCACTCGGCTACCAACTTCGTCGACCTCCCCGATTCAGGCTTCGGATACACCGTTCCGAGCTTCGAATTCGCCGAGGCTTCGATCGATCTGTCCGCTCTTGGGATCGAGACGTCCTGCCCAGGCCTGTCGGCCGGCAGCATCCGGACCCGAGCGGGCGGCGACATCAACAGCTCCCAGCTGAAGGACACCGTCAGCCCCTTCCCGATCGACCTGAACAACTGCGGAAAGCTGCGCATCCAGAAGCGCGACGCCCAGGGCGACCCGCTTGCGGGAGCCACGTTCACCGTCAGCCCGAATCCCATTCCGGGTGGCTCCGGCAACCTCACCATCACGGACAACGGGACCAACGACGCGAATAGCGCCGACGGCGTCATCGACATCGATCCGGCCAAACCAGGCAGCTACACGATCTGCGAGACGGTTCCACCGCCTGGCTACAAGCTGCCGGCAACGCCCTGCCAGACCAAGACCGTTCCAATCAACGGCGGCTTCTCCGACGCGACCGTGACCTTTGTCGACCCGCGCAAGACGGCAACGACGACATTGGCTCTCCAGTCGTCGAACCCAACTGACGGCAGCTTCATCGACATCAACCAGTCGATCACACTCGTCGTTCGCGAGACGAACACTGGCGAGTCCACGTTGGCAAACGTCAACGTCACGGGTACCAACTCATGCGCCACCACCGGGACGACGGCCGGCCACTGGATCGCGTCGGCAACGAAGGTCGGAGGCGGCTCCTTCACGGGCAGCCTGTCGACCGGCGATGCGGTCGACTTCACCTGCACGTTCACCGCGGACGGTAACGACTTCAGCTGGTCGGCGACCGGGCACGGGACCGACGAGCTCGGCGGTGCCGCCTCACTTGCCAACGAAACGGTCAATGGCTCGTACGACGTGCTCATGCCGGCGACGACCCTGACAATCCAGACCAACGCTCCCGCACAGGTCCACGCCGGCGACT
>VBEC01000012.1 GCA_005883615.1 Chloroflexota bacterium | reverse complement strand
TTCGAGCGAGCGGGAGTGATGGGACCAATCGATTGGCTCCAGCCTGCCGGGTCTTGATCACAGCCGCACGCTCATGCGGGTCCGTCATCGGGCCTCGGCCGACGCGAGATCGGCCTGGTCCGTAGGGATATCGCCGTTGTCCGCCATGCTTGCCGCGCCCGCCGCGTCTGAGTGGTCCGTCGCGTCGCGCTGGCCCATCGACTCGACGTGGACGTGGGTACGGACCTCGCCGCTGTCGATCCGCTCGATATGATCGGCGAGTCGGCCGCGCCTCACACGCGCCTCGGCGATCATCGACTTGATCCGCTGCATCTTGCCGTGGAGGGTCTCGATCTGGCGATCGATTCGGGCGATGCCATCGAGGGCGAGGGCGCGCCGCTCCGCGGGATCGTCGGTGCTATTGAAACGTTCCCGATTCCGTTTGCGGGCAGCTTCGTCCTCGAGAAGCTGCTTGATCTCGGCCAGGCTGAAACCGGCGTCGTCGCGCAGGCCCTTGATGAAGCGGAGGCGCGCGAGGTCGTCGGCGTCGTACAGGCGATAGGCCCCTTCGCTGCGACCGGCCGGTGCCAGCAGGCCAACCTCTTCGTAGTAGCGGATCGAGCGGGGCGTCAGGCCAACCTCAGCCGCGACCTCCTGGATGCGTTGCAGTCGGACGCCGTCGGCGTCGGTCTCGCGTGTCATACGGGAATCCTGCCATACCTTGCCGTTTACGTAAAGGTTAGAGTCTCAGCGCGCGGTGCGGCTTGGCGTCACCAGCCCGGACTCGTAGGCGAAGACGACCAGTTGCGCGCGGTCGCGCGCCTCCAGCTTCCCCATGATGCGGCTGACGTGGGTCTTCGCCGTCGCCTTGCTGATGGTGAGCCGGTCCGCGATCTCGTCGTTGGACATCGCCGAGCCAACGAGCCCCAGGATCTCGCGTTCTCGCGGAGTCAGCTCTCCCAGGCCGGCCGTCGGTTCCGGCCCTGGAGCCCGCGAGACGACGTCGGCGATCAGCCGCCGCGTAGCGCTCGGGGCCAGAAGGGCATCGCCGTTGGCGACGACCCGAAGCGCACGTAACAACTCGGTCGGCGACGTGTCCTTGACGAGGAAGCCGCTGGCCCCCGCGCGAAGCCCGTCGAAGAGGTACTCGTCGGTCTCGTACGTCGTGAGGATCACGATGCGGACGCCGCGGAGTCGAGGGTCGGCGGCGATGCGCCGCGTGGCGTCGATCCCGTCCATCTCCGGCATCCGGACGTCCATCAGCACCACGTCAGGCACATGTTGAGCGGCGAGCCTCACCGCGGCTGCACCGTCGGCCGCCTCACCGACAACCTCGATGTCGTTCTCGGCATCGAGGAGTGCCCGGAAGCCCGCGCGCACGAGGCCCTGGTCGTCGACGATCAGGACACGGATCATGCCGCTCCGTCGAGAGGCAGCCTCGCCCACACCCGAAAGCCGCCGGCGGCATGGGGCCCGGCCTCGAGCTCCCCGCCGAGAGCGGCGGCTCGCTCGCGCATCCCGAGCAGCCCGTTGGCGCCATCAGCCGACGGTCCGTCTTCGTCGACGCCCCGCCCGTCGTCCTCGATCTGGATGACGACGTCCGCCAGGCCGTAGGCGATCGCTATCCGGGCCGTCGCGGCCCGGGCATGCCGGATCACGTTGGTGAGCGACTCCTGGATGATCCGGTAGGCCGCCAGGTCGACGCCCGTCGGGAGGTCGCGAGGCTTGCCGGTCACATCGAGGCGGACTTCAACGCCGGCCGCCGTCGTGCTCGCAATGACACGCTCGAGCTGGGCCAGTCCGGGCGCTGGCGATCGCGGCTCCGGGCCATCGCCCTGACGCAGCAGGCCGAGCGTCGCGCGCAGCTCCTGGAGTGCTTCCTTGCTGGCCTGGTTGACCGCGATGAGAGCGCTCCGGGCCTGGTCCGGATCGCGATCGAGCAGGTGAGCCCCGACACCGGACTGGACGCTGATCATCGAGATCCGATGGGCCAGGACATCGTGCAGCTCGCGCGCGATTCGAATGCGCTCCTCACCAGCCCGCCGGTGGGCCTCGTCCTCGCGGCTCCGCTCGGCGTCGAGCGCTCGTTGCTCGACCTCTTCGAGATAGGCTCGGCGGCTGCGTGTGGTCTCACCGAGGATGAGGCTGGCGACGAGCCAGCCGGCGAACCACAGGGCGGTGACGAGGTCGATCACGTGGCCTCGGCCGAACAGGACTCCGATCGCCAGGAAACCGCCGACGACGGCCACCACCGCGCTGATCCCGACTCGCGGGTGTCCAGTATCGGCCACCGAGAAGAGCGCGACGCCGACGGCAATCGTGCAGAGGCCGCCCGGAAAGTTGAGCAGGTCGTAGGCGAACGCGGGGATCACCGTGCCGGCCAGGGCCGCAACGGGGTGCGTTCGACGGAGCAGGAGAGCGGCCGCGCCGGCGATGAGCAGACCGTAGCCCAGAGGCCCAAGTGTGCCCGCGCCTGCCAAGAGCGCTGAGCCCACCAGGAAACCGGCCGCCACCATCACCGGCAGCGCGGCCTCTGCGATCAAAACATGGGACGTGCGGGAAATCCTGTTGGATGCCATCCCTTGAATCCTTATGCCTCAGAGAACGTTTGTCATGGGCCCCCGGATGTATTCGCGAGTACTGCCGACGGCGTAGACCCCCAGCCGCGGCGTCGCAGCCGTCGGCCCATCGGCGTACCTGAAATTCCGCCTGCAGCCTGACGACACCGAGCCGACGGCTCGGCACGCTGACGGCCATGAACGAGCAAGCACGACCGCCTCTTTCCACGAGCGCTGACGATCGAGGCGTCGCCCTGGCGTGGCACCGGCTCGACCGGCTGGCGTCGGCCGCGGCGCTCGGCGTAGTCCTCGCCTCTCCGCAGGCGGCTCTCCTCATGGTGCGGGTGCTCGGGCCTCCGAGCCCACGCTCGATATCCACGCGCTCAACTCCCCCGGCGACGGCCACGCGGGCCGCCCGAACAAGACGTCAATCAGGAAGGAGAACCCAGACATGATCAAGTTGGTCCCCGTGCTGGCGACCCTGGTCGGCACCGCTCTGGCCGTCGGTGCGACCGGGGCCGCATCGGCCGATTCCGCCGGCCCGGATCGGAGCCAGGGCGGCAACGAAGCCGGTCGAGGCTTTCACGGCGCGGCAATCGTCGTCGCGTGGAACCGCGAGTTGCTCCACATCGTGCAGACCCCCGGCGCCCAGCCGGCGACGGTACATCAGACCCGCAGCTACGCGCTGCTCCACGCCGCGATCTACGACGCGGTTGTTTCGATTACTCGAAACGACACTCCGTACCTGTTCTCCGTCGACGCACCCCGCGGTGCGCGAGCTGATGCGGCGGCCGCCGAGGCCGGTCATGCAACGCTTACCGCGCTCTATCCGGCGATGAAGGCTGATCTCGATCAGCAGCTCGCCGGCGAGCTCGTCGTGATCCCGAATGGACAACCGAAGGAGCACGGCATCGCGGTCGGCGAAGAGGTCGCCTCGATGCTGCTGGCCGCCCGCGCCAACGACGGCTCCGCGGCGATTCCCGCGGTCTTCGTGGCGGGCAACCAGCCGGGCGACTACCGTTCCACGCCCCCCAATTTCCCCACGCCGGTTTTTAGTAACTGGGGAAAGGTAATGCCCTTTGTCCTTCAGAACGGCGCCCAGTTCCGACCCGCACCACTATCGGCGCTCACGAGCCCCGCATACGCGCGAGCCCTCAACGAGGTGAAGAGCCTGGGCCAGGACAGCAGCACCGGCCGGACGGCCGAGCAGACGGTGATCGGCAGGTTCTGGGCGCCGCCGATCTGGAACACCTGGAACGCCATCGCCGAGGAGTCCGCGCTGGCTCACCACGCGAACCTGGAGCAAACCGCGGCGATGTTCGCGGCGCTCGACCTCTCGTTTGCTGACAGCGCCATCGCGATGTACGACGCGAAGTACCACTTCCAGCTGTGGCGACCGATCACCGCCATCCGCCTGGCCGACACGGACGGCAATCCGGCGACGATTGGCGATCCGACCTGGACGCCCCTCGCGGTCACGGCAGCCGACCCGTCGTACCCGGGCGCCCACAGCACCATCAGTGCGGCCGGCGCAGCCGTGCTTACGGCCTTCTTCGGCAATCGTGACGAGATCCACGTGACCTCGCCTGCCGTCCCGGGCGTGGTGAGGAACTTTGACAGCTACTCGGAGGTGGCAACCGAGGCCGGCCTCAGCCGCATCTTCGCCGGGCAGCACACGCGAATCGATCACGAGGCGGGCCAGCAGCTCGGACGTGACGTAGCGCAATTCGTACTTCGCGAATCCGGCCTCGGCCATTCGGGCCGAGCGGACGCCAACTGATAACCCAGGAGTAAGAACATGGAACGCGAACTGACCTCTCGCTCGGACGTGCAGCAAGCGCGACCCCACGTCCCCGAGATCACGATGGTGTCGCCCGCCCGAAGCGCCGCTCTTCCAACAGCGGCCTTGCGGATCCTCCTTGGATTGGCCTGGACCGCCAACGCCGCCTTGAAGTGGTTCCCGGCCTTCGGCGCGAGCTTCCTCTCGATGCTGACCGGTGAGTCGCAGGACCAGCCAGCATTCCTGAAGCCCTGGTTCAATCTCGTGACCGGGATTGCGTCGGACGGCCGGGCACCGTTTCTGGCGCTTGGAACCGCCGCAATGGAGACCTACCTCGCGGTAGCGCTGCTCACCGGGTTCGCTCGGAAAGTGACTTACGTCGTCGGAGCCGTGTACACGGCCCTGATCTGGGCAACCGCGGAAGGGTTCGGCGGGCCGTACGTTCCGGGCGCGAGCACCGATGTCGGCGCCGCCATCATCTACACGCTCCTATTCCTGACGCTCCTCATCAATGACGCGGGCGTCGGGTTCAGCCGGCTCAGCCTGGACAGCATCCTCGAGCGTCGGCTGCCTGGCTGGCGTCGGGTCGCCGAGCTCGACTGGGGACGTCCGCGGGTTAGCCGCGTGGCCGACCGATGAACGCGCTTCGCCAGCTCAGCCTATTCGCGGGGCACAGTTGGGCGCTCGCGCGCCTGGTAGTCGTTCTCCTGCCCCTGATCCTCGCGGCCTGCTCGAACGGTGGAAGCGGTGGGGGAGGGTACTGACCCTTTCATCCTCGACGTGGAGAACTGGCATGACCCGCCTGAGGCTGTACGTAGCTCAAGGCGGGTCAGGCTGTCTATCGACTTCTTACTCGCTCGCCGCCGGTCGCCATCCCACCCAGGAGATGCATGATCATGTAACCGGCCAGGCGCAGCGAGATCATGGCCGGGTTGTCGTACGCCGGGATCAACTCGACGATGTCGAGCGCCGCCGGCTTTCGTGCTCCGATCAACTCGCACGCCCGGAGAATCTCGTGCGATGTGAGGCCACCCGGCTCCGGAGCATCCGTTCCGGGCATCGCCGAGGCATCGACGACATCGGAATCCAGGCTGCAGTAGAACGCATCCGTGCCGAGCGTGACGATGTCGAGAGCCTCGGTAACGACCTCGCGGATACCGCGCTCCTCGATCTCGTTCATTCGATACACCCGGATGCCGTGTTGATCGACGAAGTCCCATTGTTCTGGCGGGTTGAGAGCTCCCCGCGCCCCGACGATCGCGACGTTCTTCGGGTCGACGTTCGGTAGCTCGATCATCCGTGCGACGTGCGACCAGTTCGTGAACCGCTCGCCGGCAAAGTTCGGCTGGCAGTCGATGTGCGCGTCGAAGTGGATGTAGCCCATCGCGCCGGTCACCCGCTTGCTGAGGGCCGCCCCGATCGGAATTGGGATCGAGTGGTCGCCGCCAATGCAGATGGGCATCGCGTCGGCCGCCAGGATCTCGTTGACATAGCGCTCGATATACGACCGCGAGCGCGCGGCGTCGGCAGGGATCATCGGAACATCGCCGACGTCGGCGATGTGAAACTCGTCGAAGACGTTGATATCGAAGTCGCCGAGATACGGCAGGAACATCTCCGACACATAGCGCAGGGCCCGCGGGGCGTGACTCGAGCCCCACCGGTACACCGTTGCCTGGTCATACGGCACACCGAGGAACGCCGCCTTCGAGCCCATGTCCCGCAGCGTCTGCGTGCGGCAGGGGATCCAGGGCGCACCCATGAAAGACGGCAGATTGGACTGCGGCAAACCCGGTCCTTCCCATCCATCGGGTCCCAACGCATACGGCTTGCGCGCGGCCATGGAAGACCTCCTGTCTATGTGCTCGGTGCGGCACGGTCGTCGCGCGCATCCGAGAGTGGTTCAGCGAGCAGCCCATAGAGCTCGGGTCGGCGCTGGGCCATGTAGGACAGCGCGGGGTCGGCGGGGCCACCAGGCGCGATGTCGGCCACCAGCAACTCTTCGGTCGTGCCTGCCTGTGCCACGATCTGGCCCCTCTGATCGACGATGACGCTTCGCCCAAAGTAGGACCACTGCCCCTCGCTGCCGATTCTGTTCGCGACCAGCACTGGGCATTCATTCTCGATCGCGCGCGTCGCGAAGATGACGTCCTGGTCATGCTCGTATGGCGTCATGTTCGTCGCCGGGATCGCAAGAATTTCGGCCCCTGCGAGCCGGGTCATCCTCGGAACCTCGGGAAACTCCGCGTCGTAGCAGATTGTCAGGCCAACACGGGCGCCATCGACCAGGCCGACCCGTGTCCCACTGCCGGAGGACCACCAGGCTCGCTCCTCACCGAACAGATGCATCTTCAGGTAGTCGATGCGCTCCCCGTTGCCCTGGAGTAGGACGGCGGCGTTCGCCAGGCTGAAACCGGGCCCGGGCGGAGCGTCCGCAAGAATTGGCCCTCCGACGAGGATTGCCAACCCGTGGGCCGCCGCCGCCCCACGGAGGGTCGGGAGTGCGATCTCCTCCACCTCGTTGGCCAAACGGTGGCGCACGGCGTCGTCGCGCAGGGTCCAGCCAGTGAGGCACATCTCGGGCGCAACCAGCAGCCTCGCGCCGGCCGCCGCTGCCTCTGCCGCGGCCGCGATGACGATGTCGAGGTTGGGTTGCAGCCGACCCAGCACCGGCCCGAACTGGACGATCGCCACGCGCACAGCTGGTCGCCAGCCTCGCCCGCTCGCCTGCCGAAGACCGTCTCGCCGCGAAGAGGCTAGTAACCCCAGCGGACGGGCAGATCCTCCGTCAGGATCTCGACCGACCCGTCGCGGTTCACGACGACCATGTCCTCGAACCCTGCGGCTCGCCCGTTGCGACCGACCTGGATCTCGATCGACCAGACGGTTCCCGCGGCGACCGCCACGCCTTCGTCGGGCGTGTTCCGGGCCAGCCACGGGTCGTCGAAGGCGTGCCCGTCCTGGTGTCCGAAGCAGGGAAAGCTCGTGTTGAAGGCGACCTCGTCGGTGAAGCCGTTTTCGATGAGGTACGCCTTGCCCACGTCGAAGAGCTCGCCGGCGGTAATTCCCACTCGCATCGCCCCGATCACTGCGCGGACGCAGCCGGCCGCTCCGTCGATGATCTCCGTCTGCCAGTCGGCCGGGTGGTCTCCGGCCACCCGCGTCCGGACGATGTCGTAGATGTAGCCGTTCGCGTAGCCGTAGTTGTCCGGGTGGACGATGTCGCCAATCGCATAGGGAGTCGCCGCGTCCCAGCTCGGCAGCCTGGCGTACTGGAAGTGTCCCGAGCATGATCCGGATGCCAGCGGGATATCCCACTGCGCGACGCCCGGGATCCGTGCGCCTATCGATAGCGCGGCGGCGGCGAGGTCGCCGTCGGTGTTGCCCGGCTCGACCTGCTCCATCATCGCCCGGGTGATCGCCGCGCCGACCTTCGCCGAGTAGCGCAGCATCGCGATCTCGGCGTCGCTCTTCTCCATGCGGAGCTGCATGACGAGATCGTCCGCGTCGTGCAGGTTTGCCGCAGGGAGTCCGGCAACCAGGGCTCGATAGGCCGAAGCAGGCATCGCTTCGAGCCCGACCAGGCCGACGTCGCCCTCGTCGAGGCCGTGTTTGCGGGCGGTATCGATCACGCCTCGGTACAGGTTCCGATCGGCATGCACGGCGTCGACATTGACGAGGTCCGCGCGCCAATCGGTCACATCGGTCACGAGCTCAGACGCGCCGTCGGCGGTGAGCACGACCGCTGAGTGACTGCGGCCGGACCAGAGGGGCGGCTTGTCGTTGATCCACGGGAACGGGCCGTAGTGATTGGTGAGGTACAGGACGTCGCCGAAGTTGTCGTACGTGGCGCCGCCCCGCGACCACACGATCAGCCCGCGAAACCCGAGCTCGCTCGCTCGCGCCGCGGCCCGAGCACGTCGGGCGGCGAACTCCTGGGCTGGAATCCGGGGCTGTTCATCGACTCCGGTCATCGCCATTCTCCTCATCCCGGTGCTCATGCCAGTGCTCGCGCTGGCGGAATCGGAAGGTGCCATTGGCTTGCCGAACGTACCACGCTTTTCGTCGTGCCACAATCAGATCTTGACGCATTCTGAATCCGTGACTAGGCTCAGGTTTGGAACGGACCATCGGACCGAGGAGGCACACCTCCCAGTGCGCGTCGTCTACAGCCCTCGCCATCGACTGCACGATCCGGGTTTCGAGGTCACAGGCGGTGAGCGAATTCCCGCGTATGAGGTGGTCGGGCGGGTAGAAGCCATTCGGGAGGCTCTCGACTCCGACCCGGCGTTCTCGTTCGTTGACCCGCGCGCGTTCGGCCTGGATCCCGTACGCGCCGTGCACGACGATGGGCTCATCCGCTATCTCGAGAACGCCTGGACGGACTGGCTGGCCGGCGGCACAGGCGCCGGGGCAATCCTGCCCGATGCCTTTCTGCACCCGGCCCTGCGAGCAGGGATGGGCGACGCGCCCGAGCCATCCTCGCCCTGTGGCCAGGCCGGCTTCTACTGCTTCGACACGGGTACGCCGATCGTACCGGGAACCTACGAGGCGACGCGGATGGCGTGCGACGTCGCGCTCACCGCCGCCGAGGAGGTGTTCGGGGGGGAGCCGCTGGTCTACGCGTTGACTCGGCCGCCCGGCCACCATTCGGCCCGCTCGGTCTACGGCGGCTACTGCTATCTCAACCAGGCGGCGGTCGCGGTCGAATGGCTCGTCGGCAAGGCGAAGGGAACCGTGGCGGTCCTCGATGTCGACTACCACCACGGCAACGGGACGCAGCAGATCTTCTACGACCGATCCGACGTCCTCTACGCGAGCCTCCACGCCGACCCACTGCAGACGTACCCGTACTTCGCCGGCCACGCGGACGAGATCGGGGTCGGCGCGGGATCAGGGGCGACCTTCAACCAGCCGCTCCCGGCCGGCACCACCGATACGGGGTACCTGGCTGCGCTCGATCGAGCGCTCGATCGAATCGGGGAGTTCGGGCCCGCCTTCGTCGTCGTGAGTCTCGGCTTCGACACATACGGCCAGGACCCGATCGGGAGCTTCGCCCTGACCACGCCGGTCTATCACGAGGTCGGACGGCGAGCGGCACGTCTGGATCGTCCCCTCCTCGTCATCCAGGAGGGCGGGTACGACGTGTCGACCATCGGCCGGAACGCGCGCGAGTGGCTGCGCGGAGCTGCCGGGTTGCCGTCGGCCTTCGAGGCGGAGGTGGCGTCATGACCGCCGAGGGTCGCGTGCTCGACGACCTCGATGCCATCGACCTGGCCATCGTCCGCCTGCTCCAGGACCAGGGGCGTACGACGAACGCGCACATCGCTCGCACCCTGGGCGTGTCCGAGCCCACCGTCAGGAAGCGGATCGATCGGCTCATGGCGGACGAGATCATCAAGGTCGTGGCGGTGCTGAACCCGCGCAAGACCGGATACGCCACCGACGTCCTGGTCGGGATCAGCGTCGAGCCAGGGAGCCTGCTGACCGTGGGCGAGGCGCTGTCACGCTGCGAGGAGGTGGTCTATCTCGGGTACACGACGGGTCGCCACGACATCCTCGTGGAGATGCTGTTCCGCGACGACGAAGCGCTCTTCGAGTTCCTCAACAGCCGGCTGCCGCCCCTCGGACCGATCATCGGCACCGAGACTTACCACGTCCTGCGCACGGGGAAGATCAACTACGACTGGAAGCTGCCCATCGAATTCGGAACCGCTGGTGCGCGCGAAGCACACCGGTTACCCGACGGCTGGGCTCAGGAGATGTCCGGGGGCGATGGGAGCGAAGCAGCGGCCTCGCCGCTGACGCAGTGAAGGAGGCCACGGAATGAGCGCGAACGTAGCGCAGGACCAGGCGCCCGGCGGAACCGATCGATTCTTCACCAGGCAGGCGACCGGGCTGGTGCGCGAGGTGACGTGGGTCGACGCGGCCATCTACAACCTGATCTGGTCGTCGGTGCCGTTGTCGATTGCCTTCATCCTCGCGTTCGGGCCAGCCTTCTACATCGGGGGCAACCTCGTGCTCGCGACGGTGCTGGCCTTCCTGTTTGCGCTCCCGTGCGCGGTGCTGTACGCCGTCCTGAGCGCGGCCGTACCCCGTTCGGGAGGCGATTACACGTGGGTGAGCCGCAGCCTCCATCCGGCGCTCGGACTGGCGAGCAACCTCGGGTTCTGTTTCTGGGCGACGTTCTTCATCGGCATCTACGCGGTCTATCTCGGCTTCTACGGAATTGGACCGGTGCTGCGGGTCATCGCGGTCAACACCGGCAACAGTGCCGTCCTCAGCGCCGCCGACTTCTTCTTCAGCGCGACCGGGGTGATCATCACGGGCGCCATCCTCGTCGTCGTCTCGGCCCTGGTCCTGTCCTTCGGCCGTGGCCTTCGAGGATTCATGCGGTTTCAGCGCTGGGCATTCGTCGTGTGGGTCGTCGGCTCCGTCGTGCTGCCGATCGTGGTCCTCGCGCTCGTCGGTCACGACACGCTGAAGGCCAACTTTGACGCCTACGCCACCAAGCTCGGCGGGGCGGCGGGGGCCTACGACGCGTACGCCGCGGCCGGCAAATTCGCCAGCCCGGCGATCGATCTCGGCGAGAC
>VBEC01000075.1:33772-34279 GCA_005883615.1 Chloroflexota bacterium | reverse complement strand
GCCAGCGCGGGGCTGTAGCCGCCCGATTGCCCACGGCCCCCGGTTTCGCCTTCGCACGCGTGCGTCGGGCGATATCATGCGGTCGAGCCATGATTGACTCGGGGAGGGTGCCGTGATCCGCCGCCACCTGACGGCTCTCCACCTTGCCCTGATGGCCGCCGACGGCTTGAGCGCGATCGTCGTGTTCATCGTGGCATCGGTCGTCCGATTCGGGCCCTCAGACTGGCAAGAAGAGTGGTCCCTTGCCGGGGTGGAGCCGTGGCTGCTGGCCTTGGCCTACGGCGTCGGCCTCACAGCGTCGCTCTGGCTGGTGGGCATCTACCAGCTTCGTTCGCGGCTGTCGATCCGAACAGAGTGGGCCGACATCGCCCGCGCGACGCTTCTGGTTGCGGTATTGACATTCGCGGCTCTCTTCCTCTTCAAGCTGCCGAACGTCAGCCGACTCTTTCTGATCGTGCTGTTCCCCGCCCAAATCGTCGTCACGGCCGCGTCGCGACTGGTTCTGCG
>VBEC01000075.1:0-33734 GCA_005883615.1 Chloroflexota bacterium | reverse complement strand
AACACGCGGTTCGTGCTGATGATCGGGGCCGGGCCCAGCGCGGAAGCCTTCGCCGATCGGATCGAGGATCACCTGGAATTGGGCCTCAGGGTAGTCGGACATCTCGCCGAGATCGGGTCTTCGGCCATCCCTCGCAGGCCAGTCATCGGTCGGATCGAGGACATCGAGGCCGTCCTCCATGGGCAAGTCATCGACGAAGTAGCCATTTCCCTGCCAGTCGGTGCCTGGGGGTATGTCGAGCCAGTGACGCGGCTGTGTGCCGACGAAGGCAAGATTGTCCGAATCCCGCTCGAGGATGCGGGCCTTACCGTACCTGGAGCTCGGGTCGAGGAATTCGACGGAATCGCCATAGCGTCGCTGGTCTATGGTCCGGACCGGACCTTGGCGTTGGTTGCAAAGCGTTTGTTCGACCTATCGCTGGCCTCGATCGCCCTCGTCATCTTGAGCCCGGTCCTGGCAATGGTCGCCGCCTGGGTCAGGCTGCGCGATGGGTCCGGGGTGCTCTTCAGCCAGGTTCGGGTAGGACTCCACGGCCGGCCCTTCACGATCCACAAGTTTCGAACGATGGTCCAGGACGCGGAAGAGCGCTACGAGGAAGTTGTCCAGCTCAGCGACACGACCGGGCCCGCGTTCAAGATGACGAACGATCCCCGGATCACGCGAACTGGCGCCACGCTGCGCCGGTTGAGCCTCGATGAGCTTCCCCAGCTATGGAACGTCGTTCGGGGCGACATGAGCCTCGTGGGGCCGCGCCCGGCACCGCCACGTGAGGTCGCCGGCTACGACCTTTGGCATCGGCGCCGCCTTTCGATGAAGCCCGGAATAACCGGCCTTTGGCAGGTCCGCGCACGGCGGGACGAGGACTTTGATCGGCGGGCCTCAATCGACCTCGAATACATCGACCGCTGGTCCCTCTTGCTGGACTTTCGGATTATCGTCGAGACGGTGCCGGCGCTCGTTCAGGGACGTTGACCAGGCGTATTCGACGGCCCAGCGCCTAAGGCGACTTCGAGGGTGACGCGGGCGCGTTGGCCGCGTATCGGCTGTCCGCCCCGAAGAGCTTGATCGAGAGGGCCGAAAGCTTGGCCAGATCGAGCTTCAGCGAGTACGTCGTAGCATCTGTCGATCGCAGCGCGTAGGGCGGGCCGAGGACGTATTTCTGGATGGCGTCGTCCTTGACCTGGCGGCTGAGCGACAGCATCTCGCTGAGGCGATCGGCCGGGAAGTTCGTGCGGACCGTCTGAGATGCCGCGGCGAGGAGATCCGGCAACCGCGTGAGCATCGACGGGTCGGTCAGCTTGCGCGCGAGGGCAACGAGCAACTGCTGCTGGCGACGCGCTCGCGTGAAGTCGTTGTCGCCGTTGCCCTTTCGGGACCGAGCGTAGGCCAGGGCGGATTGCCCATCCAGGTGATGGACGCCCGCGGAAAGAGAGAAGCCGAGTGGCCGGCCGTCGGTCCAGCCCCCGTAGTCCGGGTCGTCGATGGCGCGCGGGTTGTTGATGTCGATCCCGCCGACCTTGTCGATCAGGGTTCGAAAGCCGTCCAGGTCCACCGCCGCGTAGTAGTGGATGGGAACGCCCAGGAGGTACCCAAGCTCTTTGATCAGGGAGGGTAGCGGCCCGTCCGGAAACTGGTCCTTGTGCAGTCCCGCGTAGGTCATCAGGGAGTTGATCTTTCCGCTGAATGTGCCCCCGTTCCAGAGCGGGAAACCGGCAATGTCACGCGGAAAGCTGAGCATCACCACGTGCCTGGACTTGGGATCGACGCTGGCGACGATGATCGTGTCGTTGAGGGCATGGTTCCGGCCGACCGACGAATCGACCCCGGTCAGGAGAATGTTGATTCGCGAGTCAGCTGTTGCCGGGGTCGCCCCCGGCTTGGCAACCAGGTCCCCGCTGGTCCCCGAACCCGAGGCCCCCGGTGCGACCGAGTTGAAGTCGCCGCCCAGGCCCGCCACGAACATCTTCGAGCCGGCCTGGTAGAAGGACCACGCATAGAACCCGGCTGCGGCGTGACCGATCACGGCCAGGAGCGCCAGCACCGCGAAGAGCGTGGTTGGTCGACGGCTGGATTTCGTCCGCAACGGCGCGGCCGTGAACGCGTCGGCCATCGAGATCAGCCGCCACACCCCGAGCAGGACGATCAGTACGAGGACGGTCAGGGAGAACGAGGGCGCAAAGAGCTGGATTGCCAGATCGGCGAGGCCGCCATTCAACTGCCACAGAGCGGCCAGCGCGACGGCGACCACCGGAAGGCCATACACAAGTGCGAGGCGATTGCGGCCCAGATACCACTGGCCAAGCCCGGGCCACAGGAACGAGAGGAAGGTAGCCGTGGATGGCGAGCGGACAGCGCCGGCCCCCCGCGCCCTGTCAGCGTTCAAAGCCGGGCGAGTCTAGCATTTCCATCCCCGAGCGACGCCGAGGAAGGGCCGGCTGTTACATCATCACCAGGCCGCCGTCGACGGCCAGCACCTGGCCCGTGATGAAGGCCGCCTCGTCGGACGCGAGGAACGCGACGGCGTCGGCGATCTCTTCGGCCGTGCCAAAGCGGCCGAGCGGCGTTCTCGCGGTCAGCTCCGCTTTCAGCGCGTCGGGCAGGCCATGGGTGAGTTCGGTCAGGACGAAGCCGGGAGCCACCGCGTTGCAGGTGATGCCGCGCGAGGCGAGCTCGCGTGCCGTGGCCTTTGTCAGCCCGATCAGCCCAGCCTTTGCCGCCGAGTAGTTGGCCTGGCCGGTCTGGCCGGCCTGGCCGGATACGGAGGTGATATTGACGATCCGGCCGCGACGGGCCTTGAGCATCGGCCGAGTTGCCGCCTTGATCGTGTAGAAGGCGCCGAAGAGGTTGGTCTCGAGGACCTCACGCCAGGCGTCCAGGCTCATCCGCATGATCAGGTCGTCGCGCGTGATGCCGGCGTTGTTTACCAGGATGTCGACCTTGCCGAAGGCTTCGAGAGCCGCCTTGACGAGCGCCTCGGCGGCAGGTGGATCGGTCACGTCGGCCTGGACCGCCAGAGCCTTGCGCCCAGCCTCCTCGATGCCCGATGCCGTCTCGTCTGCGGCCACCTCATTGCCCCGATAGCTGAAGGCCACGTCCGCCCCCTGCCGCGCGAGCCGGAGCGCGATCGCCCGGCCGAGGCCCCGCGAGCCCCCCGTCACGACAGCGGACTTTCCCGACAGGTCGATCACACCCGGATCTCGGTCTTGCGGTCGCGGCGGGCATGCTCCGGCTCGCCGGGCACGACGTCGTCGAGCGGCACGTCGACACCGGGTGCGACGGGCCGGCCCATGACCGCGGCGAGTGCGTCCGGGATCGGGTCGACCGAATCCCAGTCGACCGGCAGTCGAACGTGCACGTCCGCCGGCGTGACCGCGGCGTCGCCGGCTCGGCCGCGTTCCGGATCGGCGGTCCATTCGATCGCGACGGCACCGCTGGTGAAGCCGGCGCCGAACGCGACGATGACGATCCGGTCGCCGACCTTCACGCGGCCCTGGTTGACGGCTTCGGCGAGCGCGATCGGCACGGAGGCCGCGGACGTGTTGCCGTACTTGTCGAGGTTCACGAACATCCGGTCCATGGGCAGGCTCAGGCCCTTGGCAACGGCCTCGATGATCCGGATGTTCGCCTGGTGCGGGATGAACAGGTCGATGTCGGACGACTTCAGGCCGGCGCGGTCGATCGCCGCGAGCGCTGTCGAGGCAAGGGTGCGCGTGGCGAAGCGATAGGTCTCCTTGCCCTCCATGCGCACAAAGTGCTCGCCACGAGCGATGGTCTCGGCCGATGGCGGCCGCTTGGCGCCGCCGGCAGGCAGCCAGATCATGTAGGCGCCTTCGGGCTCGGTCGTCATCTCGATGCCCAGTCCCCCGCCGGGGGTGTCCGCCGCGCCCAGCACAACGGCACCAGCGCCGTCCCCGAAGAGGATGCAGGTGTTGCGGTCCGAGTAATCGAGGAAGCGGGTAAGCGTCTCCGCACCGATGACCAGGACGTTCCGAGCCATCCCACTGGCGATGTACGCCTGGCCCGTCGCGTAGCCGTAGACGAATCCGGAGCAGGCGGCAGCCACGTCCATCGCCGCAGCGCGCGTGTTGCCGATCGCCTCCTTGACGAGCGCCGCGGTGGACGGCATCCAGTAGTCGGGCGTGAGTGTCGCCAGTAGGATCACGTCGATGTCGTCGGGTTCGATCCCTGCGGTCCGGATTGCCCGCAACGATGCCACCGCCGCCATCGAGGCGGTCGTCTCATGGGCCGCCGCGACCCGCCGCTCGCGGATGCCGGTCCGGCTGACGATCCATTCGTCCGACGTGTCGACCATCCGCTCCAGATCGGCGTTGGTCAGGACCTGCGCCGGCGCATAGCTTCCCCAGCCGATCACGTGGGCGTAGCGCGGTGCGCCCGAAGTCGGCCGCGGGGTAGCCGGCGAACGGATAGGGCTCGTCTCGCTCACAGGGGTTCCACCTCGATCAAGGGTTGCTTGGCCTTCACGAGCGTGCCGGTCTCGGCGACGATCCGGACCACCTGCCCGCCGAGATCGGACTTGATCTCGTTGAACAGCTTCATCGCTTCGATCAGACCGATGACGGTGCCGACCGCGATCTGCGATCCGATCTGCACGTACGGCGCGGAACCGGGCGCCGGGGACGCGTAGAAAATCCCGGTCAGTGGCGCCTTGATGGACGGCCTGGCGGGCGCCTCAGCCAGCCCACCGATGGGCTCCCCAGGGGCCGGATGTCCGTCCCGAGCACCCCCAGGCGATCCGCTCGCGCCCGAGCCGAGAACGCCGCCGGCCGCGCCCCCGGCAGCGGCCGCCGGCGCCAGGGCAGCGGGCTTGCGAAGGAGCAGGGCGGTCTCCCCGGCCTCCACTTCGAGCTCGGTCAGGTCGCTGCTTTGCAGGAGCGCCGACAGCCGGTCGATCAGGGCAAGCAGAGACGCATCCCCGCGATCGCTGGGTGCCGGCGCCTCGACGACCTCGGCGACGGGCATGACCGGGTCCCCTGTCTCCCTCTCCTCGGCCGGCTCGGTCATTCGTCCCAGCGCCGGAAGAGGAGGGCCGCGTTCTGGCCGCCGAATCCGAAGGAATTGGATAGGGCGATCCGCACCGACCTCGACTGGGCCTTCCCTCGTGTCAGGTCGAGCCCGGCGGCCGCCTCGTCCGGGTCGTCGAGATTGATCGTGGGTGGAACGCAGCCGGTGCGCATGGTCATGATCGTGGCGACCGCTTCGATCGCACCCGCTGCACCGAGGGTATGGCCGGTCATCGACTTGTTGGCCGTGATGGCCAGCCGTTCCGCGTGGTCGCCGAAGATCGTCCGGATCGCCTGCAGCTCCGCACGATCGCCCTCCGGCGTCGACGTCGCGTGGGCATTCACGTGGTCAACGTCGCCTGGCTCGAGGCCCGCCTTCTCAAGGGCCCGCCGAGCCGCCCGGACGGCGCCGATGCCTCCAGGCGCCGGCAAGGTGATGTGGGACGCGTCGGCCGTAGCTCCGTAGCCAACGATCTCGGCGAGTGGCTCGGCGCCGCGCCTTCGCGCATGGTCGAGCTCCTCGAGCACGAGCAGTGCGACACCCTCAGCGATGACGAAGCCGTCGCGGCCTCGATCGAAGGGGCGCGATGCGCCCGGCGGATCGTCGTTGCGCGTCGACAGCGCCTTCATCGCGCAGAAGCCGCCGACGAGCGCCTCGTGGAAGCCCGACTCGGAGCCGCCCGCGAGCATGACGTCGGCGTCCGAGCGGCGGATCGTTTCGAATGCCTCGCCGATCGCGTGGCCGCCGGTTGCGCACGCAGACACGGTCGTGAAGTTGGGCCCCAGCGGACCGAAGGTGATAGCGATCTGGCCGGCGCCGATGTTGGGGATACCCATCGGAATCATGAATGGTCCGATCCGGTCGGGGCCCCGCTCTGTGTATGTGACGACGTTCTCGAACAGGGTCAGCACCCCCCCAAGGCCGGTCCCCAGGATCACGCCGGTGCGCTCAGCGAGCTCACCCTCGAGTCGGCCGGGCAGGTCCGCCTGGTCCAGTGCCTGGCGCGTCGCGACCAGGCCGAACTGGATGTACCGATCGGTGCGCCGCAGGTCCTTCCGGTCGAGGACGCCGGAGGCGTCGAAGCCGACGACTTCGCCGGCGACCCGGCTTGTCAGCCGGCTCGGGTCGAAGGATTCGATCGTGCGGATGCCCGACCGGCCGGTCACCAGGCCATCCCATGTGCTCGCGACGTCGTTTCCGAGCGGCGTCACGGCACCCATGCCCGTGACGACGACGCGGCGAGCTGGATCGCTCATCGAACCAGCTTCCCGGTCCGGACGGTGGCGGCCCGGTAGATGTCGCCCGGCAGGCCCCTTCGCGACAGCGCTTCGGAGACGGCCATGACGTCAAACTCCGC
Source organism: Chloroflexota bacterium (assembly GCA_005883615.1). Taxonomy (GTDB): domain Bacteria; phylum Chloroflexota; class Limnocylindria; order Limnocylindrales; family CSP1-4; genus CF-16. The sequence goes on along the minus strand of VBEC01000075.1, from coordinate 27,355 downwards.
GCGCCGGATGTCGGCCGTCACGTCCTCGCCATCGAAATCGATCAGCGCCCATGAGGCTGTTGGTTCGCCGTCGAACGCGTAGCCGGCGGATCCGTCGTTCACGATCAGCTTCCAGCCAAGGTCTCGTACCTCGGGGATGTGGGTGTGCCCGCAGCAGATGACGCGGGCGTCCGTCCGGGCAGCGCGCTCGACCGTCACCGACACGTCGAGGTCCCGATCGAAGCCGGACGTCTGTGAGCCCGGCGACGCGTGGCAGACGAGAACGAGCGTCTCGTCGACCTGAATCCTTCGCTCGGCAGGCAGGCGCCGCAGCCACTCGAGACGCTCCTCGCCGAGCTGCTCGTGCGCCCATTCCGCGGCGGCCTGGATCGAGTCCGGCACGCCCTCGGTCATCCACGGAAAGGCAGCGGCATAGTCGAAGTCCGCCACGGCGACGTCCGTATTCCCCTGGATTACGATCGCGCCGGCTTGCTCCATCTCGCGGATCGCGTCGAGGGCTGCCGCCGGCTCCGGTCCGTTGAGGACGAGGTCGCCCGCGATCATCGTCGCTTCGGGCTTTGCGGCCTTGACGGCCTTGCGAACAGCCTCCAGGGCTGAGACGTTGCCATGGACATCCGAGAAGACCGCCAGGCGGGGCATCAGCGGAGCACCGACGCGTCGGGGATGATGAAGCTCAGCGTCGCTTCGCAGGCGACCTCCCCGTCGACCGAGGCCACCCCCCGGCCGCGCCCGAAGCGTCGACCGAGCTTGTCCATCGTCACCTCGAGGCGCAGCGTGTCGCCGGGCAGGACGACGCGTTTGAAGCGGCAGTCCTCGATGCCGGCGAACAGGCCGATGCGGTCCCCGAAGCCTTCCTGCTTGGCGACGTAGACGGCCATGGTCTGAGCGAGCGCTTCGACCTGTAGCACTCCCGGCATCACCGGCAGGCTCGGGAAGTGGCCCTGGAAGAACCATTCGGTGGTCGTGACGCCCTTGATCCCGACGATTCGGTGTCCCTCCGGGTCGTATTCCACGATCCTGTCGACGAGCAGGAATGGCCACCGATGCGGGATCAGCGCCTCGATCTCGCGAACGGTGTGGACGGTCCGCGCGCCGCCGGTCTCCGCGGAGGCCGCGGCGGCTGTTGGCTCGGCGACGTCGGTCACGGTCGGCTACTCGTCATGCTGCCCAGCAGTGTGTCGTCGAACGACCGACCGGAACGGCAGGTCGTTGCAATCCTGCACGTTGCCGGGCGAGCCGTCACGCCCGCGCGGCGGCCGCAAGGAAGGCCGCGCCGCCCACCCGGTCGAGGAGATTCGTGGTCATTCGGCCCTCGAGGAAGGCTTCGTTGGCAAGGAGCGCCTGGTGGATCGGCACGTTCGTGACCAGGCCTTCGACGAGGAGCTCGTCGAGGGCGACCCGACTTCGCGCAATGGCGGTCGGACGATCTGGTCCCCAGACGATCAGCTTGGCCAGCAGCGAATCGTAGAACGGCGGCACCTCGTAGCCCGAGTAGACGTGCGAGTCGACCCGAACGCCGGGACCGCCCGGCGCCAGGAAACGGTCGACGATCCCCGCCTGCGGCTGGAAGTCCGCATCCGCATCCTCGGCGTTGATGCGGAACTCGATGGCGTGCCCGCGGGACACGACGTCGGCCTGAGCGATCCCGAGAGGCTCGCCGGCAGCGATCCGGATCTGCATCGCCACGAGGTCGATGCCCGTCAGGGCTTCCGTCACCGGATGCTCCACCTGGATTCGACAGTTGATCTCGATGAAGTAGTAGTTTCCGTCGCGATCGACGAGGAATTCGAGCGTCCCGACATTCTCGTAGCCGGCTGCGACGACCGCCCGGATCGCCCGCTCGCACAATTCGGAGCGGGCCGCAGGCGACAGGCCCGGAGCGGGGGCCTCTTCGAGAAGCTTCTGGTGCCGCCGCTGCACCGAACAGTCCCGCTCTCCAAGGTGGATGCCGTGCCCGAACCGATCGACGGCGACCTGGACCTCCACGTGCCGGTTGTCCTCGATCCACTTCTCCATGTACAGCGAGTCGTCACCGAAAGCGGCGCGCGCCTCGGAGCGTCCGATCGTGAGCGCCGTCTCGAGCTCCCGCGGGGAGCGGACCATGCGCATGCCCTTGCCGCCACCACCGGCCGATGGCTTGATCAGCACCGGAAATCCGATGCGCTCGGCCTCCTCCAGCGCGTGGCCGTCGTCGCGCAGCATTCCATTCGAACCCGGGACCATGGGCAGGCCATGGCCCGCCAGCAGCCGCCGTGTGGCCTCCTTCGAGGCGAACCGCTCGAGCACCTCGGGCGGCGGCCCGATGAAGGTCAGCTCGTGCGCGCGTACGACCTCCGCGAACCCTTCGTCCTCCGACAGAAACCCGTAGCCCGGATGGACGGCGTCGCAGCCGGTCACGATCGCTGCCGAGATCACGGCGGGCGCCGAAAGATAGGACCGTCGGGCATCGGCCGGGCCGACACAGATGGCCTCGTCGGCCAGCTGCACCGGGAGGCTTTCGCGGTCGGCCTCGCTGTAGGCGACGACGGCCTCGATGCCAAGGGCGCGCGCGGCTCGCACGATGCGCAGGGCGATCTCGCCCCGGTTGGCGATCAGGATCTTGCGGAACATCAGGCGTCCTCGGCCGCGCCCGATGAGCCGCCGCCCTGGCCGCCCGACGTGACCCCCGCGAGCTCGATCAGGACGAGCTCCTGACCATATTCGACCGCGTCACCGGATTCGACGAGGCTGGCGCCCAGCACGCCGTCCACCGGCGCCACGACTTCCTGCGGGACGCCCAGGACGTCCACCGAGCCGAGGCGGTCGCCGGCGCGGACCCAGGCTCCGGGCCGCACGTCCGTCCGGGGATGGAAGATGCCGACCGCGGGCGAGGTTGCCACGGTTCGGCGGCCGGCGGGCAGTGTCTCCGGCGCGCTCGCTCCATCGTTAGGACGCGCCCCGTTGCCGGAGCTCACCGCCCGCGCTTCACGTCCCGGCCGGTGCTTTTCGACGGCCGAGGGGGAGTGTCCATGGCCGGCATGACCGGGTTGCGCGCGAGAGGGGCGATCGGTCGAGCGGCGGCCGCTCGTCCCGCTCGCTTCCTGGCTTGACGCTGGCCGCCGAAGGCGGACCTTCCAGCGCCCTTCCCGAACCTCCATCTCGCCAAGGCCGCTCGCGCCGAGCTTCGCCATGAGGGCCGGCAGCAGCTCGTCGGCCAGGCGCTCGATGGCGTCGTGGTCGGCCAGGCGATCGGTCTTCGAGCGCGATCCACTCCGCGCCCGCCCAGCTCCCTCGGCCACGACTTAGACCTCGTCCCTGGCGGGTGGATCGGGCATGTCGTCCTGCCCTCGACCCGCGCCGGCCGGCGGCCCCCCCAGGCCCTGCAGGCCAGCTTCGAGGAGGTCTCGAAGGCGATCCACCAGACCCGGCCGCTCTGGGGCCGCGACCGGAGCGGAGGTCACGACCGTGAATGCGCCGAGGCCCCGGTACCGCTGGTAGCGCTGATCGATCAGCTCGTCCAGTGGCAGGCGACCCAGCCGGTCGAGCTCGGCGACGATGGCGACCTTCAGCCGGCGAGCCGTCTCGGCGGCGTCGGTGTGTGCACCGGCGCCCGGCTCGGGCACGACCACGTCCACGACGCCAAGGGCCAGCTGGTCCTGGGCGGTCATCTTCATGGCAAGGGCCGCCGTCGACGCCTGATCGGGCGTCCGCCACAGGATGGCGGCGCATCCCTCGGGGCTGATCACCGAGTAGACGGCATTCTCGAGTGCAATGACCACGTCCGCCACGGCGATGGCGAGCGCTCCGCCCGAACCGCCCTCGCCGGTGATGACCGCGAGGATCGGGGTGCGGAGCCTGCTCATGAGCCCGATCGAGCGGGCGATTGACTCGGCGATCCCGCGCTCCTCCGATTCCGGACCGGGGTTTGCCCCCGGCACGTCGACGAAGGAGACCACCGGCAGGCGGAAGCGCTCGGCGAGCTCCATCAGCCGCGTCGCCTTGCGATAGCCCTCCGGATGGGGCATCCCGAAGTTGCGGCGGATGTTCTCCTCGGTCTCGGCACCCTTCTGCTGGCCGATCACCACGACCCGGCGGCCGTCGATCCGGGCCAGGCCGGCAACGACCGCCTCGTCCTCGCCGAACAGGCGGTCGCCGTGGAGCTCGACGAACTCGTCGGCCATCGCGGCGACCAGCTCGAGCGTGTGCGGCCGCTTGAGGTTGCGCGCCAGCTGGACGCGCGCCCAGACAGCCGCCTTGGGATCCTCCGGTTGCTCGGTCCCGAGGCTCGCCTCTGGATGCCGGCCGCCGCGGCCGAGGAGCCGATCAACCACGTTCGCGCTCCGAGCCTGCCGGGGTGGTCGACGGCTGGGGCTCGGCGGGTTGCGGGTCGGCCGGTTCCGGATTGGAGGCTGGAATGGGCTGGCCTGGCGGCTTCGGGCGACCGTTGCCCTCGAGTGCGCCTTGAGCGCTCGGCCGACCGTTGGCTGTTCGGCCCCGCCCGTCGCCATCGCCGCTCAGGTCCGCCGACACGCGTTCGGCCAATGAGGTCAGGAAGGACAACGGCCGGAAACCAGGTACGAGCGTGCCTTCGCCCGGCGTCTCGTCGAATCCAATAGGCACGAGGAAACCGAGCAGAGTCGACACTTCGGCCCGCAGGTCGCTGCGGTGCACGACTCGATCGACGAAGCCATGGCGGAACAGGAACTCGGAGCGCTGGAAGCCTTCCGGCAGCTCGGTGGAGATCGTGCCCGCGGACACGCGGGCGCCGGCGAAGCCGATCAGCGCGTTCGGTTCCGCGAGATTCACATCGCCCAGGACGGCGAACGAGGCGAACACGCCGCCGGTCGTCGGGTCAGTGAGAACGGAAATGTATGGAACACCCTCGGCCCGAAGTCGCTCGAGTGCGGCCACGGTCTTGGCCAGCTGCATCAGGGCGAGCGTTCCCTCCTGCATCCGCGCACCGCCCGATGCCGAGACCACGATGAGCGGGATTCGCTCGTCCAGGGCGGCCTCGGCGGCTCGCGTGACCTTTTCGCCCACCACGCTGCCCATCGAGCCGCCCATGAACGCGAAGTCCATTACGGCGATCGCCACTCGCCTGGCCTCGATGGTGCCGATCCCCCACACGGCCGCATCGCGCATCCCGGTGGCCAGCTGAGCAGCGGCAACGCGATCGGGATACGACTTCTGGTCGACGAAGCCAAGAGGATCCAGCGACTGCAGGCCCTCGTCGCGCTCCTGGAAGCTGTCGCGATCAAGGAGCAAGCCGAGCCGCGAGCGTGCCGACAGGCGGAAGTGGTGGCCGCAGCTGGGGCAGACCCGGTCCACCTTGTCGAGCTGCTTGTTGAACAGCATCTCGCCGCAGCTCGGGCACTTCGTCCACAGGTCGGGGGGATAGGCGTCGCGGCGTCCGCGGAACGACGGCAGCTTGATAGGCATCAGTCGAGGCCCCGCCGAGCGATCGCTCCCGAGGCGGCGCGCACGGCCCGCTGGCGATGTGCCAGGCGCACGGCGCGCTCCATCGCTGAGGATGTCGGCCGGCTTCTTCGCCAGGCTACGTAGGCCGCTCCGGCGATCGACAGCGCAGCGGACGTCAGGGCACCCCCGATGAGTAGCGGCCGCGACGGATGCGTGACTCGACCCCTGGGCGTCGGGTCGCCGTCATGTGGGTCCATCTGGATGTCCCGGTCGGCCGGGTCATAGTCCAGACCTTCGTATCGGCGCGCGCCAGACTCGCCGCCCGCCGCGGGCGCCAGCCGGAGACGCGCCGCCGCCTCGGCCAGGCTGGCCGCCAGCCGTTCCTCGAATCGGAATGACGGGTGAACGCGGGTCAGATTCGAGCGGAGCTTGGCCGCCGCGCGGCGGACGTCGGAATCGAGCGCGGTGTCGAATGGGATGTCCTGGGCGTGACGATCGTGCGCAGCCAGGAGCGACTCCAGGTAGTGATCGGTCAGGAGTGCCTCCGCCTCGACACGATCGTGGATCGGCAGCGTCACCGGGCTGGGTTCCCGGGCAACTCCGCGGGCGTGAACGAGGCCTCGCGCTTGTCCAGGTCGCGAGCGACGCTGCGGAGCGCGCGATGGATGAGGACGCGCACCGCACCCTCCGAGCGTCCGAGGATGCCGGCGATCTCGGCCGTCGACATCTCGTCCACGAAGCGCAGCACGACCGCTCGTCGCCGGTCGCCGGGCAAGCGGCCGACAGCGGCCCAGGCGTCGGCCGCGGCAGCGCGGTCGGTTGCCCGGCCTTCGACGTCCATCGGATCGGCCACCGCGGACGCAGCTTCGAGCGGCGCCCATCGATGCCGGCGGCGCCCACGCCGTTGATTGGCCACGACGTTGCGCGCGATCCTGAACAGCCAGACCCGGAAGGTCGAGGCGCCCTGGCCGTCCTCCGGGTGGGCGCGCTCCTGGAACCGGGGCAGTCCACTCAACGCGAAGAGGAAGGTCCGCTCGGTTGCGTCTTCCGCCTCGTGATGGTCGCCGAGCTCGTAGTAGGCGTATGAATACACTTGGGCGAGGTACCTGCGATACAGGGGTTCGAACGCTGTCGGGTCGCGCCGAGCTTCGACGACGAGGCCGCGATCCCGATCGAGGTGGGCGATCTGCGAGCGCCTGATCCCATCTGTGGCGCCTACCTTCCAAAACACCGGCCGCGGCACGCCGTTACACCTCCCCGCCGGTCCGGCCGCGATGGGCACTCACCGCAGCGGCCGGGGAACGGAGGTCCTGCTCGCCGGCGATGCCCGGCTGGCCATCGGGCATCCTCGGCTGCCCGGCGACGCGAACGTGGCGGACCTCGCCGCTCAGGATGGCTCGCCGCTCTCCCGGATCGTCCGGGGACTCCACGAGCAGCGCCCCCGAATCGGCGTCGACGCCCGTCGCCATCACCGTCTCGCGCGACGAATCGGGGAATTCGAGCGTGCACAGCCGGCCGGTCGTCAGCTGTCGTGCGATCCAATCCGCCGAATCGAAACGGCCGGCACGCAGCGCGTTCACCGCGACCTCGAGCCGCTCGATGAATGCTTCGAGCAGGGCACCGTGATCGAGGGGGTGCCCTCCGCCGGCCTCGCGAAGGCTGGTCATGTCGGCCGCCAGGAGATTCGGGAAATCGGCTTCCCGCCAATCGCCGTTCACCCCGATCCCGATGATCGCCCGTGGATCGTCCGTGCCAAGGCCATCCGTCTCGCCGAGAACACCGGCTAGTTTCGCCGGACCTGTGCGTCCAGCCCCGAACAGGTCATTCGGCCATTTGAGTGAGATGGCTCGCGGACGCAGGCCGGCCACCTCCTCGCCGGCGCCGGCCATTGCGAGGGAGGTCAGCGCCGCGAGCCGCCAGGCGTGGCCAGGCGACAACCAGATCGGGCGGAAGCCCAGCGACAGCAGCAGTCCGCCACCGCGCGGGGCATACCAGGACCGGCCCGCGCGTCCTCGGCCCGCGGACTGCTCGTCCGCGACGGCCAGGCACACCTCGGGGGTGCCCGAATCGAGCCAGGCCCGCACGACGTCGTTGGTCGACCCGACGATCGTGAAGCGTTCTCGGCGCGACAGGAACGTCAGCATCGTCAGGATGCGACGGCTCCCGCGTTCGGCCCGTCCGCCGACGCGCCGACCGTGAGCTCGTCCGGTTTCTCGAGCTCGAACGCCTCGTGCAGCGCGCGCACCGCGGTTTCGAGGTCGTCCTCGGCGATCATGCAAGTGATCCGGATTTCCGACGTCGTGATCATCTCGATGTTCACCTTCGCCGTGGCCAGGGCACCGAACATTCGCGCAGCGTAGCCCGGCGCGTTCTGGACCCCGGCCCCGACGATCGACACCTTGGCGACGGATGAGTCCGTCGTCATCTCGCGGAAGCCGAGCTCGCGCACGACACGATCGAGAATGCGCTTGGCCCTCGCCAGTTCGACTTCGGGGATTGTGAAGGAGAGGTCCGTGGCGCCGCGATGGCCCACGTTCTGAACGATCATGTCGACGTTGATGCCCGCTTCGGCGAGCGGGGCGAAGACGGCATGCGCCACGCCCGGCCGATCCGGTACCTCGACCAGGGTCACCTTGGCCACGTTGCGGTCGTGGGCAAGTCCGCGAACCTTGTTGCGCTGCTCCACGAACGGGTCCTCCTCGATGAGCGTGCCGGGCGCATCCTCGAACGAGCTCAACACCTCGATTACGACGCCGTTGACCCAGCCGAGCTCTACGGCCCGGGTTTGCATCACCTGGGCGCCCTGTCCGGCCAGCTCCAGCATCTCCTCGTAGCCAATCACCGGCAACTGCCTGGCATCCGTGACGATCCGGGGATCGGCCGTGAAGATGCCCCGGACATCCGTGAAGATCTGGCAGCGATCCGCTCCGAGCCGAGCCGCCAGGGCGACGGCCGTGGTATCCGAGCCACCTCGGCCGAGCGTGGTGATCTCCGCGTCGGCGGCGCTGGCTTCGCTCATGCCCTGGAACCCGGCGACGATGACGATCTTGCCCTGCTCGAGCTCGGCCCGCATGCGGCGCGGTTCGATGTCCGCGATCCGCGCCCTGCCGTAGCGACCGTCCGTCGTGATGCCGGCTTGCGGCCCGCTGAGGCTGATGGCCGGCAGGCCGAGGGCGTGCAGGGCCATCGACAGGAGCGTTGCCGACTGGTGCTCGCCGGTTGCGAGGAGCACATCCAGCTCGCGCGAGTCGGGCTCATCCGTGATACCTGCCGCGAGTGCCAGCAGTTCGTCGGTCGTGTCGCCCATCGCCGACACGACGACCACGAGATCCGAACCCGTTGCCCGCTCGCGGGCGATCCGCCGCGCCACGCGCCGGATGCGATCCGCGTCGGCGAGGCTCGATCCACCGAACTTCTGCACGACAAGCGGGGCTGGCATTCGAGGGATTCTAGCAGCGGCTCCTTCGGCCGCCGCTCGAAACTGGCTTTGACGACGATGGCACGGCGCAAGGCGCGGGCAGCGACTCGCTGGGAAAATGGACCATCCGAATGATGCCCGGAGGTGCTCCGCGATGTGTTTCGATCTCGACAGCCGGCCGCCGATCAGCCCGATCGAAGGCGGCGCCGCCGACTCGGCGGAGATGGTCCTGCAGGCGGCCGACGGAAACCGCTACACGGCCTTCTCGGCCCGCGCGGCGAAGCCGACCGGCGCCGGGATGATCGTCCTGCCCGATGTCCGCGGGCTGCACATCTACTACGAGGATCTGGCGCTCCGGTTTGCCGAGATCGGCGTGGACGCGGTCGCCATCGACTACTTCGGGCGAACAGCCGGGCTGGGCCGGCGCGGCCCCGACTTCGACAACAGCGAGCATATCCCGCAGACGACGATCGACGGACTGACGGCCGACATCACTGCGGCCGCCCAGTACCTGCGCAGCCCGGAGGGTGGGTCGGTTGAGAAGCTGTTCACCGTCGGTTTCTGCTTCGGCGGCAGGTTGTCGTTCCTGACGCCGACCATGGCCCTTGGATTGGCCGGATCGATCGGCTTCTACGGGTGGCCGGTCGGCCCGCACCGAAGCGGCATGCCGGCGCCGGCCGAGGCCGCGGCGCAGATGAAGAATCCGATCCTGGCGATGTTCGGCGGGGCGGACCAGGGCATCCCGACGTCAGCGGCGCACGACTTCGAGCGCGCCCTGGAGAACGCCGGGGTGGAGCATCGGGTCGTGATCTACCCCGGCGCGCCGCACAGCTTCTTCGATCGCAAGGCGGACGAGTTCGCCAAGACGTCGGCCGAAGCCTGGGCCGAGGTCCGCCGCTTCATCGAGGCTCACTCATCCGGGGCCGCCACGGCCTGACCCGCCTCATGGACCCAGTCTCGCGCTGCCAGGCGTCCGACCCTGCACCCGGCCTGGGACCTGCTCCGATCGCACGTCTCCGAAGCTCCCTCAGGCGGCTGGTATCGCGGGCTCGGCTCCAGGACCGTCGTCCGGGCGACGCCGAATCCCCAATCGGGCCATCGCGAACCTGATCACAAGGGCGATCAAGCCAAGGCCGATCAACACGGGCAGCCACACGATCCCGAACCAGATGCTTCCGGTCGCCAGTGACTGTCCGAGGCCGAGGAGTTGGGCGACCGCGTGGTCCAGCTCGGCCGACGGGTCCCAACCCTTGGAGGTCTCGGTGACCGCTTTCGGCGCCGGCGTCGAGAAGACGACGGCAAGGGTCGACAGGGCGGCCTGCTGCTTGAGGTGCGACTGCTGCGTGGACAGCTGTTCGATCTGGCCCTGCACGTCCGTGAGCTTCGACTGGACTTCGAGGATGTCCCCGATCTTCACGGCCTTGCCCATGATCAGCTGGAGCTGGCGTTCGGTAGCCCGCAGGTTGTCGATTCGGGCGCCGATGTCGAGCACCTGGCCGGTCACCTCGACCGAATTCGTCTGCATGTCCATGAGCTTCGCGGAGTCGAGCTTCCGGATGACGTCGAGGGCCTCTTCCCAGCGGGCGACCGGGACGCGGAAGGTGATCGATGCCGTCGAGCGATCGTCGCTGTTGACCTGTTGCGAACCGGCGATGTAGCCACCCAGCCCCGTAATTGCTGCACGTGCGGCGAGGAGAGCCGCGTCGAGATGCTGGACCTCAACGGTCATCGTTCCCGTTTTCACGATGTACGCGCTGTCCTGGAGGACGTCCTGCTGGGTGTACTGGGTGGAGCCCGAACCGTATGCCGCTGAATCGCCCGTCGCGCCGGCAGACGCACGCGCCGCCTCGCTCCCACCGCTTGCCGCCGGTTGGGCAGCCGGATTCCCGGCCTTGGAGAGAGGGGCCGGCACGGCTCCCGACGAACATGCGCCGACGAATGCGGCGAGGGCGACGAGTCCGAGGAGCGCGCCGGAGCGACGGCGGATTGAACCGGTCATGGTCGATCTCCCGAATGCAGCCCGATCGGGCAGCGCGTCTCCGGGACGCGATCAGGGCAGTACGGGTTCCGCTCTCCTCAGCGTGGACTGCCTCTACCGCCGGCCGACTACCCGCGCGCCGTGGTTGCGCGGCGAGGCAATCTCCACCCTGCCGGGCAGGTCGTTCTCGGCTGCCACGCCGAGGAAGGCGGCTTCGATTCGCGTGAATGTCGACACCGAATCGGAGAAGGCGATGACGGTCGAGCCCGCGCCTGACAGGCATGCCCCGATCGCGCCGGCATCTCGCGCTGCCTGGATGAGCACCGGCAACTGCGGGTATACGTGCGCTCGGTACTGCTCGTGGAGGCGGTCGACGGTGAGTACGCGCAGCAGCTCGAAGCGACCGGCGGCCAGGCCCGCCACGCCGATCGCCACCCTGCCGAGGTTGGCCGTGGCATCGGCCAGCGGGACCGTGCGCGGCAAGACCTTGCGCATTGCCTTGGTCTCCAGGCGGAGGTCGGGGATGAACAGGACGGCGCGCAGGTCGCGCGGCGCGTCGAAACGCAGCGCCTCGAGGCCGCCCTCGCCCGGACCCACCACCGTGAAACCGCCGAGAAGAGCGGCGGCGGCATTGTCCGCGTGCCCCTCGATCTCGGTAGCGAGACGGAGCAGGTCCGTGTTCGTCAGCGGCTCGCCAAGCAGCGCGTTGCCCGCAACGAGACCGCCCACGGTCGCCGCCGCCGATGAACCGAGGCCGCGCGCGAGCGGGATCTTGTTGCGCATCTCGATACGCCAGGCCGCACCGACGGGCATCTCGCCGCGAACCGCGATCAGAGCCGCTTCGAGCCCCTGTACGAAACGGTTGGAGCGGTCGCTCGCCAGCTCGCCGGCACCCTCACCGTCGACGGAGATCTCGACCTCCCCTCGACTCCATCCGCGAACCTCGACCTCCACGCGGTTGACGATGTCGAGAGCCATTGCCAGGCAGTCGTAGCCGGCCCCCAGGTTGGCCGACGACGCGGGTACCTCGACGGTCATCCGTCTTCCGTCGATCTCGGCCAGCCAGTGCATCATCGGTCGCTCGGGCCGGCGGCCGGGCCCTCGGGATGGGATGGGTCGCCTCCTTCGCTCACCAGCCGAGCACGCGCCGGATGGCGTCGACGTTCGGCTCCGATTCGGCGATGGCCGGCGCGCTGGCCTGAGCGGTCGCGGGGTCCTTGAGGCCGGCGCCCGTGAGCACGCAGACGATCGTGGCATCCCGATCGAGATCGGTCGACTCGGCGAGTGCTCGAATACCCGCCAATGATGCGGCCGAGGAGGGCTCGCAGAACACGCCCTCCAGCCTGGCCAGGTCCTGGTAGGCAGCCAGGATCTGTTCGTCCGAGACTGCCTGGATCACGCCGTCCGACTCGTCTCGCGCCGCGATCGCCTTGTCCCAGGATGCCGGATTGCCAATTCTGATGGCGGTGGCGATCGTTTCCGGCTGATCGACGGGATGGCCCAGGACGAGCGGCGCCGCGCCTTCGGCCTGGAACCCGAACATGCGCGGCAATGCCTCGATCTCCCCCGCGTCGCGGTAGGCCCGAAAGCCCGCCCAGTAAGCGCTGATGTTGCCGGCGTTGCCTACGGGGATGGCCAGAACGTCGGGCGGCGCACCCAGGTCGTCGCAGACCTCGAAGGCAGCGGTCTTCTGTCCCTCCAGCCGGTACGGGTTGATCGAGTTCACCAGCGTGATGGGGTGCGCCGGGTCATCGGCGAGCTGCCGTACCAGTGTGAGCGCCTCGTCGAAGTTGCCATCGATGGCGACCACGTGCGCTCCGGCGACGAGGGCCTGCAGCAGCTTGCCGAGCGCGATCTGGCCGCGCGGCAGGACGACGACAACTTCCAGGCCGGCCGCAGCGCCATAGGCGGCCGCCGATGCCGAGGTGTTGCCGGTCGAAGCGCAGATCAAGGCTTTGGCGCCATCCTCGAGCGCCCTGGCGACGGCAACCACCATTCCCCGGTCCTTGAAGCTGCCCGTGGGGTTCTGGCCCTCGACCTTCAGGAACAGCCTCGTCAGCCCGAGCTCGGCCCCCAGGCGGCGGGCATGCACGAGCGGCGTGAAGCCCTCGCCCAACGTGAGGGGCGGGGTCGCATCACTGACAGGAAGAAACCGGCGATATCGCTCCACCAGCCGCGGACGACGGCCGTTCAGCGCACCGACGATGGGCCCTCCGGTCATCGCGGGCCGGCTGCGGGTGAACGGCCGGCAGGACCGCCGGCGACCTCCCCTGGCCGCAATTCGCCACCCGTCGGCACAGCCGGGCTCTCGTCCGTGGTGTAGATCGGTGCCTCCAGCTCATCGGGCATGAGAGGGCTGAGCAACGCACGCAGCTCGGCCAACGACAAGCACCGAGCGTGTATTGCCGTCCCACCCGATGCGATGGCAGTTCTGACCCGCTCGTCGGCCGCGACCTCTCGCCGAACGCCGGGGGCAAAGGCGTACCAGCCGCGATCGGGCGACTCGTAAATCGGGCCGGCGATTGCCGGCGGTGCGACCGCGGGCGGGAGGCCGGCCCACGTGCTGCCAGCGCGTCGGGCAAGGGCCATCAGATCGCCGAGAACGGCGCTGGCCGTCGCCGGCCCTCCCGCTCCAGGCCCGCTGAATGCCAGGCTGCCAATCGGTTCCGCGCGCACCTCGATCCGGTTTGTGACCCCCTCGACTCGGCTCATCGGATCGGTCAACGGCAGAGCAGTCGGAAGGACCGACGCGAATATCGTTCCGTCCTCGAGGCGCGTGGCCGAGGCAATGAGCTTGATCGCGAGCCCGAGCGCCGCAGCTCCGGCCAGCTCATCCGAGCCTACGCCTGTGATGCCGGCGCGGGGCCTTCCGGCCAGGCTCAGCGGCGTGCGCGCGATGTCGGCCGGGTCGGCCCAGAAGCCGAACGCGAGGCGCATAAGGATCACCAGCTTGTTGGCCGCGTCGAAGCCCTCGACGTCGGCCGTGGGATCGGCTTCGGCGTAACCTGCCGCCTGCGCGTCGGCCAGCACTTCCCCATAGTCCCGGCCGCGTGAGGCCATGTCGTTCAGGATGAAGTTCGTCGTTCCGTTCACGATCCCGCGCAAACCGGAAACCCGGTTGGCGGCGAGATCCTCCGCGATGGGACTGAGCAACGGGATGCCGCCGCCCACCGACGCCTCGAAGCGGAGGGCCGCCCCGGAACGGCGGGCAGTCGCTTCGAGCGCGGCGCCATGGTGCGCCAGCATGTGCTTGTTGGCGGTGACTACAGCCTTGCCGGCACCAAGCGCCGCAGCCACGAGCGTGTGAGCGGGCTCGTCGCCGCCCATCAGCTCGACGACGACATCGACGCCGTCGTCCGCCACGAGATGAGCCGGGGCATCGGTCAGTAGGGCCACGGGGATGCTTGCCAGGCGCGCGCGCTCGACGTCCCGGACCGCTACGGCAACGAGCTCGACGGGAGCCCCATCGTGCGTGACGAGCAACTCGGGGCGATCGAGAAATACGCGAACGACTGCGCCGCCGACCGTCCCGGCTCCAAGGACCGCGACCCTCAGCGGGCTCGCCGGGGCCATCAGCGGATCGAGGGCGGCGCGGACATCGCGCGCCATGGTAGCCGACGCCCGATCGGTGAACGGGTCCAAACACGGGTCGGCCGGCGCGACCGCGCCGGCCGACCGATCTATGCCTTTGGTGCCGGGGCGGTCGTCAGCTGGCGGCGGCTCCCCGTTCGGCTTCCGGGGCTTCGCCGGATACTTGTCTCATCTCCGCAGTCTCGCCGCCGACCTCATCCCAGATGCGGACGTTCCGCGTTTCGCGAATGTAGAGGCCGCCGATGATCAGCGTCATCGTGGCGACGACGATCGGGTAGATCAGCCCGGCATACAGGTTTCCGGTGGCCGCCAGGATGGCACCGGCGATGAGCGGCAGGAACCCGCCGAACCAGCCGTTGCCGATGTGATACGGGATGGACAGGCTTGTATAGCGGATCCGAGCTGGAAAGAACTCGACGAGGAAGGCCGCTATCGGGCCGTAGACCATGGTCACATACAGGACCTGGATCCAGACGAGCGCGATGAGCGGCACGATCTCCGGTTGGGCCACTGTCGGCGTCGTCGTTCCCAGCGCCACGAACTTCCCGATCGTGTGGTTGAACACGCCCTGCGGATGCGCAAAGCTCGTCATCAGGTTGTAGATCGGAAAATAGGTGATCGCGGCAAGGGCACAGCCTGCCAGGATGATCGGTTTTCGGCCGATGCTGTCGGACAGGCGCCCGAACACCAGGAAGAAGGGCGTCCCGAGCAGGAGCGCTGTCCCCACGATCAGGTAGGCGTCCTGGAACCTGACTCCCAGGTTCGTGCCCAGGAAGAACAGGGCCTGGAACTGGCCCTGGTACCACACCACGGCCTGCCCGGCCGTTGCACCGAGCAGGGCCAGCGCGATGAGCCGCGCGTTGGCCGGATCGCCGAGGCTCTCTCGCCAAGGCGACTTGGAATGGCGGTTTTCGGCCTTCAGGCGGGCGAACAGCGGCGTCTCCTGGAGGCGCATCCGGATCACCAGCGCGATGACGACCAGGACCGCGGACAGGATGAACGGGATCCGCCAGCCGAACGACTCGAAATCGGCCTGGCTGAACGACGTGCGAACGATGAAGATGACCACGAGCGCGAGGAGAAGGCCAACGGTTGCCGTCGTTTGGATCCAGCTGGTGTTGGCACCCCGCTTGTCGTCCGGCGAGTGCTCCGCCACGTAGATCGCGGCCCCGCCGTACTCGCCGCCGAGCGCCAGGCCCTGCAGCAGGCGCAGCGTCACCAGCAGGATCGGCGCCAGGATGCCGATCGCCGCATAGGTCGGCAGGAGGCCGACGAAGGCGGTCGACAGGCCCATCACCGTGATCGTCACGAGGAACGTGAACTTCCGGCCAACGATGTCCCCGACGCGTCCGAATACGGCGGCCCCGAACGGGCGCACGGCGAAGCCGGCTCCGAAGGTGGCCAGCGACGCGAGAAGTGCCGCGACGTCGTTACCCTTCGGGAAGAACTGCGTTGAGAAGAACGCGACCAGGACGCCGTACAGGTAGAAGTCGTACCACTCGACGACGGTTCCGATCGCCGATGCGCCGATCACGAACGGGATCTTGTAGTCGTACCGTCGCGCCGGTGCCGTTGGCTCCGCATTGGGCATCGCAGTAGCCACGAGTACCTCCCTGTTTCCCTCGCCTGCGCTTCGCGTGCCTGTTCCGCCGGCAGGCGATCAGCCCCGAGGAATTCCCTCCGTGCCTTCGGGCTCATCCAAGCGGTCGAAGCTGTTGGCGCACCTCCCTCGATCAGCCGGGCCCCGAAATGCCGACCCTTGCGGCTCGGATGGCGCGGACGATGAAATCGGGCGTGGCCACGAGGACATGGCAGACGGCATCCCGCCGTTGCGCCTGCATAACAAAGGGATCGACCAGGGACGCACGGGGCACTGGTTGGCTCGCTAAACTCCGCGACCATGACCGCCGCAGTCGCTGCCGCTCCAGCCCCCTCAGAGGCACCCGCGTCCCGGGCCCGGATCTTCAGCGGGATCCAGCCCTCAGGGATCGTGCATCTCGGCAACGACCTCGGCGCGATCCGCAACTACGTGCGGCTCCAGTGGGAGTACGAGGCGATCTACTGCATCGTCGACTACCACGCCCTGACCAGCACCCACGAGCCCGAGCTCCTGCGCCAGCGCACGCGCGAGATGGCGGCATCGCTGCTCGCCCTTGGCCTGGATCCCGAGCACTGCACCCTGTTTGTGCAGTCGCACCGACCGGAGCACACCGAGCTCGCCTGGCTGCTGGCCACGGTCACACCGGTCAGCTGGCTCGAGCGGACCCCAACGTACAAGGAGAAACGGGAGCAGCAACCCCACGACATCAACGATGGGCTGTTGACCTACCCCGTCCTGCAGGCAGCGGACATCGTCATCTACAAGGCGTCGCTCGTGCCGGTCGGGAAGGACCAGGCGGCGCATCTCGAGCTGTCGCGTGAAATCGTCCGGGCGTTCCACAATCGCTACGGCGAGACGTTCCCGGAGCCGCAGGCCGTGTTCACCGAGGCACCGGTCGTTCTCGGCACGGACGGGGTTCGGAAGATGAGCAAGTCGCTCGGGAACACGATCGACGTCTTCGCGGCGCCGGAGGTCATCCGGAAGCAGGTCATGTCGATGGTGACCGACACCAAGCGCATCCTCCGCACGGACCCGGGCCGGCCTGAGATCTGCAATGTCTGCCAGCTCCATCGCTTCTTCGGCCCGGACTACGAGGAAATCTGGGAGGGCGAGCGATCCGCACGGACCGGCTGCGTCGACACGAAGGCCCTGCTCGCCGATCGCATCATTCGCCACTACGCTCCGGCCAGGGAGAAGTACCTCGAGCTGATTGCGTCACCCGAGCGAGTCGAGGGCACCCTCGAAGAGGGCGCGGACCGCCTTCGACCGATGGCGGCCGAGACCATGGCCGAGGTTCGCCAGAAAATGGGCCTGCGCTAGGACTCAGCCATCGCGTATGCGCCGCGCCACGACCGGGGCGTGCAGGGACGGAATTGGAGTCCCGGCCGATGGCCAGGGGCTACCATGATCGATGGGGAGTGGCGGAACTCCCCAATCGAATGCGCAGAGGACTCGACCCGGCGAATGGCTCTCCAGCTGACCTATCGACAGCGGCGTTGGCTCGACGCCCTGATCATCCTGGGCACGATCGCGACGGCATTCGTGGTCGTCGGTTTCGTCGGCACCCTGTTCTTCTCGTTCGGCGACATCGTCCTCGTTTTCTTCCTGGCCTGGCTCCTGGCCTTCATCCTGAGTCCGATCGTGTCGGCGCTGGTACGAAAGATCCCGCGCCTGCCGCGCGTGGCAGCGGTCGTCCTTGTGTATGCGGTGCTGCTGGGCACCCTGGTCGTGCTTGCTGTGCTCGTTGCCAATGCGATCGCAAGCTCGATCACCGACTTCATTCGAAGCGTGCCGCTGCTACGGGACCAGCTGCCAGCCCTCCTCGCGCCCTGGCAGGAGCGGCTCGGCGCGCTTGGCCTTGGCCAGGTGAACCTCGTCGCCCAGGCGACAGCCTTCCTGGACAACATCGCCGGCTACGCGAACGAGCTTGTCGGTCCTCTCCAGCAGCTGGCGGTTGCCAGCCTCGGCATCCTCGGCAACCTGCTCGTGGTCCTGATCCTGTCGCTATATATGGTCGCCGACCACGACCGGATCTTGTCGTTCCTGTTCCGGCTCGTGCCGCCCGCCTACGCCAAGGAGGCGCGGCTGCTCGAATCGAGCATCGGGAGCTCGTTCGGCGGGTTCCTTCGCGGTCAGGCCGTCATGGGCATCGCCTACGGCCTCTTCGCGGCTGCTGTAAGCGGCGTGCTTGGCCTCGATTACTTGCCGGCGACTTCGGCTCTCGCCGGGGTCCTCATGGCCATCCCGTTCTTCGGGCCGTTCCTGGCGTGGGCGCCGCCGGTGCTCGCGGCGATCGTGCTGCGACCCGAGACGACCCTGCCTACGCTCATCGCGATGATCGGCGGCTGGTTCGTCGTGATGAACATCGTCCAGCCAAGGCTCATGCAGCACGCAGTGGGCATCCATCCGATCGTGGTCATGGGGTCGGTCCTCTTGGGCTCAAAGATCGGCGGCATCGCCGGCGCGATCTTCGGCATCCCGATCGCCGCTGTCATCTCGGCATTCTTCTTCCACTACCTCGCGCAGGCCCGCTCGGCCGCGCCCGTCAAACAACGAGCAGCGAGGCGCCTCGAGACGCGCGAGGGTCGGTCCGTTCGCGTGCCCCGTGAGCCTTCACCCGGCCTCGACCCGGATGTGGTCGACGAGCCCGAGGATCCACTCTCGCGAAGCCCCTCCGGGGTCCAACCGTGACTCCGGAAGGGCGGAACCTCCGATCCAACGCGTGACCGACGGCGGCCGTGATCGCGCGGGTGCGCGCGAGCGGGAAAAGCCGGACATGACCCGGGAGCGAGCCCGGGTCGAACGCCGCGACGTCGACAAGGAGCGCGGCGAACCGCTCGCCGGAGGCGGCCGCCGTGGCGGCCCGCGGGCCCTCCGCAGGGCGGCACGACCTCTGCGCGACTGGACCTCCCGTCCGCGCATCCTCGTGACCAACGACGACGGTATCGAGTCGCGCGGATTGCTGGCGCTCAAGCAGGCACTCGATCCGATCGGCGAGACCTTCGTCGTCGCGCCCGATACAAATCAGAGCGCGGTCGGGCACCAGAAGACGCTGATGCGACCCCTCCGTGTGCGTGAGCGCGAACTTGCCGACGGCTCGACCGCCTGGTCGGTGGACGGCTCGCCGACAGATGCGGTCAGCCTGGCGTTCCTCGGTTACTTCGGCCACGGCTTCGACCTCGTCGCATCGGGCATCAACTACGGTGCCAACCTGGGCGACGACATCACCTACTCGGGCACCGTCAGTGCGGCCATGGAGGCTGTGATCAACGGCTGCCCGGCCTTCGCCATCTCGCAGGAGTACTACGAGCACCCCGATTTCACGCTGGCGGCGCTGGCCGCGGCGACGACCGCCCGGAACATCCTGGAACACGGCCTGTCCCCCGGCCAACTGATCAACGTCAACGTGCCCGCCGTGGGTCCCGATGACTGCGCCGGGATCGAGGTGACCAGGCTGGGCAAGCGTGTCTATCAGGACGAGCTCATCCAGCGGCTCGATCCGCGCGGGATCCCCTACTACTGGATCGGCGGCCCACCGCCGTCGGGCCTGGCGGTCGAAGGAACCGACTTCCACGCCGTGGTCAACCGACGAATCGCCGTCACGCCGATCCAGCTCGACCTCACCGCCCGAAAGCTCCTCCGACGGCTCCGCAGCTGGGACTGGCAATCCGCCAAGCTCACTGGAGCCCGCGTGAAGCAGCCGGTCGAAGCGGCCAGGCCCGAGAAGACTGCCCCCCCGCCTGCGGGCCGACGGAGGTCACGGGTATCGGCACGGGTCGCTCGCGAACGCTCGGACGAGCTCGAGCAGGAGCTGGCCGCCGAGCACGCCACGGAGCGGCGCTAGGCATCGCTCACCTCAGCGGATCCTCAGCTTCTGGCTGTCCACCGTTCTCGATCAGGAGTCCCTCGTCCGGTTCGAGCTCGAACGACCCAGCGGAGCTGGGGCCGCCACGGCCGGGATCGGTCGACAGCACAAAGCCGCCCCGGAATCCGAGCGCGCCCTCGAGGCGGTCCCGGCGAACGCGGACCGGGCGGTCGCCGAAGTTGAGCAGCGCGGCAACGGCACCCGTTTCCGCCTCGCGGACATAGCCGAAGCAGTCGCTCGGGAGACCCGCGATCGGACGATAGCCGCCGCCGAACAGCGCTGGACTGGCCCGCCGGTAGGCGATCAGCCGCCGGTACAGCCCGAGCATCGAGTCGGGATCGCTCCGCTGAGCTTCGACGTTGACGGTCCGGGCCTCCCGCGAGATCGGCAGCCACGGGTCGCCGGTCGTAAATCCCGCACCGCGAGAAGCATCCCACTGCATGGGCGTCCGCTCCGGGTCGCGGCCCGCCACGTCGACGACGCGCTCTGGCGGGATCGGGCCATCCGTCATTCCGATCTCCTCGCCGTAGTAGAGGAAGGGCGTTCCGCGCAGCGTCAGCAACATCAGGGCGGCCAGCCGCGCCCTCCGTCGCGCCCGCTCCGGGTCGTCTGCGAGCGCGTAGCGGCTGATCGCTCGCGGGTTGTCGTGGTTCGACAGGGTGTAGTCGGGCCAGGCGCCCTGCGGCAGCAGCCTCTCGAACGTTGCTACCACATTCCGGAAGGCCTCGGCCGCCCACGGCGCGCGCAGGAATGCGAAGTTGAACGCGAGGTGGAGCTCGTCCTCGCCCGCGCCGTAGAAGCTCACGAACTTGACCGGATCGAACAGGAAGACCTCGCCCACCGCCATACGCTCGTCGTATTCGTCGAGGAGCTGCCGCCAGCTGCGCAGAAGGGCATGAAGCTCCGGCTCGTCGGCCGGCGGCATCCGATCCAGAACGCCCGGGATGTTCTCGATCGGCCGATGACCCCGCAGGCTCCGAGGCTTGACCGTTCGGTGGGCCACGTCGATGCGGAAGCCATCGACGCCTCGGTCCAGCCAGAAGCGCAGGATCTCCTCGAATGCCATCCGGACGCCCGGGTTCCACCAGTTCAGGTCCGGCTGCTCCCGGGTGAACGAGTGAAGGTAGTACTGGCCCGTGCGCTGATCGAGCGTCCAGGCGCGGCCGACGCGGGGGAAGGCGCTTCGCCAGCCGTTGGGCGGCGAGCCGTCCGCGCGGGGATCGGCCCACACGTACCAATCGCGTTTTGGGTTGTCACGCGAGGCGCGCGCCTCGAGGAACCATGGGTGCTGATCGGACGTGTGGTTGGGCACGAGATCGACGATGACCCGTATCCCTCGCTCGTGGGCGGACCCCAGCAGCTCATCGAAGTCCGTGAGCGTCCCGAACCGGGGATCGACGTCGCAGTAATCGGCGACGTCGTAGCCGAAGTCCGCCATTGGCGAGGGATAGAACGGCGACAGCCAGATCCCGTCGATTCCAAGGGAGTCGGCCTTGCCGTTCAGGTGATCCAGCCGAGCCGTGATGCCCGGCAGGTCGCCAATGCCGTCTCCGTTGCTGTCCTGGAAGCTCCGCGGGTAGATCTGATAGAGGACCCCGTGGCGCCACCAGTCGGCGCCGAGGCCACTTCGCGGTCGACTCATTCCCGGAGAGGTAACGGGGGCAGCCCGAACCCTGGCACTCGAGGCTACGGCCTCCAGGGACGGCGCTTCTTCCAGTCCGTGAGGATCTCGCGCGCTGCGTTCTGGCCTGGCTGGCCGGTGATGCCGCCGCCCGGATGGGCCCCCGAGCCACACAGGTACAGGCCCTCCAGTGGCATGCGGTAGCGAGCATGGCCGAGAAGCGGGCGCCACAGGAAGAACTGGTCCAGGCCGGGCTCCCCATGGAGCGGGTGTCCGCCCGTGAGCCCGAAGCCGCTCTCCAGGTCGAGTGGCGTGAGCACTTGCCGTGCCACGATCAGGTCTGCGATCGCCGGCGCGAACCGCTCGAGGGCCCGCACTACCAGGTCGCCGAGCTCCTCGCGGCAATCGTCCCAGCCATGGTCGCGCAGGGCGTAGGGCATCCACTGGACGATCGCGCTCAGGACGTGGCCACCCGCCGGCGCCCCCGAGGTGAGGAGTGGGTCCGCCAGTGATGGGATCGTGGCTTCGATGTAGGGCTGCGCCGACATTCGACCGTACTTGGAGTCGTCGAAGGCGCGCTCCAGGTCGTCCATGCCGGTCGCGATGACGATCCGCCCGCGCAACAACTGACGGGCGTCCTCCCCCGCCGCCGTGAACCGCGGCAGCGCGGCGAGCGCAAGGTTGACCTTCGCGACCGCGCCAGCGGTTCGGTAGTTGGCCACGCGCCAGCCGAGGGTGGGGCCGAGCTCCACGGGGTCGACCAGCTGTGCGAGCGTTCTCTTCGGGTCCAGCCCCGAAACGACGATCCGCGCCCCGATCTCCTCGCCGGAGCCCAGCGCGACTCCGTTCGCCCGCCCGTCGCGGGCGGTAATTGCGACGACGTCCGCGTTCGTCCGAATCTCGCCGCCGAATGCCCGGACGGCCGCGGCGAGCGCATCGGACATTGCTCCGGGCCCGCCCTTCGCAAAGACGGCCTGACCGGCGGCGCCCCCCTCGGGCCCAACCGAGTCGGCCAGCAGAACCCCCGTGGTCCCGGCCGACCAGGGGCCCATGGCGGTGTACTGGATGCCCCGGGCCGCGACAACAGCACGCAGGGCATCGTCCTCGAAGGCCTCGCCGGCAAAGTCGGCGACGGCCATCGGCAGGACGCGCAGGAGCGTCCGGGCATCGTGCTTGCCAAGGCCACGGAACGACCGGCCGAGGCGCAGCCCGGTGAGGGCGTCGCCCAGCGACGGGGAGCGAATGTCGGGCGGGGTCGTGGCCGCCAGGTCACCGACGAAACGAGCCAGCGAGCGGACGAGTCGGTCGAAATTCGCGTACGCATCGGCGTCATGGGGACTCCGGCCACGGAGCCCGTCCGCGGTCCGGGCGACGTCGGCCCACAGGGTGATCGCCGTTCCGTCCGGCTGCGGTGCGAAGACGCGCACGTCGGGAGCCAGGAATGCCAGCCCGCGCTCGCGAAGTCCCAGGTCGCGCACGACGGACGCCCGGAGCCGCCCGACCGTGTGTGCCAGCGTCGGGACGCGGAAGCCACGAGCCAGCTCGGACGTGGCAGCCGCGCCCCCCACGCTCGCTCGTCGCTCGAGCACGAGGGTGCCGAGCCCCGCGCGAGCCAGGTAGGCTGCCGTCACCAACCCGTTGTGGCCGCCGCCGATCACGACGGCGTCGTGGGCGCCCGAGGCCATCAGGCGGCGCTGCGCTTTCGGCCGTGCAGGACCTCGAGCGCGGCCAGTCGCCCGTTCGCGCCCATGATCCCGCCACCGGGGTGGGTCGCCGAGCCGCACAACCACAGGTCGCGGATGGGGGTCCTGAAGCGCGCATAACCCGGTACCGGCCGGTTGAAGAAGAGCTGCTCGAGGGACAGCTCACCCTGGAAGATGTTGCCCTCGGTCAGGCCGAGCATTCGTTCCAGGTCGAGTGGCGTCAGGACCTGCCTGCCCACGATCACGTCGCGGATGTTCGGGGCGTGCTCTGCGATCGTGTCGATCACCGTATCCCCGAACGCCTCACGCTGCTCGTCCCAGCCACCCAGTGACGGGTCGAGATGGTACGGGGCGTACTGGACGAAGCAGCTGATGACGTGCTTGCCCGGCGAGGCCATGGACGGGTCGACCAGGGTCGGAATGATCATGTCGATGTACGGCCGGCGGCTGAATCGGCCGTATTTCGCGTCGTCGTAGGCCTGCTCCATCGCATCCACCGAGGGGCTGAAGCTGATCGCCCCACGAAGGTGCTCCCCTTCGCCCGGAAGGCTCCTGAAGTCCGGCAGTCGGTCCACTGCCAGGTTCACCTTGCCCGACGAACCCCTGAACTTGAAGCGCCGTACCTCGTCCTCGAATGACGGCTCGAGCGTGCCCGGCTCGACCAGGCCGAGGAACGTCAGTCGCGCGTCGACCGACGAGAGCACGACGTCGGCCTCGATCTCCTCGCCCGACTCGAGCGCCACGCCCGTCGCCCGGCCGTTGCGGACGAGAATGCGGGCGACCGGCGCCTCCGTGCGGATTTCGGCTCCGAACGACCGCGCCGAGGATGCGATCGCGCTCGAGACACCGCCCGTGCCGCCCTTGGGGATGCCCCACGCCCGGAATGCGCCGTCGATCTCGCCCATGTAGTGATGGAGCAGGACGTACGCCGTGCCCGGCGAGCGCACACCCTGGAACGTCCCGATGATCCCGGACACCGCCATGGTCGCCTTGAGCGGATCCGTCTCGAACCACTGGCCCAGGAAGTCGGCCGCGCTCATCGTCATAAGCTGCACGAACACGGCCTGCTGCGTTTCGGGCAGCTTCTGGAACGAGCGCAGCAGGCCGCCGAGGGGCAGGAACTCGCGCGGGTCGCGGCCGGTTGGATCGGGCGGGACGATGCCCAGGATCGGCTTGATGAAGCGGGCCATCTCGACCATCAGGCGCCCGTATTCGTCGTACGCCTCGGCGTCCAGCTTCGACCAGCGCCGGAGCTCCCGGATCGTCCGGCCGTGATCGTTCACGCGCCACAGGTAGTCGCCGCCGGTCGGCGCCGAACCTTCAGCGAGTGGCGTGAACGTCCCGTCGAGCGGCAGGATGTCCAGGCCATGGCGGGGCAGGTTGAGCTCGCGAATGATCTCCGGCCGGAGCAGGCTGACGACGTACGACGCGACCGAGAACCGGAAGCCGGGCACGATCTCCTCGGTCACTGCGGCCCCACCGACGACGTGGCGCCGCTCGAGGACGAGCACGCGCCAGCCGGCGCGCGCGAGGTAGGCCGCGCTGATCAGGCCGTTGTGGCCGCCGCCAATCACGAGGGCGTCGTAGCGCTGGGCCAACCCTCTCCTCCTCACCCAAATCCAGCTTGCCCGCCTCGCCCCAACTGTAGCCGAGGCGATGCACGAGAGCCGCGACCTGCACCGACGCCCGCCCTCGGCTATCGTCGGGCCTTCGCACATGAGGAGGCACGCGTTGCCGGATTACGCCGCGCTCGACCGATACGTCGAGGAGCACATGTCCGCCTGGACCGACGAGCTCACACAGTTCTGCCGGTTCCCCTCCGAATCGACCGACCTCCCGGCCCTCCGCGGAGCCGCCGAATGGATAGCCGAGCGCCTCGATCGGCTGGGGGCCAGGGTTGATACGGTCGAGCTCCCGGGCGATCCGAACGTCCCGCCACTGGTGATCGGGGAGATCGGGGACGGGCCAATGACGCTCAACGCCGTCCAGCACTACGACGTGCAGCCGGCGGTGCCGTACGAGCTGTGGACGACCCCGCCGTATGAGCCGGAGGTCCGCGACGGACGGCTTTACGCGCGCGGCGTCACCGACAACAAGGGCGAGCTGATGTCGCGCGTGTGGGGCGTCGAGGCGTACCTGGCGACCCTCGGCCGCCTTCCCTGTCGTGTCCGCTTCCTCGTGGAGGGGGAGGAGGAATACGGCAGCGGCCACCTCGACCAGCTGCTCGATCTGCGGCCCGGCATCCGGAAGGTCGAGGGCGCGCTGATCGAAGGTGGCGGCGTCGACCTCGTCGGACAGCCGGAGATCGTGGGCGGCGTCCGCGGGATCATCGTGGTCGAGCTGTTCGTGAAGTCGATCGCCTATGACGCGCACTCGAGCCTGGCCACCGTGCTGCCGAGCGCGCCGGCGCGCCTGATCCAGGCGCTGGCGACCTTCTGGAACGAGGATGGCCAACCGGCGGTCGACGGGCTCAACGATGGTGTCCTGCCACCCACGCCGGCCCAGGTTGCGATCGTCGACTCGACCTCGACCGCAGATCTCGCCGATCGCAAGCGGGAGTTCGGCGTCGACCGGTTCCTGGGCGGCATGAACGAGCGCGAGGCCATCCGGGCCATGACGTTTACGCCGACCTGCAACGTCCAGGGACTGTGGGCCGGGTTCACCGGCCCCGGCGCCAAGACGATCACACCGGCCGAAGCGCACGTCCGGATCGACATCCGGCTCGTGCCCGACCAGGATCCGACGGCGATCCTCGCGAATCTAAGGGCGCACCTCGATCGGCGCGGGTTCGAAGACGTGAAGTTCGGGGCGAAGGCCGAGCAGGAACGTGCCTATTGGACCACCCCCGATGATCCACTGCTGGACGCGGCAGCCCGAGTCTCGGAGGCCGTTTTCGGCCGTCCGGCCAAGCGCCGGTTGTCGGCTCCGGGCACCGCACCGATGTGGCAAGTCTGCGGCCGCGACACGATCAGAATGACCAGCCTGGGCGGCGGGCACGACGACTGCCGGGCCCATGCCCCCGACGAGAACTATCGCCTGGACTACGCCGCCAAGGCGGCCCAGGTGACCGCCAGGTTCCTGGACGAATTCGCCGCGATCGACGGATGAGCGTCGGGACGCCGTTCCATGACAGGACATCGCCGCTCAATCGCAAGATGCAGTGGCGGGAATGGTCCGGCTACTACGCCTCGTCGGCCTACGCGGACGCGCACGACATCGAGTACAACGCGATTCGTGAGGCCGCTGCCCTCATCGACGTCTCGCCGCTCTACAAATACCTGCTATCCGGCCGCGACGCCGCACGGCTGATCGACCGGGTCATCACTCGGGACGCCGCCAAGCTGAAGGTGGGCCAGGTCTACTACACGCCGTGGTGCGACGAGGCGGGCAAGGTCGTCGACGATGGGACGGTCCACCGGCTCGATGAGCTGACCTACCGGTGGACGGCGGCCGAGCCCAACCTGCGCTGGTTCCGCCTGAATGCGGCCGGCCTGGAGGTCGAGATCGATGACGTCTCGGAGCGGGTCGCCGCCCTGGCACTCCAGGGGCCGCTCTCGCGGGACGTTCTCGAGGCGGCAACGGGCGAGTCGTTCACCGACCTGCGCTATTTCCGGCGGCGTGCGGCGCGCATCGGTCGAACCGCCGTCGACGTTTCCCGGACGGGCTACACGGGCGATCTCGGCTACGAGCTGTGGGTGGATGCAGACCGTGCGGTCAAGGTGTGGGATGCCCTGGTGGCGGCCGGACGGCCGTTCGATCTTCGCCCCGCCGGAATGCTTGCACTGGATGTCGCCCGCCTCGAGGCCGGTCTGATCCTCATCGAGGCCGACTACACGAGCTCGCGCCATGCAATGAGCGCCGAGCAGGCCTATTCACCGTTCGAGATCGGGCTCGGACGACTCGTCGACTTCGACAAGCCCGCCGATTTCGTCGGGCGTCGAGCGCTGGAGCACGAGCAGGCGGCGGGCGGCCCGAGCAGGCGACTCGTCGGTCTCGAGCTCGACTGGACCGGCATCGAGCGCCTGTTTGCGACGCATGGCCTGCCACCCGAAGCACCAATGGCGGTATCGAGGATTCCCGTCCCGGTCTTCGCCGAGGGCGGCCGCCACATCGGCCGGGCGACGAGCACAGGCTGGAGCCCGCTCCTCAAGGAGCCGATCGCGCTCGCGTCGGTCGGCGCCG
>VBEC01000011.1 GCA_005883615.1 Chloroflexota bacterium | reverse complement strand
CCGCCCACAGAGCCCGGGGAATGCTTCCGTCTTCGGTCGTCCGTCCGCCTTCCGTGATGGATTCGCTCCTGGCGGCCGTCGACGATGCCGTCGTGGTCTTGGACGACGAAACCCGGATCGTCGCGTTGAATGTGGCTGCGGAAAGGCTGCTGGGCCTGCCCGCGGGTGAGGCGGTCGACCGCCCACTCGGCGAGCTGGTCGACTTGGAGGCGATCGGGCCGGGCACGCCCGTTGACGCGCGCGCCGTGCGGGCGGAGCTGTACGCGCGTCGCCAGTGGCGCGGCCGTCTTTCGGTCAGGCCGCTGGCTGGATCGCACCGCGAGCACACGATGGTGCTGGATGCCTCGGCAACGATCGTCGAGGGACCTGACGGTCACCGACGCCGAGGCACGAGATCCAACTCAGACGCACGCCAGATCATCGCGATCCTGCGGGATGTCACGGCGGCGGCCCGGCTCGAGGAAGAGCTCACCGGGCTGAGCATGCTCGGTGTCGTGAGCGGAGGCTCGCGGACGCGAGGCATGATCGCGCAGGACGCCGTCGAGCGTGTGTGTCGGGCGACCGAGGCGCGGATGGGCATCATCCTGACCGCGACCCCGGGGGGTTATGTCATCGAGGCCGGACACGGCCTCACGCCCGAATTCTCCGAGCTGGTTCGAAGCCTCGCGATTCCCGATTCGCCGGTCCTCAAGGCGCTCCAGCCCGTTGGCACCGTTGTCTCGACCGACCTCGCCCGCGCGCCCCTTCGACCAGTCGTCGCGGAGGCATTGCGCAAACGCGGCATCGAGCGGATCCGGCTCGTCGGACTCCGCGTCCATGGCGAGCTTGCCGGGTTCATCGGGCTGGCGTGGCCAGCGGATATCCGGGCGGCGATTACCGACGGCGTCCTGATCCAGGCCGCAGCCCACATCTCCAATGCCCTCGAGAATGCGCGACTCCTCGACGAGCTGACGCGCGCCGTAAGCGACGAGCGAAGCCTGAGCGACCAGCTCGCCGCGCTGCAGTCGCTCACCTCGGCCGGCGAAACGGCCAGCGATCTCGACGGGCTCGCACGGCAGACGCTCGAGCAGGTCGTCGCTGCGCTCGGCGCTCGTGGCGGTGGATACGCCCTCCTGAGTACGAGCGACCGCCTCCCGATGGTCGCATCGATCGGGTCGTTCGAGCCGTTCCCTGGCTGGCGGGCCGACGGACCGGCAGGCCAGTTCGATCCAGTCATTCACTTTCGGAAGGGCGGCAATTCCTTCCTGCGCGCCTATGACGACGACTTCGAGCCGGCATCCGAAGCCGCCCCCGCGCGCAAACCCAGGCGAGGCGCCGACAAGTCGGGAGCAGCCGAGAGCGCGCCGGCCGGGGGCGACCGAGCAGGCGGCAGCGCGACGCCCCCGACAGGCCTGGTCGCGTATGCCGCCTTGCCGCTGCGGACCGGTGACCAGCTGGCGGGCGTGCTGCTCGTGTCGTTCGACCGCCCGATCGAACGGCTGGGCGTGGACCCGCGGGCTCTCGATGCGATCGCCCGCATCGCCAGCATCTCCCTGGCGAACTTCCGTTTGCGGGAGCGCCTGGTCGCCTCCGAGGAACGCTATCGGACGCTGTTCGAGGAGTCTCCGGAGCCGCTACTGCTGATCGGCCGCCGACGGCAGATCCTGGACGCGAACGGCGCCGCTCTCGCCCAGTTCCGCACGACCCGCGAGGAGCTGCTTCGCCGCCGTGCGGACGAGCTGAGCATGCCCGGTCCAAACGCGGGACCGCGTCGCAGCAACGCGGCACGTCGGGGCCGTCATACACGCTTCCGGGCGACCGGCGTTCGACCCGACGGAACAACCTTCCCGGCCGAGGTCACGATCACGCGAGTCGCGATCGCGGGCGAACCTCGCGGTCTCGTGCTCGTTCGTGACCTCACGACCGTCGAGCGGCTCCAGGCGGAGCTGCTCCAGGCCCAAAAGATGGAGGCGATGGGTCAGCTCGTGTCGGGCGTTGCGCACGAGCTGAACAACCCGCTGGCGGCGGTAATCGGCTACTCGCAATGGATCAGCCGCGACAAACGACTCCCCGAAGACATGCGCAAGGATGCCCACCTTCTTGCGCAGGAAGCCGAGCGAACACGAGGCATCGTCCAGAACCTGCTCGATTTCGCGCGCCAACGCCCGCCGGAGCGCCATCCCACTCCCATCCGACCGCTCGTCGAGAGCGTGCTGAGCCTCCAGTCGTACGCAATCGCTGCGGGCCAGATCGAGGTCAGCCTGTCGATCCCAGGCGAGCTCCCGCCCGTCGAGGTCGATCGGGCCCAGATGCAACAGGTCCTCCTGAACCTGACGCTCAATGCCATCCAGGCGGTCACCGCCACGGGAGCACCGGGCAGGATGGACATTACGGCCTCGCGGTTCGAGGCCGACGACGGCCGGGACATGGTTCGACTGGAGATCCGCGACAGCGGCCCGGGAGTCCCAGCGGCTCTGCGGTCGCGCCTCTTCGTGCCGTTCTTCAGTACCAAGGAACCCGGCACGGGCACCGGCCTCGGCCTTTCGGTGTCGTTCGGGATCGTCGCGGGACATCAGGGCCGCCTGTGGTTCGAAACGCCGGCCGACGGTGGCGCGGCCTTCGTCGTTGAGCTGCCGCTGACCGCCGTCCCACTGGCGAGCCAGGCCGGCTTCGTTCAACACCTGGTCGGGACGCCGCAACCGGTCCGGACGCCGGGCCGAGGCCTCGTTGAACGAACACAGCCCAACGAGCGCGACGGCGAGCACGCCGCCAGCCCTTCTCGGCGGCCGCGAATCCTCGTCCTCGACGACGAACCGGCGATTCGCGCCTTCCTGCACAAGGCCCTGCAGGTCGCCGGGCTCGACCCCGTCGTCACCGGTGGTGGCCGCGACGCGGTGGATCGTGTCCGAACCGAGACGTTCGACCTCGTGATGTGCGATCACCGAATGGCCGGCATGTCCGGGACGGAGGTCCACGATGCCATCGCTGCCATCCGACCGGGCCTGGCGCGCCGCTTCGTGTTCATGAGCGGGGATGTCCTGAACTCCGAGTTGAGCGATTTCGCCACGGAGCACGGAATCGGCCTTCTGGCGAAGCCGTTCGACATCGAAACGGTCACACGCACCGTGCGCGAGCTGCTTGCGCGGGCAGACGCCGAGGAGGCGGACGCTCAGCGCTCGCGCGGATAGGTGTAGAAGCCGCGACCGGTCTTCTGGCCGAGGTGGCCCGCGGCCACCAGATCCTCGAGGACCTTCGGCGGCGCGAACGGCTCTCGCTCCAGACCATCGTGGAGCACCTTCATGATTCCCAGGCATACGTCCAGCCCGATGAAGTCGGCCAGCTCGAGAGGACCCATCGGGTGGTTGAGCCCCACCCGGGCTCCGGCGTCGATGTCCTCGGCAGTGCCCGTCCCCTCCTCGAACGCTCGCATAGCCTCTCCGAGAAACGGGATCAAGATCCGGTTCACGAGAAATCCCGGCCTGTCCCGGGAGACGATCACCTGCTTCCCGAGCTCGCCTGCCAGCGCGCGGATCGCCTCCTCCGTCGCGTCGTCCGTCGCGCTGCCCCGGATCAACTCGACGAGTGGCATCACGGGAACCGGACTGAAAAAGTGCATCCCGACAAACTGGGACCGCCGCCCCGGACCAACGGCCTCGGCCAGGCGATCGATCGAGATCGAACTGGTGTTTGAGGCGAAGATCGACCGCACGGGCGCTGCAGCGTCGAGGTCGCGCCAGAGCCCCCGCTTGACCTCGAGGTCCTCGAAGACGGCTTCGACCACCAGGTCTGCCGCTGCCACCAACGTCAGGTCGTCGGTCGGCTCGATCCGCGCCAGGGCCGACTTGCGCTCTTCGGCCTTGAGTCTGCCCTTTTCGACAGCGCGGGCCAGGTTCCCGGCAACGCGCTCGCGGCCCGCGGTGGCTCGTTCGAGCTCGGGCTCGTAGAGCGTTACGTGCTTGCCGGCTGCGGCGTGGACCTGGGCGATTCCGTGGCCCATCAAGCCCGCGCCAGCGACAAAGACGCGTTCGATCGACATTCGAGCAAGCGTACTGGGCGAGGTAACGCCATGCGCGCGAAGGCAGGCGTTTGTGATGTCGATGTGATGCCTGCAGGGCGCGCCCAGACCTACAGTACAGGGCACCGCCGGGGAAGCGTTGGGAGGACACCGCATGCGCATGCCCGTGCGTCACGCCCTTGCCCTGCTTGCCGCCGGAGGCCTGCTCGGAGGCCTGTTGCTGTCGGCGCCGATTGCCCTGGCGGACGGGGCGTCCAGTACGTATCTCGTCCTCTACAAATCCCAGGCGGTGCCAGCCGACGCCGCGGCCTCGGTCCAGCAGGCGGGCGGCACGCTGGTCGCAAGCTATGGCGCCATCGGAGTCGCCGTCGTGCGATCAAGCAGTGCGACCTTCAAGTCCACGCTCGCGCAAGACAGCCGCATCGCTGCGGTCTCAGCGACTGCAAAGGCGGTCGTTCAGCTACGCGACGAGATCTCGAGCGAAGCGTCGAACAGCCCGACTGTGAATCTCCCAGCAACCGACACAGACACCCTGTCGGGCCTGCAGTGGGACATGGTCCAGATTCACACGCCCCAGGCCCACGCGATCACGGGCGGCAGCCCGACCGTGGTGGTCGGCGACATCGATACGGGCCTCGACTTCACCCATCCCGACCTCGCTCCGAACTACGATGCGGCCAATAGTGCGGACTGCATCAGCGGGGCGCCGACGCCGCTTCTGCCCGGCAACGACCTTAATGGCCACGGGACGCACACGGCCGGCACGATCGCCGCCGCGGCCAACGGCTTGGGCATCGTCGGCGTTGCCCCCAATGTCAAGATCGCGGGGATCAAGGCTGGGACCGACGCGGGTGGGTTCTTCTTTCCCGAGGCCGTCGTCTGCGCCTTCATGTGGGCCGGCTCGCATCACATCGACGTGACCAACAACAGCTACTTCGCCGACCCGTGGCTCTTCAACTGCAAGAACGACCCGGAGCAGAAGGCCATCTTCTCGGCGGAGCAGCGGGCGATCAAGTACGCCCAGCAGCATGGAACGGTCGTCGTTGCGGCCTCCGGTAATGCGTCCGACGACCTGGCGCACTCGACGCAGGACAGGACCAGCCCGGACAACACCACCCCGATCGTGCGCGACATCACGAACGCGTGTGCCGTGGTCCCGGTCGAGGTTCCCGGCGTCGTCGGCGTGAATGCGAACGGGAGTCTCGGGTACAAGAGTTACTACTCGAACTACGGAGTCGGCACCTCTGACGTCACCGCGCCAGGCGGCGATCGGCGCTATCAGATCACCTCCGATCCGGGGGGCGGTCGGATCCTTTCGACCTGGCCCGCGGCTGTCGGGTGCGTGATCCCCTTGGTCGACCCGAGCGGAGCGACCTATTGCTACATCCAAGGCACCTCCATGGCGTCGCCACACGTGGCAGGCGTCGCCGCGCTCATCCGCAGCCAGCATCCAGGCTGGTCGTCAGGGGCGATCGCGGCGACAATCGGATCGACGGCGGATCCGATCCCGTGCCCTGCAAGCATGACCTCGCCAGTGCGCTACGACCTGTTCCCCGCTTTCGACAACAAGGCGCCGCAGGTGTGCACCGGCGGCACGGGCTATAACAGCTTCTACGGCCACGGCCAGGTGAACGCACTGAGCGCGGTGTCCAAGTAAGTTCGCCCCTCGCAGGGAGGCAGCGCCGGCGGCTTCGGGCCGCCGGCGCTGTCTTTACTCAACGTCTGCCAGAAGCCGATCCGCGGCGGCATAGGGATCCAGATCGTGGTCGGCGACGGCACGCAGGGTGGACGCGGTCGCCGAGCGGTGCGTCGGGTCGTGGAGACGCGACCTCAGGCGCTCCGCCGCGATCGCCCAGACCTGCGCTTCGGCCCGAGCAAGGCGGGTCGCGGCGGCATCGCTGCCCTGCCCCGCGGCGCGATGACGCTCGAGCGCGGCCAGCAGCTGGGGCACGCCTTCGCCCGTTGCCGCGGTCGTCAGCAGCACCTCGGGTGCCTTCGGGCGTGGCCGCCCGTCTCCGCGCCCGACCTTTGGAGCGGCGACCAGCATGGCCCGCAGCTGTGCGGCGGTCCGCTGGGCACCGGGGCGGTCGCCCTTGTTCACCACCACGATGTCGGCCACCTCGAGGAGCCCCGCCTTGATTGCCTGGACCTCGTCGCCCATCTCGGGCGCCTCGAGCACGACCGTCGTGTCGGCCATCGCCGCGACCTCGACCTCACTCTGGCCGGTACCCACGGTTTCGATCAGGATGAGATCGAAGCCCGCCGCGTCGAGGACCGCCGCGGCCGCACCCGTGGCCGACGACAGCCCGCCGGCGTGTCCTCGCGCGGCCATGGAACGGATGAATACGTCGCGGTCGCCTGCGTAGGCCTGCATCCGGACGCGGTCGCCCAGCAGGGCGCCCCCGGTGATGGGGCTCGACGGATCGACCGCGAGGACAGCCACGGACCGTCCCGCCTCACGGAGGCGCCCGATGATGGCCGCGACCAGGGTCGACTTGCCCGAACCGGGTGGTCCGGTAATTCCCACGAGATGGGCCCGACCGGCTTTCGGGTAGAGCTCGCGCAGTGCCGCCTCGGCGACTGGCGTCCGGTTCTCGACCGCCGTCAGCAGGCGAGCAAGAGCGCGGCGATCACCTCCCAGCGCTGCCACTGCGAGCTCGGCGCCAGACAATGTCGGCTCGGGTCAGTCGCGCGGGTGGACGTTCGCGCGCAGGTAGTCGGCGACCTCGCGGATCGTTGTTCCCGGCCCGAAGACCTCGTCCACGCCGGCCTCCTTCAGTGCCGGAACGTCGTCGTCCGGGATGATGCCGCCGGCCGTCACGAGCACGTCGTCCAGATGCTCTTCCTGGAGCAGCCGGCAGATCCTGGGCAGGAGCGTCATGTGCGCGCCGGACAGGATGGACAGGCCGACCACGTCCACGTCTTCCTGCAAGGCGGCCGTGGCGATCATCTCGGGGGTCTGGCGGAGGCCGGTATAGACGACCTCGAAGCCTTCGTCCCGCAGGCCGCGGGCGAGCACCTTCGCACCACGGTCGTGGCCGTCCAGGCCAGGCTTGGCAATGAGGACCTTGATCGGTCGGTCGGGCATGGCCGGGATTGTAGTTGCATGACTCGCGGCCGCGACGAAGCCCGGGCGCGATTCAGGGCAGCACGATTCGTTCGAGCGAGCCGCCCCGCACGATCACGAGCACGTCCGTTGCGGGGTCGGCCTCGCGTGGCCGCGACAGGTACGCGAACGTGGACGGTGGTCCCCATTCGAAACTCGATTGGGCGAGCCCAGGCAGCGCCACGATCTCCTGCCCGGTGATGGCGTCCCGCAGCGAGACCTGGCAGGCGTCGCTGGTCGCCCCGCCGGCGCTGCATGCGGGGTCCCGCTCGTGGGTCTGGACGATCACCACCGCCGCCGAAGGGTCGAGAGCGGAAGTAACGTCGGACGGTGGCGACCGGCGAACGATCTTCTCGTCCTGGCCGAGCGTCCACCAGCTGCCATCCGACCGCCTCACGGCGGCGACGCCGATGGTCGATCCCGCCACCGCGATCGCGTCGTCGACGATGGGCGTCACGGTGCCGGTCGCGGAAGAGACCAGCCACAGCTGGCGCGGCGTCCCGGGTATGGCGATCGAGACCGAAGTGCGGGTCCCGTCGACTCTCTCGACGATGAACATGCCGGGCTCCCGCGTTGCGCCCACCAGCGCATATCCGGCCGGCAGGCTTTCTGCCTTGACACGGCCATCAGTGGAAATCGTGACCAGCGCGGCCGCGCCCGTCAGGACATATCCACCGCCCGCGAGCGGTTCCAGCGATCCGCCGGCCGCCCAGGTCCGATACCAGCCCGCGGCCGTTGGCAGGGGAATCCGCTGTGCGTCTCCGGAGGTCCCGACCATGGCGAGCCCCAGGGATCCATCGGGCATCGCGGCCAGCGTGGCCAGCGTCGAACCGTCGGTGACGGCGCTGTCCAGTCGGGAGCCCGGCAGGAGATCGACACCCGGGGACCAGGCATGTGATGCCGGATCGAACCACCACAGACGCCCCGCACGACTTCCGATCGAGGAGATGTCCCCCAGTGCGAGAAGACGCTCTCCTTGCCATCCGACGAGCGTCAGCTCCCCGGCAGGTGGCAGTCGCGAAGGCTCAACCGACGGCAGGACGGGCGGCGGCGAGATGATCGTCCGGGGCGCTTGGCGGGTGGCGCCCAGAAGGCCCGAGAGGACAGCGATCACGCCGAAGGCCATGAGTGCCAGGCTGGAGGCCGCAACCGCAGTGCGGCGGGCGAACGCTCGGAGGCCGGGCCGGCCGGCCGTGGTCACGCGCCGGGCGCTTTGCGCTCGAGGTGGGCGAAGAATTCCGAACGCGTCTTGTCGTTCGCTCTGAAGAGACCGAGCACGGCCGACGTGGTCATCACCGTCCCAGCCTTGCGCACGCCGCGCATGACCGCGCACAGGTGGGTCGCTTCGATCACGACGCCAACGCCCTTGGGATCCAGACGCTCCATCAGGAAATCGGCGATCTGCTGGGTCAAGCGCTCCTGGACCTGGAGACGACGGCTGTACATCTCGACGATGCGCGGGATCTTGGACAGCCCTACAACTCGGCCGCGCGGGATGTATGCCACGCCGGCCGTGCCGAAGAACGGCAGGAGGTGGTGCTCGCACAGCGAGTAGAAGGGAATGTCCTTGACCACGACCATCTCGCTGTAGTCGACGTCGAAAACGGCTCCATTGATGAGCCGGTCGGGATTTACGTGATAGCCGGCGGTCAGTTCGGTGTACATCCGGTGGACGCGCTCGGGGGTCCCGAGCAGACCTTGCCGGTCCGGATCCTCGCCGATCTCCTCCAGGATCTGCCGCACCGCCGCTTCAACACCGCCGTCGGCCTCGTCGGGCAGATGGACCGCGTCACCTTCGATGGCGGCCGCGGCGATGGCCTCCGTCACGGAGTTGTAGCGGGTGGACGCGCCGGGCACCTCGCCGATCTCGGTTTCGATCTCGTCGACGATCTGCTTTACGTGGGGCGGGAGGCTGGACATGGGCCGGATGGTACTCGGCTCGCCCGACCGAGGCCGCGATCGTCCCTAGTGTGCTGCTGGGTTCCGAAAGCCAGTCGAGAGGATTGCGGCGGTCACCTCCGCGGGCCTGTAGCGCATGAGGTTGTGACCGGCGGTCGGGAAGTGCGCGACCCGAATTGGTGGCCGATGGGTAGTCGCCAGGAGATCCTGGATCTGTTCGAGCGCCGCGCCATGAGTCCCGAATTCGTCGTCGGCGGCTCGCATTGCCACGATCGGGCAGGCGATCGCCGGAAGAACGTCTCGCGGGCTGTAGCTGAACATCGCCTCGACGGACGCCGCGACCACATGCGGACGAGTCGCCAGGACGACCTTGCCGGCGGGCACCTCGACGACAGCGGCCCGCGCCGCCCGTTCCTGATCTTCATCCCAGGTCGCCGGATCGTAGCCGGCCCGGTCGGCAAGATAGGCCGCCATCGACGCCAGGACCTCCGGAGGCTCATCGAGTGAGCGCACGAACTCGTCTGGATCCATCTCCGTGATTTCGGCCAGGTCCTCCCAGCCACCGTCCACCAGGACGAGGCCCGCGCAGTGCTCACCAAGAGCCGCCGCAGTCCACGCGGCGAACATCGCGCCCGACCCGTGACCCGCGATCACGATCCGGTCGTCTGGGCCGCCCAGCGATCCGGAGCCCTCTGCGACGGCGAGGGCATCCTCGACGAGTTGTTCGCGGTCATACCCGTGCGTTGGCGCGTCGGATAGACCGTGGCCTCGCATGTCCATGGCCACGACCCGTCGAAGTCTTCGCAAGCGGCGCACCACCGGCGTCCAGGCCCACGCTGTCTGGGCGAGGCCATGCAGTAACAGGACTCGTGGACCGTCGGGCTCTCGCAGCTCGGCGGACTCGGGCAGGCCGGCGGATTCGGTAGACGCTGTTGTTGCGCGCCAGTCGAGAAAATGGATCCGCTCCCCGGCGGACATCTCGACGACGAAGCCTTGCGGCTCGGCTTCCCGATCGGGAGGCGGCACGGCCGACAGATCCAGAGTGAGATCGGCCGGTCGTTCGGACCCGGCTGGTACCTGTTGCATCGGCCGTAGGATACGGACGCCATGCCCAAACGCCGCCGAGGCTCGCGGCTCGCACGTCGGGCCGGCGGTCCAGGCGTCTCCGGAGATCGCTTCGAGATGCTGGTCGAACGCGCCCTCGCGACGATCCCGGCGCCCTTCGATCGAGCCCTCCTGGATGTGGCCATCGTGATCGAGGACCGGCCGTCCCGCTCACAGCGGGAAACGCAGGGACCGCCCGCCGACGACGTCCTGTACGGCCTCTACGAGGGCACGCCGCGAACGGAGTGGGGCGCCGATCTCGTCCCCTTCCCGAACAAGATCACGTTATTCCGGTTGGCACTTCTCGAGGACTTCCCGAATGACCGTGAGCTGGAGGCCGAGGTCCGGCAGACCGTGCTGCACGAGCTGGCCCACCACCTGGGCATCGACGACGAACGGTTGGACCAGCTGGGCATCGACTGACGAACCGTGACCGGGAGCCTAGGGCTGGAGGATCTCCCGGAGGCCGATCACCAGAGCGAGAAGCGCGAGGGCGATCGCGATTCGCATCGGCCGTGGAATCCAGCGGAAGGTGGGGTCCGCGCGCTGCCGGATGTCCGGTGTCTCCGGCGAGGCTCGGTCGCGTGCTCGGTCCAGGCCGCCCGTGTAGCGCGTGAGCGCCAGGAAGGCGACGACCTGCGGGCCATTGGAGATCGCGGAGACCGTCAGGACCAGCGAGCCGAGGGCCAGGATCAGTGCTCCGATGATGAGCGTCGTGACGGCGATGGCCACCGATCCGCCCTCGGGGCCCAGGCCCAGCAGGAGGGCGAGCCGGCCCGCGATGTTCTCGCCGGCGGCTACCCCGAAGAAGGACAGGAAGTCGGCCAGCAAGGAGAAGCCCGCGAGCAGGAATGCCAATCTCCACCGAGCCCGAGCCATCCGCACCGAGCGACGCAACGCTTCGACGGCCGCGACATCACCGATCACGATGCCGGTCGGCCAGTAGACGAATGGCGCCGTGACGAACGCCCACCCAATCGTGGCGGGAAGATCCAGGACACTCGGCAGGACCGTGAGCTCGAGGGCGACAAGCGGCCCCGTAAGAAGAATCCTCGCCCGCAGGATCCGCCAGAAAACCTGCCGCGAGCGCTGAAGTGCCTCGTGAAGCGCCAGGGGCCGGCCGCCGATGCGGCCGCCAAGGAGGGCGATGGCGATGCCCTGGCTCTCGATCAGGACGACCGGCAAGGCGGCGATCGCGAACCAGCTCGTCACCAGCAGGGCCACCTCATGGCTCTCGATCGAGCGACGAACGAATGCCGTTCCACCTCCCGACACGGCCACCAGCTGGGCCCAGAACAGGAACGCCACGGGCCCGACAAGGGCCAGCGTTACGAGGCCCACATAGATGGAGGCGCGCCGGAGGTCCACGCTGCTCCTGGTCAGGGCGTCGAACGCCGCCGCGAGTAGGGGCTGGGCTCCGACGGGTAGACTGGCCAGCGGATCCGGCGCTTCCCCG
Source organism: Chloroflexota bacterium (assembly GCA_005883615.1). Taxonomy (GTDB): domain Bacteria; phylum Chloroflexota; class Limnocylindria; order Limnocylindrales; family CSP1-4; genus CF-16. Next base: position 1,082 of record VBEC01000011.1, on the reverse strand, counting down.
CCAACCAGGCCAGGCTTGTCGCCCGGCCTCGGCTCGATGAATGGCTCGGGTTCGGCGGTGGGCACGGGTTCGGCGGTGGGCACGGGTTCGGCGGGCGGCTCCCCTCCCCCTATCACGCCGAGGCTTTGCTGCGGTGCCTCCTCGTCCCCGGACACGGTCACGCGGGGACAGGCGACGCCGAAGGTAGTGGCGCGGCAGCCTCGAGGAACGCGCCAAAACGATCGAGATCGACGTTGCCGCCCGAGAGCACCACGCAAACTCGCTCGCCCGCGCGCAGCGGCACCCGTCCGTACAGCACCGCGGCCAACGCGGCTGCGCCCGCCGGTTCGAGCACTTGCTTCAGGTGCAGCGCGGCAAACCGAAGGCCCCCCAGGATGGTCGAGTCGTCCAGGAGAACGATGCCCTCCAGGTAGCGCTGGGCGGCGGCTAGCGTCCATTCCCCGGCAAACGGCGCCCCGAGTCCGTCGGCCACGCTCACCGGCACGATCCGAACGATCTCCCCGCGTTCGACGGCGATCGACAGGGCATTCGAGCGCTCGGGCTCGACGCCGAAGATCCGTACGCCCGGCTTCGATTCCTTGATCGCCGTGGCTACGCCTGAGATGAGTCCCCCGCCACCGATTGGAACCACGACCACGTCGGCGTCCGGGAGATCCTCGAGAATCTCGAGCCCGATCGAACCGTAGCCGGCGATCAGGGCGGGGTCATCGAACGAATGACAGAGCGTCAGCCCGCGTTCTTCACGCAGGCGCTGCATCTCGTCGAAGGTCTCGCCGACGTGCTCGCCGAACAGCACGACTTCGGCTCCATAGGCGCGACAGGCATCCACCTTGCTCTGCACGGCACCGAGCGGCATGACCACCACGACATGGACGCCCAGTTCGCGGCCCGCCCAGGCAAAACCTTGAGCTGCATTTCCGGCCGACACCGTGATGACGCCGGGCGCGCGCTCGGCCGCCGACAGCGAATCCAGCTTGTGGAGAGCGCCGCGTGGCTTGAACGAGCACGTCTTCTGGAAGTGCTCGGCCTTCAGATGGAGCCGGCCATCGGCGATGGCAGGGCCACCGGCCGCCCGAATTTCG
>VBEC01000010.1 GCA_005883615.1 Chloroflexota bacterium | reverse complement strand
TGGGGAGTAGACCTGTTAGGTGTGACACCGTAGTAGCGGAGGAGTGCCATGGGCACCCAGGAAAACAAGGCAAGCGCTCGTCGATTTCTCGAGGAAGTGATCAATCGAGGAAATCTTGCGGTCCTTGACGAGGACAGCAACCCCAATTTCGTCGATCACACGGCGCCTCCAGGCGTTCCCGCGACGAACGAAGGCTTCAAGATGTTCATTACCTCATTCCGGACAGCCTTCCCGGATCTGCACTACACGATCGACGACGAGATCGCCGAGGGCGACAAGGTCGTTCAGCGAACGACGGCGCGCGGCACGATGAAGGGCGATTTCCAGGGCATGCCCGCCTCGGGCAAGACGGCGACCTGGTCGGAGATCCACATCGTCCGGTTCGAGAACGGCAAGGCCATCGAACACTGGGGAGTGGTCGACCAGATGGGCATGCTCGCGCAGCTCGGTTTCGTCGAGGCCCCGGGCCAGCCAGCGGGGGCCGCCCGATAAGCTAGGCGACTGCCGACCGATACACCAGAACCTGACGGCAGCCTGAGGCCTCGGCCGAAATAGGTCGAGGCCTCTTGGCGGCGACGGGAGCCCGGTCAGCGCGAAGGCGTCTTCGCCGAGTCGAGCGTGGAGTCGGGCGTGGCCGTTTCCAGCTCTTCAGCGAGAGCGTCGGCCTCCTGGATGAAGTGCGTCGCGCCGACGGATCGCCAGAAGACGAGCGCTCGCGAGAGTTGCTCTCGCGCGGCGTCATTCCGCCCCGCGGCAATGTGACGTTTAGCAGCGTGCATGCGCACGAGAGCGGCATCGGCCAGCATACCCAGCTCGTCGTACAGGTCAGCGGCGGCCTGCAGGTTGTCGGCCGCGATCAGGGCGAGGATCTCCCTCCACCTGGTCGGCGCCGTGGCGTCGACGAGCCGCAGCAAATCGGTCTGTCGTCCGAGTGTGAACAGAGCCAACTGCGTCTCGGCGCTGTTCTCTTCGGGTGAACGCATCACTGCTTGGACGAGCTCGTCCAGAAGCTCATTCGCCTCGCGTTCGCGACCCGTCCGGAGCATCAACCAGGCCATGAACGAGAGCGGCGGGATCAGCGACTGCGGGTCCCGGCTGCGACGACCGGCAACCACGCCACTCTCGGCGTCGTGAAGAGCGCCTTCGACATCGCCGCGAGCGAAGCGGATTCGACCCCGATAAGCGCGAACGATGCCTTCTTGGGGATGCCCGCCGGCGGCCTCTGCCTCGGAGATGAACTGGTCAAATGCTCCGGAAGCCTGGTCCCAGCGGCCTTCGTAGTAATCCATGATGGAGATGATCGATCGGACGAAGCGAGCGACGGAGACATTTCCGACTTGTTGCGCGGCGACGTAGGTCTCGCGCCAAAGCTGGTGGGCTCGCTTCGTTTCGCCGATGTTCGTAAGGCTGCTCGCCAGGTTGTTCATGACGCGGGGAGCCTCCGGCGAGTTGATCGCGAGCGCGATCTCCAGGGCCGCCTCCACATCGCTTACACCCTCCGCGTCGCCGAGGTTCACCCGCGCGGTGCCGATGTTGTTGAGCGCGTGAGCCCGGACCTCGTCCAGGCCAAGCTGCTCGGCGATTGCCAACGCCTCCCTGCCGACGGCGATCGCCTGCTGCGAGCGTCCGGCGAGCATGTGATAGCGGGACAGGTCGCTGAGTACGAAGGCCTTGGAGAATGAGGGGGACAGGCCGTCCACGAGCTCGGCAGCGCGGGCTAGATGCTCGGAGGTCCGCTCGCCGTCGCCCCCGAACCAGGCAAGCTCCGCCCGAAGAACGGCAGCCTCCGATGCCGTTTCCAGGTCTCCGGCCGCTCGCAGAGCGGTCTCTGCTTCGGCCAACACCTCCCCGCCTGCCTCCGCTGAGACACGAAGCGCCTTGCCGTACCTGAACAGGACCGAGGGGCGGTCCGGATCGTCCACCGCCATCAGGTCAAGCGCCGCTCGGAAATAGCGGGCGGCGGGCGCGAAAGCATTCAGCGAGAGCGCCCGATCACCGGCGTCGCGCAGAGCGGTACGCGCCCGAGCGCTGTATGTGTCCGTGGAGCGACCGGCCAACTGGGCGAGCTCGATCGCGGAGATGTAGTGGTGGGCGAGCAACTCGGCGTGGTCGGCCGGGCGGCCGAGGGACTCGATCCACTCCGCCGCCTTGGCATGTCGCTCAGCGCGCGCGCCACGCGGGATCTGGCCGTAGGCGACGTCGCGCACAAGAATGTGCCGGAAGGCGAACTCCGTCTCGGCGGCAACCGACGAGCGCCGTTCTCGGCGCACGAACTCCTTACGCTCGAGCGAGTGGAGAGCGGCTTCGATCTCCTGGCGCTCGCGCCCGCGCATCTGAGCCAGTGCGCCGCTCCAGAACACCTTGCCGACGACCGCGGCGTCCTGCAGGAGCTCCTTCTCATCGCGGGCGAGCCCGTCCAACCGAGCGGCGATAATCCCCTGCACGCTCTCCGGCACGTCGTCGAGCATGCCGCCCTCCGCGAGGAGCCGGGCGAACTCCTCGGCGTAGAGCGGATTCCCCTGGGCTCGGTCGAGCACGGCCGCCCGGACGCGAACGGGGATCACGGCACGTTCGATGAGGCTCGCGACGAGACGGCCCGATTCCTCCTCGGACAGCGCCGAAAGACTGATCGTCAGCGCATTCGGCTTGCCACCGCCCCAGCCCGGCCGCCGTGAGAGAAGCTCTGGGCGGCTCGTCCCCACGATCAGGAGAGGAACGCCGCTGGCCCAGTCGACGAGGTGATCGACGAAATCGAGCAGGCCGTCGTCGGCCCAATGCAGGTCTTCGAAAACGAGCACGAGTGGGCGCTGGTCGGCCAGCGCCTCAAGGAAGCGGCGCCAAGCCGAGAACGCCTCTCCGCGGTGGTCGCCGCGGAGTTCGGTGCCCGGTTCAAGGCCAACGAGCGGACGCAAGTGACGCTCGATCCACTCGGCGTCCGATGGCTCCAGCGACAGCGCCCCCACGGCCCGGGAGAGCTTGGCCTGGGCCTCCTCGGCTGGATCGGTGTCAAGGATTCCCGTGTCGGCCTTGACGATCTCGCCAAGCGCCCAGAAGGAGATTCCTTCCGCGTAGGGGAGCGAGCGGCCTTGCCGCCAGGCCACGAGCTCTGTGCCGGCGTCGACCACCTGGAAGAGCTCCCAGACCAGGCGGCTCTTGCCGATGCCCGGCACGCCAACCAAGGTCACCAGTTGCGGTTCACGTTCGCTTCTTGCGCGCTCGAGCGCATCCTTGAGGACATCGATTTCCCGGGTTCGCCCGACCATCGGAGCCTGCCCGATCTGCCGCACATCGACTCCGAACCGTGCTCGCGCTGTGACGGGCTCGTGGACCGCGACGGGCTCGCTCTTGCCCTTGGCAACGACGGATGGGTGATCCCGATACTCGATTGCGCGCGCGGTCGCCCGGTAGGTGGACTCGTCGACGAGGATCCCGTCGACGGGCGCCTCCGCCTGAAGGCGGGCAGCCGTGTTGACGACGTCACCGGCGGCCATTCCCTCGCCGGTCTCCGGGCGCGCCTCCAGGGCAATCAGAGCCTCGCCTGTCGTAATGCCGATGCGGACGTGCAGCCGTCCGTCGACGGCGAGCGTGTCCCTGATGGCCAGCGCCGCGCGGACGGCTCGTTCCGGATCGTCCTCGTGGGCAACAGGTGCGCCGAACAGCGCCATCACCGCGTCGCCGATGAACTTCTCGACCGTGCCCCCGTAGCGCTCGAGGTCGGCGCGCACGCTCGTGTGGTAGGGCTGCAGGATCGCCCGAACTTCTTCCGGATCCATGCGCTCGGCCTGGGAGGTGAACCCCACCAGGTCGGCGAACAGGACCGAAACGACCTTGCGCTCCTCGCGCACCGCCCGCGCCGGTTCAGCGCCTTCCCCAAGCGCGCTCCCGCACTCGAGGCAGAACTTTGCCCCTGCCGGGTTCTCCTTGCCGCATTTCGCGCAGATCACGCCCGTAGTTTGCACTCAGGGTCGCTCGGGATCTTTTCCGATCAGCTAGGCAGAGGCGGGGGGCGTGGGCCCCGCCTTTGCTCGGAAGGCCTTGCAGTTCGCATTGAAATTCGTGCAGCCGGGGGGTGGTGGGCTCCAGCGACCACCGGTAGTCGACGTGGAATGAAATACGCGGAGGACCGAGCGTGGTCGCCACACAATTCGTGCGGATTCGGCGCCGGTCACGCATGGTTGTGCGGCCTTTTGAGTCCAGGCTGAATGGTGACGACGCGGGTCTCAAGGGGGGATCGGAAGAAGCGGTCGGCCCGAACAACCCTGATATCATCCCGCCTCGATGCGCCGTTCCCTTCCCCTGATCATCATCCTGATTGGCCTTGCCGCGTTCGCGGTCGACTTCCTGCCGAACCTGAAGATTCCGACGTTCGCCGACCCTTCGAGCGGGGCGGCCACCTCGCGGAAGCTCGATACCAAGCTCGGCCTCGACCTGGCCGGCGGAATCAGTGTCGAATACCAGGCCCAGCCGGTCGGCGACAAGACACCCGGCTCGGGCGACATGGAAGTCATCCGGACGATCATCGAGAACCGGGTGAATTCGACCGGTGTGACCGAGCCGCTCGTCCAGACGCAAGGCGCCGACCGAGTGGTGATCGAGCTCCCAGGCGAGACCGACAAGGCCGCCGTCGAAAAGCTGGTCGGCTCGACGGGTACGCTCGAGTTCGTGCCGCTTCCCGCCGCGGACTACGGCACCACGACACAGGCTGGTCAATTCCAGGCTACCGAGGGCGCTCCGCTTCCCAAGCCCGAGCCCGCGTTGTTCGGCGGCGACCAGATCTCCGCCGCCAATCCCGCCCAGGACTCGAAGGGCGGCCGAGCGATCGGCTTCTCCCTCCACGACAAGGGCAGCAAGCTGTTCGCCGACTACACGTCGAAGCACGTCGGCGAGTTCTTTGCGATCGTCCTCGATGGGACCGTCGTCTCCGCCCCGAGCATCAACGGCGCGATCACGGGCGGCTCCGGGATCATCGAAACGGGCACGATCGGTGGCTTCAGCACGGCGGAGGTCAACCGCGTCGTCACGACCCTGCGCTACGGCTCGCTGCCATTCCCGATCAAGGTCGTGCAGGACCAGCAGATCAATCCGACGCTGGGCGCCGAGTTCCTGCGCCAGAGCGTGCTCGCGGGCGCGATCGGGATCCTGCTCGTTTTCGTGTTCATGCTCATCTACTACCGGCTGCCGGGCCTCGTCGCCGATGCCGCACTCATCTACTACGCGCTGCTCGTCTACGCGATCTTCCGGCTCGTGCCGGTCACGTTGACCCTTGCGGGGATTGCGGGCTTCGTCCTGTCGGTGGGCATGGCGGTCGACGCCAACATCCTCATCTTCGAGCGGACGAAGGAAGAGCTGCGCCTGGGCAAGAGCCTGCCGACCGCCATCGAGGCCGGCTTCTCCCGGGCCTGGAATTCGATCCTCGACTCCAACGTGTCGAGCCTGATCACGGCCACGATCCTGTACCAGTTCGGTTCGTCGACGATCCGCGGCTTCGCGCTCGTCCTGATCATCGGCGTGCTGATCTCGATGTTCACCGCGATCACCGTGACCCGCACCATCCTGCGCACGATCGTCCGGCGGCAATCGACCCGGCGCGCGTGGCTGTACGGCGTCAACGACGACGAATTCGAGGCGCGACCGTTCGGACGGCCGGTCCGGGGAGAGGCCCGCGGGCGTGTTTGACGTCATCGGCCGGCGGCGCTGGTTCTATCTCTTCTCCGCTCTCCTCACAATCCCGGGCCTGATCTTCATCCTCCTGACGTTCGTCTCGAACGGCCAGGCGGGCCTGAGGTTCTCGATCGACTACACGGGCGGCACGGTCTGGCAGGTCCGCTTCGCCGATGCGAACGTGACCCCGGCGCAGGTCAAGCAGGTCCTGGTCGAGAATGGGCTGCCCGATTCGACGGTCGACTCCACGAAGGATGGCTCGATCCGGATTCGCACGGTGCCGATTGGTCTGCCGTCGCCGCCGCCATCGCCGAGTCCCAGCCCCAGCACGAGTGCGTCGGCTTCGCCGAGCGGTTCGGCTTCGCCCAGCGGGTCGACCAATCCGAGCCCGTCACCTTCGCCTTCGCCGAGCGCTAGTCCGAGCCCGAGCCCTTCGCCGTCGACCTCCCCGTCGCCGTCTCCGAGCCCGAGTCCGTCACCAAGCCCGAGTCCGTCGCCGACCCCGATTGCGATCGTGCCGACCAGCGGGCAGCTGGGCGACGTCGCGACCGCGCTCCAGGCTCGGTTCGGGAAGATCGTGGCTCAGCCGCAGCTGACGACTGTTGGCCCGGTGGTCAGCGCCGACCTGATCCAGCAGGCTCTCGTGCTGATCCTCGTCGGCTCGATCGGCATCCTGCTGTGGATCACGTTCCGTTTCCGTGACGTGAAGTTCGGCGTCACCGCGCTTGTGGCGATGCTGCACGACGTGATCGTGGTCGTCGGCACCTTCGCGATCCTCGGGACCTTCTTCGGCGTCGAGGTGGATGCGTTGTTCGTGACCGCAATGCTCACGGTGATCGGCTTCTCGGTGCACGACACGATCGTCGTCTTCGACCGAGTTCGCGAGAACAAGGCGCGCCACGCCGGCGAGCCGTTCGCGGCGATCGTCAACCACTCGATCCTGCAGACCTTCGGGCGATCGATCAACACCAGCTTCACCGTGGTCCTCACCCTGGTCGCGCTGCTGCTCTTCGGCGGCTCTGCGATCCGGTTCTTCGTTCTTGCCCTGCTCATCGGCATCGTCTCCGGGACGTACTCCTCGATCTTCAACGCCAGCCCGCTGCTGGTGAGCTGGCACGAGTGGGAGCAACGCCGGCGGGAGAAGCTGCTGGGGAGTCGGGCGACGAGGCGCCCGGCCACTTGAGCGGCTGGCAGCCCTGACCCGGGCTCGGCGGCAGCCGGGCCCGCCCGGGCTCCGCGGCAATCCGCGGTGAAGCCCGGCGTGTCATCCTCCGCTCGATGATCGAGCCGACCTTTCGCTGGCGTTTCCCGCAACGCACCAGCCTCCCGGCGGAGCTGGTCGATGCCGGGGCGGAGCTCGGCCTCTCGGCGAGGCTCGTGAGGATCCTGCTCGAACGTGGCCTGCGCGTGCCCGCGGACCTGGTCGCCTTTACGGCCGAACCCAGTGCGGGCCTGAACGACCCGGGCCTCCTGCCGGATGCGGATCGATTCCTGGAGCGGTGTGTCCGCGCCCGGTCGGCGGGCGAGACGGTGCTGGTGTTCGGCGACTTCGATGCCGACGGAGTGACCGGGCTGGCGATCATGGCGGGTGCCCTGCGCGCCTTCGGCCTCGAGGTGGTGCCGTACGTCCCGAGTCGGCTCGAAGAGGGCCACGGGCTGTCACTGCGGGCGGTGGCTGCGGCCCGCGAGCGTGGCGTGCAGCTCATCGTTACGGTCGACTGCGGCTCGACCAGCAATGCCGAGATTGCCGCCGCCGTCGAAGCCGGGATCGACGTCCTCGTGACGGACCACCACCGCGTGCCGCCGGATCCTCCGGCCGCTGCCGCGCTCGTGAACCCGCACCGCCCCGACAGCGCCTATCCGGATCGCCGCCTTGCCGGCAGTGGCGTCGCGTTCAAGCTCGCGGAGCTGCTGCTCGCCGGCCACGTTGCTGCGCCGCAGCTTCTCGCCGGGTTTGCACAGCTGGCGACGATCGGCACGGTCGCCGACGTTGCGCCGATCCTGGGCGAGAACCGGGCGATCGCACGGCTCGGATTGGCCTCCATTCGCGGCGCACCGCGGCCAGGTCTGGAGGCGCTTCTCGCGCGAGCCTCGATCCTCGCGGCGAATGTCGACCTCGAGAGCGTGGCTTTTTCGATCGCCCCGCGTCTCAACGCCGCCGGGCGGGTCGGGGAGGCGATGGAGGCCGCGCGGCTGCTGATGACCGACGATCCGGCCGAGGCCACCGAGCTTGCGGCGGCCCTCGAAACCGCCAACGACACCCGACGGGATCTGACGAAGGAGGCCATGATCGAAGCGGAGACGATCCTGGCGGCCACTCCGGACGATGCGGCGACGGTCGTCCTGGGCAGTTGGCCGGTGGGCGTCATCGGGCTGGTGGCCGGTCGACTGGCCGAGACCAGGGGCCGTCCGGCGGTCGTCGGGACGATGGTCGGCGAGGTGATTCGAGGATCGTCCCGGAGCGCCGCGGGGTTCGATCTCGCCGCTGCCCTGGAGGCCTGCGACGACCTGCTGATCCGGCATGGCGGCCACCCCGGAGCCGCAGGCTTCGAGTGTGATCCGGGGCACTGGGTTCCCCTCAAGGAACGGTTGGTGCTCCTGGCGGCGGCCGCGCTGGCCAGGTCTGCTGCGGCCGCGGCGGCTGAGGGAATCCCTGGAGCGGCCGAGCATGACCGGAGGCCCGAGCTCCGAATCGACGTCGCGCTCCCGGCCGCCGAAGTTGACTATCCGCTGCTGCGCGAGCTCGCGTCGCTGGCCCCGACAGGTCCCGGCAACCCGGAGCCACTCGTCGCCGTCCTCGGGCTCACCGTGTCACGAATCCGGTCGGCCACCGGGGGCCATGCTCAGCTCACCCTTCGGCGCGAGCGCGATGTCCTCGACGGGATTGCGTTCGGCCGCGCGGACCTCGTGGACGGCCTTCAGGAAGGTGACCGCGTCGACGTCGTGGCGCGGCTGGCGAGTCGAACGTTCGGGGGCTATGAGTCGATCCAGCTCGAGGTTCGGGACGTCGCGGCGTCGGGCATACATCCCGAGGCTGCCGGGATCCTCGGAATCGCGCCGATCCTGGCGGCTGACGCAGCTCGCGGGCCGGAGCCCGCGCTCCAAGCCGCACGGACCTCCGCGCTGTGAGCGGCGCCTCCGCCGGCCCACGAACACCCGGCGCGCGCCCGACCGGCGGCTTCGATCCCTACGGCCTTCGGCCACGGGGCAGCATGGTCGCCCCGCTGCTGTCGCTGGTCGGATTGATCGTCATCGCGATCGTGACCCTGTCGCTCTTCAATGGCCACCTGCCGACGGCCGCGGCGCCTGCGAACGGAGGCCAGGGGCCGGTCGCTGGCCGAACACCCACGCCGTCCAACGTGATCGACGTCAATCCACATGCAGACGTGCCGGGATCGATCGTGTACGTCAAGGCCGGCAACCTCTGGATCCAGAGCGGCAAGTCGACCCGAATGATTACGAATGCTGGCACCGACACGATGCCGTCCTGGTCGCCTGACGGGAAGTGGATCTATTTCATCGAGACGCGCCCCAGCGTCGGGACCTACGCGCTGCCGGGCGAGCTGCCCTCGCGCTACACCGAGAACTATCCCGTGGTGACGCGCATCCATCCCGATGGGACGGGCCGGCAGACGGTGAAGTCCGGCCTCTTCAAGAACACGCGTGGCACCTGGTTCTCCTGGATCCGGCAGCCGGTCCTGTCGCCAGATGGCCGCACCCTCGCGTTCTGCTCAGATGGCCCCGATCCTTCGAACAGCGACGTCGTACTCCAGCTCTACGACCTGCAGACGAGGAAGTCGACGATCCCGCGGCTTCCGGAAAACCCGCCGCTCGGGCACCAGGATCCGGCCTGGTCGCCGGACGGCCGGCAGCTGCTGTACGTCAAGAACGGCCGCGAGGGCGCCCGAGGCGCGCCGTCGATCATGCGCTACGACGTCAGGACGAAGAGGGTGACGGCGCTCACGGGCCCGGGCTACACGAGCCCGGCCTGGTCCCCGGATGGCTCGTACGTCGTAGTCACCAAGACGGGCACGCTGGGAACGGACATCGTCATCCTCGACTCCCGGAACGGTAACGAACTGCTCCGTGTGACCGACGACGGGCGGTCGTGGTCGCCGGTGTGGTCTCCGAAGGGCGACGCGATTTCGTACCTGCACATCAACGGGCAGGTCGTCGACCTGCTGTACGTCGGGCTGAGGGGCACGGCGCCGCGTTGGACGCGAGGCGACATCATTCCGCTGACAGACCTGGGCGGCCTCGATCCCGGCTCCCGACCGAGCTGGTACCTGGCCGGCGCGCAGCAGCCGGCGCCCTCGCCATCGACGGCCGCCAGCCCGTCGCCGTCCCAGTAGCGGCCCTTGACCGCGACCTATCTCGAGCGGCTCGCCGCACGCAGTGTGGCAACCGGCACGGTCCTTTGTCTGGGGCTCGATCCGGACCCCGACGCGCTCCCGCCGGGCTTCAGCCCCGATCTCCGCGGGGTGGAGGCATTCGCGCGGCTGTTGCTCGAGGCTGCGGCGCCGTACGCGGCGGCCGTGAAGCCGAATCTGGCCTTCTTCGAGGCCTTCGGGTCCGAGGGCATCGCAGTCCTGGAGCGGTTGCGCACGAGCATGCCCGCGGACCTGCCGGTCGTGCTCGACGCGAAGCGCGGTGACATCGGTTCGACGGCCGCGCGCCAGGCCGTGGCCCTCTTCGACCGGCTTGGCGGCGACGCCGTCACTGCCAATCCCTATCTCGGCTCCGATGCGCTCGCGCCGCTGCTCGAACGTCTCGACCGTTTCGTCTACGTGCTCTGCCGCACGTCCAATCCCTCGGCAGCCGAGATCCAGGGCCTCGTCGTGGCGGCCGATGGAGACCGCCCCAGCGAGCCCGTGTTCGCAAGGGTGGCGCGCCTTGCCCAGGGCTGGGGTCCTGGCGGGACGGTCGGCCTCGTGGTCGGAGCGACCGCTTCCTCGGAGTTGTCCATCGTGCGCGGGATCGCACCGGGGCTCGCCTTCCTCGTCCCCGGCGTCGGCGCGCAGGGAGGTGAGATCGAGCCGGTGCTCGCGGATGGTCCGGCGCGGGTCGCCCCAGCGGGGGGTCGGCCGGGTGGGGGACTGCTCGTGAGCGTGTCGCGTGGGATCGCCGCGTCGGCCGTCGGGCCGCCCGTTGGGGGAGGTCCTGAGGACCCCGGCGAGCGGCTGGCGAACATGGCTCGCGAATGGTCGGCCAGGCTCCCTGTGCTATCGTGACTCGGTCGGATCGGGCCGCCGCAACCCCGTCGCGAACTGCGGCTCGTAACGCTCGAGGTCCTCGTTGCCATGCCATTCGGAATAGGTCCTCTCGAACTGATCGTCGTCCTCGTGATCGCGCTTCTCGTGCTCGGCCCGGGCAAGCTGCCCGACGTCGGATCGGCGCTCGGCAAGAGCATCCGCGAGTTCCGCAAGGCCGCCTCGGACGTCGAAGATGCTGCCCGGCTCGAAGCACCACCGCCCGCCCCGCCGGCCCCGTCCGCACCGGTCGCTTCGGCGCCAGCTGCTGTCCCGCCGGTCGCGGCACCCGCTGCACCCGTGGCAAGCGGCAATCCGGTCGCGCCGACGCCCGCTGCTGCCGCTCCGGCGCAGGCAACCGCCGAGCAGACCGGAGATACGACCTCGTAGCTCGATCTGCGCTGGGCCGTGATGGCTGACGCCGACGCGGCACGAGAGAGCCTCCAACCGACGATCCCGGTTCCTTCACCACCGCCGCTTCCCCCGGCTGCACCCGCCACGGCCGAGCCGGAGGCGATGAGCCTCGTCGATCACCTCACCGAGCTGCGCTCGCGTCTGATCAAGTGTGCCGTGGCGGTTCTCGTGTTCGGAGCGGTCGGGTTCTGGCAGGCCGGGGCCATCATGGACGTGCTGCGAGGCCCGATCGGAAACAGGCCCCTCATCTCCCTGAGCGCCGGCGGCCTCTTCTTCATGTACGTGAAGATCGCGCTCGTCTTCGGCCTGATCCTGTCGATGCCGGTGATCCTCTACCAGGCGTGGGCCTTCATCGCGCCAGGTCTTACGCAGAACGAGCGGCGAGTCGTCCGGCCGTGGGTGCCCGTGGCGCTCCTGTTCTTCGTGGTCGGCATCGCGGTGGCGTGGGTTGTTCTGCCGTTCGCGCTCGCGTTCCTGCTCAGCTTCGAACGTCCCGGCTTCCCGATCACGCTCACGGTCGACAACTACTTCGGCTTCATCACCACGATGTTCCTGGCGTTCGGGCTGACGATGCAGTTCCCGATCGTGCTCTACATCCTGTCGCGGGTCGGGATCGTGAGCTCGCAACGGCTCCGAACGGCGCGCCGCTACGTGATCCTCGGCATTGCAGTGTTCGCCACCGTGATCACCCCGGGCGGCGACCTGGTCAGCCCGACAGTCCTTGGCGTGACGATGTATCTCCTCTTCGAGATCTCGATCTTCGTCATCGGGCGCAGCGGCCGGTAAGCATCCCCGGCATTGCGAGCGGGGTGGTCGCGGCATCTGACTCTCCGGGGTCACGCCGTCGACGTCCTGGCCCACCCGGAACCATCCTTGGCCGCGCCTCATCGTCTTGGGTTAGGCGCGGAACGCGCACGCTAGACTGATCTCGTGGCCACTTCTGAGCGGCGGATCAAAGGCGGGGCGATGCGTGCGACGTCAGCGGACCCGTCGGTCTCGCCATCCTCCGGCGAACCGGATGCCCCCGCACCCCGTTCGGACAGTCCTCCGCGGCCTCTCCGCGCTCCCCGCCGACCGCGTCCCGCGACGGCCGCGGCGCACCTCGCTGCCAGTTCGCGCCGTCCCCGGGCGCTTCGACCCTCGAACATCGCGCCGTCCGCAGCCGCCGCGGACCAGCACGTCGTGGTGGTCAGTGGGCTGTCGGGTGCCGGGAAGACGGCCGCAGCGAAACTCTTCGAGGACCTCGGCTACACGGTCGTCGACAACCTGCCGGGCGAGCTGCTGCCGGACCTGGCCGAGCTCGTATCGGGCGATCGCGAGCGCTTCGCCCGCGTCGCGATCGTGCTCGACGTTCGCGCGGGGGATGCGCCACTGGCATTTGCGGCCATGCGCGGTGCGCTCGAGGGACGCGGCATCCATCCTCAAGTCTTCTTCCTCGACGCGCGAGACGAGATCCTCATTCGCCGCTTCTCGGAAACGCGCCACCGCCACCCGCTGGCCGACCAGCGCGGCATTGCCAGCTCGATCGCCCAGGAGCGCCTCCTGCTGGCGCCGGTCCAGGACGAAGCAGATGTGGTCCTCGACACGTCCGACCTGTCGCTGCGTGAGCTTCGCGAGCGGATCTTCTCGCACCTCGGGGATACTCCCGAGCCGGAGACGCTCGCAATCCAGCTCATCAGCTTCGGTTTCAAGTACGGCGTCCCCCTGGAGGCCGACCTCGTGTTCGACGTCCGCTTCATGCAGAACCCTCACTACATCCCGGAATTGCGCCAGCTTTCGGGCCTTACGGAGGCCGTTCGCCGGTATGTGCTCGACCAGCCCGTGACGCGGCGCTTCCTGACATTCCTCGACGAGTTCCTGGCCTTCGTCATCCCGGCGTACATCTCGGAGGGCAAGACGCGCCTGACGATCGCGATCGGCTGTACCGGCGGCTACCACCGATCGATCGCCATCGCAGAAGCCCTCGCCGAGCATCTGCGCAAGAAGGGGCTGGGACCCGTGGCCGTCTTCCATCGGGAGCTCGACCGCGCGTGAACGATCGCGAGGTCTCGACAACCAGCGCGCGACACTGGTGGACGCCCATCACCAACCTTCGCCGATGGCTCTCGCCCGGCATCGGCATCAAGCGCTGGCTCTTCGTCGTGTTCGTCGGCGAGCTCTGCCTGGCGCTCAGTGGGGCGCTCGCCCTGCGCCAGTTCTACCGCGACGTCGACGCCTCCGGGCCCGTCCAGACCCTGATCTACCTCGTGACGCTCCAATTCCTGCCCTATTTCGTTCGCGGCGCCATCCTGGCCGGGCTCGGCGCCGGGCTGTTCGTTCTCGGCTCCATTCGAATCGTTCGCGTCCTGATGGGTCCATTCCGGTCGGGCGACGGCAATCAGCCCCTGGTCGAGGTGATCTACCAGAAGCGGTTCCTCGCGCGCGGTCCGCGGATCGTGGCGATCGGTGGCGGCACAGGCCTGTCGACGCTCCTTCGCGGGCTGAAGGAGCACACCAGCAACCTGACGGCGGTGGTCACCGTCGCGGACGACGGAGGCTCGTCGGGTGTGCTGCGTGAACAGCTCGGTGTCGCGCCGGTCGGCGACATCCGCAACTGCATCGTGGCCCTGGCCGACGCGGAACCGCTCATGGGGCGCCTGCTCCAGTACCGATTTCCGGGCCCCGAAGGTGAGCACTCGACGCAGCCCCTGCTGGCTGGCGGCGATCCACGCAGCCTCGCCGGTCATGCCGTGGGCAACCTGCTCATCGCAGCCATGACGGCCGTCGAGGACGGCGACTTCGAGGAAGGCGTTCGCCAGATGAACCGCGTCCTGGCGGTGCGCGGCCAGGTGCTGCCGGCATCGCCGACGCCCCTGACGCTCCACGCGCACCTCGCGGACGGCACCCGAGTCGACGGGCAGTCTCTGATCGCCCGAACGAAGGGCATCCGGGACGTCTGGATCAGCCCTGACGGCGTGCGAGCGGCCGAGGACGCGATCGCCGCTATTGCCGAGGCCGAGGTGATCGTCATCGGTCCGGGCAGCCTGTTCACGAGCATCCTGCCGAACCTGCTTCTGCCCGAGATCCGCGACTCGATCCTGGCCTCGCCCGCGCTCCGAGTCTTCGTCTGCAACGTCGCGACGCAGGCCGGCGAGACGTCGGGCTTCGACCTGGCCGACCATCTCGATGTTCTTGAGCGGCACACAGCGCCAGGCATCGTCGACGTGGTCCTCGCGAACAACCAGTTCGGTGCGCGAGTGCCGAGCACATGGTCGGGCGAGGGGGTGCGCCTCCGCTGGCCGCCCGCCACCGGGCGCGGGCCGACGCTCGCTCTCGACGATGTCGTGGATCCTGACAACGCTCACCATCACGATCCCGCGCGACTCGCCCTGGCCCTGATGCGCCTGATCGAGCGCGAGGGCGGCAGCCGCCGGCGCGCTGGGGTCGCGCGGACGGCGTGAGGGATAGCGACCTCGTCGCCGCGCTCCGTGCCGAGCTCGCATCCATCGACCCGTCCAGGGCCTGCGATCGCGTCGCGGAGTCGGCCGGACTGGGCCCTGCTCCCCGGACCGGCGAACCGGCTATCGCCCGCCTGGCTTTCCGACTGGGACACAGAGCAGGGGAGAGCTCCAGGTTCGACTGGCCGGCCGCGCCCGAGCATTGCCGGATGGCATACCTCCGAGGCCGTTTCCTGTCGCATGGCTCGCTCAGCGTGGCGGGCGCGCGCACGCATCTGGAGTTCGTGGTCTCGCCGGAGGAGGCGCCGCTGCTGGCGGGCTGGCTCAGCGGGGCGGGACTGCGGCCGTCGTGGAGAATCCGGCGCGGCCGTGGTGTCGTCACCTGGAAGAGCTCCGAGACCGTGGGCACGTTCCTGCGCCGGATCGGTGCCGGCGCCGCCCTGCTCGAGCTCGAGGCGCACCAGGTCGCGCGGGCCGTGCGGGGTGACCTCAATCGAATGCTCAACGCCGAGTCGGCCAATCTCCAGCGAGCCGTGGCGGCGGCCGGCAGGCAGCTGGTCGCGATCGACGAGCTGGAGGCGGATGGCCGCCTTCGGCAGCAGCCCAACGTCGTCCGGCTCGTCGCGGCCGCACGACGGGAGACGCCCGAGTCGACGCTCTCCGAACTGGCGGAGCGTCTTGCCCTGCACCGGTCGACGGTCCAGCGCGCGCTCGACAGGATCGAGTCATTGGCTTTCCACGCATGATCGCGGCATGACCGCGGCATGACCGCCGCCCGGCCGGTGATCATCGCCGGCAACTGGAAGATGCACACCACGCCGGCCGACGCGGGGGAGCTCGCGACGACCATCGCGCGGCGCGTTGGCGAGGTCGACGTCGTTCGCGTGATCTGCCCGCCCTTCGTCTGCCTCGCGGCGGTGGGCGACGCGCTCGCCGGCACCGGAGTGGCGGTCGGGGCGCAGAACGTCCATCACGAGCTCGCAGGCGCGTACACCGGCGAGGTCTCCGCGCCGATGCTCGTGAGCCTCGCGTCGTGGGTCATCCTCGGCCACTCCGAACGCCGCCGCGACGCGGGCGAGACCGACGAGTTGATCGGGCGCAAGCTCGGGCGTGCCATCGAAGTGGGCCTCCGGCCCATCCTGTGCGTCGGCGAACAGCTCGCGGAGCGCGACGCGGGGCAGGCCCCGAACGTCGTCCAAGCCCAGCTCCACGGAGCGCTCGAAGGACGCGACGCTGGGGCTCTCCTGGATGCAGGGCTGGTGATCGCCTACGAGCCGGTCTGGGCCATCGGGACCGGCCGGAACGCCCAAGGCTCCGACGCGGCGGGCATGGCGGACACGATTCGGACGGTGCTCGCTTCGATTGGCTTCGGTGAGAGGTCGGAGGAGGTCCCGATCCTCTACGGCGGCAGCGTGACGGCCGCAAACATCCCCGAATTCCTTGCCGAGCCCTCGATCGACGGCGCACTGGTCGGCGGTGCATCGCTCAAGCCCGACGAGATGGCCGGCATCGTCGGCCGGGCGGGCGTGACCGCTCGTGCTCGCCGTCAGGCTGGAGCCCTCGGCGCGCCAAGCGGGTCGTGAACGCGGCACCGGCGGGACGCCCGCGGCCGATCGTCCTGGTCGTCCTCGACGGGTTCGGCGTCGGGCAGGATCCCGAGGTCGACGCCATCACTGCGGCGAACATGCCGACCTGGCGAAGCTTGCTCGTGCGCTGGCCGCACGCGGTCCTCGGTGCGTCGGGGGAGGACGTCGGCTTGCCGCCCGGGCAGATGGGCAACTCGGAGGTCGGCCATCTCAACCTCGGCGCCGGGCGACCTGTCCTCCAGGATCTGCCCCGGATCGACGCGGCCATCGCCGATGGATCGTTCTTCGAGCGGCCCGCCCTGCTGGCTGCGTGCGAGCGTGCCCGCGAGACCGGTCGACTGCACGCGATCAGCCTCATCGGGCCGGGTGGCGTTCACGCCAACGACCGTCACCTGGTCGCCCTGGTCGAGTTGGCCGCCCGGCAAGGAGTGCCGTCTGTTCGCGTCCATGCGCTCCTCGACGGCCGCGACACGCCGCCGCGGTCCGCGGACGGGTACCTGCCGGACCTCGAGCGGCGGCTGGCCGCCGCCCACCCTGATGCCCGAATCGCGACGGTCGGTGGCCGCTACTACGCGATGGACCGCGACAAGCGATGGGAGCGGATCAAGGCCGGCTACGAGGCGATCGTCCACGGGGTGGGGGAGCACGCGGCGTCGGCTTCGGAGGCCATCGCGGCGGGTTACGGGCGTGGCGAGAACGACGAGTTCCTCCGCCCAACGGTGATCGACACGGTGGACGGGAAGGTGCGCGATCGGGACCCGATCGTCCACTGCAACTTCCGGGCGGACCGCGCTCGCCAGCTGACGCACGCGCTGGCCGACCGGGACTTCGACCAGTTCGACCGGGCTGCCCAGGGGCCAACTCCGAGCGACCTG
>VBEC01000104.1 GCA_005883615.1 Chloroflexota bacterium | reverse complement strand
CCAGCTCGGCGATGTTCGGCGGCCGCTGCTGGTGGGCGGCTTCTGGGCTGCGGCCGGCGCCGCGATCATCGCCCTCGCGCCCGATCCGGTCAGCCTCGCGGTGGCCGTCGGCGTCTGGGCCAGTGGGATGGCCGGGATCATTCCGCTGATCGATTCCCGGACGGTCGAGCTGATGGGAGGCAGCCCGAACCGCTATGGACGTGCTCGTGCATGGGGCTCGGTTGCGTTCGTTGGCGTCGCTCTCCTGACGGGCGCGATCATCGACCGAACCTCGCCTCGAATCCTGTTCGCACTTTGGGCTCCGACGCTGGCTCTCACCGGCGTCGTCGCATACCGCGTGCTCGGAGGAGGATCGTCAGGCGGTTCGACGCGACGCCTGCGGGTCACCCGTGCGGACGTCGTTGGCCTCGTCCGGCTGCCGCGCCTTGGGTTGTTCCTGGTTGGCGCGATCGGGTTCTGGACGACGAACACCGCGGTCGCGGCCTTCCTCTCGATCCACATGACGAACCTGGGGGCGCCGGCCCAGCTCGTCGGCGCGGCGTGGGCCGTCGGTGCGACCGTCGAGGTGCCGCTGATGCTCGCGTTCCCGACGATCGCCGGCCGGCTGGGATCTGAGCGGCTGCTGGTCATCGCCTCGGCCGCCTACGTCGCGCGAGCGATTGGTTTCGCGCTCGCTCCCACCCCGGTGGCCCTCGTCGCCCTTTCCGCACTGAGCGGCGTCGGCTACGCGTTTTTCTACGTCGGAAGCGTCACGTACGTGGCGCGACACGCTCCCGCGCGCCTGCGAGCCACGGCGCAGGGTGTCTTCACCGGCACGGCCAACAGCATCGGGATGATCGTCGGCTCGCTCGCAGGGGGCGTCGTGGCGAGTGCGATCACTATCCCGGGCATGTACGCGGTCGCCGCAGCTGGGTCGGCCGTGGCTGGCTTGATCGTCGCTCGCGCCGTGCTCGGCAGGCAATAGTCGGCGCTGCAATCTGGCGCGAGGTGGCTGAGCGCTCGGGCCTAAGATCGGCCCACCATCGACTGCGAACGAGGAGGACCAGGCATGCCCTACTACCTGACGCGCTTCAGCTACACCCCCGAAACCTGGGCGCGCTTGATCAAGAAGCCCGAGGACCGCCGAAAGGCTGCCCAGGAATATGTCGAGTCGGTGGGCGGAACGATGCATGGCTTCTGGTACGCCTTCGGCGACCAGGACGCGATCACGCTGTGGGAGGCGCCCGACAACGTGTCTATGGCTGCGGTGGCGGTCGCGATCAGCGCCGGCGGGGCGTTGAGCCAGTTCGAGACGACCGTCCTCCTGACCGTCGAGGAGACGCTCTCCGCGCTCGACCGGGCACGCGCCATTCGCTATCGGGCGCCCGGAAGCTAGGAGTCAGAGCTCACGCTCCGAACAGTCGGGCGACAAGTCCCGAACGACGCGCGGGGCGTACATGGATACAGAGAAGCCGACCGCCCTGGGGGAGGGAGATCGGCTTCCTTGCTTGTGACGGGCGATCCCGCCGACGATGATTCCGAGGCTGCTCGGTGCCGGACCGCCGGGGGAACGGTTCTTGGGCGCACAAGCGAGCCTCGTGCGGATCGTATGCGGTTGCTCGGCGAAAACGCAAGACATTTTGTTTAGCACGCAGAGAGTCCCGCGCACCGCCGGTTGCGGGCCCGTCGAGGCTCCATTGGATTGGCGCTGGACACCCCCTGTCATCGACCGTACTCTCCCCAACTACAGAAACGGGCATCGACGGGCGAACCGCAAAACCTGGTCGCCTCTGTCACCGCCGAGCCCACGTCGCGACCCCATAGATCCGGGTTCGCTTGAGGAGGAGAACGGTGCGGGTGAGTCGGAGCATGCTCCCGTCGTTTGGCGGTGGGTTCCATCTGGCAGCGGCATGGCCGCTCGCGGTCGGAGGGCTGGCATTCGCCCTTGCGGCCCCGGTTGTCGTGGCGACCCCCAGCGCGAACAGCGTCAGGGTGGAGGTAGCGGCAGCGGTCCACCACGATCGCTCAGGCCGGCTGGGCAACCAGCCTTCGGCGCCGAGCGCGCGAAAGCTGACCGAGCACCCGCTCCGGTCGGTCCCCCACGTCGCTCCCGGACAGGTGGTGGCCGACCCCGTCGCTCAAACGACGGTCTCCGGCCCGGCCGCAGCCGTCACCGGCGTCCGCGATTTTGCCGGGGTGGGCTACGGCGACTACGGCTTCGCTCCCGACGCGGCGCCGCCGGACACGAACGGCGCCGCCGGCGATAGGCAATACGTGCAATGGGTCAACGAGTCGATCGGCGTCTTCGACAAGTCGACCGGCGCGATGGCCGCCGGCTTCCCGAAGACCGGCAACACCCTGTGGGCCGGCTTCGGGGGCCCGTGCCAGACCAGCAACGACGGCGACCCGATCGTGACCTACGACCAGGATGCGGGGCGTTGGTTCTTCACCCAGTTCGCGGTCTCTCAGCAGCCGTACCTGGAGTGCGTCGCCGTGTCGACGACCTCAGACGCCACGGGTCCATATAACCGGTACTCGTTCAGCTACGGCAACCAGTTCCCCGACTATCCGAAGGTTGGCGTGTGGCCCGACGCCTACTACATCACCTTCAACATCTTCAACAACGGGAGCGCCTGGGCAGGTGCCAAGGCATGCGCGTACGACCGGGCGAACATGCTCAATGGGCTGCCTGCGGCCCAGCAGTGCGCTCAGCTGTCGACGGCCTACGGCGGCCTGCTGCCGTCCGACATCGACGGCTCGACCCCGCCGCCGCCGGGTGCACCAAACGTCCTCCTGAACTTCGGCTCGAACTCTCTGCGCGAATGGAAGTTCCACGTCGATTGGGCGACGCCGGCCAGCTCGACCTTCACCGGCCCCACGAACATCCCCGTGGCGGCCTTCAGCGCGGCCTGCGGCGGTGGTGGCGCCTGCATCCCGCAGAGTCAGTCGCGCCAGAAGCTCGACTCGCTCGCCGACCGCCTGATGTACCGGCTGGCCTATCGCAACTTCGGCGGCCAGGAGAGCTGGGTGGTCAACCACTCGGTGACGATCGGCGGCGGCAGTGGGCCAGGCAAGAAGTCGGCAAGCCGCGTCGGTGTGCGCTGGTACGAGCTCCGCGGCCTGAACGGCACGCCGACTGTCTCGCAGCAAGGGACGTTTGGGGCCACCACCTCGGACTCGCTCTTCCGCTGGATGGGCAGCATCGCCATGGATCGGAACGGCGACATCGCGCTCGGCTACAGCACTTCGAGCAGCACCAGCCACCCGGGCATCCGCTACGCCACTCGGCTGGCAACGGACCCCCCGGGCACGCTGACAGGCGAGAACACGATCATCACCGGTGGTGGCTCACAGCAGCCCAACCTCAGCCGCTGGGGTGACTACAGCGCGATGAGCATCGACCCCGTCGATGACTGCACCTTCTGGTACACCAACGAGTACCTGAAGTCCAACGGCGCCTTCAACTGGAGCACCCGCATCGCAACCTTCAGGATCGCGGGCTGCTAGGTCACGCTGAGCGAGAGGCTGGGATCGGAACGACCGGTCCTAGCCTCCGCTGACGGCGTACAGCTGCCATTCGTCGGGCACACCCCTCAGGGTCGCGGCGCCGCGGTCCTCGAAGACCAATCCGGAGCCGACGACGAGATCCTTGACCGTGCGCGAGGCGAGGACCTCGCCAGGCTTGGCGAGTGCGCCGATCCGGGCACCGATGTGGACGGCCAGGCCGCGAATGCCGCCATCGGGCGTCTGCTCGACTTCGCCGGTGTGCAGGCCGGCCCTGATCTCGAGGCCGAGCTGGCGCACGGCGCTGGCGATCGCGAGTCCGCAGCGGGCCGCACGAGCCGGCCCGTCAAAGGTCGCCAGGAAGCCATCTCCGGCGGTGCCCATCTCATGGCCGCCGTAGCGCGCGAGCTGCTCGCGGACGACGGCGTGATGGGCATGAAGCAACTCGCCCCAGGCCTTGTCGCCCAGCTCGGCGGCGCGCTTTGTGGATCCCACGATGTCTGTAAAGAGAACGGTCGCCAGGACCCGGTCGGGCTCGGCCTGGTGCCGGACGCCGGTCAGGAACTCCTCGATCTCTCCGAGAACGCGATCGGGGTCGCCGATCCATGGCAGGTGGTCATCTCCAGGCACCTCGACCAACGATGCTTTCGGGATGTGCTCGGCGAGGTAGCGCCCGGCCTCGACCGGAATGGTGCGGTCGCCGCTCCGGTGGACGACCAAGGTCGGGACGCGAATCGACTCGAGAATCGGCCGGACGTCGATCTCGGCGTTCATCCGCGTGAGAGCGAGCACCGCCGCCGGGCTGGCACCCATCCGAAGGTAGCGGGC
This sequence comes from Chloroflexota bacterium, assembly GCA_005883615.1. Classification (GTDB taxonomy): domain Bacteria; phylum Chloroflexota; class Limnocylindria; order Limnocylindrales; family CSP1-4; genus CF-16. The sequence continues at coordinate 2,492 of VBEC01000104.1, read as the reverse complement.
CCAGTTGGCGCGGAAACGCTCGTCGTGGATCCGGCTCGGTGCCCGGATGTCCAGTCCGACCGGGCCACCCCAATCTCGGGCGATCTCCTCGTGAAATGCCTCGCGCGCCTCGAGTGAGGATCCAATCGGGTAGTCGGGCGCCTCGAGGCGCCGGGCGTAACCGCCGAACAGGATGATCGCGGTCGTCCTTCCCGGGTAGGTTGCGGCGAAGAGGGCGCACATCGGGGCACCCTCGGAGACGCCGAGCAGCGCAGCTCGGTCGGAGCCGACCGCGTCGCAGACCGCCAGTACGTCGCTCATCCGCGTCTCGAGCGTCGGCAGCTCTGACACGGAACCTCGGTCGGACATTCCGGTCCCGCGCTTATCGAACAGGATGAGGCGCGAGAACGAGGCCAGCCGCTCGAAGAAGCGGGCGAGCGTGGGCTCCTCCCAGGCAGCTTCGAGATGCGACACCCAGCCGGGCACCCAGACGAGATCGCGCGGGCCGTCGCCCAACACCTGATACGCGATCGATACCCCGTCGGGGGCCTGCGCATATCGGGTTTGGGGCATCACGCGGGAGCGGCCTCGCCGTGTAGCCAGGCGAGCACGGTTTCGGCGTCTCGATCCGATGGGAAGACCGGGTAGAGGACGTGCTCGATCCTCCCGCGATCGATCACCAGCGTGTGGCGCTTGAGCAAGGTCAAGCCGGCGTGCTCGAAGCGGGGAAGGTTCAGCGCCCCGGCGAATCGGAGGCTGTCGTCCGACAGCAGCGCATACGGCAGGTGCAGGCGCTCAACCGCCTCCCGCTGATAGTCGGTCGACTGCGTGGACAGCCCGAAGACGCGGACCCCGAGCGCCTCGAACCCGTCGAAACGGTCGCGGTAGGCACACGCCTGAGGCGTGCAGCCGCGGGCCCCGGGGATGGCGTTCCAGGCGTCGAGCCCGCCCGGGAAGTCCTCGTCGGGGCGGCCGGTCCGGGGGTACGCGAAGACCACGGTCCGCGGAGCCTCCCGGTCATCGAGCCGGAGGCGGTCTCCATCGGTCGAGACCAGCTCGATCGCCGGCACGACCGTGCCCTTCAGGTGATCGGTAGCGCCATCGTCGACGGGGACCGGGAGATCCGGTGGGAGGGTCGCCAGGTCGTCGTTTCGCATTGGTCGATTGTGGCACCGCGAAGTTCTTCGGCAACGCCGCCAGGGATGCCCGGCTTGGTCTTGGCCACGATCGAGTCAGCTGTGGGTTGATCGGAACGCCTCGTGAGTGAACCAATTGAGGTCGGTCGTACCATGGTCTCGCCGCCGGGACAGAGGGAGGTCCCAGATGCGAATTCGCGTCGCTGGAGCGTCGATCCTGGCCGGTGCGCTCCTGGTCGGCCTCGTGCCGTCGGTCGCGGCCGCCAATCCAAGCTGTGCAGGGCAATTCGCCAGCGCGTTGGCGCCCGTGGTCCGGCCATTCGGGCAGGTCATCGTCGTGCCCGAAGTCCGAAACCTGACGTTCGGCGGACGGAACCTCGGCCAGGAGGTCAAGATTCTGCTGGCGACAGCGGTCAAGACGGCCTGTCCGATCACCCCTGGCTAAAGGGGAGACCCCGCTCGTCCGCCAGGCATTCGGTCCCGCTTGGGACCCGCAGTGAGTGAACGCGCAGGTCGGGCCGTGGCTCGACCTGCTTGAATGGCGGGTGCCGAACTTCATCGCATTTCTCGGCGTTTCGCTGCTGATCATCGTCACCCCGGGGCAAGACACCGTGCTGACGATTCGGAACACGCTCGCAGGAGGCCGGACAGGCGGCATCTTCACGGCGATTGGTGTGTCCGCCGGTCAGCTGATCTGGACGCTTGCGGCCAGCGCGGGCCTCGCCGCCCTCCTGGCCGCATACGAGCCGGCGTTCGTCGCGATCCGCATCGCGGGCGCCGCATACCTGGTGTATCTCGGCGCCCAGACGCTCCGCTCGGCCCTCGAGGTGAGACGCTCGACCGCGCCCGATGCCCTCGCTGCGACAACCCGTAACCGGAGGCCGGCGGTCATCTTCCTTCGGCAGGGAGTGCTGAGCAATCTCGGCAATCCCAAGATGGTGTTGTTCTTCACGAGCCTGTTGCCGCAGTTCGCGGCACCTGGGTCCGGATTCGCCGGCCTGGTCGGGCTCGGTATCGTGTTCTGCCTGATGACGCTCCTGTGGCTGACCTGCTGTTCGGTGGCCGTCGCAGCCGTCGGCCATGTGCTGCGGAGCTCGGGAGTGCGGCGGGCGGTCGAAGCCGTCACCGGGGCGACGCTGATGGCTCTTGGGCTCGGGCTCGCGGCGGAGTCGCGCTAGGGCTCCTCTTCCGGTGGATCCCGCGTCGCGCCAGCTGGCCCCGCTCGAGGTCCTTGCGGTCCCTGACGGGTATGCGATGCTGTCGCCCAACAAGCCCTGGCGCCATGCCGGGGCAGCCGTCACCGCTGCAGTGAGGAACGACGACCGACTGTGCCACGCAAGCGCAAAGTGAACTATCCACCACCTCGCAACGCACCTG
>VBEC01000074.1 GCA_005883615.1 Chloroflexota bacterium | reverse complement strand
GGGTCAAGCCCAAAGACGGCGCCTTCTACGCACCGAAGATCGACATCCAGGTCGAGGACGCGATCGGTCGCGAGTGGCAGACGGCCACGATCCAGGTCGACCTCGTGATGCTGCCGGAGCGCTTCGATCTCTGGTACATCGACGAGCACGGCCAGCAGCAACGGCCCGTCGCCATCCACCGGGCGATCTACGGCTCGCTGGAACGGTTCATCGGGGTCATCACAGAGCACTTCGCCGGTGCGTTTCCCTTGTGGCTCGCGCCCGTCCAGGCCGTGATCATCCCGATTGCGGATCGACACGCCGACGCCGCCGACGAGCTCGCCGGTGTCCTCCGCCAGCGCGGCTTGCGCGTCGAGGTGGACCATTCGGACAACCGGATGCAGAACAAGATCCGGCTGGCCCAGGAACAGAAGGTCCCGTACATGCCGGTGCTGGGCGACCGAGAGGTGGAGGCTCGGGTCGCGGCTGTGCGCAAGCGATCGGGCGAGCAGGAGCAGGGTGTCGGCTGGGATGACCTGGCCGCGCGGCTGGCCGCCGAGGCGGCGGAGCGCCGCGTCGACTGAGGGCTCAGTCTCCACGCGACTGTTGGGGCTGGGGCAATCGCCAATTCCCGACGCTCATGCACCCCCGGACTCTTGTTGGAGAAAGGGGCCACCGTCGAGCCGCGGAACCTCCCGCCGCCAGCGTGGGTTAGCGTGATGGAACCGGCTGGAAGAGCGATTCGAGGGCCTGCTTTCGGATAAGAGTCACTGCAGGAATGAGCGTCGGAATCCGGCACTCGGCCGTCGGTTCGGGCCGCTCCGAACCGCAATTGTCCCCCCGAAAGACCCTGTGCTACCATCCGCGGACGGTCGCGCCCGACCGGATCCGAGCGCGCTCGAACCGCCTCGCAAAGCGCTCAATTTCGTCAAGGGGATCAACCATCAGTCGAGACCTGCGCGTCAACCAGATGATCCGCATCCCACAGGTGCGGGTGGTCGATGAAGAGGGAGCCCAGCTGGGGGTGATGCCCACGGCTCAAGCCCTCGCGATGGCGCAGGAACGGGGATACGACCTCGTCGAGGTCGCCCCCATGGCGGCGCCCCCGGTGGTCAAGTTCCTCGACTTCGGTCAGTACAAGTACGAGCTGACCAAGAAGGAGAAGGAGGCCAAGCGGCGCCAGCGCTCGGTCACCTTCAAGGAAGTCCGCCTGAAGCCCAAGATCGGCCAGGGCGACTTCGACACGAAGGTGCGGCGGGCGATCGACTTCCTGGAGGACGGCGACCGGATCAAGGTGGCGGTCCAGTTCCGGGGACGCGAGCTCACCCATCCCGAGATCGGTCGAAACCTGCTCACGCGCTTCACGGAGCAGATCAAGGACCACGGAATGGTCGAGCGTCAGCCGCTGCTGGAAGGCAAGTCGATGCACGTGACCGTGGCGTCGACCCACAAGCCGAAGGCTCCGGAGATGCCGGCAGCAGGCCAGCCGCGTCAGGCCCGCCCGTCCGACGGTGGAGAGGCGGAGCCGGCGGCCGTCGCATCGGCGGCGGAATCGACGAAGGTTCCGGCAGCCGGACCGACACAGACGAAAGCGACACAGCCGGCAACGGCAAAACCGGCGGCGGCCAAACCGGCAGCCGAAGAGGCAGCCGTCAAACCGGCCGAAGAGGCACCGGCGCAGCCGGTGGCCAAAGCGGCAGGACCCGCCCAACCGGCGACCTCGGCGCCTGCAAAACGGACGGCGGCCCCGACGCGATCGGCGCCGACAGCCACGGCAGAGCCGGCAGCGGTCCAGGCAAAGAAGGAGTCAACGGCACAACCATCTCAGCGCAAGGCAGAAGCAAATCGACCGAATGGAGCCGAACCCGAACCAGTGCCGGCGGGTCGCCCCACCTCGGCACGAGGCTCCACCGACAGGACGCGAAACCAGACGCCGCCACCAGCGGCAGCGACGGGAGAGTGAGGCCGGAGTGCCAAAGATCAAGAGCCACAAGGCAGCCCAGAAGCGACTCGGAGTGACCGGCAGCGGCAAGGTCTACCGGGTCAAGTCCTGGCGCGGCCATCACCTCGAGATCAAGTCTTCGCGCCGGACACGTCGCTATGCCGGTAAGGCGCTGGTCGGGAAAGAGCACCTCAAGCAGGTTCGCCGCCTGCTGCCGTACCTGTAGGAGCGCCGCACACCCATGTCACGAGTCAAGCGAGGCGTCACCGCCCACAAGCGCCACAAGCGGCTGCTCAATGCCGCGGAGGGCCGCAAAGGCACCCGCTCGCGCCTCGTCAAGCCCGCCCGCGAGGCGCTCCTCCATGCGATGGCGTACGCGACGCGCGACCGTAAGCAGCGCAAGCGTCAGCTGCGCCAGCTCTGGATCATCCGAATCAACGCGGCCGCGCGGCAGCAGGGCGTGACCTACGGCGCCCTGGTGGCGGGCCTGCGCAAGGCGGAGGTTGGCCTGGATCGCAAGATCCTGGCCGATCTGGCGGTCCGCGACAGCGCAACGTTCGGGCAGATCGTCGAGGTCGCACGAGGCGGCTGACGCCTCGGACCCGGCTCAATCGCCGCACCAGATCCTGACCGTCGCCGAGGGAGGCCGTGGACCTCGAGTCGCTGCGCGCCGACCTTGAGCAGTTGCGCGAGCGCGCCCTCGAACGAATAGCCGCGAGCACGCAGCCCGACCAGATCGAGCAGCTCACGGTCGACCTCCTCGGCAAGAAAGGCGAGCTGACGCTCGTCCTGCGCGGCATCGGGGCGCTGCCCGCCGAGGACCGGCCGCGCGTGGGCGCCATCGCCAACCAGGTTCGCCAGGCCATCGAGGCCGCACTGGACGAACGGGGGCGCGAGCTTCGAAAGGGCGCAGTCGCCGACCGGCTCAGGGACGAAGCCCTCGACGTCACGACCCCCGGCCGGCCAATCCCCCGGGGCGCCTACCACCCGATCGCCCAGACCCTCGCCAGGATCGCGGATGTCTTCGGCCAGTTCGGCTTCGTGGTGTACGAGAGCCCCGAGATCGAGGATGACCTGACGAACTTCCAGATGCTCAACATCCCCCGCGACCACCCGGCTCGCGACCTGTGGGACACGATGTACGTGGACATCCCGGAGCACCTGCTGCGAACGCACACCTCGCCCGGGCAGATCCGCGTGATGCACGCCGAGAAGCCGCCCATCCGAGCGCTTCTTCCAGGGCGATGCTTCCGCTATGAGGCCACGGACGCCGCGCACGCTTCCGAGTTCTTCCAGGTCGAGGGCCTCATGGTCGACGAGGGGACCACGATGGCCGACCTGCGGGGGCTGCTCGACCAGTTCGCCCACGCCTTGTTCGGCGCCGACAAGCGGACCCGATTTCGGCCGGGCTACTACCCCTTCACCGAGCCATCCGTGGCCTTCGACGTCGAGTGCCTGATCTGCGGCGGCCGCGGCTGCCCGGCTTGCTCGCACACTGGCTGGATGGCGATCCTGGGAGCGGGCATGGTGCACCCGGTCGTGCTGCAGTACGGCGGGATCGACCCCGAGCGATATCAGGGCTTCGCGTTCGGCATGGGTGCCGAACGGATCACCAACCTGCGCCACGGCGTCGGCGATCTACGCCTGTACCTCGAGAACGACCTGCGCTTCCTCGAGCAGTTCCGGTGATCGGCAATCGAGCGGCGCGCCGATGAGGGTGCCGCTTTCCTGGCTGGCCGAGTACGTCGACCTGGAGCTCAGCACTGACCAGCTTGCCGAGCGGCTGACGCTCCTCGGCATGGAGGTCCAGTCGGTCGAGCGCTGGGGCGCCGACTGGCAGAACGTGGTCGTCGGCGAGATCCTGACCGTTGCCAGCCATCCACGGGCAGATCGCCTGTCCCTCGCGACGGTCACCGTCGGTTCGGGAGAGCCCCTCGAGATCGTCTGCGGCGCGACCAACATCGCGCCGGGGCAACGAGTCCCGGTGGCGCTGCCGGGCGCCGAGCTGCCCGGCGGACGGCGGATCGAGCGCGCCGAGAAGATGGGCGTCGTCAGCAACGGCATGCTCTGCTCGGGCGACGAGCTGGGCCTCACGAGCGACGCGGACGGGATCCTGATCCTCGACGGCAATGCCGCACTCGGGGCTGATCTGGGAGATCTCTTCGCCGACACCGTCCTGGACGTCGACGTCAAGCCAAATCGAGGCGACGCGCTGTCCCTGATCGGGCTGGCGCGTGAGGTGTCAGCTGCGACGGGAGCCCCCGTCCGATGGCCCCCGATCGACGTCTCGGAAGACGGGCCGCCCATCGAGAGCCTGCTGAATGTCGAGGTGGCGGAGCCCGAGCTGTGCCCCAGGTTCGTCGGCCGATGGATTGCCGGCCTGGGTGTGCGATCCGCACCGGACCGGGTGCAGATGCGGCTTCGGGCGGCCGGAATGCGCCCGGTCAGCAACGTCGTCGACGCCAGCAATTACGTGATGCTGGAGCTGGGCAAGCCGACTCACACGTTCGATGCCGCTGCGGTCCACGAAGGACGGCTCATCGTCCGCACCGCCCGGGCAGGGGAGCGCCTCGAGACGCTCGACCACGTCAACCGTGAGCTGACACCGGCGACGCTGGTCATCGCCGACCCGGGCGGCCCACTGGCGATCGCGGGGATCATGGGCGCCGCCTCCAGCGAGGTTTCCGAGGCGACCAGGGACGTCGTCATCGAGTCCGCGATCTTCGACCCCGTGAGCATCCGCCGGACCGGACAGCGGTTCGGGCTTCGCTCCGAAGCCAGCCTCCGTTTCGAGAAGGGCCAGGAGAGCCGCGTCGCGCGGATCGGCGCGGATCGAGTGGCAAGGCTGATCGCCGAATGGGCGGGCGGGACGGTCGCGCGGGGACGAGTGGACACGAATCCTGAGGAGCCGGGGCCACTGAGATTGCCGTTCAGGCCGGTCCGAATCAACCGGCTGCTCGGCATCGAGCTGGGGCCCGAAGAACAACGCCGCTACCTCGAGCGGGTCGGCATCCAAACAGAGGCGGCCAGCACCGGCGATATCGTCCCCGTCGCTCTAGAGCCCCAGCCATTCCTGGCGGAGCCGGTGCCTGCCGAAGCGCTGGTGGCCATGATCCCCACGTGGCGCAGTGACCTGCGAATCGAGGCCGATCTCGCCGAAGAGATCGCACGGGTTCGCGGCTACGAAACGGTTCCATCGATCACGCCACACACCATCATGCCGGGCTACCGGCCGTCGCCGCTCGAGGTCCGGGACGCCGTGCGCGAGACCCTCGTCGGGGCCGGCCTCACGGAGGTCCTGACTCCGGCGCTCGTCTCGCCGCGCCATATCGAGTCGTTCCGGCTGCGGACGAACGTCCCATCGGTCGACGACGAGCCTGCGCCAGGCGGGGATCCCGTGACGGTGACGAATCCGCTCTCTTCGCAACACTCTCTCCTCCGGCAATCCCTGATCGGCAGCCTCCTCGAGGTAGTGGCCGGTAACGCCCGGCACGGCCGAGAAGACGTTGCGGTGTTCGAGGTCGGCAAGGGATATGCCAGGGATGGCGACCGAGCGCGCGAATGGTGGCGGCTCGGGTTTGCCCTGGCAGGAGCTTCCTGGGGCTCGTGGGACCGCCCGAGCCAATCATTCGACCTCGACGGCGCCAAGGGGTTCGTCGAATTGATCGCCGACAGGCTCCGGTTGAGGGGCCTGGCCTGGCGAGCCGAGGCGGACGAGCCGATCTTCCATCCCGGTCGGACTGCTCGCGTATCTGCCGGACGCGCAGTTCAGGGGATCGTCGGAGAGCTGCATCCAGGGCTGCTCGACGACTGGGACGTCCGTTCGGAGCGGGTCGTCGTGGCCGAGCTCGCGATCGCCGGCCTGTCCGTTGGTCAGCTTGCGCCCGTTCGAGCAAGCGCACCGCCGCGCTTTCCTCCGATCGAGCGCGACCTCGCCGTCATCGTGTCAGAGGACCGGGCCGTCGCGGATGTGGCCCAGGTGATCCGATCGTCGGGCGGTAACCTCCTGCGCGAACTCCGTCTCTTCGACATCTACCGCGGGACGCCCCTTGGAGCGGGCGAGAAGAGCGTCGCTCATCGCCTCGTCTTCCAGGCCGAGGAACGTACCCTGACCGAGGCCGAGATCGACACGCTCGTCGTTCGGATCGGCGAAGCGCTCGCCCGAAATGTCGATGGCCGCCTCCGGAGCTGATGCGCTACCCTGTGCCGTCGCTCGCCGAGGGCGCCTGATGTCTACCGTCTGAGGGGAACACGCGTGAACATCGGTGACTTCCTGACGCAGCAGAACGTGTTCGACATCGTTTTCGTGCTCGCTCTGTTCGGCGCATTCGTGATCGGCTACGTCCAGGGCGCGATCCGGCGTCTCCTGGCGATCGCCGCGATCCTCTTCTCTCTCTTGCTCGGTGCGCAGATCCGCGCGCCGTTCGGCAAGTTTCTCTCCGAGAACTGGCACCAGTTCCCGGCCGAGTACAGCTACATGCTGGCCTTCGGGATCGTGTTCGTCGTGGCGAGCGTGGCCTTCTCGCTGGTGATCCAGGGCCTCTACAAGCGCGCGCCGCTCTTCGCCAACGCGAACTTCGTGGACGAAGTCATCGGGGGCCTGTTGGGCGTGGTCGAAGGCCTGATCATCATGGGCGCCGCGATCCTGATCCTCGACTCGTACTTCCGCCTGCCGCAGGCCCTGATCGTCGAGCCAGGCGGTGAGCTGAAGTTCCTGCGTGACTTCTACAACGTCTACGACACGTCCGGCACAGGCCAGCTCTTCCGGACAAGCCTGATTCCAGCATTCCTGGCCCTGGTGGGCATCTTCATTCCGGAGGACATCCGAAACCTCTTCCCGCGCTTGGGTGTCGGCGGTTGAACGAGGGTCCCGCCGGCTGAACGACGGCGCCGCCTCAGGTCCTCATCCGCTCCGATCCCGCCTGAGTGGGCCGGTCGAGGAAGCGGCCCGAGCTCTCCTCCGTGCCCGCCTCGTCCGCGAGGACAGCAGCGGACTGCGCGTTGGCCGGGTCGTGGAGGTCGAGGCGTACGACGGCCCGGCCGATCTGGCATCGCACGCGCGCTTCGGACGACACGGGCGGACGGCTCGCAACGCCGTGATGTTCGGGCCCGCGGGCGTCGCCTACGTGTACCTTGTCTACGGGATGTATGACTGCCTCAACGTCGTCAGCGGCATTGAAGGCGAGGCTTCGGCGTGCCTCATTCGGGCCATCGAGCCGGTCCACGGAATCGAGCCGATGCGAGCCGCCCGGCTCGCGAACGCGCTGTCGCGGAGGCGGTCGCGTGAGACGAATTCGCGGCTGACCGAGGAGCGCCTGGCCAGGCTTCCGGTGGAGCGCCTGGCGTCCGGGCCCGGTCTGGTGACTGCCGCCCTCGGCATCGACCGATCCCTGAACGGCCTCGACCTGCTCGACCCGACATCGCCGCTCCGCCTCGAGCCCGCCCCCGACTCTTCAGAAGCTGCGGAGGACCGCTCACGCGAAGTCGGCACGTCCCCGCGGCTGGGGATCGATTACGCGGGTCCGCCCTGGACCGAGCTGCCGTGGCGCTTCTACCTCGCGGACAGTCCTGCGCTGTCCGGTCCGCGCGGAACCCGCTGACGATCGTGGACGCCCGCTCGATCGAGCTGCTCGAGTTTCCGCAAGTCCGGGCGCGACTGGCCGATGCGACATCCTTCCCGCCCGGTCGAAGGCTGGCGGAAGCACTGCAGCCTTCTGCGGATCCTGTGATCGTCGCGCGCGGCCTCGACGAGACCGACCAGACCCGGGCCCTCCTTTCGGAGCGGCCGGCGGTGGGAGTCGGCGCGGCGCACGACATCGGTCCGGCCATCGAACGGGCTGCGCGGGGGGGCCGCCTGGAGCCCGGCCAGTTCCTGGAGGTGGCCGAAACACTGGACGCCACGGCTCGCCTGGGGACCGCGCTCGCCGACGAGCGGCGGCAGTTGTTGCGCGAGCTCGGGCGAGCGCTGCATCCGCAGCCGGCGCTACGGAGCACGCTCGCCCGAAGCTTCGATCCGACCGGCGAGCTGCTCGATACGGCCTCGTCCCGCCTCGGCGGGCTGCGGGCGGCCGTCCGCGTCGCGTACGACCGGCTTCGGCGGCGCCTCGACTCGTTGGTCGGCTCGGAGCTCGGGAGCGCGCTCCAGGAGCCGATCGTCACGCTCCGCAACGGCCGCTACGTGGTGCCCATCAAGGCCGAGGCTCGATCGCGGGTCAAGGGCATCGTCCACGACGCCTCGGGCAGCGGTCAGACCCTGTTCGTGGAACCGCTCGTGGTGGTCGAGCTGGGCAACGCGTGGCGCGAGGCGCAGGTCGCCGAACAGGCCGAGGTCGAGCGCATCCTCGATGAGCTATCGGCGCTGGTGGCAGCCCACGCGGAACCACTCCGGGAGACGCTCGCGGCACTCGCGCGCTTCGATTTCTGGGCCGCCAAGGCAGGGCTCGCGGCGGACATGGACGGCGTCCGTGCGGAAACCGTGGAGCGGCCCGAGGTCGTCCTCCTCAGCGCCCGACATCCCGGCTTGACCGGGCGCGTGGTGCCCATCGACATCCGGCTTGGGGACGGCTATCGCGCACTGGTGGTGACCGGCCCGAATACCGGTGGCAAGACCGTCACGCTGCGGACCCTTGGATTGCTGGCCCTGATGCACCAGGCCGGCCTCCACGTCCCGGCAGCGGCGGGCAGCCGCCTGCCGGTCTTCCGGGACGTGTACGCGGACATCGGCGACGAGCAGTCGATCGCCCAGTCGCTGTCGACCTTCTCCGGCCACCTCCGGCGGATCGTTTCGATCGTGGAGCAGGCCGCCCCGGGCACGCTCGTGTTGCTCGACGAGCTCGGCGCCGGCACCGACCCGACGGAAGGCTCAGCGCTGGCGCAGGCCCTGCTCGATCACTTCATCCGCGTGGGTGCGCTCGTCGCCGCCACCACCCACTACGCGGAGTTGAAGGCCTACGCCCACACCACGCCCGAAGCGCGGAATGCCGCGGTCGAATTCGACCTGGAGACCCTCAGCCCGACCTACAAGCTGTCCATCGGCCTTCCGGGCCGAAGCCAGGCATTCGCCATCGCCGACCGCCTGGGCCTGCCCGATCCCATCGTGAGCGACGCCAGGTCACGGCTGACGGAGGCGCAACTGAGCTTCGAGGCAACGCTCGCCGCCATCCGCGAGACGGAAGGGGCAACGGCCGATGCCCTGGAGAGCGCGCGCTCGGCCGAAGCCCGCGCCGCCGACGCACTGCGGGCGGCCGACGAGGAGCGCCGGAAAGCTCGACGGGAGCGGGACGAGGTCGTCCGGGGCGCGCGCGACGAGGCTGAACGCCTGGTCGAGAACCTGCGCGGCGAGGTTCGTGCCACGCGCAGGCTGCTCGAGCGGGAGACAGTGACGGCGCCCGCAATCGACGCTGCCCTCGAACGCGCAGGCGAGCAGCTCGCCCGCCTGCCGGTCGGGGAGCGAGCCAACCGGGCGGTCCCCGAGCCCGCCTCGGCGCCCCGAACCTGGCAGCTCGGCGAGCGGGCACGCAGCCGGAGCCAGGGCTGGGAGGGTCGTCTCGTCGCGCTGGGCCGCGGGGGCCGCCGAGTGACGCTGGAGACCGGTGGCATGCGGGTGACCGTTCCGGTGGACGACCTGGAGGTGGCAACCGCCGGCCAGGGCCTGACATCCGTCGCGACGGACGGCGCAGCCGGCGGACAGGGTGGGTCCGGTGGCGAATCACTGCGCCTCGATCGGGCGCGATCGGTCGCGTCGTCGCTCGACCTGCGTGGCGCACGTGTCGAGGAGGCGCTCGAACTCCTCGACCGCTACCTGAACGATGCGGCCCTGGCCGGCCTCGATCGCGTGACGATCATCCACGGCCTGGGCACCGGGGCCCTGCGCGATGCCGTGCGCCTCGAAGCCCGGAACCACCCCCTGGTCAAGAGCCTGCGGCCGGGCGAGCGCGGCGAGGGAGGCGACGGCGCGACGATCGTCAACCTCTGAGGTGAGGGTCGTCAGCCGCCGATGTCAGTCGAGCTGAAGGCTCGGCCTCGCGCGGCGCCGATACCGACGCTTCCGCGGTGACTTGGTCGGTTTCGGCGTCGGACTCGGTGGCCCGAAGCTCGGCAGCCCGCTCTCGGACGGGCTGGGCGAAGGCGACGGCGACGGCTGAGGAGTACAGGTGGCCTTCGGCGGGAAAGGCGCCCCCCATGTCCTTCCGAAGGGGGCGAACGCCCCGAAGCTGAAGTAGGCCGTCGGGGTGCGCTTGGGACCGCCGCGTACACCCGCGCCGCGAGCCGCCCGGCTGATCCAGCCCTGGTTGTACTTCCGCCACGAGGGGTAGCCGGACTCGACCTTCGAGAGATCGAGGAAGCCCTTCGTCTCCTGTGGACCGGTGCAGCCGTCGGCCCAGAGCTTGCCTGTGGCGTGGTCCACGCTGACCGGCACCTTGGTGTTGTCCACGTCGTTCGGCACGGTGCCGTCGATGAACAGCTCGCTGACGGTTCGCGTGGTGAACGGCCCGGGCTTCATGCCGCTGTAGGCATCGACCTTGGCCGTGACCAGGCCGCTCGGCTTGCTGTCCGTGAAGTTCGCGATCGGCATGCTCCTGCTGGCTTCGGTCAGGAACGACTGCCACATCGTTGCCGCGGTCTCGAGCGCGACCGTCGGGGTGCGCGGCAGGCTGTTGTCGGAGTTACCCATCCAGGCTCCGACGACCAGGGCGGGAGCCTTCGGGTCCTTGGGCGCCGCGAGGTAGCCCATCGCCGCGAGATCGATCTCGTCGTTGGTGGTCCCGGTCTTCAGGGCGGCCGGCCTGCGGACGGTGCCCTTCAGGATCTGACGGGTGCCCCAGAACGGGTTCTGCTTGGGATCCGTGTTCGAGGCCAGGATGTCGCTGATGATGTACGCGGCCTGCGGGCTTACGACCTGCGTACCGGGCGGGGGCGCGGAGCCGGGGATCGGATACACCGGCTTGCCATTCGGGTCGGTGACGGAAATGATGCCGGTGCGCGGCATGAGCTTGCCGCCGTTGGCGATCGCGCCGTAGGCCGAGATCAGGTCGATGTAGTGGAGCTCGAGCGTCCCGATCGCGATCGTCGCGCCGGCGATGTTCTTCTTGGTCTGCCACTGGATCCCGAGCTTCTTGGCCTCGTCGAACACCCGGTTCGGGTCGACCTCGATCGCGTTCTTGAGGGCCGGGATGTTCAGCGATAGCTGGATGGCCTCACGCATCCGTAGGGGACCGCGCTCGGCGAGGTCGGCGTCGGCCGGCGTGTAGCCCCCGCCGAAGTCCGTCACCACGTCCATGTACAGGCTCGCCGCCGTGTGCGTCCTGTCGTCGAGGCCGGTGATGTAGTTGATCGGCTTGAAAGCCGAACCGGCCTGCCGCCATCCGTCGCCCAGGACGTCGAACTGCGGCTGCAACTTCTTGCCTCTGGCCGGCGCGTAGTAGCTGCCGCTGCCGACGTAGGCCATGATCTGGCCGGTCCGATAGTCGACCGCGCCCAGGGCGGCGTTGAAGATGCCGCGCGTCTTGAGGTCCTTGAGCCACTTCACGTAGGGCACCTTGATGCTCTTGAGGTAGGCGACGGTGTCCTTCGCGTTTGGCGCCAGCGCCGCCGCCTTGACCCACTTCTCGGCGGTCTGCTGCATCTTCCAGTCGAGGGACGTCACGACCCGATAGCCACCGGTATCGACGAGCTCGCAGGTGTCGGCCTGCTCGGGACCGCACAGGATCTCGCCCAGCTGGTGGCGAACCGCCCACACCAAATGTGGCGCGCGCCAGTTCGACGACTCCTGGTTTGCGAGCACGACGGGGTCGCTCATGGCGGCGCGGATCTCGTCGTCGGTGATCGCCTTGCCGGGCACCGCGTACTGCCCGCCCTGCGCCGTCAGGACCCGGTTCGTGAGCATCGCCTGCAGGACCTGGTTCCGGCGCAGGACGATCCGCGAGTCCTGGGGAACGACCAGGCTCGTCTTGCCGTTGGCGGTCGCCGATTCGGCGTTCTTGACCAGGTCGAACGTGCTCGGCGACTGGGGGATTGCGGCCAGGATGGCCACCTGGGCGATGGTCAGCTTGGACAGGTCACTCGTCCCGAAGTACGCCTGCGCGGCGGCCTTGATGCCGTACGCCTGGTCGCCGTAATAGTTCTGGTTCAGGTAGGCCGCGATGATCCGCTGCTTCCCCTCGATGCCGGGGAACTCCTGGGTCAGGCGGATCGACTGGATGATCTCCTTGATCTTGCGCTCGTACTTGTTCCCGGCGAGTACCTCGGGCGACAGGAGCCGGTTGCGGACCAGCTGTTGGGTGATCGTGGAGGCACCACGCTCGCGTCCATTGATGGTGTCGACGGCGGCCGACACGATGCCTACCGGGTCGAATCCCGCATTCGTCCAGAACGTGTGGTCTTCGATGCTTGTGGTCGCGTCCACGACGACCGGCGGAATGTCCTTGAACTCGGCGACCTGGCGTTGCTGCTGGCCGAAGCGGGCCAGCTCGACCGTGCCCGTCCGGTCGTAAATGATCGACTGCTGCGAGAAGGTGAGCGAGCTGAAGACCTGCTGCGGGTCGGCCAGGCCCTGGCTGTAGAAGTTGTAGGCGCCGACTGCCGCGACCAGGCCGAGGACGCCCAGGAACAGGAGCGTCGAAAAGAGAAACAGCGGAAGGCCGATCGCGAGCGCAGTGGCGCCGCCGCGGCCTCTTCGGTTGGCTTTGCCATTGCCATTGCGGCGATAGCGCTGCCGCCGTTCGAGGCTGGTCTTCATGCCGGGCGAGACGATAGCATAGGCCTCCTGATGGCCCGCCTCCTCGTCGATCTGCGGACCCGGCGCCTCCCGGGCGCCGCCCCGTGACGCCTCGTCCGGCGACGGTGTGACGGCCGCCAAGGGCGCGGCACGGTTGGATCCGACGAGCTCCGAGGGGCCCCTGCCCGAGGGAAAACCGGCACCTGGCGGCCTTCTCGCCGAGCTCCAGTGGCGCGGAATGTTCCACGACTCGACGCCCGGATTGGCGGCGCGACTGGCGACGGGCCGCCCGATCGCCGGCTACAACGGCTTCGATCCATCGGCGCCGTGGCTCCACATCGGGCACCTCGTGCCGATCTTCGGCCTCGTCCACCTCCAGCGCCACGCCGGTCGTCCCGTGGTACTCGTCGGTGGGGGGACCGGCATGATCGGCGATCCATCGGGCCGTTCTACCGAGCGCAACCTGCTGGATCGCCCGACGATCGAGGCGAATACCGCCTCGATCCGCGTCCAGCTCGAGCGCTTCCTGGACTTCGCCGGGCCGCAGGGCGCTGTCGTGGTCGACAACTACGACTGGCTGAGCCAGATGGGCATGCTCGATTTCCTGCGGGACGTAGGCAAGCACTTCACCGTGCCGTACATGCTCGCCAAGGACTCCGTCCAGGTGCGGCTCGATCGCGGCCTGTCGTACACGGAGTTCAGCTACATGCTCCTGCAGGCGACCGATTTCCTGCACCTCTACCAGGCGATGGGCGTCGAGCTGCAGATGGGCGGCGCGGACCAGTGGGGCAACATCACGGCCGGCCTGGAGCTCATCCGCCGGGTGGAGGAGGGGAGCGCCGGTCACGAGCCGGCCCACGGGCTGTCCTACCCGTTGCTGCTCGCGCCGAGCGGCACGAAGTTCGGCAAGAGCGAGGGCGGCGACTCCCTGTGGCTCGACGCCACACGCACGAGTCCCTACGAGTTCTATCAGTACTGGCTCAACGCAGACGACCGCGACGTCGGGGTCTACCTGCGCTGGTTCACCCTCTTCGACCAGGCCCAGGTGGAGGCGTTGGAGGCCGAGCAGACGGCTCGGCCGGAGGAGCGACCCGCTCAGCGCGCGCTGGCTTACGACCTCACGGCGCGGGTCCACGGGCCGGAGGCCGCCGCAGGGGCCGTGCGCGCGAGCCTCGACGCGTTCGGATCGACCGGCGAGCTCGACGCTGATGCCCTCGAGCAGCTGTATCGCACGCTGGACAACCGATTCGAGTTCACCCCGGCGGCGCTGGCCGACCCGCTCGGTCTGGCCGTGGAGAGTGGCCTGTTCCAGTCCAGGTCGGACGCGCGGCGGGCCATCTCACAAGGTGGCCTGTATATCAACGATCGCCAGATCACGGACCCAACGGGGACGGTCGTGCCGCTTCGCGGCGAGTGGATCCGCGTGCGTTTCGGCAAGAAGCGCCAGGCGATCGGACGCCTCCGGCGAGGGGGCTAGACGCCGTCCTCGTCGCCGGCAAGGTCGGCGGCGGCCTCGATGAGCCGGTCGTTCTCCTTGGGTGAGCGGACCGTGAGGCGGAGCTGACCGGCCAGCGGATGTCCGGGACCGAACGTGCGCGGCACAAGCCCGCTTCGCAGCAGGTGGTGGGCAACGCCGGCCGCCCGAGCCGGCGTCTCGAAGTCGACGAGCAGGAAGTTGGTGATGCTCGGGCCAACCGACCAGCCCACGGCGCCGAGAGCGTCGGCCAGCCTCTCGCGTTCGGCCGCGATGCGCGCGACGTTCACCTGCATTTCTTCGGGCGTCTTCAGCGCTTCCGTGACGACCGTCACCGATACGACGGAGACAGAACCCGGCGGACGGTACGGCTCGATCTCGGCAATGAGTGAAGGCAGAGCGAGGGCAAAGCCGACCCGCAGGCCGGCGAGGGCATAGGCCTTGGAGGCCGTCCGCACCACCACGAGGCGCGGATAACGCTCCCGAAGCCCAAGCAGGGTGCCCCCCGCAAACTCCGCGTAGGCCTCGTCCAGAACCGCCACCGGCGGGACGCGGCCAGCACTGGCCGCATCGCTCGCCAGGCCGTCGAGCAGTTGCTCGACTGCGCCAGCGGGTTCGGCGAGGCCTGTGGGGTTGTTGGGAGTGCAAAGCCATACGAGGTTGGCATCGCGCGCTGCTCTACGAACGGCCGGCACATCCATGGCGTAGCCGGCCCGGGCGCCTCCTCGGGGGACATCGACCACGGTCGCGCCGCGTTGCTCGGTCAGCACGCGAAACATCGCGTACGAGGGAGACGGCAGAACCGCCGCCGCTCCGGCTCGCAGGAATGCCTTCGCGCACAGGTCCAGGATCTCGTCCGCTCCGGCCCCGACGAGGATCTCCTCGCGCGCGACCCCGTAGACGGCCGCGGCAGCCTCGCTCAGCCGCCGGTAGTCGGACGGCGGGTACTCGGACAGGGGCCGCTCGAAGCGTCCCGCAGCGAGGACTCGGGCGGCCAGTGCCGGCGGGGCGGGGGAGGTGTTGAGGTCGAACCGGGCGACACGCTCGATCCGAAGCCCGTAGCGCGCCGCGACCTCCTCGTCCGTGGCTTCCCAGGTGTAGACGCTGGGGCCGGTCGGGGTGAGCTCGCTCGTCGTGACGGGGGTGGGACTCACTCGCCGAGCGTATCAGTGCTCGCCGGCCGTCGCGTCCTTCTTGTGAGCATCGATGACCTTCTCGGCGATGTGCGAGGGGACCTCCTCGTAGTGATCGAGCGCCGCTGTGAAGGTTCCCCGGCCGTGGGTCAGCGATCGCAGCTCCGTCGCATAGCTGAACAGCTCAGCCTGGGGGACATGGGCATTGACGACCTGCATCCCGTTGCCCGCCGTATCGAGCCCGAGCAGCCGGCCCCGGCGCGTGTTCAGGTCGCGGTTGACGTCGCCCATGTACTGCTCGGGCACGCGTACCTCGATCGCCATGATCGGTTCCAGGAGCACGGGCTTCGCCTGATGCACGCCCTCCTTGAGCGCCATCGAGGCCGCGATCTTGAACGACAGCTCGTTGGAGTCGACCGTGTGGAAGGAGCCGTCGTACAGCGTCGCCTTGAAATCTGACAGGGGATAGCCCGCGATCACGCCTTCCGCAGCGGTCTCGCGAATGCCCTTCTCGACGCCGGGGAAGAACTGGCGGGGGACCGAACCGCCAACGACCTTCTCCCCGAACTCCACCCCGGCGCCCGGGTTGGGCTCGATCTCGATCCACACATCACCGAACATGCCGTGGCCACCGGTCTGCTTCTTGTAGCGGCCGTGGACCTGGGTCTTGCCCCGGATGGTCTCGCGGTAGGCCACCTTCGGGGTCCTGGTCACGATCGAAGCGCCGAACTTGCGCTTCAGCCGCTCGCCGATGACGGCCACGTGCGCCTCGCCCATGGAGAGGAGGATCTGCTCGCCGGTCGCGCTGCGCTCGACGTGCGCCGCGGGCTCTTCGTCGATCATCCGCTGGAGCGCCGTGCCCATCTTGTCGAGGTCGGCCTTCGTCTGGGGTTCGATCGCCACCTGGAGGGTGGGCTGCGGGAACTCGATCGGGTCGAGGACGAGCGGCTTGTCCTTACTCGAGAGGGTGTCGCCAGTCTGGGTGACGGTCAGTTTGGCCACGGCCCCGATCTCTCCTGCCTTCAGCTCACCCACGGCCTCCTGCTCCTTGCCGTGGAGGAGCAGAAGCTGGCCGATCCGTTCCTCCTCGCCGCGTGTGGAGTTGAACACGGCGGCCTGGCTGTGGAGCGCGCCGGACAGGACGCGCAGGTATGTCAGGCGCCCGACGAACGGGTCGGCCGACGTCTTGAAGACGCGCACCAGCAGTGGCCCGGCCGGGTCCGGCGGGACCTTCGCCTCGGTCTTTGATTTGAGGTCGCGAGCGGTCACCGGCGGCTCGTCGGCGGGCGATGGCAGGTAGCGCACGAACGCATCGAGCAGTGCGCGCAGCCCGACGCCCTTCACGGCGCTGCCGACGAGCACCGGCGCAAGGACCGACTCCTTGACGCCCTTTCGCAGGCACGCCTCGAGCTCCGGATCGCTGATCTCCTCGCCCTCGAGGTACTTGGTGAGGACGTCGTCGTCCGCCTCCGCAGCGGCCTCCAGCAGCTGGTCCCGGCGGCGGGCGACCTCGTCGGTCAGCTCGTCGGGGATCGGGATCTCGACCTCCTGTTTGCCGTCCCACCGCCACGCCTTGCGATGGACCAGGTCGACGAAGCCGCTGAACGATTCGCCCGCACCGATCGCCAGGTGGAGGGGCGCGATCTTGGTGCCGAACGCGGTGCGCAGCGCGTCCAGCGCGTTGGTCGGCTCGGCGTTCTCGCGGTCGCACTTGTTGATGAAGAAGCAGGCCGCCCGACCGCTGGTCCGCCCCAGCGACACGGCGCTCTCCAGCCCCGATTCGACACCCGTCGAGGCGTCCATCACGAAGAGCGCCCCGTCGGCAGCGGCGAAGCCCTCGATCACTTCCGCGACGAAGTCGGCATAGCCGGGCGTGTCGAGCAGGGTGACGCGCGTGTCCTCGTCGTCGAGTGAGGCGGCGGCGAGGCTCAGTGACTCGTGGCGCTTCTGTTCCTCGGGCTCGAAATCCAGGCTCGCAGTTCCTTCGTCGACCTTGCCGAGGCGCGGCACGGCACCCGTGCGAAACAGGAGCTGCTCGGCCAGTGTGGTCTTGCCGGAGCCGGCATGGCCGGCCAGAACGACGTTGCGCAGGTGGGGCAGGTCAACGCTCTTCGTCGTCATGCGATTCGTCGGTCCTCGTGGTCATTCGAACTGGTGGGCCGGTCGCGGGCGGCGGTCGTCCCCGCTCGTGTCCGCAGCGCGCGACCGGTGGGTTGTGAGGTCGCGGGCGAGGCATTCGGAGAGCGATTCCGCGGGGTCCGGCCATCATAGTCCGCTATACTCCCGCGCGATGTCCGGACACTCCAAATGGTCCCAGATCAAGCGCCAGAAGGGCGCCAACGACGTCAAGCGGGGGGCCATCTTCACCAAGGTCGGCCGTGAGATCGCGGTCGCCGCCAGGGCGGGCGGCGCCGATCCCGACGGCAACTTCCGGTTGCGGCTCGCGATCGAGAAGGCGCGTTCGGTGAACATGCCGGCCGACACGATCAAGCGGGCCGTGGAACGAGCCGCCGGCGGCGGCGATGGTGAGCAGTTCGAGGAGATCGCCTACGAGGGCTACGGGCCGGGCGGGGTTGCGGTGCTCGTGGAGGCCGCGACCGACAACCGCAACCGCACGGCGGCCGAAATCCGCTCGATTTTCTCCAAGAGCGGCGGCCAGCTCGCGGGGTCGGGCAGCGTCGCCTGGCAGTTCGAGCCGCGCGGCCTGATCACGGTGCCGGTACGGGGCCAGGATGCCGACGAGCTTGCCTTGGTCGCGATCGATGCCGGCGCCGACGACGTGGACACCGACGCGGATCCGCTCGAGGTCTACACCGAGCCCGGCCAGCTGGAGCGCGTTCGGCGCTCGCTGGAGGAGGCCGGCGTAGCGGTCGAGTCGGCCGAGACGACGATGGTCGCCAAGGCCACGGTCGAGCTCGATTCGTCCAGGGCGCGGCAGGCGCTCCGCCTCGTCGAGGCGCTGGAGGATCTCGAGGACGTCCAGCGCGTCACCGCCAACTTCGACATTCCCGAAGAGGTCTTCGCCGAGGTCACCGCGTGATGGTCTTCGAGTTCACTGCATGATCGTCCTGGGGATCGACCCTGGGACCGCGGCACTCGGATACGGCATCGTCGAGAGGAACGGCGGGGGGCTGCGGGCCGTTGACTTCGGCGTCCTCAAGACCACCCCGGAGCTGTCACTGCCGGAGCGCCTGCTGGCGGTGCACACCCTGGTCACAGACCTGATCGACCTGCACGCGCCCGCCCTTGTCGGTGTCGAGCGGCTGTTCTTCTCGCGCAACGCCCAGACTGCCTTTGCCGTGGGCCAGGCGCGGGGCGTCGTGTTGCTCGCAGCCGCGCAGCATGGGATACCCGTCCGCGAAGCGACGCCCAACGAGATCAAGAACGCGGTTGCCGGGTATGGCTCCGCCGACAAGGAGCAGGTCCAGCGAATGTTGCAGGTGTTGCTGAGCCTGGATTCCCCACCCACGCCGGACGACGCGGCTGATGCCCTGGCGATGGCCGTCTGGGTCGCCCACCGGGAGCGGCCGGGCGAACGGCTCAACTCGGGTCGGCTGGATCGCGCGGCGGTTGCCCCGCTCGACGGTGGAGGAGAAAGCCGCTACGAGAAGGCCGTGCGCGATGCGCTCAAGCGCGAGCGCCTCGCTGCCCGGTCGCGAGCTGACTAGGGCATCATCGGCCTCGGGACCCGATGCTCTGCGCGTTTACGAACCGCGGTGGTAGAAACGCCGAGTCGCGCGGCCTGCATGGCTGACGGCGACCGTTTGGTAGCCGTTCTCGACTACCTCTGGCCGACGGCAAGAGCAATCGGGCCGCTTTGGGGTGTGTCCTGCCGGTTACCACCACCCGGGTTGGTGTCTGACCGTTTCGGAGGCACAGCCGGCCAAGCGATCCCGGGCTGCGGCCGAGACCCGGAGTGATCGGTTGATTGCCTCGGTCGCGGGCGTGGTCGGAGCCATAGCGGCCGATTCGCTCGTGGTCGAGGTCGGCGGGCTGGGCTATCGCGTGTTCGCCGCGCCAGCGATCCTGGCTCGCGCGCAGACCGGCGAACAGATCCGACTGCACACCTTCCACCTCGTGCGCGAGGACCAGCAGGCACTGTACGGCTTCGCGTCGCCCGAGGAGCTGGGCTTCTTCACGCTCCTGCTGACGGTGACCGGTGTCGGCCCGAAGGTGGCCCTCGCCATCGTGGGCAGCCGGCCGGTGGCCGACCTGCAGCTCGCGATCCTCCAGCGCGACCAGGCCGTCCTCGTGGCGATCCCGGGCATCGGCAAGAAGCTCGCCGAGCGCGTCATTTTCGAGCTGCGCGAGAAGGTCGCGGCCGCGGGGACGGCGGCTGCGGCGGCGGGCGAGGGTGAGGCCGGTGGGGAGACGGAGGTCGTGGCCGCCCTGCAGG
Organism: Chloroflexota bacterium; assembly: GCA_005883615.1. Lineage (GTDB taxonomy): Bacteria > Chloroflexota > Limnocylindria > Limnocylindrales > CSP1-4 > CF-16. The sequence goes on along the minus strand of VBEC01000074.1, from coordinate 15,533 downwards.
CGCTCGGCTACTCCGCGGCCGAGGCGAGGAGCGCCGCCCGTGCGGCGATGGCTGGCGTGCCCGTATCGAGCTCGCTCGAGGACCGCGTCAAGGCGGCCCTGCGAACGCTACTCAAAGACTGACCCCGGCCGAACCTGCGGCTCGAACATTTGTACGAAATGGGCAGGCCGATGATAGACTTCGACCGATGACCGAGGACGTGTCGCGGGTGCTCGCGCCCGGGTTGCTCGACGAATCGGACCTCGTGGTCGAGACCACCCTGCGGCCGCGCAGCCTCGACGAATACGTCGGCCAGCGCGACGTCAAGGCCAACCTGTCGGTGCTGCTCACCGCGGCCCGGGGCAGGGGAGAGGCCGCGGACCACGTCCTGCTTCACGGCCCACCCGGCCTCGGCAAGACGACGCTGGCCACGATCATCGCGCGCGAGCTCGGGGTCAACATCCGGTACACGAGCGGCCCGGCCATCGAGCGCGCAGGGGACCTCGCCGCGATCCTGACCGCACTCGACGAACGTGACGTCCTGTTCATCGACGAGATCCATCGCCTCAATCGCGCTGTCGAGGAGATCCTTTACCCGGCGATGGAGGACTACGCCCTCGACGTGATGATCGGCAAGGGCCCCTCGGCCCGATCGCTGCGCCTCTCGCTCAAGCCGTTCACGATCGTGGGCGCCACCACGCGCGTCGGCCGCATCAGCTCGCCGCTGCGCGACCGTTTCGGGGCGACATACCGGCTTGACTTCTACGAGGAAGCCGAGCTGCGGGCGATAGTCGAGCGGTCGGCGCGGATCCTGGACGTGGAGGTCGAGCCCTCGGCCGCCGCGGCGATCGCGCGCCGCGGGAGGGGAACGCCCCGAATCGTCAACCGGCTCCTGAAGCGAGTACGCGACCACGCCCAGGTGCACGGCGACGGTACGGTCGATCGCACCACCGCCGAGGAGGCGATGCGGGCGCTCGAGATCGACGACGAGGGCCTCGACTCCACGGACCGCAAGCTGCTGGCCTCGATCATCCAGAAGTTCGCCTCTGGCCCGGTGGGGGTGGCGGCGCTGGCTGCCGTCCTGTCGGAGGAGGTCGAGACCGTCGAGGACGTCTACGAGCCATTCCTGCTTCGACTCGGCTTCCTCGATCGAACCCCGTCCGGCCGAGTGGCGACCGAAGCCGCCCGCCAGCACCTGGCCAGGCTCGGCTACGAGATCCCGCCCGCCCGCCGCCCGGAGCCCGACATGCCCGGCCTGTGGGAAGGGCCACCCGGACTGCCTGAGGATGATGGGCCCGAAGATGGGCCCGAGGACGGGCGCGACGACGGGAGGCCTGGAGACGAGGGGCAGGCCCCCGGCTGATGGAAGACCTCGCCCCTATCGGGCGGTCGCTGGTCATCGTGGGCCTCGTCCTGGCGGGCATCGGGCTGCTGCTGATGGCCGGCAACGGGCTGCCGCTCGGCCGCCTGCCCGGCGACATCCGGATCCAGCGCGACGGCGTCACGATCTTCATCCCGCTCGCCACGATGCTGCTGGTCAGCGTCGTGCTGTCGGTGATCTTCTTTGTCGTTGGCAGGCGCGGGCAGTAGTGGCCGCCGCGCAGTTCGACGTCGAGGTTCCGGCCCCGAAGGATGGTTCCACACGCGGTCGGGTCGGGCGGCTCACGCTGCCTCACGGCGTGGTCGAGACGCCCGAGTTCATGCCGGTCGGCACCAATGCGGCGGTCAAGGCGCTGGATCCCGACGACCTGGTCGCGGCGGGCGCCACGATCATCCTCGCCAACACCTACCACCTCTCGCTGCGGCCGGGCCACGAGCGGATTGCCGCGCTGGGCGGCCTGCATCGGTTCATGGCCTGGAATCGCCCGATCCTTACCGACTCGGGTGGCTTCCAGGTCGTCTCGCTGGGCGACCTGCGCGTCGTCGATGACAACGGAGTGACCTTCCGCAGCCACCTCGACGGCTCGGTCCAGCGCTTCACCCCCGAGCATGCCATCGCGGTGCAGGAGGCCCTCGGCTCGGACGTTGCCGTGGCTTTCGACCAGCCGGTGGCGCCATCGTCGCCGCGGGCCCTGGTCGCCGAAGCGACAGAGCGGACGCATCGCTGGGCGGCGCGCTGCCTGGAGGCGCACACGCGCCCCGACCAGGCGCTTTTCGGCATCGTCCAGGGCGGCCTCGAGTCGGATCTTCGGGCCGCGTCCACGAGCTTCGTCGCATCCCTGCCATTCGACGGCATCTGCCTCGGTGGGTTGGCTGGCGACGAAACTCCGGAGCAGCGCGACGCGACGCTGGACGTCGCCGTAGCGATCCTGGCCGACGATCCGCGACCGCGCTACCTCATGGGCCTCGGCTCGCCGGCGGACCTCCTGGAAGCGGTGCAGCGAGGCGTGGACCTGTTCGATTCGGTGCTGCCCGCGAGGGTCGCCCGGAACGGCCATCTGTGGGTCCCCGGCGGCCGCCTGAACATGCGCAACGCCCGCTTCCTGGACGATCCGGAACCCGTTCAAGCGGACTGCCGGTGTCTCCTCTGCAATCGCTTTTCCAGGGCTTATCTGGCCCATCTTTTCCGGGCTCGCGAGCTGCTCGCATACCGTCTCGCGACTTGTCACAACCTCACCTTCACCCTAGACTTCATGGCCAGGATCCGCGCAGCGCTGCGGGCCGGTTCCCTCCCCGCGAGCCTTCCTGAACTTCGCGCCCGGGCCGGTCGCGTAAGCGCCGGTGAAGGTGCCGTGCAGTCGGCGTAGAGGGTCGGTCCATACCATTCATCGCCACGTGGAGGCGCACCAGATGGGCTCACGAGATCGCCCCCACAGGGAAGCCAAAAAGAAGCCGAAAGACGCGTCCAAGCCGAAACTCCAGCCGCTGATGGAGCCGCCACAGAACGTGGAGGTGATCCGGAAGCCCCGCAAGCCTCGAACGACCGAGGAGTCGGAGGAGAGCTGACGGTTCGAGGGCCAACGCGTCGGGCAGCACGAGAGGAGCGGATCTGACCATGGCGATCACCGGCGAGCGGGGCCTCGAAGAGCGCAACGGCGAGAAAGCCCTCTCGGAGCGCGGACGCGCAGTCGCGGCGGCGATGCTTTCGATCGAGAAGCAGTTCGGCGCCGGGGCGATCATGAAGCTCGGGTCGGCCGCCCGGCAGCAGGTCGACTTCATTCCCACGGGCTCCATCGCGCTCGACCTGGCCCTCGGCGTCGGCGGCATCCCGCGAGGCAGGATCACGGAGGTCTTCGGTCCCGAGTCGTCGGGCAAGACCACCCTCTGCCAGCACATCATCGCCGAGGCGCAGCGCAAGGGCGGAGTGGCCGCCTTCATCGACGTCGAGCACGCTCTGGATCCGGGCTACGCCCGGGCCTGCGGCGTGAACGTCGACGAGCTGCTGGTCAGCCAGCCGGACACCGGCGAGCAGGCGCTCGAGATCACCGAGACGCTGATCCGCTCAGGGGGCGTCGATTGCGTCGTCGTGGACTCGGTCGCAGCCCTCGTGCCGCGCGCCGAGATCGAAGGCGAGATGGGCGACTCATTTGTGGGCATCCAGGCCCGCCTGATGAGCCAGGCCCTGCGCAAGCTGACCGGCGCCGTGAGCCGCTCCAACACGGCGCTCGTCTTCACGAACCAGCTGCGCGAGAAGATCGGCGTGATGTTCGGCAACCCCGAGGTGACCCCGGGCGGCCGAGCGCTGAAGTTCTACGCCAGTGTCCGTCTGGACATCCGGCGCGTCGAGACGATCAAGAACGGCACCGAGTCGGTCGGCAACCGGGTGCGGGTCAAGGTCGTGAAGAACAAGGTGGCGCCACCGTTCCGAGTCGCCGAGTTCGACGTGATGTACGGCGAGGGCGTGTCGCGCGAGGGCGGCTTGCTCGACGTGGGCGTGGCGATGGACGTGGTCACCAAGACCGGTGCCTGGTTCACCTACGGCGAGACGCGGCTCGGCCAGGGTCGCGAGGCTGCCAAGGAGTTCCTGAAGTCGAACGCGCCGATCAGCACGGAGATCGAGAGCCAGATCCGGACCAGGATGGCAACTGCGTCCCTGCCGGTCGAGGGCATCGAAGAAGCGGAGTGACGGCCCCCCCGGCCCGGCGGCGCGAGACCTTCGCGGAACGGCGCGCTCGCCGAGCGGAGGTCGACGATCCGGAGCTCGTGCTCAATGCCGCCGTGCGGTTCCTCGAGGCGCGAGCGCGTTCGGTCGCGGAGGTGCGTCGCCGTCTGAGAGACGCGGGCTATCGAGCCGTGCTCGTCGACGGCGCCATCGCTCGACTGCTGGACCTCGGCATGCTCGACGACGAGGCGTTCGCTCGGGGCTGGGTCGAATCGCGCGACCGGGCCCGACCGAGAGGGGAGATCGCACTCCGGCGCGAGCTGGCACTCAAGGGAGTCGATCGCATCGTCGTCGACGGGATCCTCGAGGAGCGGCGCTCGGAGGCCGGAGAGGCAGGATCCGCCGATCGCGACGCCGATGCTGCCGACCGCCTGATCGAGAAGCACTCCCGCACGCTTGCCCGCGTACCTGACCCGCGCGTCCGCCGACAGCGCGCGTACGCGTTGCTGGCGCGCAACGGGTTCGACCCGGACACCTGCCGTGAGGCCGTCGCCCGACTCGCGCCGCGAACCTAGCGCCGCACGAAAGTCGCTTGCGGCGGCTCTTCGCGGAAAGACTCTCGTCCGGGCTGCCCGTAGTAGGCTACGCGCCAGAAGCCAACGCACCGCGAACTGGCGGTGCATGAAGCCCAGCTCGAACGGCGCGGTCGACCGCACATTGCCGGATTGCCCGGCCGGACCGCACGCATTGAACGACACCGCGATCGCCACGCCGTCCTGACGCCGAAAGCACCTCCGGCCGCCCCAGCGACCGGACGGGAGGACGAATATGGAGACACCCGTCGTGGTGGCGGTGGCCCTCGTGGCCCTCGTCGGCGGAGTCGTACTCGGCATGATCGCGCGGTCGATGGTGGCTTCGCAGGCGATCAAGGCTGCCCAGGAGCAGTCGGCTCGCATCATCGCAGAGGCCCGCGAACAGCAAAAAGGCATCATCCTCAAGGCCAAGGATGAACAGCTCCGGCTCCAGCGCGAAGCCGAAGATGACGCCCGCAGCAAGCGCACGGAGCTCGGCAACCTCGAGAGCCGGCTCCTCCAGCGCGATGAGCAGCTCGACCAGCGCGCCGACATGCTCGAGGAGAAGAACCGCAAGCTGCTCGATCGTGAGCGCGAGATCGAGCACGCCCGTGAAGAAGTTGCCCGAGCCCACCAGGAACAGGTGGTCGCGCTCGAACGAGTCAGTAGCCTCTCGGCAGAAGCGGCCAAGGAGATCCTCCTCGAAGCCGTCCGCGAGGACGCCGAGCACGACGCGGTTCGCATAGCCAGGGCGATCGAGCGCAACGCGCGCGAGGAAGCCAACGAGAAAGCCCGCGACGTCATCGTGACCGCCATCCAGCGGGTGGCCTCGGACCACACGGCCGAGCACACCGTCTCGGTCGTCCACCTGCCATCGGATGAGATGAAGGGCCGGATCATCGGCCGCGAGGGCCGCAACATCCGGGCTCTGGAGCAGGCCACCGGCGTCGATCTGATCATCGACGACACGCCCGAGACGGTGATCCTGTCCGGCTTCGACCCGGTCCGCCGCGAGGTCGCCCGACTGGCCCTGACCAAGCTGATTTCCGACGGCCGAATTCACCCCGGGAGGATCGAGGAGGTCGTATCCAAGTCTCGCGCCGAGGTCGACCTGGTCATCCGCCAGGCCGGCGAACAGGCCGCCTACGACGCCGGCGTCCCGGGCCTCCCGCCCGAGATCGTCAAGTTGCTTGGTCGCCTCAAGTACCGCACCAGCTACGGCCAGAACGTGTTGAACCACAGCATCGAGACCAGCCGGCTCGCGGCGGTCATCGCGGCCGAGGTCGGCGCCGACGTCCAGATTTCCAAGATGGGCGGGCTACTCCACGATCTTGGCAAGGCCGTCGACCACGAGGTCGAAGGGCCGCATGCCGCCATTGGTGGTCAGATCGCCCAGCGCCACAACCTGCCGATGAAGGTCATCAACGGCATCGCTGCCCATCACCAAGAGGTCGAGTACGCCTGCGTCGAGGCGCCCATCGTCCAGATTGCCGATGCGATCAGCGCCTCGCGGCCGGGCGCTCGAGGTGAATCGATGGACACCTACGTCAAGCGGCTCGAGGACCTGCAGGCCATCGCCGAGAGCTTCGAGGGCGTCGAACGGTCGTTTGCCGTCCAGGCGGGTCGCGAGGTGCGCATCCTCGTGCGGCCCGAGGAGATTGACGACATGACGGCCATGCGCCTCGCGCGCGACGTCGTTCGCAAGATCGAGGAAACGCTGACCTATCCGGGCCAGATCAAGGTGACCGTCATCCGCGAGACGCGGGCCGTGGAGTACGCGAAGTAGCCGGGGCTGGTGGGTCGGCGGGTCACGGTCGGGGCGAGGCTGATCGGGACGGCGTAAGAGCCGGCCCCGGCAATCCCCCGAACAGCGACACGGCGCGGCCGGCCGGCGCGCTCCGGGTCCTGATGATCGGCGACGTCATCGGCAAGCCCGGCCGCCTCGCCGTCGAGCAACTGCTGCCCGGCCTTCGGGCCGAACGCGGCGTCGAATTCGTTACTGCCAACGGCGAGAACCTGGCCGGCGGCATGGGCCTCACCCTCACCACGGCCGAAGCGCTGTTCGAGGCCGGGGTCGACGTCATCACCTCGGGCAACCACATCTGGGACAAACGCGAGATCTATCCCGTGCTGGAGCGCGAGGAGCGCATCCTGCGACCGCTCAACTACGGCACGAACGACGTGCCGGGGCGAGGTTGGGGCATCTATCACTCGCGGGACGGCACCGAGCTGGCGGTCGTAAATCTCCAGGGCCGAACGTACATGCTGCCGATCGACAACCCCTTCACCGACGCGGACCGGCTGCTCGACGAGTCGTCCGAGCCCCTGCCGCCGATCCGCCTGGTCGACTTCCATTGCGAGATCACGTCCGAGAAGAATGCGCTCGGTCTGTACCTGGACGGGCGCGTCAGCGCCGTCGTCGGCACGCACACCCACGTGGTGACCGGCGACGAGCGCATCCTCCCGAAGGGGACGGCGTACCAGTCGGACCTGGGCATGACCGGTCCCCTGTGGAGCATCATCGGCTTCGATCCCAAGACGGTCCTGCCACGGTTCGTCAACGCCCTGCCGACGCGCTTCGAGGTGGGCGAAGGGCCGGTCGTCTTCAATGCCGCCCAGATCGATCTGGACCCGGCGACGGGTCGCGCGTTGGCCATCGAGCGGGTCGCCAGGGTAGTGGACGTCTAGCGGATGGCCGAGCTCAGCGAGGGCACTCCAGCCTCATCGGCTTTGCCGTCCCGGCACGAGGCCCTCGAGCAGCCGGTTCACCCGCCCTCCCCATCGACGATCGACCTGCATGCGCACACCTTTCGCTCGGACGGCGTGCTGCCGCCGAGTGCGCTCGTTCGTGATGCGGCTGCTGCGGGCGTTCGCCTCCTGGCCATCACCGACCACGACACGCTGGCCGGCTACCGCGACCTGCTCATGCCGGGTGTCGCATTGCCGGCGGGGTTGCAGCTGCTGGCAGGAGTCGAGATCAACAGCATCACCGCCGGGTTGCCGGAGCTTTGGGAAGGCGAGCTCCACGTCCTGGGCCTCGGAGTTCGATCGGACGATGAAGGGCTCGAGGAGTCTCTCGCCCGCCAACGGGACGCCCGTCGCCACCGATTCGAGCGCACGCTCGGGCGGCTGCGCGACCTTGGCCTCGGCCTGGACGCCAGCGCGGCCGAACTCGGCGGCGACGACGAAACCGCGCTGGGGCGGCCGACCATCGGGCGGCTGCTCGTAGCCAGCGGTCACGCCAGCAGCGTCGAGGACGCCTTTCAGCGGTTCCTCGGCCGCGGCAAGCCTGCCTATGTGCCGCGCGAGGGTATGGGCCCGACCGACGCCATCGATGCGATCCGGGGTGCCGGAGGCCTCGCGACGCTGGCGCACTTCGCCGAGGCGCCCCTTCGAATGACCCTCCTGGGTGAGCTCAAGCTGGCCGGTCTGGGCGGTCTCGAGGTGTTCTATCGCTCCTTCGATCAACCGACCGTGGCGGCCGTCGGCGCTGTCGCATCGGCGCTGAGACTCGTCCCCACGGGCGGCAGCGACTACCATGGGGACACCGGCACCTACGCCGAAGCGCACGCGGGCCTGTGGGTCCCACCCGAAGTCGGTCCGCGGCTCCTGGAGGCGCTCCCGCACGTGACGTCCTCGAGTTACGCCCAATGATCGACCGACCCGGCGCTCGGGGGTTGCCTGTCCTCGATCTGCCGAACCCAAGGGTCGGCAAGGCCGCCGCGCCGGCAACGCGACCTCCGCTCGTCGATGGACGACTCGAGGAGTACCTGCCCGAGCCCCAGGCACTGCCGCGCTTCTTCCTGTGGACGCTGGGCTGCCAGATGAACCGGAGCGATTCGGAGGAGATGGCCGGGCGATTGCTCGCCGCCGGGTGCGACGAGGCGTCGGAGCTCGAAGCCGCGGACCTTGTCGTCATCAATACCTGCGCGATCCGCGAGGCGGCCGAGCAGAAGGTCATTGGCCGGCAGGGCTATCTGGGGCGCCTCAAGGCGGCCAACCCGGGGCTGCGTATCGTCCTCACCGGGTGTGCCGTGCGCGAAGAGGAACGATCGGGACTGGCGCGCCGATATCCCGCTGTCGACATGTTCCTCCGCCCGGACGAGGAGCCGGAGCTCGTGGACCGCCTCGGGCTCGCATCTGCGCAGGCTCCCATCGGGTCGGTCGGCTCCCCGGATTCGCTCGGCTCCCTCGGCCGCGTGGGTGCCGTGGGTGCGACGACAACGGTAGGTCGCCACCGGGTCGGCGTGGCCGACGGTCTGGCCCACACCCGCGCGACCGCCGTCGCCGGCGGTACCGTCGCGCGCAGCTCGGCGATCAGCGCCTGGCTGCCGATCGTCTACGGCTGCGACAAGACGTGCACCTACTGCATCGTCCCCTTCAGCCGCGGCCCCGAGCGCAGCCGCCCCTTCGACGACATCCTCGACGAAGCACGCTCGCTCGCCGTCGCCGGCTATCGAGAGGTCACGTTGCTCGGCCAGAACGTCAACAGCTATGGCCACGATCTGGCGCCCGACGCCCGCTTCCGGCACGTCGATTCCGAGCGATGGGCGGGTCGACGGCTCGATCTCCACGGGCGACCCGACCTCGCCGAGCTCATTCGCGCGATCGACGGCCTCAGGACCGCCGACGGGCTGCCGGCGATCTCCCGCCTCCGCTTCGTCACCTCGCATCCGTGGGACCTGTCCGACCGCCTGATCGCCGCGATGGCCGAGTGCCCGTCGGTCTGCGAGCACCTGCACCTGCCGGTCCAGTCGGGCGACGATGCGGTCCTGCGGCGAATGGGCCGGCAGTACACCATCGAGCACTACCTCGAGCGTCTGGCAAGCATTCGCGAATCCGTGCCCGGCATCGCAATCTCGACCGACGTGATCGTGGGCTTCTGCGGCGAGACCGAGGCCCAATTCGAGGCAACGCTGGACCTCCTTCGGAGCGTGCGGTACGACCAGGTCTTCGCGGCCGCGTTCTCACCCCGGCCCGGCACGCCGGCCGCGAAGCTGCCCGATGACGTCCCGCCGGCCGACAAGCGACGCCGTCTCAACCAGTTGCTGGCACTCCAGGAGTCAATCGGCCTCGAGCGAAACCGTGCCTGGCAGGGAGAGACGGTCGAGGTCCTCGTGGACAGCGTCGTCCCGCAGCGATCGCACGACCATGATCACGAGGCCGGCGACGCAGCCCGGGCATCACTTGGAGTGGGGGAGGGCCAGGTCCACCTCGCCGGCCGCAGCCGGCACAACAAGCTCGTCCACGTCGCCGGCGCGGCGCAGTTCGTTGGCCAGCTCGTCCGCGTGCGTGTCGAGCACGCCAGCCCATACGCCCTGCGAGGCACCTTAGCCTGACGTTCCCTGCGCTCGTCGTCGTGGCTGGGCCGACTGCCACCGGCAAGAGCGGCCTGGCGATCGAGCTGGCGCTGGCGGCCCGCGAACTGGGCCGGCCCGCGGAGATCATCTCGGCCGACTCGCGGCAGGTCTACCGCGGGATGGACATCGGCACGGCGAAAACGCCTTCCGTCGAGCGGGAGGGCGTGCCGCATCACGGCCTGGATCTCGTCGACCCCGACGAGGCCTTCTCGGTTGCCGATTTCGCGCGGCACGCGAGCCAGGTGCTCGGCGATCTGGCGGCACGAGATCCCGAAGCCATCGCGATCCTGGTCGGCGGAACCGGCCTGTACCTCCGCGCGGTGGCGCGTGATCTCGACACCGGCGCACTGCCTGCGGACCCGGGCGTCCGCGCCGGGGTGGAGGCGGGTCTGGAGCGCGCCGGGCTGCGGCGGGCGGTCGAGCGACTGACCTCGATCGCGCCTCGGCTCGCAGTGAAGACCGATCTCAAGAACCCTCGGCGCGTCGCACGGGCGCTCGAGATCGCCCTGCTTGCCGGGGACGTCGATCGCCCAACGCCCGGCGCCTATGGCGGCCGGCTGTGCTGGCTCGGCCTGACGCTCGACCCGCCGACCAACCGGGAGTGGATCGCCAAACGGGCTCGAAACCAGTTCGAGGCCGGGCTCCTCGAAGAAGCGCGGGACCTGCGGGATCGCTACGGCGCCGAATCCCGGAGCTTCTCAGCGTTCGGCTATCGCGAGGCGTTCGCCGTGCTCGACGGCCGCCTCGAGCTCCAGGCAGCGATCGACGAGGACGTCCGTCGAACCGTCGCCTTCGCCAAGCGCCAGCGGACGTGGTTCCGGAGCGAACGATCGATCGATTGGATCGACGCAGCAGCCGACCCTCTCAACGCAGCACTGCCGCGCCTGCGCGCTTTCCTGGACGCCTGATGCTTGGCGACTCACCCACCGTGGGAGGGACGGTGGCAGCGCTGAAACGGGGACATGCCAATGGATGACTGCACCTTCTGCGACATCGCCTCGCGCCGGGCGCCGGCCAGCATCGTCTACAGCGACGAGCGTGTGACGGCGTTCCTCGATCACAATCCGGTGACGCCCGGCCACTTGATGGTCATCCCGAACGGGCACTACGCCCTGCTCGAGGAACTCCCCGAGGATCTCGGCGCCCACGTTTTCACGGTCGCGACTCGATTGGCCGCGGCGCTACGGTCGTCCGGGCTGCCCTGCGAGGGGATCAACCTGTTCCTGGCAGACGGTGAGGCTGCCTTCCAGGAGGTCTTCCACACCCACCTCCATGTCGTTCCTCGGGTACCCGGCGACGGCTTCACCATCGAGGCGTCGGCATGGTCGGGTCCGAAACCCAGCCGCGATTCCCTGGAAGCCAACGCCGAGGCCATTCGGGCGGCGCTCCCCGAGCGGTGGTCCGGGTCGTGAACTTCAGAGCCCCGGGACCTCTAGCTCGTCGCGAACCTCGACCACTCCGTTGACCTCTGAGGCAACCGCAACGAGCGCGTCCGAATCCTCGAGATCGTCGACCATCCCGCGCAGCAGGACTAGCCCGCCGTCCGACTCGATGCCCACGTCGTCTGCGTAGCGGGAGGTCTCGGCGTCCGCCCGAAGGGCCTCGCGGACGCGCGCCGTCATCTCGTCTTCGGGCGTCAGGAGCTCGGACGGGTGGTCCTCGTCGTACGGCTCGTCGAGCGAAGTGGCACCGAACCCCGCGGCGATCTCGATGCCTTCCTTGTTGTCGGCCGGGATGACCGGCGGGTCGGTGGGCGGGACGTAGGCGAGCCCTTCCTCCGCTGCCAGTTCCGGGTCGCTGGTCTCGTCCTCCCGCAGGTCGGCATCGGCGAGGTCCTCGAGCGATTCGAGGGACTCGACCCCATCCTCCTGAAAGTCGGTCATCGGGTCAGGCCCGCGCCATCGGGCGGCGTCGCACCCAGTACTCGCGCAATCGGAAGGCCACTATCAGCGGCAGGACCCCGAACGCGAGTGCGTAGAGCATCGGACACCTCCAACATTGGAGTGTTCGCCCGCGCCTGCAGGGGGTTGACCGATCGACCTTGGCCAGTGCTTGCATTTGCGTGCCGGTCGACAGCGCGGGCTATCCTTCGCTCGCCATGAGTCCCCGAAACATGATCGAGCTCGTCCCGCCCGTCGAAAAAGCCTTCCTTGTCGCCGTCGACACGGGCGACGACTCTGGCTGGACCGCGTCCGAATCGCTCGGTGAGCTGGCGGCCCTGGCTACGACCGCTGGCGCCGAGGTCGTCGGTGCCGAGTGGCAGAACCGACGGCATGTCGATCCCAACTGGTACATCGGCAAGGGCAAGGCCGAGGACCTGGTCGCCGCCAAGAGCGAGACCGGCTTCGGGCTGCTGGTGGCCGACGACGAGCTGTCGCCGGCCCAGCAGAAGGCACTCGAATCGCTCCTCAACGTGAAGGTCATCGATCGCAGCCGGCTGATCCTCGACATCTTCGCCCAGCACGCCCAGACGCACGAGGGCCGCCTCCAGGTCGAGCTGGCGCAGCTCGAATACCAACTCCCGCGGCTCACCCGCCTGTGGACTCACCTCTCGCGCACCGGCGGCGGCATCGGAACGCGGGGCCCGGGCGAGAGCCAGCTCGAAACGGACCGGCGGATCATCCGCGAGCGGATCAAGAAGATGAAGGAACGGGTCGACCAGGTACGCCATCAGCGCGCGACCGCGGCCCGGAGCCGGGACCGCCGGCTGTTCGCCACGGTCGGCATCGTCGGCTACACGAACGCGGGCAAGTCGACCCTCCTGAACACCCTGGTCGGCTCTGAGGTCGCCCGGGCTGAGGACAAGCTCTTCGCCACGCTCGATCCAACGAGCCGCATGGTGAAGCTGGGCGAGGGCCAGACGGCCATCGTGACCGACACCGTGGGCTTCATCCACAAGCTGCCCCACCAGCTGGTCGACGCATTCCGGGCCACGCTCGAAGAGGTGAACCGGGCGGACGTGCTGCTGGAGGTGGTCGACGCGGCCGATCCGCATCGCGTCGAGCATCGGGCGACCGTCCAGGCCGTTCTCGAGGAGCTCGGGGCGGGGGACAAGCCCCGCCTCGTCGCCTACAACAAGGCCGACCTCCTCGAGGGTGCGGCGCGCAACGGCGAGACGCCCGCGCCGATCGTCGCCGGCGCGGTGTTCGTGAGCGGACTGACCGGATACGGCATGGAATCGCTGCGCGCCGAGCTGTCGGCGCTGCTCGCTTCGCTGTGGGTCGGGATCGATGTCCGGGTGCCATACGCGGCCGGTGAGCTGCTCGCGCGCGTTCGAGAGCGAGGCACGGTGGAGGTCGACTACGGCGAACGCGACGTTCGGGTTCGAGGTCGGATGGCGCCCTCGCTCGCGAGTGAGCTCAAGGCAGTCGCCGGGCGTTGGGGCGAGACACTGCGCGATGGCCACGCCGCCCCGACCGAGGTGAGGTGAGCGACCCTCCTGCCGGGAGGTTCCTGCGACTCGCCGGCCGGGCGGTCCTGGCGGATGGATCATCGCTTCTGTGGTCGGTTGCCGAGGGGCGACGCGGCCGGCGGTGGCGAGCCGCCAGCAGGCAGGGGGGCTCCCTCACGCACGTGCTGCTGCTCGAGGTCGGCACGGACGGGCGACTGGGGCGCCTCGAGCTGACCACCCCCGCCGGGCTGCTGACCCTCCATCCGGAGCCCGACGAAGCCTCGATCCAGGGGAATGTCGTTGCCGCCGATGGCGTGCGCCCGCTTGCCTTCGCCTGGAGCACGGAGCACGCGATCGATGTCGTCGGGAGGCCGATCGCCGCGGCGGCGATGCTCCATCGTCTGGCGCGGAGCCTGGCGGTCGGTTCGGCGCGCGACGTGCCGATCCTGTCGATCGAGTCCGACCTGTCCGTCCATTCGGGCCAGCGACGCGTTGCTCGCGAGGCGGAGGGCGTGTGGCGGATCTCGGGTGACCGGGGTGAGCTGACCCTCAGGCTTGCGCCGGAAGGCGTTCCCGAATTAGAGGGCGACTCTGGGGTGTGGCCCCTCGAGGACTAGGCCCGTGAGCCCAGAACCCAGCTTTTCTGTGGAAACGCCGTGGATAGCGGCCTCGAAATCGCCCGTGCAACTTCGAAACTCGTGGATAAGTCCACTAGGCAAGTTCGCACCGCAACCCGTATTGTTCGTCTTGCCCGAAGAGGCAATCGGATCGAAAGTGGTGTCCTGCGTGCTTGCATGCGGGGTATCGGCTACGGACTGGTGGTTTCTTCGGGCGTTTTGTTGCGTTCCGTCCGCCGACGCGGTCGGGCCGGGGAAGCCGCCGCAGCGTGAGCGGCCTTCAGTCTGTGGAAAGACCGTGGAGGACGGGCTGAAATCGAGGCCCGATCTTCGAATCTCGTGGATAACCACTCTAGCCAGGCTGGACCACGGCCCGTATTGTTGTTCTTGCCCGAAGGGGCCAAAGGATCGACAGCCGGAACGTGGGTGCTTGCATCAGGCGGCCGGAGGTCGAACCAGAGGTTCCTCCGGGCGTTTCGTTTGTGGGCCCCGGTGACGGACTCCCAACCGCGGGGCCGCTGGCGACGAGGCTGGAGCCGAGCTGGCGAAGGGCTAGTAGCCGCCCCCCGTGCCGCTGCTCGCGCCAGGGCTCGCTCCGCCGGAGCTCCCTGGGCCACCCTGGGTACAGCCGCCGACCAGCAGTGCTACGCCGACGATCAGCGTCGCCAGCATGAGCCTGGCCCCGGCCCGTGTGCGTTTCACCATTCGATCCTCCGCCGATGTTCGCTCGTTCTCTCTGGTTCGTACGCATGATGCGCCGTCACGGTTTCCGCCCGCCGGCTCAATAGCCGTCCGTGACCACGTTTCGAAGGGGGTTGCGCGGGGCGAGTAGCCTAGGGGCGTGCCCACTGGCCGGGTCGTCCGGCCATCGTCGTCCGACGCAGGACGAGCCATCCGGGGGTCCTCCCGGAGAGCTGAGGCATATCCTTGACCCATCGCCGGATGTCTGGCCGCCGCCTGCTTGGCGCCGCCGTTCTCGCCTCGATTCTCGGCCTCACCGGTTCGCTCGCGACCGCATCTGCCACGCTGACCTCGTTGACTGCTCGGTCGACCGCCGAGGCGAAGGTCGCCGTGAGCGGAGCGATCCGGCCGCGAGCAGCGCGCCCGCCCGCGGTTGCGCACGAGGTCTACGGCTACCTGCCCTATTGGGAGCTCAATCGAGCCTCGGCTCGGACCATCGACTACGGATCGTTGTCGACGATCGCCTTCTTCGCCATTCGCGTGACGGGATCTGGAGCACTGGATCGACAGACCCCCGGCTACCGGGCATACGTGAGCTCGGCCGCGGCGGCCGTGACGAACGCGGCCCACCAGCGCGGCGTGCGGGTCGTCCCGACCTTCCAGTTATTCGACAGCGGCCGCTTCTCGACGCTCCGGCGACTGCTCGGCAGCCGGCGGGCCCAGGATGCCTTCATCAACCAGGCGCTGGCGTTGATGGCGCAGCGGCGCGCGGACGGCGCGAACATCGACTTCGAGCCTGTGCCCTCGAGCCTCGCGCCGGCGTTTGCCTCGCTGGTCGGGCGTTTCTCCCGCGCTCTCCATGCGCGTTTACGGGGAGCGCAGCTCGTGGTG
>VBEC01000052.1 GCA_005883615.1 Chloroflexota bacterium | reverse complement strand
TCGGCACCTATGAGCCGGCAGGCGATGTCGTCACGGGATCGTTCGGGTAGGAATGCCTGCTTCGCGCAATCACCCCGATAGAAGCGCCTCGATCACCGTCCGCGTCAGGGGTCGGTCGATGAACTCGCGGACCCAGGCTTCGTTGTCGGCGCGATCGTCCTCACTGGCAGATACAAGCCAGCGTCGGCAACCCGCGACGACGATGTGACTGAGCTGTGCGATGGGCATCGCGAAGTCAGTAGGTCGCTCCACGCGGCCGGGCCCACCCGCATCGGCGTAGGCGGCCCGGATGGCTCTCCCCTTCTGTGGATCGCCGGCGCCGGACTCGACGAGGACCAGGGCGAGCTCCTGGGATGGGTCGCCGAGACCGGCGTTATCGAAGTCGAAGACGCACAGACCGCCGCCTCGCATGCGCCGGAGATTGTCGGCCCAGAGATCCCGGTGACAGGTTCGCAGGTTTCCCGCCGGACTCCCGAGGTACTTCTCGAGTGCAACGATCTCCGGGACGAGCGAGGCCAAGTCATCGGCGAACGGGGCGCGACGCTTGCGGAGCGCGGCGATGACCTCCGACCATCGGTCGTCACCGATCGGCTCGGTGTACCAGGGATCGACGCCGATCGTTCCTGCGAAGTCCACGCCGTGGAGCCTGGCAACCAAGGCCCCGAGCTGGACCGGATCGAGGTCGAAATTGGGGTCCTCCAGGTCCACCCAGGCGTGGAGCCGGACGCAGACCTCGTCGATTGGGGCGATCAGGTCGCCGGAGGGTGTTCTGCGTACGCCGGGTGTCGGCACGCCGGCTGCGAGGGCGGCCTCCTGGAAGGCCGCGCCTTCCAGGATCTCGGCGAGTTCGTCGTCGGAGGTCTCACCGACCTGTTTGACTGCCCAGCTTCCGGTCTCGGAGTCCAGCCGCCAGATCGCGCCGAGCCGGCCGCGCGCGAAAGGTCCGTCCGAGAGCTGTCCCCACGATCCGAGGTCGAATGCCGCGAGCAGGCCCGGGACGTGGTCCTCGGAGAGGGTCGTCACCATTCACGGATGATGCCCGTTTATTGTGACCCGACTCTCCTCTCCGCGAGGACGCTCCCATTGGGCCTCCTGATGGCTGGTCCGCCAGGACAAGATCGATCGCGCCTTCACCGACCGTCTGGTAGGCCAGGTGGAGGTCGCCGACCAGCGCGTACAGCGTTTCGGGCGTCATCTCGACGAGGATAGCGGCGGACATGGACCGGCCGGAGCCAGGACCTCAGGCTTCGCTCGCGTGGACGATGTGGTCGAACTGGCGCCACAGGATCGCAACGAGCAGCGCCGAGCCCACGAACCCGAACCAGAACGGGGCCGTGATCCCGAAGGTTCGCGCGAGGAGGCCGCCGATCGGCGTTCCGATCACCAGGCCGCCGACGATCGCCACCCGGTAGACACCGCCGACGCGGCCCATCAGCTCCTCCGGGACCGCACGCTGTCGCACGACCGTGGAGGTCGTGGCCCAGACCGAGGCGTGCGCTCCGAAGACAGCCAGGGTGGCGAGAGCTACCTCGGGTGAGGTCGTCAGCGCGAGCCACAGATGGGTGCTCGTCTCGATGAGCAGCCCCACCCGCATGATGTCGCCCAGGCTGAACCGCCGTTCGAGCCTGTCGTAGGAGACGGTTCCGACGATCCCACCGACGGCCACGGCGGTCGAGAGAAGGCCGAATCCGACGGCGTTCATGCCGAGGCGCTCCCCTGCGTAGAGGACGAGCACCGACCAGGCGGCCCCGAAGGTGACATTGAACGTGAGGATCGTGAGGGCGAGCGTCCGCATCGGCGGATGCGCAACGAGCCAGCGGATCCCCTCGACCATGTCGGCCCGGATGCTGGTCCCCTCTTCCACCTCTTTTTTCGTGCTCGTGACGACGCGCGAAACGAGCACCGCGCCGAGCGCGAAGGCGGCCGCATTGGTCGCGAACGGCAGAGCCATGCCGATGGCGAACAGGAACGCGCCGATCGGTGGCGCCACCAGCTGGTTCATGACCACGAATGCGCCCTGCATCCGGGCGTTCGCAATGCCCAGGTCCTCACGACCCACGAGACTGGGGATGAGGGTGCTGCTGGCCGAGTCCGCGAAGGTCTCCGCGGTGCCGAGGACGAACAGTGCGACCAGCACCACGGCGATGGTGACGGTCCCGCTGATGATCGTGGCCACGAGCACCGCCAGCACGAACGCGCGACCCAGGTTCACCGCGACGACCATTCCCCGTCGATCGAATCGGTCGGCCGCCACTCCGCCCACGACCCCGAACAGCAACGCCGGCAGGTACTCGCTCAGCAGCGCCATCGACACCAGGAAGGGGTCGCGCGTCTGCGAGGCGACGAGCAGCGGGCCGGCGGAGATCGCGACGCCGTCGCCCGCGTTGTTGACGACCGTCGACGCGAGGAGCCAGCGGAAGCCCTGTCCAAGCCGCGCCGGCGCGACGGCCTCGCTGATCCGACTGGGGAGGATTGGCACGCGCGGCAGCGTAGCAACCCGTCTCGGGTCCGAAACGGGCGCCGGCCCTGGCGCGGTCGCGTTCAGAACGTGATGATCACCTTGCCTCTTGCATGGCCGTCGTCGACGTAGCGCAGCGCCTCGACAACATCGTGGAGCGGGTATCGGCGATCGATGACGGGCTTGACCGTTCCCGCGGCGATCAGCTGCTCCAGGCGAGCAACGTCTGCCCTGTTGAACGGCTTCCACCAAAGCAGCAGGCCCGTCCACCGGTCGCTGGCCAACGAAATCAGCGGCCCCACCAGCAGCGCCAGCAGGATCGGGAGCGAAGTCCCGCCCAGCGTGACGTAGACGCCCTGTCGTCGCAGCGCCCGACGGACGCGAAGGATCGAGTGGTGGGAGTCCGTATCGACGATCCAGTCATAACGGTTCCCGGTGCTCGTGTAGTCGACATTGGTGTAGTCGATCACGGCGTCGGTTCCGAGTGAGCGCACGAAGTCGAGCTTCTCGGTGCTGGCGACGCCGGTCACCTCCGCGCCCATCGACTTCGCGATCTGGACCGCGAACGGACCGACGTTCCCCGACGCGCCATCGATGAGGACCTTGTCACCCGGCTTGATCGTTCGACCGCCGCGAAGCCGCAGCCCCTGGAGCGCGAGGACAGCCGAATGCGGGAGGGTGGCTGCGTCCTCGAAGGTCATACCGGGTGGTATCCGCTCGAACGCCTTCTCCGATGCGCAGACGTACTCGGCGAAGGCGCCCTGGCCGAAGGCGAACAGGTCGGCGAACACCTCGTCGCCGGGCTGGAACCGGGTTGCTGCTGGCCCGACGGCCTCGACGACGCCCGCGACATCGATTCCGATGCGATGATTCCGGGGTGCGCGCAGCCCCAGGAAGAGGCGAGTGAAGCCGGGTCGCGGACCGAGTCCGTCGAGGTCCGCCCGGTTTACCGAAGCCGCACGCACTCGAACAAGGACTTGGTCGCCCGACGGATCCGGGCGGTCGACCTCCCGCACTTCCACGACGTCGGGCGGGCCGTAGCGCTCCCGGACCGCAGCCTTCACCGTTCTCTCCAACGCGCGACGCGCTTGCCAAGCCTTGCCGGCCGACGCAGGTCAGAATGATGCGCTGCTCGACAAGGCGTCAGGGATCCGCGCGAGCTGGACGGAAGGAGGCTTCGATGGCCGACGCGCACGAGCACCACGATCACGGCGGCGCGCATCACGACCATGGCAACGAGCACCCGGACCAGAGCAACGAGCACGTCAATCATGGCCACGAGCACGAGCACCATCACCAGCTCAGCTACGAGGACGCCATCGCGGAATTCCGGGCCGACAAGGATCGGTTCTTCCGGTCGGCGCCAAACAGCCCCATCCCGGAAGCCGAGCGCGAGGCGTTCGAGGGCCTCCCCTACTACCCCATCGATCCCTCGCTGCGATACGACGAGCTGCTCCTCGAGTCCTACGCGGGTGATGAACCCGTGAGCTTCGAGATCCCGACGTCAGACGGGCGAACGCGAGCCGCAGAACGCGCTGGCGTCTTCCACTTCCCAGTGAGCGGCGCCGAGCAGACGCTAACGGCCTACGTCTTCGAGGGCGACGGCAACGATAGCCTGTTCGTGCCGTTCGTCGACGCGACGGGCAGCAGCGAGACGTACGGCGCGGGTCGCTACCTCGACATCGAGCGCGAGGAAGATGGCACGTACTCGATCGACTTCAATCTCGCATACCACCCGTCGTGTGTATACGACATGAAGTTCTCGTGCCCCCTGACCCCGGCTGAGAACCGCCTCTCCGTACCGATCCGGGCGGGCGAGCGACTGGCCCCGGCCCCCGACTGACTCATCACCCCGCCGCTGGGCTGACCGGGCCGCAGCGGTTTGGTCAGCCGGCGACCGCCGCAGGGTCTTCGCGCCGCAGGAGAGTGCCCAGATACGCCTTCCAGGGGCCGACGTCGGCGAACACCTGCGCGACCTCCGGGGTCTGGGTCCACGACTCGGGCAAGCCGACGAGCAGCGTCGCCACTTCGGGCGTGCGGCGCAGGAGCTCCGTGGTTTCGTCGAGGAAGTTGCTCATGCGGCCGATTGTATGACCACGACCCCAGGATTCCTCTACCTGATGGACGCCTCGAATAACTCCCAATTCCCGGGGACGCCGCGCATACCGACCGCTCCGAGCGGCTCGAACGAGAGGTCTGTGCCGGTCGCGAGGTCACGCACGGTCCGGGTGACGACCACCGCCCGGCCGCCGGCCTCCTCGAGGGCGCGAGCGGCGATATGGATGCCGATTCCACCGACGTCGTGCCCGCGCAGCTCAACTTCGCCCGTGTGGATGGCCGCCCGGATTTCGAGGCCCAGTGCGGCCAGCGCACCGTGCAGGGCGAACGCACAGCGGAGGGCTCGGGTCGGAGCGTCAAACCTCGCCAGCACGCCGTCGCCGGTCGTCTTCACCAGCTGGCCGTGCCACCGCTCGACCTCGGCCCGCGCGAGCTCGTCGTGGCGGTCGAGCAACTGGCGCCAGCGGCGATCGCCCAGCTCGGCTGCGCGTGCCGTGGAGTCAACGATGTCGGTGAACATCACGGTCGCGAGCACGCGATCGGTATCGCGGGCGGCATGCAGTGAGTCGACCTGGTCCGGCGTCCAGGTGTAGGCGTCGGCATACTCCCCGGCCGGCGCCTCCTTCAGTGGCTCGTAAGTCAGGAGGACGACTCCCGAGCCGAACGTCCTCGTATCGACGAGGCGGAGGTGGCTGGTGTCGATCTCGTCGTGGAACAAGCGCTTTCCGCTACCCAATACCACCGGAAACACCATCAGCCGGTATTCGTCGACGAGGTCGCGCTTCATGAGCTCGGCGACGAGGTCGGCGCTGCCGTTGACCACGATCTCGCCCTCGATCCGGCGCTTGAGCGCGGCGACCTCGGTGCCTACATCGCCGGGGAGGATCGTCGAGTTAACCCAGTCCGCGCCCATGAGCGTGCTCGAGACCACGTACTTCGGGATGTCGTTCATGCGCCGTCCGAACGCCTCGTCGTCCTTCAGCGACGGCCAGAACGCCGCCCAGATCTGGTAGGTCGTCCGACCGAGCAGGATGGCGGCCGCTTCGCGAATCTCCTGGCGCTTGTAGCGCTGCATGTCGTCGTCACTGAGCCGCAGCGCCCAGGCGTTCCGGCCGCTCCGGTGCTCCTCGAAGCCGGGCGCCTCCATGATGCCGTCAAGCGTCACGAACTCCGAGACGATCAGACGTCCCATGGCCGCGACCCTACAGGAAACGCGTGCCTGCGACCGGCGCGTGGACCGGGTTCGCCGCGATCTCTGCGAAGATCGAGCCGTGAGCAGACCCTACCCGATGGCCGGATGACCAGACGCGGGCTCGTCCTGTTCGCCCTGATGTCGGTCATCTGGGGCATCCCGTACCTGTTCATTCGGGTCGTCGTTGCCGAGGTCTCGCCCTCGTTCCTCGTGCTCGCCCGGACTGCCCTTGCGACAGCGATCCTCCTGCCGATCGCGCTCGTTCGGACCGACCTCCGGCCGATCCTCGCGCGCTGGCGATGGGTCGTCGCTTTCGCCGGGATCGAGATCGCCCTTCCCTGGGTGATGCTCGGATCCGCGGAGCAGCACCTGACCAGTTCGCTGACGGGTCTCCTGGTAGCGGGCGTTCCGCTTGTAGGCACCGTGTTCGCGCTGGCGACCGGCGGCTCCGATCGCATCGGGAGGGCGAGGTGGCTCGGGCTTCTGGTCGGGTTGCTCGGCGTGTCGGCGATTGTGGGCTCGGACATCGGGAGCTCGGACGTCACAGCGTTCCTCGAGGTCGCGGTGGTCGTCGTTTGCTACGCCATCGGGCCCGCGATCCTGTCGCGACGGCTCGGCGGATTGCCGTCGATCGGAGTGATGGCGTTGTCGCTCGCGCTCTCTGCCCTCGTCTACATCCCGATCGCGGCGCTGCAGTGGCCCGCGACAGCCCCCTCCCCTAGCGTCGTCGGCTCGATCGTGATCCTTGCCGTGCTCTGTACCGCCGCGGCCTTCCTGATCTTTGCTGCGCTGATCGACGAGATCGGACCCGTGCGCGCGACAGTCATCACGTACGTCAATCCTGCGGTGGCGGCCGTACTCGGCGTGCTCGTCCTGAAGGAGACGCTCACGGTTCCGATGGGCGTCGGCTTTGCGTTGGTGATTCTCGGCTCAGCTCTTGCGACGCGGTCTGAACGTGAAGCGCGTGACGCCGGCGCGCTGGTCGCGGAAGCCTGACCGTCGACCTCAGGACTGGACGGTTGCGGGCCGCTCACGATGCCAGATCCTGGAGTGCCGCCTCGAATTCGGAGCGAAGCGACTTGCGGTCCGTGTCGTCGAGCCAGGTCGATTCGATCCCTTCGATCGCGATCCGGCCGAGCTCGTCGAGATCGAGCCCGTACGCGCCGGCCACGTTCCCGTACTCGCGGCCAAGGTCGAGATCCATCATCGCCGGGTCGTCGGTGTTGATCGTCACCAACACGCCGGCCTCGCGAATCGCCATCAGCGGATGCTCGGCCAGGGACGTGAACCGGTTCGCGATGACGACGTTGCTCGTGGGGCAGACGGTGAGCGGGATTCCCTCGGCAGCAACCCTTTCAACGAGGGACGAATCCTCCACGATGGCGACCCCGTGATCGATCCGCTCCGCTCCCAGGGCGTCAATCGCCACCCGAATGTTCTCCGGCCCGACGCCCACCGCCTCGCCCGCGTGGCACGTGCGCCTGAAGCCAAGCCGGCGTGCGGCGACGAAGGCGGGCGCGAAGCTCGAGAGGTCGACACCGAGCTCGGTCGAATCCGCCCCGATCCCGACCACACGTTCGGCCCGGTGAGACCGGCGTAGCTCACCCAGTTGCTCGACGAGTTCCAGGCCGGAGCCGGCCCCGAATGCCCGGTCGATGTCGGCGATAAGGAAGCAGCGCACCCCGGTTGCCGCCTCGGCCGCCTCGATGCCCTCGGTCAGGCCTGCCACGATCGCGCCGAGGTCCTGGCCGGCCGCGAGGTGACGCGCCGGCGTGAAGAACATCTCGCGGTACCGAAGACCATGCGCCGCACCGTCGATGAGCGACTCGTAGGCGATCCGGGACCAATCGGCTGGCGAGGTCAGAGTCTCCTGGACGAGCCAGAAGACCGCGAGGAACGAATCGAGCGAATCGTAGCGGTAGAGGCTGGCCGGATCGTCGACGGGCAGCGGCCGCCCGGCTTTGCGGGTCAGCTCCAGGACCGTGGTCGGGCGGACCGAGCCCTCGACGTGGCAGTGCAGCTCGACCTTCGAAATCAGGTCGAAGGGATCGCGAACGGTGTCGTGCGTCAGGGCTGCCTCCCGCCCGACATCGTATGGCTCGACCGGCGCGGAGCCAAGGGCCCATTAGGTTCTGTGTCAGCCGGGGTCGCGACGGCCCTCTGGCTACAGATCTCGCCGGAGCACGAGTGACAGTTCCAGGTACAGGACGGCGAGGAGGTAGCCGGCAGTCAGGAACCCGGCCAAGGGAATGAGGATGAGCAGGGGACCAAACGTGCTGAGGATAGCCGTCAGCTCGCCCTGGGCGACCATCGGTAGCAGGATCGCCGCGGGAAACATGAGGAGGCCGACGACCGATATCGTCGCCGTGTGTTTCTGGACGGTCGTCCAGCGAGCCGACGACCAGAGGTAGCCCAGGCCCAACAGCGGGCCAACGAATGGCAGCAGCACGGCCCCGAGCGTGAGCAGCAGGATTGCCTTGGTCTCCACCGTCGCGTGGGGCCGTGTGGCAACAGCCCGGCTTGGCTCGGTCGGCGGGGCCGCGTCTATCAGCGTGGCGGCTGGCACCGGGCCTTCCGATCGCCCGAGCTCGGCGGCAACGATCTCGTCCGGCGACCCAAGGCGCTGCAGGACGTTGCGGATCGTGGCTTCGTCAGAGCTGCCGGCTTCCGCGAGGGCGAGCTCGATGTGCTCCCGGAGCTCCGCTAGCAACTCGCCCCGACGCTCGACGGGCAGTGATGCCGACACCGTTTCAAGGCGGCCCAGGTAGTCACGCACCAGCGTCTCGGCGTCCATCACTCTCCTCCCCGCTCTCCGTCAGCAAGCAATGAGTCGACAGCCGCACTGAAGGTCGTCCAATCGCTGGTGAAGCCATCCAGAATGTGCCGGCCAGCGGCTGTAATTCGGTAATAGCGTCGCGGCGGTCCGGCGTCGGACTCGCGCCACGTCGTTTCGACGAGACCATCGCGCCGAAGGCGAGCCAGGAGCGGGTAGATCGTCCCCTCGCTCGTGACCAACCCTCGCTCGCCGAGTGCGTGGACGATCTCGAACGCGTAGGACTCATCGTCTCGGACCAGCGCGAGGACGCAGTGCTCGACGACCCCGCGGCTGAGCTCGGTCAGGGGCTTCCGTGCCTCGCCTACTACCATGCGTGGCATAGTAGTGCCCCTGAAGTTCGCCCGTCAATGGTTTCCTGGCCGGGAGTACCGTACGACTCGTGGCCCGCTACACATTCACCACCGACGTCCAGGCGCCCCTCGAGGTCGTCTTCGACCTTTGGACGAACCTCGATCGGATGGCCGAGTGGGTTGGCGGCGTCAAGGAGGTCACTGACGTGACGGGTCCGATCGATGCTGTCGGGACCCGCTACACGGTCTGCTTCGGCCGCATGAGGAGCTTCACGGAGGTCATCGAGGCCGATCGGCCGAGGCGCTTCGCCACGCGCTTCGGCAACCGGATCCTGCGGGGCCAGAACAGCACGACCTTCGAGGCCGCGGGCAACGGGACGCGCCTAACCCAGACGCTCGAGACAGAAGGGCTCATCGCTGCTATCGCGGCTCGGATATTCGCGCTTGGGTCATACCGCGGGACCTTTCGGGGTGAGCTCAAGGCCTTCGCGCGCCTCGCGGAAGCTGAGGTCCGCCCCGCAGGCTAGCAGTGAGCGAACGCCACGGAGAGCCTGAACCGCCGCTGCGTCTCGCGACGAGTGAAGACCGGGACGTCATCGACACCCTGATGAAAACATCGACCAGGGCGCTGTTCCCGGCCTTCTACGACGCGAAACAGACGGCCTCGAGCGTCGTGCACATAGCGCACGTCGACCCGATGTTGATCGACGACGGCACGTACTTCGTTCTCGAGGCCGGCGGCGAGATCGTGGCCTGCGGTGGCTGGAGCCGGCGCGACAAGCTGTTCAGTGGCTCGGCGGAGCAGGAGGGCCGCGCGCGGCTCCTCGACCCGGCCACCGAGCCGGCCCGCGTGCGCGCGATGTTCGTCCGGGACGACTGGACGCGACGAGGCCTCGGCACGCGGATCCTCGTTGCGTGCGAGTCTGCGGCGCGCGACGAGGGCTTCACGAAACTCGCCCTCATGGCCACCCTTCCGGGGTTCCCGCTGTACTCGCGATACGGGTTCGTCGAGGTCGACCGCGGACCCATCACGTTGCCGGACGGAGTGCTGCTCGAGTCTGTCGCCATGGAGAAGGCAATCGAGCCAACAGGGTGACCGTCGATCTCACCGCTGTCCCCTGCGCAGACCGCGGTTGACCTCGCGAGAAGGTGCTGATCCTCTACGGCGAGTGGTCGGCCGGCCGAACGACCGTCGTGGCGAACGCCGGCGCCTGGGTCCGTCAGGCTCGGACGCCCTGGGCGGCCTCACGCAGCTTGTCGACGTCGAGCTTGATCATCTGGAGCATCGCCTCCATCGTTCGCGCGGCGACTTCGGGGTCGGAACTCTGGAGGAGCTCCGGCAGGATCCTGGGCACGACCTGCCACGAGACGCCGAAGCGGTCCTTCAACCAGCCACATTGGTCTGGCGCGCCGCCGTCCTCGATGAGCGCGTCCCAGTATCGGTCGACCTCTGCCTGGTCTTCGCAATCGATGCTGAACGAAATGGCTTCCGTGAAGGGGTGAGCGGGACCGCCATTCAAACCGATGAAACGTTGGCCATCGAGGGTGAAGTCGACGGTCAGCACGGCGCCCCGGGGCGTGCTTGGGTTGTCCGCCGGCGAGCGAGTTACCTTGTCGATCCTGCTGTTCGGGAACAGCGACGTGTACAGCTGAGCCGCTTCCTCGGCGTTACCGTCGAACCACAGGCACGGTGAGATCTTGGACATGGAGCCTCCTCCTGTCGCGGTTCTGCTTTGCAGAAGAGCGATGGTACCGACTGAGGGAGGATCGGGTCCGGAACACCACGAAAACGGACGGAGGGCACCATGACCTACTCCATCGTCGCCCGGGATGATGCGACCGGAGAGCTGGGCGTGGCCGTCCAGACGCGCTGGTTCAACGTCGGCGAGACCGTGCCATGGGCCGAGGCGGGCGTCGGTGCGGTTGCCACGCAATCCTTCTCCGAGAAGAGCTACGGCCCGCTGGGCGTGGCACGCATGCGCGAGGGCGCCTCCGCGCCGCAGACCCTCGCGGCGCTGCTCGCGAGCGATCCAGACCGAGAGGTGCGCCAGGTCGGAATGGTCGACGCCAAAGGACGATCCGGGGCGTTCACGGGGAGCCGGTGTGTCGCGGCGGCCGGTCACATCGCCGCGGCCGACGTGTCGATCCAGGCCAACATGATGGAGCGCTCGACGGTCTGGCCTGCGATGGGCGAAGCATTTCGTTCGACCGCCGGTCCACTCGCAGACCGGCTTATGGCGGCGTTGTGCGCCGCAGAGGCCGAGGGCGGCGACGTGCGCGGTCGGCAGTCCGCTGCGCTCCTGGTCGTGCCGGCGTCGGGACCAGCGTGGGCGAGCCGCTACGACCTGCGGGTCGAGGATCATCGAACACCCCTCGACGAGCTCGCCCGCCTCCTCCGTCTCGCGCGGGCCTACGAGGCATTCGATCGCTCGGAAGCCCCGGCGAAGGCCGGCGACCTGGCGTCGGCA
>VBEC01000009.1 GCA_005883615.1 Chloroflexota bacterium | reverse complement strand
AGGCTGACAGCAGAGACTGCGCCGGCCATCGTGGTGGCCGATCGAGGCCGGCTGCGGCAGGTGCTCTACAACCTGCTCTCGAACGCCATCAAATACACGTCCGATGGCGGCGAGATCAGGGTGGTATCCGAGCGCACCCCTTCGCAGCTGACGATCTCCGTGATCGATAGCGGTGTCGGCATCGACGCCTCCGAGCACAAGGATGTGTTCGAGGAATTCCGCCAGGTGGGCGATCCCGAACAGCGCCAGTCCGGTACGGGCCTTGGCCTGGCCCTGACGAAACGCCTCGTCGAGGCGCACAGCGGCCGAGTCGAGCTGCACTCAGAGCTCGGCCGAGGCTCAACCTTCACGGTGGTCTTCCCCCAGGACCCGGTTCCCGAAACGGAGCCCTCGCTGGCTCCGGCCGAACTTGCAGTGATCCCGAAGGTGCCGGCTGCCCTGGTCCCTGGCATCGAGACTGTCCTGGCCAACGGCCACCAGGCGCCGAAGGACGTGCTCATCATCGAGGACGACCCGAGCGCGGTGCGCCTGTTGCGGACGTACCTGGAGACCGACGGCTATCACGTCCGCGTCGCTCGCGACGGGGAGCAGGGTCTGGCCCAGGCGCACGATCGACTGCCCTCCGCGATCATCCTCGATGTCCTGCTGCCCGGCGTGGACGGCTGGGAGGTCCTCCGCCAGCTCAAGAGCGACCAGCGACTGCGAGACGTGCCCGTCGTGATCGTGACCGTGGTCGACGAGGTCGACATCGGGCTTGCGCTTGGTGCTGTCGATTACTTCGTGAAGCCCATCAAGCGCGAGGCCCTGCTCGAGCGCCTGGCGCGGTACACGTTCACGACCAAGGTCAAGGAGCGGACGGTCCGCGTCCTCTCGGTTGACGACGAACAGAGCGCGCTGGACCTGGTCGATGCCGCACTGCGCCAGGAGGGTTTCGAAGTCGTTTCGACGCAGGACGGCCGGGATGCGATCGAAGTCGCCCGAAATGACTCGATCGACCTGGTTATCTGCGACCTGCTGATGCCCAAGATGGACGGATTCAGCGTGGTCGCGGAGCTCAAGGACGACGCCCGCACGCGCAACATTCCAATCCTGATCCTCACCGCCCACGAGCTGACAGCGGCCGACAAGCAGCGACTGAACGGCAAGATCCTGGGCGTGGTGCAGAAAGGCTCTGCTGCCGAGCTGGGGTTGAGGGACTGGCTGGGGCAGGTGGCAGCCAAGGTGACCGTGCCCAGCCCGGCCGCTCCGAGGATGTGACGACAGGATCGGGTGAGGGATCGGGCCTCCGCGTTCTGCTCGTGGAAGATGAGGCAACCAACAGGATCCTTCTCCAGGCGGTGCTCACGCGGAGCCCCGACGAGCGCGTCCGCACAGCTCATCTGGTGTCTGCCGAGACGCTGGCCGAGGCACGTTCCCAGCTCAATGCGGATCGCTGGGACGTCATCGTGCTCGACGTGCGACTGCCGGACGGGAATGGACTCGACCTCGTCCCGGAGATCGCGGCTCGTGACGGGAACCGTCCGCGGATCATCGTGTGGAGTGCCAGTGTCCTGCCGCACGAGCGGGCCGCCGCTCTCGAGACCGGGTGCGATGCATTCCTTGGAAAGCCCTTCCAGGCCGAGGAGCTGCTCGGGCTGATGGCTTCGATCGCCGTCCCCTCCGGAGCCTAGCGGCTGTAGACGCCGCCTGGATCGAGCTCCACTCGGATCAGGCGCAGCTCCTCGGCCGTGGGCGGCGGCGTGGTCCGGAGTTCGGGTGCGACTGCCATCTTCCAGCCGACGGTCTGCCGGACGTGCTCGATCGTTGCGTCGGGATGGAGCGAGTCGAGGCGCATCTCACCGCGTTCGTCGAAGTGGTAGATGCCCAGGTCGGTCACGATCACGGTGGGTCCGCTACCGTTCCAGCCCTGATCGCGTCGCCTGCGCGCCGCATCGGCGCCGCCGCCCGGGTTGCCGGGCGAGGTACGGAAATCGATCCTCTCGACGAAGCTGCGTGCACTCTGGCGCATGATCACGAAGACCTGACGTGCGTTGATCGCAATCTCGCACGCGCCGCCCGACCCGGGCAGCCGCGTCGTGGGGCGCTCGTAGTCGTCACCGATGACCGTGGTGTTGATGTTGCCGAAACGGTCGATCTGCGCTGCGCCGAGAAAACCCACGTCGATCAGGCCGCGCTGGAGGTAGAACGCGAACAGCTCGAACATGCTCGTCACCGCCGTTGCGCCGGTGACGATCGTCGGATCGCCGATGCTCAGGGGCAGGCGAGCGGGCCTCGACCCGAAGACGCCAGCCTCGTAGACGAGCTCGAGATCGGGCGCGACCGTGCGCTTGGCCAGGTTCACGGCGATGTTCGGCAGTCCGACGCCGACGAAGCAGACCCGCTGCCCGGCGAGCTCCCGCGCCGCTGCGACGATCATCATCTCGGACTTGGTAAAGGCGTCAGTCATAGCGATTTCGTATGTCCGGCGGAACGCCTCCGCGCACTACAGCCGATCCGATTTCGCAAGCCGATTTCGCAAGCCGATTTCGCAATGCGCGAGCCGAGAGAAGCCCCTGCCAGAGCCGTCCGATTTCGCAAAGGGTCGGCTCCGGTGTTCAAGCGTCCGGCCGCGGCGCGTTCAGGGGTCCGGCCGTGGTGTTCATCGGTACGCCCCGTAGTCGACCTGGCCGGAGGGCGCGGGCCCTGGGCGCAGCGAGGCGATCCGGTCGGCACCCAGCTTCTCCAGGTATGCGGCCCGGCCATCCAGACCGTGCACCCACTCGTCCAGCCATGCCGCGCTGGCCGCCTGATCGCGGCTGATCGGGTCCCAATCGAGGTAGAAGCGGTTGTCCCGGTCGTAGGCACCCTGGACGTAGGACGGGTGCGCCCCCCACGGCTCGACGACCACCGCGTCCACGATGAGGCCGGGGATGATCGTCCGGTTCGGGTCGGCGCGGATGACGCTCTCGTCGACGAGCTCCTCCACCACGACGACCACGCGCTCGGCCGCGAACGCAGCTTCCTTCTGGCAACCCAACAGCCCCCAGACCTGGGTGTTGCCGCCCGCGTCGGCGCGCTGCGCGTGCACGATCGTGACGTCCGGTCGCAGCGGCGGCACGGCGTAGACGGGGCCGTCGCCGTAGGGGGACTCGACCAGGCGAATGAGCGGGTTGGCTCTCGGCAGGTCGGTCTCGAAGTAGCTGCGGAGCGGGAAGAAGGGCAACCGCGCGGCACCGGCCGTGTATCGCCCGACCATGCCGAAGTGGCTGTACTCCTCGAGCTCGAGTGGCGTTTCCCCGCTGCGAGCCAGCTCCTCGGTTTCGATCCGGCGCCGGATCGCGTGGAGGCCGCCCACACCCGGATTGCCTAGCCAGCTGAAGATGAGCTTGCGTGCGACGCCGGCCGCGACCATCTGGTCGTAGATGAGGTCGGGCGTCAGGCGAGCGAGGGTCAGGTCGCGCTTCCGCTGGCGGATGATCTCGTGGCCGGCTGCAAAGCAGATCAGATGGGTGAAGCCTTCGATCGCGACGGTATCGCCGTCCCGCACGAGCTCCGCGATCGCATCGTGCATCGAGGTGACCTTGGGCGTCGTCATCGCGCCCATCCGCGGCTTCGCCTGAGGAGCCCTCCCCTCACCCGCCAGCTTCCGGTTCGCTCAGTGCACCGGCCGCCTCGGCCTCGCGACGGATCCTGTCCGGGGCGGTCGCGACCACGTCCAGGGCCTCGCCGAAGATGCGCAAGGCGGTCGCCATCTCCGCCTCAGAGACGACGAGCGGCGGCGCCAGCCGGATTGAGGAGGTACCCGCCTCGAGCACCAGCAGACCGCGCTCGAAACAGGCCCACTGGATCTCCTCCGCTTGGTCGGCCGTGGCGAACTCGATGCCGATCATCAGGCCCTTTCCGCGAACGTCGTGGATCAGGTCGTGATGACGAGCCATCAGCGGAGGCAGCCCGGCCATTGCCTGGCGGCCGCGGACCTCCGCGTTCGCGACGAGGCCGCCCTCGAGCAGCTCGATCGTGGCGAGCGCGGCTGCGCAGGCGACCGGGTTGCCGCCGTACGTCGAGCCGTGGTGGCCAGCGCCCCAGGACTCCATCAACGGAGCGCGCGCCGCCATCGCTGCGAGCGGCATTCCGCTGGCGATTCCCTTCGCGGTCAGCAGGACATCGGGGCGAACGCCCCAGTGGTCGACCGCCCACATCCGTCCGGTCCGCCCTGCGCCCGACTGGATCTCGTCCGCCACGAGCACGATCCCGTGCCGATCGCACAGCTTCCGGAGGCCCTCCAGAAACCCGTCCTCGGGCACGATGTAGCCACCCTCGCCCTGGATCGGCTCGACGATGATCGCCGCGACCTCGTCGGGCGGGACCAGGCGGGCGAACAGCACCTCGTCGAACCAGCGCAGGTCCTCGACGTGCCCGTAGGGAGCGTGGTAGATGCCGGGCAGCATCGGGCCAAACCCCGCGTGGTACTTGGCCTTGGACGCAGTGAGCGAGACGGACCCGTATGTCCGGCCGTGGAAGCCTCCCAGGAAGGCGACCAGGTTTGGCCGGCCCGTGGCGTGCCGGGCGAGCTTCATCGCCGCCTCGACCACCTCGGTCCCGCTGTTGCCCAGGTAAACGCGAACCGGGCCGTCGATCGGCGAGATCCGCGCGATCTCCTCGCACACCTTGGGATAGATCGGCAGATAGAAGTCGGACGCCGAGAAGTGGATCAGCTCGGCCGCCTGCTCCTTGATGGCGCCGACGACGACGGGATGCGAATGGCCGGTCGAGTTCACGGCAATGCCCGCGGCAAAGTCGAGGAACAGGTTCCCGTCGATATCCTCGATCGTGAGGCCCTCGCCGCGGACCGGCACGATCGGATAGACGCGCGGCAGGCTCGGCGACGTCCAGCGGTGGTCGTATTCGACGTGGGCGCGTGCCTTGGGGCCGGGAATTTCGGTGACGAGGTCGGGAACAGGCCGAGCGGCTGCGAGCCGTGAGGGAGCCGATGTCACTCGAAGCACCTCATGCCGTGCGGAGGGCGGATGAATAGGATTTATGCAGGCTGGATGCCCGGCCGAGTATAGCCGAGGGGTTCGCCGGCTTGAGGTTTTCGCCGGCCTGGCGGGGTTCGCCGGCCGGAGGCCTTCGGCGAGTCCACCTAGTCGACGATGGTCTGGCTCTGCTCGCGCATGAACTGCTGGACGTAGTAGAAGCCACCGCCCGCCTTGCCCGTCGCGGTCGAGCCTTTCCAGCCACCGAACGGCTGGATACCCGGCCACGCCCCGGTGGTCGCTCCGGCGCGCCGGTTGACGTAGACGACGCCCGCCTCGATCTCGTCGAGGAAGCGGTCGACCTCGGCGCGGTCCTCCGAATAGAAACCGGCGGTCAACCCCAGGACCGTGTCGTTGGACAGGCGCAGCGCTTCATCGATCGAATCGACCGGGGCGACCACTGTGAACGGGACGAACAGCTCGTCGCGCAGGAGTCGGTGGTCCTTGGGGAGATCCACGGCGATCGTCGGCGCCACGAAGAAACCGTCATCGAGGCCGTTCTCGGTGACCCGTTCGCCTCCGATCACGAGGCGGCCGTCGCGCCGCGCTTCGGAGACCGCCTCCTCGTAGCGGTCGACGGCGCGCTGGTTGATGACGGGCCCCAGCCAGTTCTCACGTTTGACCGGATCCCCGATCGTGATTCCCTCGGTCTTCTTGACCAGCAGGTCGAGCAGCGGCTCGTACACCATCCGTTCGACGTACACCCGCGAATTGGCAGAGCATTTCTGGCCGGAGAAGCCGAATGCCGAGCGCATGATCCCTTCGGCCGCTTCGTCGAGGTCGGCCTTGCGCGACACGATGGCGGGATTCTTGCCGCCCATCTCGACGATCACCGGCTTTGGATGTACCCGGGCGAAATTCTTGTAGAGGTGGAAGCCGACTTCGAACGAGCCGGTGAAGATGATCCCGTCGACGCCGTCGTTCTCCTGGAGCTCCGCACCGACCGACGCGCCGGCGCCCATGACCATGTTGAACACGCCGTCGGGGACGCCCGCGTCGCGCATCGCCTGCGTCAGGCAGACGCCCGACAGGGGGGCGTCCGAGGAAGGCTTGTACACGACGGTATTGCCGGCAGCAAGCGCCCCGCCGGCCGGGCCGCCCGACAGCGCGAACGGGAAGTTGAACGGGCTGATGACGGCCCACACGCCGTACGGCTTGAGCACCGACCGGGTATGCACGGTCTCGTCGCCGAGGTTGCCCATCGGGTAGTCGAAGCCGTCGTTGCGCTCCATCATGTCGCACGACCAGCGGATGAGGTCCGCCGTCTCCTCGACGTCGCCGAGCGCCTCGAGGCGGTTCTTGCCGACTTCCATGGCGAGCAGCGCCGAGAACTCCATCTGGCGCTCGCTGATCACGTCCGCGACGCGGCGCAGGATCGCCACCCGCTCCTGCCACGGACGGCCGCCCCAGGCCGGGAAGGCCTCGCGTGCCGCTGCGATGGCGTCACGCACGTCCTGGCGCGTACCCCTGGCAAACGTGCCCATGACCGACCCGTCGATCGGCGTGCGCTTTTCGAACGTGCCCTCGCCGTCGCGCTCGCGACCGCCGACGATGTTGCGGTGATGAACGCCCAGGAGTGCCTTCGCCTTTTCGACGCCCGAATCGAATTGGGCATGCAGCTCTTCGTTGTCGTTGCGCAGGGTCGCGTAGGTGATCTTGAGGCGCGGCTTGGTTTCGGTGGTCATCGGTGCAGCTCCCGGATCGGGGGCGGGCCGGCAGTGGCCAGGAGCCTTGCCCGCGTTTGGAATCGGATCCTGGCGCCTAGTCTAGCTCCGCCACGACGTCGGCCAGGGAGTTGGCCACGAAGGCGGGCCGCCCGCCGCCCCGTTTCTGCCCGGCCGCCTTGCGGAGGTCATCACGACCGTGCTTGCCGGACAGAACGAACACGCCGCGCAGGCCGGCACGCTGCGCTGCCAGGACGTCGGTCCACAGGTCGTCGCCAACCATTGCCAGATCATGGCGAGCAATTCGACCGGTGGGCGTTGCTGCGATTTCCGCCTGCAGCTCGCTGCCCGCCTGGCGGAAGAACGCCGCGGCGGGCTTGCCGAGGATCACGGCCTTGCGGCCACTCGCGAACTCCAACCCGGCGACGAATGCCCCGGAATCCAGCGTCGGGCCGTCGCCAGTGATCCACCAGCGATTCTTGTGCATGCCGATGAGTTCCGCGCCGCCCCGTAGGAGGCGGAATGCCGCGTTGAGATTGCCGTACGTGGCTTCCTCGGGCGAGTCGCCGACGACGACGGCGGCTGCGTGCGCTCCCCGCGCGGCCGCCTCCGCGTTGGACAGCAGCCACTGCCCGACGAACTCGGATCGGGCGTCCTCCGATGCCAGCACGTACAGCGGCTGGTGCTCGAAGCGACGGCGGGTGTAGGCCGCGGAGACCGACAGGGCTGACCAGATTCGATCGGGGGACACCCGCATTCCCACGCTCTCCCCATAGCGAGCCAGCGCGGCACGGCTCCACAGCGAGGTGTTCGTCACGATGCGATAAGGCACTCCGCGACGCTCCAACTCGGTGAGCGCGTCTACCGCACCAGGAATCGGGCGTCCCGCCAGGATCAGGACGCCGTCGAGGTCGAGCAGCAATCCCCGGACGCCTGCCAGGGGTCGGTTGGCGTCGGGCACGACCGGCAGCGTACCGGTCACCGTGCCGAGTCGCACCTGCAAGGCAAGCCGGCGTTTCGCGCCACCTACGCACCCGCCGCGTAGTAGACCTGATCCACCCGCGCGGGAGGCGGCCGTCAGTCGTTACGATGGGCGAAAACCATCCCTGCCCCGCTTCGGTCTGGGATGTTCGAGGGCGACGAAGGTCCACGCGAGGCCCCAGCGCTGGCCTGCTACGCAGGGGTTGCGTAGACGATGTGAGGACATTCGCGGCCAGGACAAAGTGCGACGGAGGATGCCGATGGGCCTGCTCGAGGGTCGTCGAGCGCTGATCTTCGGAGTGGCGAACGACCACTCGATCGCGTGGGGCATCGCGCAGGCTCTGCATGCCGAAGGCGCGGAGGTCGGCTTCTCGTCGGTCGAGAGTCTCATCGAGAAGCGCGTGCGACCGCTGGCCGATTCGATCGGCTCGCGCTTCGTCGAGCCGTGCGACGTCCAGTCCGACGAGCAGCTCCACGCGGTCTTCGAGAAGTGGCGAACGACCCATGGCGCCGACGCCACCCTCGACGTCCTGGTCCATGCCCTGGCATTCGCGCGGCGGGAGGACCTCGAAGGGTCGTTCGTCGATACCTCACGCGAGGGGTTCGCGCTCGCGCTCGACGTCTCGGCGTACTCCCTGGTCGCGATGGTCCGCGAGGCCCGATCGCTCCTCGCCCGCGGCTCGTCGGTGATCACGTTGACCTACTACGGGTCCGAGAAGGTCGTCGCGAACTACAACGTGATGGGCGTCGCGAAGGCGGCCCTGGAGGCCTCGGTCCGCTACCTGGCCGCGGACCTGGGACCGGACGGCGTGCGCGTCAACGCGATCTCGGCCGGCCCGATCCGAACGCTCGCCGCGGCAGGCATCAGCGGCTTCAAGCGCATGTACGGGGAGTTCGCCGACGTCGCCCCGCTGCGCGCGAATGTCACCATCGAGGACGTTGGCCGAAGCGCCGTCTACCTCGCGTCGGACATGTCGAGGGCGGTCACCGGAGAGGTGCTGTACGTCGACGCCGGCTTCAACATCGTGGGCGTGCCGACACTCCAGGCGTAACGCTGCTCGAAACACCAACCAGGGGAAGGTCTCCAAGCCAATGAAGTTCTTCCGCTCGATCTTCGGCCAGTCAGGCTCCAGTCCGACGGAAGCCACGCCCTCGAAAGCGGAGCTGCCAGAAACGTCGGCGGCCGAGCCACTGGCGCGAGAAGAGCCCGGAGCTCGAGAAGAGCCCGGAGGTCGAGAAGAGCCCGGAGCTCGAGAAGAGTCCGGAGGTCGAGAGCGACCCGAGCTCGATCCTGCGGCGCGAGACCTCGCCCTCCAGAAGGATTTCAATCGGGGCCTGACCGACCTTGCGCGCCGGCAGCTGCAGTACGAGGACTACCGCTGGGAGCCCGACGCCCAGACCGATCCGCGCGGGACGTGGTACGTCCTCGGAGAGCTCGAGACACTCGACGGTGTCCTACGAGCGGGCACCGAGCTGGTTTTCGAGGAGCGGGTCGACGCAGGCGGATCGCCGCGTTGGCGGCTGCGAACGGCCGATGGCGGGATGGTCGAGCTCGAAATCAATCGTATCGGTGCGGCACCGGTCGAGCTCAGCCGAAGCCTGGAACGCTCGGACGGCTGATCCCCCTTCCTGACCGGCGTTCCTACCGTGACGATTCCTCGGCGGCGCTACCAGCCCGCGGAGCCTGATACGCCCTTGAATGGGCCCACGATCTTCGAGGTCACCCAGCCCCCGTAGAAACGGCCCGGCTGCGGGCTGGCCTTTTTATCGCCGACCCACGCTTCGTCCACCCTGCCGGCATAGAACGCAAGATGATCCCTGATCGCCTCATAGCCCGGTAGGGGCGATGGATACGCCCACGCGACGTTGTCGATCGTCCGGTCCTGGGTCTTGATGCTCCAATACGAGGCGGTGCCTTTCCATTCGCACACCGTGCCGTGCTGGCTCGGGGCGAGGAGATCCAATCGCACGTCCTCGGGCGGGAAGTAATAGACCGGCGGTCCTGCGGTTTCGAGGACGCGCAAACCCCTTGTGGTCTCGGCCAACGTCACCCCGTCGACCAGCACGCGAAGACGCTCTGGCACCGCTTCCACGCGTGGCGGACGCGGGTAGTCCCAGACCGATTCCTGTCCCGGGCCCGGCGGGATCCGGGCGGGCGGTGGCTGGCTTCCCGCGCGGACGTCTGGCAGTTTCGGCATGCGGACCTCTCCGTTCCTTTGTCCCAACTATGATCGGCCCGTGGCCGGCCCACGCATCGATCTCAATAGCGACGTCGGCGAGAGCTTCGGATCATGGCACCTCGGCCACGACGAGGCGCTGATCCCCCTCGTAAGCTCCATCAACGTCGCGTGTGGCTTCCACGCGGGCGACCCCCTGGTGATGGCCCGCACCGTCGGCCTGGCACGGCGGGTCGGGGTGGCGATCGGGGCGCACCCGGGCTATCCGGACCTTGTTGGCTTCGGCCGTAGAGACCTCGACATGGCGCCCGACGAGCTCGAGGCGGCACTTCTGTACCAGGTCGGAGCGCTCGCGGCAATTGCCTCGGCAGCCGACACCGAGCTCCAACACGTCAAGCCGCATGGAGCCCTGTACAACCGCGCGTCGGTGGATCCCGAAGTCGCGCGGACCATCGCTCGCGCAGTTCGAGGTTTTTCGAGGGAACTCGTCCTCGTGGGGCTCGCCGGATCGGCGCTCCTCGACGCCGGCCGCGAGGCTGGGCTGCGAGTCGCAGCCGAGGCGTTCGCCGATCGCGCCTACGAACCCGACGGCACGCTCCGCTCTCGCAGGCTACCCGAGGCCGTGCTCTCGGATCCCCAACTCGTCGCTCGGCGGGCTGTCGCCATGGCCACCGAATCACGCGTGGAGGCAATCGACGGCTCCATCGTCGAGCTGCATGCCGACACGATCTGCCTGCATGGGGATACGCCGGGACCCGCTGCGATTGCGCACGCCGTGCGAGCTGCGCTGGACGCGGCTGGGGTGAGGGTGCAGCCGTTCGGTCGCACGTAACGGCACACGGATGAAGAGCGCTGACCGCCCTCAAATCATTGCCTTCGGCGATTCCGCGCTGCTCCTCGAGCTGGGTGACCAAATCGACCTAGAGCTCAACCGCCGGGTTCACGCCCTGGCCAAGGTCGTACGAGACGATGGCGCGTGGGGAACGCCGGTCCCTGCTTACGCCAGCCTTCTGGTGCCGTACGACCCAGCCGAAATCGGCGTCGACGAAGCCGTCGATCGTCTGTCCGCGCTGTTTGCTCGAGCGGGGACAGCCGCGAAGCGCGCGCCGGTCGAGGCAGACGCCGAGCCGGTCGAGGCAGACGCCGTGCCGGGCGAGGCAGACACCGAGCCGCTCGAGGTGCCTGTTCGGTACGGAGGCGAGCACGGGCCGGATCTCGACGAGGTCGCTCGGGGCCACGGGCTTCGGCCTCAGGACGTCGTCGCGCTCCACAGCGGCGTGACCTACAGGGTCTACATGCTCGGGTTCGCTCCCGGTTTTGCGTACCTGGGCGGCCTGCCTCCGGAGCTCGCCACTCCCCGGAGAGCAACCCCGCGCGACCGCGTTCCTCCGGGCAGCGTCGGGATCGCGGGACAGCAGACCGCGATCTACCCGATGGCCACACCCGGCGGCTGGCAGCTGATCGGGCGCACCGACCTGAAGGTGTGGGATCCCAGCGCCGAGCCGCCAGCCCTTCTGCAACCCGGACGCCGAGTCCGCTTTCGACCGGTCGTCTGACTCGACGTGTTGGAGGTCCTGACCCCGGGACTCCTCGATACCGTCCAGGACGCGGGCCGGCCGGACGCGGCGGATATGGGTGTGCCGGCTGGCGGCGCCTGCGATCCATGGTCGATGGCCGTTGCGAACCTGATGCATGGCAATGCCCCGGGAGCCCCGGTCGTCGAGGTCACGCTGCAGGGCCCCGTCCTGGCGGTTCGCGAGACGTGCACGCTGGGGCTCGCCGGCGCAGATCTGGGAGCGATCGTCCGCGAGGAACACCGGCCGCTCGCCATCGGCCTCGTCCATCAGCTGTGGGCGGGAACGACGGTGGCGTTCGGGGCGCCGGCCGGTCAGGGCTGCCGCGCTTATCTCTCGCTCGCCGGCGGCATCGATGTGCCGTTAGTCCTCGGCTCGGCGTCGACCTGCCTGGTTGGCGCCTTCGGGGGGATCGATGGCCGGCCACTTCGATCCGGCGACGTGCTCCGTCCGGCTCGGCAGGAAGACGTGTCTGCGGCCGGAACCGCGTGGCCCGCAGATGGAGGACTCGGCCCTGGGTCGCTGGTCGAGGCCAAAGCCGGAGCGCACATTCGCGTGGTGCCAGGACCTCACGCCGAACGCCTGGGAGCGCCTGCGCTCGAGGCCCTGACGGGTGCCGAATGGCGCGTCGAGTCGGAGAGCAATCGGATGGGCGTTCGCCTGTCGCCTACCAGTGAGGGTCTGCGCGGCCAGCCAGGGCGAAACACCGGCGAACTGCTTTCGTTCGGGGTCGTCTCGGGCGCGATCCAGCTTCCCCCCGACGGCCGGCCAATCGTGCTCATGGCCGACCATCAGACCGTCGGCGGATATCCCGTACCCGCGTGCGTCATCACGGCGGATCATCACGCGATCGGGCAGCTGGCGCCCGGCGACTCCGTCCGTTTCGTGGTCGTCTCGATCCAGCAGGCCCAGTTGCTCTATCGAGAGCACCGGGCCAGCATGCGGGCCGCGATCGCGGAGCTGGCGCGGACCAGCACGTGGGATGAGGCCTGGCGGGACGCAGGCGGCTAGGTCACCCGCCCATGACCGCGGCCCCTCTCGCTAGGAGCGGTCGACCTCCTCCGCCGACGACAGGAGCCAGCTTTCCGCGGCGTGCAGGTAACCGGCCGCAAGGCCGCGCAGGCGCCGGCCGAATGCTGGCCGGCCCAGTGTCGGGTGCGGTAACGCGGCAGGAACCACTCGGCGCGATCGGCGTGGCGATCGGCGAGTGCCCTCGTCGCTGCTCGGCGGCGACTCGCGCCGATCATCGGTTCCCTTCGAGGGAGTCCCCGATCGCCGGGGCACGGCGGGATCGTGCTTGGACGGTGCCGGCGCGGAGTCGCGCCGTTCATCCCGGGTTCGTTCGTTGCGACCGGTTTCGGCCGTTGCCCGCAGCCCTTCACGTCGGGTTCGCAGCGGCATTGCCGCCGCGGCGGCCGCGGCCGCTGATGCCATCGGCGTCCGAAGCCGGGCGAACGCCGCGATCTCGCCCCACTCCCGCGGTCGGGCCGTGGCCGGACGCCACTCGCCACCGGCGCCGGGGACGTCGATGGTGCCGGCAAAGACGGCGTCGAAAGTCTCGCCGTCCACGCGCTCGTTCTCCACGAGGTAGGCCGCCAGTCGGCGAAGCTCGCTCATATGCGCGACGAGGGTCGCCGTCGCCCCCGCGTAGGCCTCGTCGAGGATCGTCCGGATGGCGCGTGTCGTCGCCGCCTGGAGCTCGGCCGGCCAGGACGTTGGATTCGGGTTGTGGCCGCCCTCCAGCCGGACGAGGAAGCCCAGCTGACCGCGGCCCGACAGGCCGGCATCCGTCGCGTCGGGATCCCGTCCCATGCCCCACCGCGTGACCATCTGGGTGGCGATCTCGTTGGCCTTATCGAAGTCGTTCGAGGCGCCGCCGGTGACCTCGTGGAAGA
The DNA here is from genome assembly GCA_005883615.1 of Chloroflexota bacterium. Taxonomy (GTDB): domain Bacteria; phylum Chloroflexota; class Limnocylindria; order Limnocylindrales; family CSP1-4; genus CF-16. The sequence goes on along the minus strand of VBEC01000009.1, from coordinate 8,226 downwards.
GGAGCTCCTCCGCCGCCCGCCCGCCCATCAGCGCGACAAGGCGCGCACGCAGGTCGGACTCCGCCGGCAAGTCGTTGTCCTCCTGCGACGAGACGGTCACGCCGAGAGCTTCGCCATGGGCAAACAGCGAGATCTCCTCGACCTTCCGCCGGTCGCCGTGGACCTTGCCGCAGATCGCGTGGCCGACTTCGTGTGCGGCGATGATCGAGCGCTCGCGCTCGTCCATCGACCGCCGTCGGGCCGTGCCGACGGCGACCTTGAGCCAGCCGGCGTGCAGATCCTCGGGGTTGATCGCGTCGGACGAACGGCGCGCCGCGAGGATGGCCGCTTCGTTGAGCACGTCAGCCAGCTGGGCTCCCGAGAAGCCGTACGTCTTGCGCGCCATCGCCGGGAGATCGGTACTCACGGAGAGTGGCTTGTTGCGTGCGTGGACCTCGAGAATCTCGCGGCGACCCACGACGTCGGGCAGGCCGACGTGGATCTTTCGCCCGAACCGGCCGGGCCGAAGTGCCGCCGAATCGAGGACGTCGACCCGATTCGTGGCCGCGATCACCACGATGTCGTCCGTGGTCGTAAAGCCATCCAGTTCGACCAGCAGCTGGTTCAGGGTCTGCTCACGCTCCTCGTGGCTGTTGAGCCCGCCACGCGCTTTGCCAAGGGCGTCGAACTCATCGAAGAAGATGACGCCCCGGCCGAGCTTGCGCGCGTGCGCGAACAGCTCGCGAACCCGCCGCGCTCCGACGCCAACGTATTTCTCCACGAACTCGGAGCCGGAGGTGTAGTGAAACGGGACACCGGCTTCGGTTGCCACCGCGCGGGCGAGCATCGTCTTGCCTGTACCTGGGGGCCCGTAGAGCATGATCCCGCGGGGGATCCGGGCGCCAAGCTTGTGGAATCGCTCTGGCGACTTGAGGAACTCGATCGTCTCCGTCAGCTCGAGCTTGGCCTCGTCGCAGCCGGCGACATCCGCGAGCATCACGCGCGGCATCGCCACGGCCGACGAGGATGCCGGGGCGGCTGCGGGATCGAGGACACCCGCGGCGGTGTCCTTGTCGGGCGGCATGATGGTCCGGAACTTGTTGCCCGATTCCCGGGACGCCGGGCTGACGCGGCCCACCATTCTCAACAGGAAGACCATGAGCAAGGTCACCAGAAGGATCGGTACCACGAGCATCAACAGCGAGCGGAGGCCGTCGGTCGGACCACCCGTTCCCGACGTCGCCCCAGCGGTCGCGGCGTCTGCTCGGCCGGTCTGGATGGCCTTCCAGGCCTCCGCGGTCAGGAGTTGTCCGTAGCCCATCCGCGAGAGTGCCGAAGCGGCATCGCCGGCCGTGACGGTGAGAGCTATCCGGACAAGCTGCCCGTCAGTCGTCTTCGCGATGAGGGCCTGATCCGAGCCCTGGCCAACGCTCGATTGTGAGGCCGAAGCACCTGCCGGCGCTGCGGTGATTGCGACGACCTCCCCGGCACCGATATGGCGCTGCAGGTCGAGCAGCGACCATGTCGTGCTGTAGGTGAAATTGGGTATCCCCGATGCCGAGCTGCCGTCGCTGGAGCCCGGGACGGTTGCTGAACCAGCGTCGGGGCCGAAACGGAGGATGGGCGAGAATGCGAGCGCCCACAGCAGGGCGACAGCGGCGCCGAGACCCAGCACGGCGAGTGTTATCCGGGGACGCCGCCGAATCCGAACCGGAACAAAGCGGCCGAGGCGGCGAAAACGGTTCGGTCTCATCTGCCCATGAAGATCGGGTATGGTCGAGGGTGTCGGTCAGGAATGGCACCGAGACAGAGCCGGAGCCGCCTGGTGACGGGGCGGTTGTATCGTATCTGTAAGGCTTTCCTGCCGCATACGCCATTCGCACGATAGACGCGCGGAGGTGAGGGCCGTTACCCCTCAACCGTACTGGACTTCCTGCGTCATCCAGCGCAGTCGCCACCCCCGCGGCGGATCGGCGCCCGCGAGGGTGAAGGAGTGAGCCGTGGCGATCAGCAGCACTACCTTCACCGGCTTTCGGCCCGAGGCCATCCAGTTCCTGGCGGATCTCGCCGCGAACAACGACCGCGCCTGGTTCCAACCGCGGAAGGCCGACTACGAACGCCTGCTCAAGGAGCCACTCGAGGCCCTGTGCGTCGCTCTCTCCGAGCAGTTCGCGAAGCGCCGCCTGCCATTTGCCGCCGACCCGGCGCGGTCACTCTTCCGGATCTACCGCGACGTGCGCTTTTCCAAGGACAAGTCGCCGTACAAGACCAATGTGGCAGCGTCCTTTCCATGGGTCGAAGGAGGCGACTCGGAGGGGCCGCACGGCTTCGGTGAGAGCGGCAATCCGGGCGGGTACTTCCATCTATCGCCCGGCGAGGTCTACATCGGTGGCGGAATGTGGCATCCGCCCACGGCCAAACTCGTCTCCTTTCGCAAGGCGGTCGTGGACGACCCGTCGGGCGTGCGGCGACTCCTGGAGGAGCCCGAGTTCGTGAGCCAGTTTGGTGCGCTGTCGGGTGACAAGCTCAAGCGCGTGCCGCCGGGCTTCCCGCCTGACCATCCCGAAGCCGAATTGCTCAAGCACAAGGACTTCACGTTCGGTCGCCGGCTGGCGGACAGGGACGTCATGTCCCCCGGACTGCCGGAGGTGATCGCCGAGTCCTTCGAGGTGGCCCTGCCGGTCGTGCGCTTCCTCGCCCGCCTTCCCGGTTGATCTATCACGCCGATCCCCGGGACTGGCACGTCGCCGATGACGCTCGGAACCTGACGGGCAGTCGCACTAGGACTGGTACCAGCGACCGACATCCGAAAACGGAGCTTGTCTCCGCCGGATGAGGAGGACTCTGAGCGTGGGGGGTGGCCCGTTTGCGGCTGGGATCGGCCGCAGTTTCCGCTTGAGAGCCTGGCCAGGACTGAGAGCCGGGAAACGCGTCCTCCCGGCCCCGTGGCCGGCGCGGGCGAGCAGCAGAAACCGGTGGTCAGGCAGCCTCGCGATGCGGGCGGTCGTACGGCTCGAACTCGAAGCTCGGCGAGCCATGACGCTTGCGGACTCGATAGAACTCGAGGGCATAGCGCTCGTACATCGCATGGGCGATCCCGGTGGCTTCCAAGTGGGCGGGGCGACCGGCCGCGGCACGGGCCTTGGCTCGACTGTCCCACAGGCAAAACGAGAGGCATTGACGGCGCTCGTCTATCGGACCTCTGAGGTAGTGGACGAAACCCGGCGCGCCTGAGGCCTCCTCGAAGGCTCGATCGTCGAACTCCAGCAAGCGCGCCTCACTTGCCGACGCTCGGAGGACGGATCGGAACGCGACCAGGTACCACTCGCCGGTGGCATCCGGGGCTACGCACTCCGTCCAGTTGAAGGCCGACGCCACCGGTCGAGAGGCATAGTCCTGCGCCGCGGGGACCAGCCGGTCGAAGGCGGGGGCGGACGGTGCGTCCATCGCCGGCAGCATACAGGTCTTGCGACTGGATTGTCACTATGCGAGACGGTACCGAGTCATTAAGCGAGAAGTACTGGGGACGGACAGCTCCTAACCCGTGCGGTCGTCGCCCAGAGCGGCCATGACGGTCTCCGCTGCCGATGGCAGAAGGCGTCGCATTCGCGCTCGCCAGGCCAGCCCGCAGCGCTCCGCAGGCCCGATAACGCCGAGGGAGGCGACGATTCCGTCCGCTTGAAATATCGGAACAGCCATCGCCACCGATCCGGAAACGAGCTCGCCCTCGCTGATAGCAAGCCGGTCACTCAGGATTTGAGCCAGGCCCTCGCGCAAACCCTCGGCCGACGGGCTCTCCGCGGTGATCGGCTGGATACCCTGGGCCATCACCTCCGCGAGGACTTCCGGCGGCGCGAATGCCAGCAGGACACGAGGCAGGGCCCCGGCATAGAGCGGCGCCATCGCTCCCGGCTCGAGGGCGACACGGAGTGCCTGGCGCGCCTCGACTTGGTGAAGGCAGACGGCCGACAGGCCTACCCGGCGCATCAGGAGCGCTGTCTCGCCGGCTTCCTGGACCATCATCCGCAGCACCGGATCCGCCAGCCGAATCAGTCGCTCGCTCGTGACCTTGGAGCCGGTCCCGATGACGAGGCGCGGACCCAGCTGGTAGCGACCACCACGGCGATCCACGAATCCGAATTCGGCCAGCGTTCGCAGGTAGCGGTAAACGCTCGACACTGGCATCTCGAGAACGGTGCCCAGCTCATCCGCGCGAATCTCGCCCCGATCCGCGACGGTCAACAGGAGCCGAAGGCCACGCGCGAAGGAGGTGTCCTCCGCGGCTTCTTCCGGCGGCCGGTCGCGGGCAGTTGCCACAGTCCTATTGTGGCTGATGCCGCCTGAGCCGCCCGAAGCTCGAAATAGGGAGCATCCCTGCTCCAGATAGGGCTTCTGCCCGATGCCCGACGCCCGTCCGAGGCCGACGATCTGCACATCGACCCGATGCGTTGGATCCGGTCGTTGGAGACGGAAGGCAAGAGACCGAGATGACCAGCTACGAGCGACCACAGTTCTTCGAGCGGCTTGTCCAGCTTCGGGCCATCTATCAGCTTCGCGGCGGCGACGACTCATTGGCCGCGATGCCGGTGGGCGAGGCCATCGCCTACCGCGAGCGGCTGATGACCGACACCATCGGGCTCGCGGTGGTGCTCGGTCCGGATCTTTCCGAGCGGCTCGAATCAACGACGCCTGAATCTCACGAGGCTTGAATCGAGCCATTGTGCTCTTCCCCAGCGGCCGGTTTGGGGGATTCGCGAGCATGGGCCAGCCAGCGGCCATGACGGAGAATGCCTCTGGTGGAGGCGCTCCCGAGCCTGACGTTCCTGGGTCATTCGACCGTGCTCATCGAGCTGGGCGGGCTGCGCATCCTGACCGACCCTGTCCTGTTCGACCGCGTCGGGCTGTTGAGACGGGTCGTGAACCCGCTGGATCCGGGGCTTTACGCGCGAATTGACGTCGCCCTGCTCAGTCACCTCCACCGCGATCATTTCGATCTCGCTTCTCTGCGCCTCCTAGGCCAGGGAGTTCGCCTCCTAGTGCCGGCTGGCGCGGGCGCCCTGATGCGTCGCGAAGGGTTCCGACAGGTGGATGAGCTGCCCGCCGGCGGGGCCCTGGTCGTGGGCTCGGTGTCATTCACCGCGACTCACGCTGCGCACGGCGGCTTCCGACCGCCGTTCGGACCCCGAGCAGCGGCGGTCGGCTACCTGATCGAAGGCGGTACGGCCCGGGTCTACTTCGCCGGGGACACCGATATCTTCCCCGGGATGGCCGACCTCGCCCAAGGGCTCGACGTCGCGCTGCTGCCCGTATGGGGCTGGGGCCCGTCGCTGGGGCCCGGCCATCTCGATCCACGCCGCGCCGCCGAGGCCCTTCGACTGCTCCACCCGCGCTACACCATGCCGATTCACTGGGGAACGCTGTGGCCATTCGGTCTCGGGCGGGTCCGGCCGGGCCGCCTGACCGACCCGCCGCTGGAGTTCGCCGCCCATGCCGCGCAGGTCCTTCCCGAGTGCACGGTCCTGGTAACTGCGCCCGGAGAGCACGTTTCATTCGTTCCGTGATCGTTTTCGCAGCGACGACAACCAGCGCCGAAGCGGCCCACGCATAGACTCCCATCCGATGCCCCACTCGATTCGCCGTCTGCTGGCGTACTACGGCCTAAATCTCCGGCTGCTTCGGACGTGGCGGCTCGGGCGGCGGGCGCTGATCAGGCGCCTGATCCTCACCACGCTTGTGGCGTACGTCTCGCTTGCGACCGCCATCTATGTCGTCCCCGGGATCAGCGCGAGCGGCCCTCCGACGATCCTCGCTGCGGTGGTCGCCATCGCGCTTCTCAACACGCTGCTCCGGCCGGTCCTGCTCTGGCTCGCGATCGCGCTCGGAGTTGTGGGCTTGGCCGTCCTGGCGACTGCCCTGCAGTTCGTCGTCATCCTCGTGGTCGGTGCCCTGGTGCCGGGCTTTCACGTTTCAGGCCTCTCAGCCGCGGTGGAGGGCGCGCTGGTATTCGCGATCGTCAACACCGCCATCAGCTGGTTCATCGCGCTCGGTGAGGACGAGTCGTACTTCAGCCACCTCGTTCGCCTCCTCATTCGCGAGGACGCGCCGAAGTCGGACCAGGCCGGTCTCGTCATCGTGCAGATTGACGGCCTGTCACGGCCAGTCCTGGTCAACCAGATGCGGGCTGGGCGCGTGCCCACGATGTCGCGCTGGCTGCGCTCGTCGAGCCACCGCCTCGTCGGCTGGGAATGCCAGCTGCCATCCCAGACCTCGGCCAGCCAGGCCGGCATCCTGCTGGGATCGAACGATGACATCCCGGCCTTCCGGTGGTACGAGAAAGCGACCGGGCGGCTCATGGTCTCCAATCACCCGTCCGATGCGGCCGAGATCGAGGCACGCCTTTCGACTGGTCGCGGCCTGCTGGACACCCAGGCGTGCAGCATCGGCAACCTGTTCTCAGGCGGAGCGGGCGAGAGCATCCTCACCATGTCGCGCCTCAGCAATCCCGCGGCCGCGGTCGGGCCCGTGCGCAGCTGGTTCTACTTCTTCGTGAGCCCGTTCGCACTCGCTCGCGCGTTGCTCCTGACCCTGGCCGAGGCAGGCAAGGAGGTCTGGCAGGCACGCCGGCAGCGGGTGGCCGGGATCGAGCCGAGGATCGCTCGAGGCGGAAGCTATCCCCTCCTACGCGCCGTGACGAACGTCTCTCTTCGCCAGCTGACGACGGCCCTGATCGTCGAGCGCGTCCTTCGCGGCGTGCCGATGATCTACGCCGACTTCGTCGATTACGACGAGATCGCACACCACGCCGGCCCCGAACGTGCCGAGGCCCTGGAGGCACTCGACGGCGTCGATCACGTCCTTGGCGCCATCGAGCGCGTGGTCGGGGACGCGCCACGACCCTACCGACTCATGGTCCTTTCGGACCACGGCCAGAGCCAGGGCGCAACCTTCCGGCAGCGCTATGGAGTCACCATCGAGGACGTGGTCCGCGGACTCATGGGCGGAGAGGCGGACATGAAGGTGGCCACCTCGCCGGCCGAGCCGTGGGGCCCCGTCAGCGCGCTCCTGTCCGAGGTTGGCCGCGCCGCGGGCTTTGGCGGGCGACTGATCGGCCGAATGTTCCAGAGCCGGTCGCGCGAGGGGTTCGTCGACCTGGGGCCCGGTCGCGAGGAACGTTATGAGGACGCGACGGGAAAGGCCGCCGAGCGCCCGGACCTTGTCGTGTGCGCGTCGGGCAACCTCGCTCTGGTCTACCTGAACGCCCGACCGGAACGGCTGACGCTCGAGGAGATCGATGGCCTCTACCCGCGCCTGGTCCCCGGGCTTGCCGGGCACGACGGAATCGGCTTCGTGCTGGTCCGATCGGCCGGCCGGGGCGCGCTCGTCCTTGGGCCGTCCGGCAGGCGCTACCTGGACGAGGACGGGGTCGAGGGCGACGATCCGCTGGCCCCCTTCGGTCCAGGTGCGGCGGACGACCTGCGCCGGCTCGATGCGATGCCGAGCATCGGCGACCTCGTTCTGAACTCGCGGCTGGACCCCGGTACGGACGAGGTGGCCGCGTTCGAGGAGCTCGTGGGCAGCCACGGCGGGCTGGGCGGCTGGCAAACGGAGGCGTTCCTCCTGTATCCGGGCGCATGGGAGCCGCCGACCGGGCCGATTGTTGGTGCGCCCGCCGTCCATCGGCAGCTCGTCGCATGGCTGGTCGCCGCAGGGATGCGGACGTACCCGGACGACAGAGCCGCGGAAAAGGAGCCGCAGACGCGCGTCGAGCCCGTTCAGGCGACCTGATCTACCCTTGCCCCGACATGGATCGCCGGGGTGTGCGGATGGGGCCTATCGGGGGAGTCTGGAGGAGGTCTCTCATGCGACGTCTCATCGGTACGTTCTCGGTTGCCGCACTCCTGGTTGGCGCGGCTTTCGCCGGCCCAGTTACGGCCAAGTCGTTCCCCGGTTCGATCACGCTGCCGGGAGTGACCTCGGCTGAAGGCATCGCCAGCGGCATCGGGTCGAGCTTCTTTGCCGGCGACCTGTTCAAGGGCCACATCTACCGTGGTGACCTCCGGTCCGGCTCGGCGTCCCTGTTCCGCGACGCTCCAGACGGCCGGATGGCCCTGGGCCTCAAGGTGGACGTACCCCACAACCTGCTGTTCGTAGCCGGGGGCTTCACGGGGCAGGGCTACGTGTACAACGCGCGCACGGGCGCCGACGTTGCCGTGCTCCAGCTCGCAAACCCGGGACTCGGGTCAACCA
>VBEC01000008.1 GCA_005883615.1 Chloroflexota bacterium | reverse complement strand
CGCGGCCGCAGCGGTTTCGCGGTGGGCGACCGGGTCACCATTTCGGGGACAGGGCTGTACTCGGGCGAATCGGCCGTGATCGAGCGCCTGGCAGGAGGCCCCATCCCTTCCGCGGTCGTTCGGACCGAGGCCGGCCGGGCTCGGCAGGTCCGGACGATCGACCTGGCACCGATCGCCAAGGAGAGTTGAGGGTTCGGCGCGATCAGCTCAGCCGACGGACGGGCTCGACAGGGACCGGCCTGACGTCTTCGTCCACGATCTCCGCGACGAACCAGGCGCCGTAGGTAGTTTCAGCATCGCCCTGCCAGGGTGAGAGGGCCGCGGCAGTTGGCTCCGCTGGGATCTGCTTCCGCTGCGAGGTGAGGCCGCGGCGGCGAACCTCATCGTCCTCCTGGACGCCAGTCGGCCACGCGACTCGGTCGGACCGCTCGAACATGCCGCTGAAGAGGCCGGCGATTCCGTCACCGGCCGCGCCAACGGCCGTGAACTCCACACCGACGACGAAGACGACCAGCAGCAGGGCGGAGAGCAGCAGCTCCATGGCCACCAGCGTACTCGCTCGAACCCTCCTCATTCGGGCGGCGATCCGCTAGGCTCACGGGCAGAAGGGGTGCGAGGCGGGAGACGGCGTGATCTGTTCGAACTGTGGCACCGAGAACAAAGCCGGCCGGAAGTTCTGCGTCCAGTGCGCGAGTCCGCTGGGCAGCGTGTGCCCTGCCTGCGGGACGCCCGCCGAGCCCGACGACAGGTTCTGCGGGAATTGCGCCACGCCCTTGCCAGGGGCCGGTGCGACGGCAGCGAGTCGCCCGGCCGTAGCGGCACCAGCGCCCTCCCCGGTCGCCGAGCGCCGCCTGGTCTCGGTGCTCTTTGCGGACCTCGTCGGCTTCACGCCGTTCGCTGAGGAGCGCGATCCCGAGGCGGTCCGTGATGTCCTGTCGCGCTACTTCGAGGTCGCGCGGGACGTGGTCGAGCGGCATGGTGGCTCGATCGAGAAGTTCATAGGCGACGCTGTCATGGCCGTCTGGGGCACGCCGATCGCACACGAGGACGACGCCGAACGAGCCGTTCGAGCCGGGCTGGAGCTGGTCGACGGGGTGCTCGGCCTGGCGCCGGGCATCGAGGCGCGGGCGGGCGTCCTCACGGGCGAGGCTGCGGTCAGTCTCGGGGCTGTCGGACAGGGCATGGTCGCGGGCGACCTTGTCAACACGGCAGCTCGGCTCCAGTCGGTGGCGCCGCCCGGTGGCGTGCTCGTCGGCGAGACGACCATGCGCGCGGCCTCCGCGGCAATCGTGTTCGAGCCGGCCGGCGAGCAGGCGTTGAAGGGCAAGACGGCGCCCGTGCCAGCGTGGCAGGCACAGCGGGTCATCGCTCAACGCGGCGGGCGAGGTCGCGCCGAAAGTCTGGAGCCTCCGTTCGTGGGACGCGACGAGGAATTCCGACTCCTGAAGGATCTGCTGCATGCAACGGGCCGGGAACGCCGCGCACGCCTGGTCTCGATCACCGGACCCGCAGGCATCGGCAAAAGCCGGCTGGCGTGGGAGCTCGAGAAGTACATCGATGGGGTCGTGGAGGACGTCTTCTGGCACCGCGGCCGGTCGCCGTCGTACGGCGAGGGAATCACCTTCTGGGCGCTGGGCGAGATGGTCCGACGCCGGGCGGGCCTGGCCGAGAACGACGACGAGGCGACCACCAGGGCCCAGGTTGCTCAGACTGTCGCGCAGTACGTCACCGACGAAGCCGATCGGCGCTGGGTCGAACCCGCCTTGCTCACTCTCCTCGGCCTGGAGCCGCCACCGGCGGGCGGCCGTGACGTCCTCTTCGCGGCGTGGCGGATCTTCTTCGAGCACGTCGCGGAGCGGGGCACGACAGTCCTGCTGTTCGAGGACCTGCAATGGGCCGACAGCGGCCTGCTCGAGTTCATCGACCACCTGATCGAGTGGTCCAAGGGCGTCCCGATCATCGTCGTCACGCTGGCCCGTCCCGAGCTCTTCGATCGCCGCCCAGATTGGGGTGTCGGCGTCCGTCAGTTCTCGGCAATCGCGTTGGAGCCGCTGCCGGAGCCCGCCATGCGCCTGCTCCTCGCGGGCCTCGTCCCGGACCTGCCCGAGACCGCGATCCGCGCCATCCTCCAACGGGCCGACGGCATGCCGCTCTACGCTGTCGAGATCGTCCGATCGCTGATCGCCGATGGTCGACTCGAGCGCGCCGGCGACGCATATCGGCCTGTCGGCGACCTCGGCGAGCTGACCGTGCCCGAAACCCTGCGATCGCTGATCGCTTCGCGCCTGGATGCCCTCGAGCCCGCCGACCGCGGGCTGCTGCAGGACGCGTCGGTTCTCGGCCAGGTCTTCACGCAGGCCAATCTCGCCGCGGTCGCGGGCGTCCCCGAATCAGACGTGGAGCCCCGACTCCGAGCCCTCGTGCGGCGCGAGATCCTCGAGCTGGAGGTGGATCCACGGTCGCCAGAACGCGGGCAATACGCCTTCGTCCAGTCACTGATTCGGGAGGTGGCGTACGGAACGCTCGCGCGGCGCGATCGACGGGCACGCCACCTTGCCGTCGCGCGGCATTACGAGGCAGTCGGGGACGAGGAGACGGCCGGCGCGCTGGCATCGCATTACCTGGCTGCCTACGAGGCGTCGGCCGAGGGAGACGAGGCGAAAGCAGTCGCGGTGCAGGCGAAGATCGCCCTCCGTGCGGCCGTCGAGCGAGCCGCGGCGCTGGGTGCCCACGACCAGGCCGTTTCGTACGCCGAGCAGGGTTTGGTGGTGACCGACGAGCCGGGCGAGCGGGCTGACCTGCTGGAGCGAGCGGCACAGTCGTCCGCGGCGCTGGCGCGGAATGACGCCGCCACCGCCTACGCGCAATCGGCGATCGACGCTCGCCGGGAAGCAGGCGACGTCCTGGGCGTCGGCCGAGCTCGCGCGATCCTGGGCGAGACCCTCCTCGACGCGAGTCGAATCCATGACGCCATCGCGTCGCTGGACGCTGCCTTGGCCGACCTGGCGACACTCGGTCCCGTCGAGGGCGTGGGAGACGTCGAGGCCGCAGTTCGGGCGCAGCTGTCGCGAGGGCTGATGCGGGCCGGGGACTATGAGCGGGCGATCAGGGTCGCCGATGCCGCCCTCGAATGGGCCGAGCCGCACAACCTCGAATCGATCATTGCCGACACGTTCAACAACAAGGGATCCACCCTGGGGAACGCGGGCCGCCGGCGCGAGGCAGATGCGATCATCTCCGAAGCCATCCGAATCGCCGACACCGGAGGCTTCATCAACGCCGCGCTGCGCGCGCGCAACAACCTGGCGACCATCGTTCTCGACGACGATCCGATGCGAGCCCTGGAGACGGGCCGTGAGGGCCGCGACCTCGCGCTGCGCCTTGGCAATCGGGGGCAAGGGAACTGGTTGTCGGGGTCGACGGCGTACTGGGCGATAGCGGCCGGGTCGGAGTGGGATGCGGAGTTGGCAATCCTCGACGAGGCGCTCTCGGCCACTGGTACGACGGCGCCGGCCGATCGTCACCGGATGCTCGGCATCGGCACAATCATTCGCATGTCGCGAGGCGAGGATGCTTCTGCGACCGTCAAAGAGCTCGAGGCTCTCTTCGCCCAGATCGGCGATCCCGCCGCAGGGATGGGTCTGGCCCTGGTTCGCGCGAACTGGGCCGCAGAGCAGGGGCGCTACGCCGACGCCTTCGACGAATTCATGCGTGGCGCTGACATCTTCCCAGCGTACGAGCTACTCGTCGTCCCGCCCGCGATGCGCTCTGCCCTTTGGTTGCGAGACCAGACGCGAGCAGCAACTGCGGTTGCCCGACTGGAGGCCTCGCTCTTCACCGGCAGGTTCGCCATCGCGAGCCTCGTCTGGGCCAGAGCAGGCCTGGTCGCGTTGCGTGGCCATCGTCTCGAGGCGGTCAAGGGTTTCAAGGACGCCGTCGAGCGCCTGCGGGCTCTCGGTCAGGAATTCGAGGTCGCGCTCGTCATCCTCGACGCGATCTTCCTTATGCCGGGTGAGCCCGAGGTTCGCACCTGGGCGGACGAGGCGCGGGCGATCTTCGAGCGCCTCCGGGCCAAGCCGTCACTCGGCCGGCTCGATGCGGCGCTCGCGAAGCGCCCACCTTCGGTGGTTGAAGCGGAGACTCGGCAGGCCGATCGCGAGGCTGCGCCCGCCTAGTCTGAATAGTCCCGAGTTCGCCCGGCTACCCGGGCGCGTCCGGCGGCACCAGCATGATCGCCGGGAGGTCAGCTGGGATGGCCGCGAACTGGTCCTTGCCTCTGGGCCGAGCCCGGACGGGTGGCAGCAAGAGCGTCTCGACCTCGTCGGCGATGGCCAGGAAATGCTGAAGCGCAAAGGAGTGACCACGAAGACCGGCTAATTGGCCGTGGGGCATGCTCCATGCGTTGAGGAGAGCTCCGTCCTCGTCCGGCACCAGGCCGAGCTCCGTCCGCATCCGCGCCGAGCGGCTGCCTCCCTCGATCCGATCGTTGAGGAACTCGCGCACATCGCGGTGGAGCTTTTTCGCCTCGCGAAGGCGCTCGCGCAGCTCAGGGTGGTCGTCGAGGCCGATGACGGCGGCCCTGCGGCCGATGCGCAGGAGGATTGCCTCAGGAATCACTGTGCGCAAGCGGGCCAGGTAGTTGACCGGGCCGACCCGCACCGTGCGGCCGTGCTGGAATAGCGTGGCTGTGAGCCGAATCCGTCGCGGGGCAGACGCGTCGACGATCACCTCGGCATACCACTTCAGTGGGCCTGTCAATGGCCTCTTGAACGCCGGCGCCAGCGAGTTCCAGGCGTTTGCCGGCGACTCGGGATCCACGTGGACCCGCGAGCCGAGCGCCCCGGTGAGGGTGACTTCCTGGCCGACCCCGCGGGCAAGCTCTGCCGCGATCGCCTTCGGATCGCCCGCCTTGAACGCGATCTTGACCACGGCGTGAGGATAGCCGCGCCTGTGTCGAGGAGCGACGGTTATGAGCGGAGCGAGGGCTGGACCTCCTGAACGCCCGGGATCATCACCACGGCGGCCGCAACGAGCTCAGCGTTGTCCCGTGCCAGCCGGCCGTCCGCCAGCACGAGGGTATCCTCCAGGCCGATCCTCACGTCTCCCCCTCGGCCAAGGGCACGCTCGATGACCGCCCATGTCGCACGGCCGTGCCCGTGGTACAGCCGCGGTCGGTCGATCACGTGCCAATCGAGCACCTGATCGATCTGCGCCGCGAGCGCCACCGCACTCGTTGGGTCATCCTCCTCGTCGATCTCGACCAGTAGGCGAAGGCATCGCCGGGCGAGTCCGGACCTGGCAAGGCGTTGGGCGTCGGACACGGCGGACAGCCCGGCTTCGACGCCGATCCCGCGCGAAACAGACAGCTCGGCGAGCTCCTCGGCACCGTCCTCCGAGAAGTTGACCGACACGAAGTCGGGCGCCACCGACCATGACCGAACGAGGTCGACCCTGTGGCTGACCTGGCCGACGATCCACAGGCCGGTCGTCAGGCCCACGGGCGTTCCCGGGCACGCGTAACGGATCGCCTCGATCGCGGCGCCGCAGGTGAGCGGCTCGAGCGACTCCCGCTCGTCGGCACCTCTCGGGTGGACATGGAGCCCACCCGCTCCGGCTTCGACTGCCCTTCGCGCCTCGCTCGCGAGCGCCTCGGCAGTAATGGGAATCGCGGGATGCTCACCGCGTTCGCGTGGCCCGTTCAGGCAGGCCTGGACCAAGGTATGGCTGATGATCACGTGCGGGCGACCGCCTTCCAATAGCCCACGTAGTCCTCGACCAGTCCATCCGGAAAAACCCGCACGACCGCCTCGAACGATCCGGAGCAATAGCGGTACGAGCGCTCGTCGAGCCGCTCGTACGTCTGGCGGCCGCGAATCAGGGTCAGTTCCGGGTATTTCAGCCAGAGCACGCTGATCTCCCGCGCCTGACCGATCGCGAGGCCAAGACGCCAAACGGGGAGGGAGTTCGTCAGCGGTGAGAAGCCCAGATCCACGTCGATCGCCTCGGCCTCATGGAGGACAAGCTTCCCGGAGCGCCACCACGATCCGTGTCCGTCCGCGGCCACGTCGAACAACTCGGTGCGGTCGGGCAGGACCGCGGTCACTTGAGCCCGCCTGGTCACGGCCGCCGCATCGAGCTCCAGCTCGTAGTCGAAGCGGTGGACCGCGCCAGGCGACCCGACGATCGCCACGCCCGCGATGGTCGCGCCGTTTGGCCCGCGCTCGACGGAACACCACTCTGCGCCGGGCACGTGGAGTGGCTGCCACACGATGCGGGTGGGCGTGCCGTCGGGCGGCCTTTGGTGCACCGCCACAGGGTGGCACCGATTGACGCCAGACCCTGTCCGGAATTCGTCCGGGGGAGGGCGGGGCGGTCGGGTCCGTCCGGCGCGTCCGGCGGGAATCCCACTCCCAGTCATGGGCGGACTGTTACGCGGAAGAAGGATGCCCCGCCGGCGTCGTGGAAACCCTCAACATCCTCGCTGCAACGTCCGCAGGGGATGAATCCCGCCTGGCTGCCGGGCGAGCTCACTTATCAGTCCGCCCACGGCTAAGGGTGGGAAATCGGTGCCTCCGGAGCCGGTGCGGGCTCATCTCGCGCCGCGGTCTCGGCCGCCTTGGTCGGTTGCTGGATAGTCCCTCCGGCCTCGGTCGGCTGGGCTTCACGGGATTGAGCGGCCGGCCGTTCCGGTTCCGCCAAGGGTGTCGCTGCCGCGGAATTGTGCCTTTCCGCGTCGATGACGTGGACAACCGCGTTGATCAAGGCGAGGTGGGTGAATGCCTGGGGAAAGTTCCCGAGGTGCCGCCCCGTTCGAGGGTCGAGCTCCTCCCCGAACAACCCGAGCGGGCTGGCGTAGGCCAGGAGCTTTTCGCACAGCTGGCGCGCGCGCCCTAACTCGCCGATCTCGACGAGCGCAGAAACCAGCCAGAACGAGCAGATCGTGAAGGTGCCCTCCTCGCCCGAGAGGCCATCGTCCGTCTCCTCGACCTTGTAGCGCAGGACCAGGCCGTCGACCGTCAGCTCGTCGGCGATCGCGAGGACCGTCCGCCGGACATGCTCGTCGTCGGGCGGCAGGAAGCGCACGAGTGGCATCAGGAGGAGGGACGCGTCGAGCGCGTTGGTGTCGTAGTGCTGGGTGAAGACGCCCCGCTCGTCGAGGCCGTTCGTCAGGACATCCGCCTTGATCTCGTCGGCGGCCTTCTGCCAGCGCTCGGCGGTCGCGTCATCCTCGCGCAACCGCGCCAGGCGCGCGCCGCGGTCGGCGGCCACCCAGCACATCACCTTGGACGACGTGAAATGCCTTGGCTCGCCACGCACCTCCCAGATGCCGCGGTCCGGCTCGCGCCAGTGCTCCAGGGCGGCCTCGACCTGTTTGGCCAGGATCGGCCAGATCCGTTCATCGAGATGGTCGCGCGACTTGGTGTGGAGGTAAACGGAGTCGAGCATCGCGCCCCACACGTCGTGTTGCCGCTGGTTCGCGGCGCCATTCCCGACGTGTACCGGGCGGGCACCCTCATAGCCGTTGAGGTAGTCGAGGGTGCGTTCCTCGGGGACCGGACCGCCGTCCACGGCGTACATGACCTTGAGCTCCTCTTCGCCACCCGCCGCGTCGGCCACGAAGTAGAGGAAATCGCCGGCCTCCCAGTCGAAGCCGAGCGTGTACAGGCCCCACAGTGCGAATGTCGAGTCGCGGATCCACGAGTAACGGTAGTCCCAGTTCCGTTCTCCCCCGGGGGTCTCGGGCAGCGAAGTGGTCGGTGCGGCGATGACGGCACCAGTCGGTTCGAAGGTCAGGCCTTTCAGCGTCAGTGCCGAGCGTTCGAGGAACGTACGCCAGGGGTGGTCCGGGAAGTGGCCGCGCGCGAGCCAGTGCTGCCAGTGATGCGCCGTCCAGACGAGGCGCTTGTAGGCATCGTCGTGCGTCCGCGGCGGCGCCAGTGCGCCCCACGAGAGTGCGCAGAATCGGGTCTCGCCCTCCTTGATGAGGGTCCGCGCGATCGCTCGTGGCCCTTCGAAGCCGATGTTCATGTCCGTCGTCAGAGTCAGCTCCAGGTTGTCGTGCTCGCGCTCGGCTTCGGGCTCGTCGTCGGTGGGGCCGCCCTCTGCGTGCTCCGATCGCTCGGGGCGGCAGATGCCCTGGTGATAGCCAGGCTCGGTGTACTCCCACTGGCCAAGGCCGAGCCCGTAGTCGAACACGGGCTCGCAGTCGAGCGTCAGCTGCATCTCGCCATTGACGCAGCGGACCGTCCGCAGCAGAACATGGTCCGCGTCGTAGTCGGTGGGCGCACGGCGGTGCGAATGGGAGCGCTTGTCCTGGAGGTGCCAAGGCCCGATCAGCAGCACGTCACGGATGATGATCCAGCCGTTGGGCGTACCCCAGCTCGTCTCGAGGACATTCGTCCCGGGCAGGTAACGGCGCGCGGCAGGGACTGTCACGTCCGCGGGACCGAGGCGGAAGCCGCCCGCGTCGCGATCCAGGATCGAGCCGAACACGCTGGGCGAGTCCATCCGCGGCAGGCACATCCACTCGACATTGCCGCTTGGTGCGACCAACGCAGTCACGTGGCAATCCGACAGGAAGCCGTAATCCGCGATCGGCGGGAAGGCCGAAGGTCCCCGGCGGGCGCCCGGGAAACCCTGTCCGTCGACGCCACGGAATCGAGGCGCGGGTCCGTCGGTATGCATCGAATGCCTCCCGTTCGGGCCGCCAGTCTCGCACCGGTAAGCAAGTCGTGCCAGTCGACGCGGTCGCCAATCGGTGGACCGCGCCGGCGCTTGACTATACGAGCCGGCGCCTCGCTGCCCGGTTCGGGCTCACCGACGATTCCCAGATCACGACCACAGCCGAGAGGATCAGTCCGCCGATGGCCGCGATCGCAGCGCCCTCGAACCCCCAGATCACCACGACTGGCGCCGACCCGATGCTGCCGATGACCAGCGCCGCAGCCAGGGCCGCCGAGAAGAGGGAGAAGGCGCTACCGCGATCGGATTCGTCCGAGCGATGGGACAGCTCGAGCAGGTTGGGTGTCAGTGCAAAGCCCGCGCCGATGCCAGTCAGCGCGCCTGAAATCACCAGGACTGTCGTCGTCGGCGGCGGCAAGACCACGACCACCGCCACGAGCGTGATCACCAGTCCCGCGAGCACGAGCCAATGGCGGGACACCCGATCGGTGAGCCAGCCGACGGGCAGACGCGAGAGAAGGATTGCGGCTCCATCCGCCGCGAAGAACAGCCCGATATCAGCGCCGGCGCGCTCGGCCCGAGAAGGCAGGTACGCCGTCAGGACGCCCCAGTGGATGACATACAGGAGCACTACCAGCAGCGGACCGAGCCAGCTGCGACGGAAGGCGAAGCCGAGGGTACGGCTGGCGGGAGTGCCTATGACCTGGCCGGACGGCCAGGGCGTGCTGGCCGTTCCTTCCTGGGAGAGCGCGTTTGCCCGCAAGAGCATCCGTGGAAGCCCCAGGCCAACGACGAGACCGAGCAGGACGACTGCGATCGCCCCGAGGGCGACGCCGTGCAGGCTCGACCATCCCAGGACCGCGAGCGAGAGGGGCGGCAACGCCACGATCGTCAGGTTGTGGGCGCTGTTGATGAACGCCAGTCCAAGGCCGCGCCGCACGCCGGGCACGAGGTTGGGGACGAGTGACAGGGCAGCCGGCAGGGTGCCGGCCAGACCGATCCCCTGGAAGATTCGTGCCGCGAAGAAGGGCAGCGTGCTGTCGCCCGGCTCGGTCACCGGCGCCAGCACGATGAGCGACCCCAGCAGGTAGGCGATCGCCCCGGCATACAGGATCCGGACGCCGCCGAAGCGGTCGAGCAGAGCACCGGCCAGGAAGGCCGCCGGGACCTGCACCGCGGCCGCCGAGCCGACGATGAGGCCAATGGTGGGGTCCGAAACGCCTGCGCCGGTCAGAGCGACGGGCATGGATGCGGTAAAGGCGTGATAGCCGCACTGCAACAGGAACAGGGTGATGGCGAGGCGGACCATGCGATGGAGTCTAGGGCGACTTGGCCTACACCACCGGTCCAAGTATCAGCATCGAGTCTCAACTTCACCGGGCTACTCATTTAGCCCTCGGCCTCGCCCAGGGCCCCGCTGGCCCCGCGAACGGTCGGCGGGTACGCTGTGGCGATGTCGACCGGCACTTCGAGCGAACGGAGCCGCTTCCACGAGCGGCTGGCACGCGGCCCGCTGCTGTTCGACGGCGCCATGGGCACCCTGTTGTTCAGCCGCGGCATTCCCCAGCGCGCGTGCCTCGACGAGCTCGTGGTCACACGACCGGACCTGATCGGCGCGATCCACCGCGAATATCTCGAAGCGGGCGCGGACGCGATCGAGACGGCCACCTTTGGCGCGAACCGAATCCGATTGGCCGGCTACGGGCTGGCCGCCGAGGCGCGAATGTTCAACCGCCGCGGAGCACAGCTGGCCAGAGAGGCCCGCGACGTGAGCGGGCGCGAGGTCCTCGTCGGTGGTTCGATCGGACCGCTCCGCGGCCCGACACATGGCCCAGCGGGGTATGGCGAACGGATCATCCGCGAGGCCTTCCGCGAACAGGTCGAGGGCCTCCTCGAGGGCGGGGTCGACCTGTTCGTGATCGAGACCTTCTCCGAGCTCGAGCACCTCCTGCTCGCCGTCGACGAAGCACGAAAGGCCTCGGCTATCCCGATCATCGCGGAGCTCACGTTCGGTGAAGAACTCGCTCTGACCGATGGGACGACGCCCGAAGCCGCGGCGGCTGCCTTGATCGAGGCGGGGGTCGACGCGCTCGGAGTCAACTGTGGGGTCGGGCCGCAGGCTTGCCTCGATGCCCTCGAGCGGACAGGTCGCGGCGACGCGAGGATTGCCCGTTCGATCATGCCCAACGCGGGCTTGCCGCAACGTGTCGAGGGCCAGTTCGTGTACGCGGCGGGCCCCGACTACTTCGGGCGCATGGTGCCTCTGGCGCTCGGGGCCGGTGCCGCCATCATCGGCGGTTGCTGCGGCACGACGCCCGATCACGTCCGCGCGATGCGCGCTTCGCTCGACGGGACCGTCGCCAGGACGGCCGCCGACATGGCTCGCGAAGAGGCCCGATCACGGGGCCTGAGCAGCGGCATCGACCGCGGCCCAAGCAGCGGCCCGCGAACCGCGATCGCCGAATCGGCCGCGCCCCACGCGGTCGGCGAAGGTCCCCCGGCCACGCCGCTCCTCGCGAAGCTGAACGAAGGCCGTTACGTGATCTCGGTCGAGATCGACCCGCCGCGATCGATCCGCATCGAGCGGACGATCGAGGCCGCCCGGCTCCTCAAGTCCGCCGGGGTGGACCTCGTCAATATCAGCGACTCGGCCATGGCGCGCGTGCGCATGGGGGCGATGGCCGTCGCGTTCGGCATCCAGCACGACCTCGACCTCGAGTGCCTGGTCCATTTCACGACCCGTGACCGCAACCTCATGGCGATCGAGTCGGAGCTGCTGGGCGCCCATGCCCTTGGCGTCCGAAACATCATCGCCCTGACGGGCGACCCGCCCCGAGTGGGCGACTATCCGACCGGGACCGGCGTTTGGGACGTCGACTCGATCGGCCTCATCGAGATCCTGGCGCGCCTGAATCGAGGCGAGGACCAGGCGGGCTCACCCATCGGCCAGCAGGCCGGCTTCACGATCGCCTGCGCCCTCGACCCGACCGCCGCAGATCAGGCGACGGAGTGGGAGCGCCTCGAACGCAAGCTCGCGGCCGGCGCTCACCTCATCATGACCCAGCCGCTGTACGACATCGCCCAGGTCGAGGCGATGGACGCCCGGGCTCGCGAGCGCTTCGGGCAGGGCGGCTTCCCGTTGCCGCTGCTGCTCGGAGTGTTGCCGCTGCAGAGCGCTCGCCACGCTGAGTTCCTGCACAACGAAGTGCCGGGGATCACGATCCCCGAGGCGACCCGCGCCGCACTCCATGCGGCGGGCGACGGAGGCGCCGAAGTTGGCCTCGAGATGGCCCAGACGCTCCTCGAGCAGGCCGAGCCTCTCGTGCACGGCACCTACATCATGCCGAGCTTCGGGCGCTATGCCCAGGCAGCGGAGCTCGTCCGGCGGATCCGCGACCGACAGGCCGCCCGCGTCTCGAGGGCCACGTCCGCCGGCTGAGCTTCCGATTTGGGATCGATCCCCGGCCACTCGGCCACCGAACCGGGGATCGATCCGGGACTCCCGCTACACTGCGGCCATGGGTGCCGTGGACACGATGGAAGTCTTCTTCGAGAAGCTCAATGGCGGGGACCGTGAAGGTGCCGTCGCGCTGATGGACGAGCAGACCGAGATGCGTGTACATGTCGGCGACAGCGTGCAGACGCTCCGTGGCGTGGACCGCGTCGGCGGCTGGTTCCTGCGCGGTGACAAGGGCCTGCGGATGATCCCCGGCGAAGTCCGCGACCTCGGCAATACCTACCAGGCGGACATCCTGGTCGTGCGGCCTGGAGCTCCCTCGCAGCACCTCGATGCGTCGTTCCGGGTCGAGGCCGGCAGGATCACGGCGATCAACCTGGCTCCTCGCTAGGGCCTGCCCGCACGGCCTCGGCCTGGCCGTGGCGACCTCAGGGCGACGGCGACGGCGAGCTCGTGTCGCTGATCGACGAGGGCGAGGGCCGCGGGATCACGAGCACGTCGCCCAGCTGGATCTTGTTCGGGTCCTTGATCTGCGGGTTCGCCGCCACGAGTTGCGCCTGCGTGATGTGGAACTTGTTGGCAATCCGGGCCAGGGTGTCGCCCTTCGCGATCGTGTAGGTCAGCGGCGTCGGCGAGGGAATCGGCGTGGCCGAGGCGGGTCCAGAGGACTGCGCGATCGGTGTCGGCGTCGACCGGGCGCCCGGGCTGCCGGAATTCAGGAAGATGCCGGGCAAGGTGAACAGCGCCACTGCTGCGACAACCAGGGCCAGCAAGGCGACCAAGAGGGGCGACATGCTCGGCATCCGGATCCGCGTCTTGAGCGTGGGATAGGCCTCGTAGCGCCTCGGCCGCTCCCAGGACGGAGCGCCCCGATCGATGTCTGCCTGGCGAACCGGCCGAGGCGTGCCGGCCCGCGGTCGAGGATCGCGCCGGAAGAGGCCGCCCAAGCCCGCCAGGGCAGCGAAAGCGCCCGGCCGCTCGGTTCGCTCGGGAGGCCCGTCTTCATACTCGTCCCCTTCGGGATATGCCTCGGGGGCTCTTCCGGGATCTCTGGTGTCCGCAGCGGCAGAGGACGCCGGCGGCGCAGCCGATGCCTCTGCTCCTCGCTCGCGGCCGGCGAGAAATGCAGGGGTGTCGACGTCCCCCTCGTCTGCAGGCGCGGCATCCAGATCGTGGCTGTCGCCTGTGGCGTCGTTATCCGCCAAGCCACCGGCACTCGAACCGGCCGCCGCACCCGAGGCGGCCGCGGCCCCCGACGCTCCGGCGGCCCAGGGTGGCGGTGACGCCCACGCGCGATTCCCCGACCGTCGTCGCGCGGCCGGTCCCGACGACAGCGGATCACCGGCGACCTCGCCACCAGGGGCGTCGGCACCCGAGACATCAGCGCCAGGGGCGCCGCCGTCAGCGGCGTCATCGCGAGAAGTCTCGGTGCCCGAAGCCGCAATGGAGGCGGGCGCAGCGGCTCGGGCGGCCAAACCGCGAGTCCCGGTCGGAGGCCGAGCCCGTGCGGCTTCGCGTCGGGCCCAGTCCTGGAAGATCGGGCATGCCGCGAACGACGGCGAAAGGCAGTACGCCTCCTGGTGGGCCAGCGCGCGCGGGGCCGGACGCGGCTCGGCGTAACAGCGATGCCGATGATCGGGGACGTTCGACCGCTCGTCGCGCTCGTCCTCGAAGGCCACGAAAGGGCAGGCCACAGAGCCGTCGGTCGAGGAGGAACCGCGGTCGGTCATGTGTTGCGATGATACCCAGCCCACCGAGGTCCGGCCCGACCGTCCGGCCGAGGCCCCCGCACGCGGAGCTGGGCTAGCCGGATCCGCCGAGCGCCGTGCCCATGGGTATCGGGTCGATTCCATCGGGCACGTACAGGTAGCCGGCAGTCGTGCCGCGCCGGTCGGTATGACCGTATTGCCACACGATCCGGTCGGTCCGAGGATCGATCACTACGATCCGATGCCGAAAATCGTCGTTCAGCGCGATCGTTCCGTCGGCCAGCTCGACGGCCAGGCTTGGATGGTCGAGCCTCCGAACCCCGGATGTCGGAGCGTAGCGCCAGACCAGGTGACCCGTGGGACTCATGATCACGACCTGTCCCGGCGAACTGTAGTCCGCGACCAGCACGTTGCCGTTCCGCATGAGTTGGGCGTCGGATGGGTATCGCACCGGGACATGGAAATCGAACACGACGCGGCCGCTCGCCGACAGCCGCACCACTCGCGAGTCCTTGATTTCCGTGATCAGGATCCCGCCGTCGGGCAGCGGCGTGTCGCCGTTTGGCCTGCCGTACGTCCACGGGGCGCGATCGACACACACCCCCGTGCGACCCCACTGATGGACGACGTGCTTGTCGGGCGCGATCTGGAGGATCCGGCAGTTCTCGATGTCGGCCACGATGATGTCGCCGTTCGCGAGCGGGTACGCATCATCCGGCGTATGCAGTTGGCCGCGGCCCGAACCCGCTCGGTCGAAATGGCCGTACTGCCAGATCACCTTGCGGGTCGCAATGTCGATCCGGACGATGACCTCGTGCTCCTCTTCGTTGGCGACGATGGTCTTGCCGTCCGGGGAGATGAAGGCATCATCGGCCGCGAATCGCTGGCCTGGCGCCAGGCTTCCTCGAACCGGGAAGCGCCAGAGCACCTTTCCCTTGTCATCCACGAATAGCAACCGTCCGTTGCCGCGGTCGGCGATGAGGAGACCGGCGCCGAACCGCGAAGCTCGCACGGTGGCCGTCGACGCGCCTGGGGAAGGCACGGCCGAGGGCGTGGTCGAGGCAGCGGCCTCGGGCTCCACCGAGGCAATCGGCAGGGACAGGCGGGGCGCCGCGCCGGCGGTACTGGCGCCACCCGGGGAGGCGACGGCAAGAAGTGGGCGACCCGAAGAGTTCAGCGCGGTGACCAGGACCACGACCATCGTTCCGATGAGCGTCAGGGCCGCCGCGGAGACCGCCCACGAGTGGTTTCGCACTTGCCCGGCGGGTCTCGCGTGGCGAAGCGGTCGACCGGCTCGCCTGGCGCCCCAGCCTTTCACGCCCCAACCATAACCCTCGGGCGGGCCTCGCAACCCGCCACCTTCGCCTGACGGGTCCATTCGGGGTATTTACTTTTACTTGACCGGCGCATGGTCCCACCCGCATCATTGCTGGGCAGTGGCCCAACAGGACAACGCCAAACGGCTCGAGGCCCTGGGGGGGCTCGGTCCGTCGGCGGTGCCGAGCGTGCTTGGTGCTCTCATGCGGGATGAGGAGGTCCTTCTCGTCCTCCCGGGAATGACCGGCGCGCTGGTCCTCACGGGCCACCGCCTCATCCTCGTTCGCACACGCCTGCCCGTCGAGGCTTCGGGCGCCGGCATTCGGTCGATTCCCTATGACCGGATCACCGACTACCGTTTCAGCACATCGCGCCGCGGCGGCCTCTTCTTCGCTCGTAGCGGATCGCGCCAGGCCGACTCCTTCACGATCGGCTATGAACGGCGCTGGGCGCCTGTTGCAGCCGATGCCGAACAACTCCTGGAGGTCCTGATCAGGCGAGCCCGGCAAACCGACGTGAGCAAGCCCGCCTGACCGTCTGGTGATCTGAGCCCGAGCCTGGTACCGCCCACGTTTGACAGCCTTTCGGGCGACTCCGACACTTCGAAGCTCAAGGGGCCACCGCCACCGACCCGGCGGCCAGGCCCGCGATCACCCTCAAATGCCCGGAGGACCCGATGGATCGCATCACACGTTGGCTGAGGCCCACGACCACCGCTCACGCGCACTGTGACCTGCCGT
This sequence comes from Chloroflexota bacterium, assembly GCA_005883615.1. GTDB lineage: Bacteria > Chloroflexota > Limnocylindria > Limnocylindrales > CSP1-4 > CF-16. Next base: position 7,210 of record VBEC01000008.1, on the reverse strand, counting down.
GCGGCATCTACGACCCGGAGCAGGCCCGTATCGAGGCCGAGTCCTGCTACAAGATCATCGAGAAGTACGAGGCCAGCACCGACCCGATCTTTCGGGCGCGCGCAATCCACATCAAGGAGGAGCGGGCCGACCTCGTGAAGCAGCACCTCGATGTGCTGTGGCACGACTACTTCAAGCCCGAGCACGTCGCGGCCGTCCCGAACCTGCACGAGCTGTTCTGGAATACGACGAAGCAGGCGTCCAAGGTCAAGGCTTCCGTCGACAAGGCCGACGCACAGAAGCTTCTCGACCTGATCAACGAAGTCGATGCCGCCTGGAAGAAGACGGGCGGCGAGGAGAAGACCCGGGTAGCCGGCCGCCCCAGCTGACATTTCGGGCCTCGCCGGCACACGAGGTCTTCGTGGGGCGCCTCCGCGACAGTCGCCTCGGTCGCCTCGGAAGCACGTGGCGCGTAGCGGTGGCGGAGGACAGCATGCGCCCCGCGATCGAGCCTGGTGACTGGCTGCTCGTTGATCCCAGCGCCCGGCGTTGGCCGCGTCGCGGCTCGATCGTCGTATTCCTGGAGCCCGAAACGGAGCTGATCGCGATCAAGCGGGTTGCGGCGCGGCCGGGCGAGACGGTGTCCGAGCTGCCGGTGACCGACCCCGCAACCGGCGAGCACAAGCACGTCGAGCTGCAACTTGGGCCGGACGAGGCGTGGCTCCTCGGCGATGCGGCCGAGCACTCGATCGACTCCCGACGATACGGTCCGGTGTCCGTGGATCGCTTGATCGCCCGGGCGTGGTTCCGTTATGCGCCGATCAGGCGGCTCGGCCGAGTGCGCTGACGGGGCGCCCGCTCTGCCCGGGTGGGGCCTGCGTGCACCCGGATTGACGCGACCGCTAACGTCGAGTCACCTGCGCCGGGGCCGGCGTGGCGGGAGGGAGTCACGCATGAACCTGCGCGCGCGCCGAGCCACGGTCCTGCTCGTCCTGGTCGCCGCGGCGGCGACTGGCTGCGGCTCGACAGCCTCACCGGCGGGGAGTTCCGCCCGCTCTGCCAGCGCATCGCCCACGCCGTCCTCGTCCCCGAGACCGATTCCGGTCGCAACTCCGAGCCCCGCGGCGTCACCCAGCGCCAGTCCGTCGGCAGCGATGGCCACAACCGGGCGAATCGTCAACGCCGCCGAGGGGTACGCGCTGACCCTGCCGACCGGCTGGGTGCGGCTCGACCCGAATCCTGCGTCGATGGACGCGTATCTCAACTCGCTGAACGGCGCCCGACCCGAGGCCCGGCAGCTGGTCGAGGCAGCCGCTGCCGCATTCCGCTCGGGCCTGGCGATCTTCCTGGCCTTTGACACCTCTTCGCTGACACTCAAGTCGTTCAGCGATCTGGCGGTGATTCGTGCGCCTGGCACCGGCCTCACACTGGAGACTCTGCTGCCACTCACCGCCGGCCAGCTCAAGACCGTCCCTTCGATCGTGCAGCCCATCCGGACCTCGATCGTCACATTGCCGGCGGGCAGGGCGGGCAAGCTCGTCTACGCGATCCGGATGCCGGTCGCCGGCCTGGGCACGATCACCATCACTGCCATTCAGTTCGTCCTGATCAAGTCCGGCTCGATGTACGTGGTGACCTTCGGGACCACCGCGCCACTGAAGACACACGAAGCGGCGCTCACGGGGATTGCCAAAACGTTCGAGCTCCTGCCCTGATCGCCCGTTTCGGGTGACGGTCCGGAGGCACGGAAGCGGCCGCGGCCCGCTTATAGTCGGGGCGTGAGCCCCCAGGACAGCGACGCGGACCGGCCCCTGCCCGGCCCACCTGACCCCTGGCGAGCGACTTCGACGCCCGAGTCGCGCCCCGGCCCGCCGTACCTCATGACCGAGATGATCGCCGCCGAGCCGGCCTTCGCGGAGCGACTGCTGGGGCGGCTGGCCGATCCGGCGAGTCCGGCCGCGCGCCTGGCGGAGCTCATCCGGTCGACGGCGCGGACGCGCGAGCCCATCGTGGTCGTGGGCTGTGGCACGAGCGAGCACGGCGCCCAGGGCTTCGTCGAAATCGTGCGAGATGGGCTCGGCGAGAGTGGCCCGGAGGGCAGCATCGTGGCCGCCCAGGCGTTCGAGGCGGCACTCGAACCACAAGGTGGCGGGCTGCTCATCGGCATCTCCCACGAGGGCGCGACGTGGGCAACCAGCAAGGCCATGACGCGCGCCCACGAGGCAGGCGCCCAGATTGCCATCGTGACCGTGTCGGACCGGTCGCCGGGCGCGGCCGCAGCCGACCTCGTGGTCGCCACCGACGAGCTCGACCAGAGCTGGTGCCACACGATCGGATACCTGTCGCCGCTCGTGGTCGCGACGGCGATCGCGGGGCATCTGTCCGGCAAACCCGCCCAGCCTGGTGCCGCGCGCGAGATCCTTGGGGCCGGGCTGCGCCAGGAGGAAGCGGCCGAAGACGCGGCCCGGAAGCTGGCTCGAGCCAGGCACATCATCATCGTCGCCTCCGGCGCGGACAGGGTCGCGGGTCGCGAGCTCACCCTGAAGATCGAGGAGGGCCCCTGGATCCCGAGCGCCTACCGTGACCTCGAGACCTTTCTTCACGGCCATCTGCCGGCGACCGGCGGAGAAACTGGCCTGGTCCTCATCCTCTCCGACCGGCGTCGACGGGCGGAACGATTCGAGCGCGCCCGACAGGTGCTCTCTGCCGCGGCCGAGCTGGGGCTGCGCAGCGCCGCGATTGCGGCCGAGGGGGCGCTGCGTGAGCTACCGCTCGAGCTGACGCCCGCCGGCCGCCTGGTCGTCCCGGAAGCCCCGGGCCTGCCGGCGCCCGTGGCTGCCCTGCTGGGCACCGCGACCCCGCTGCAGATCCTGACCGAACGATTGTCTCGGGCAAAGGGAACCAACCCCGACCCGATCCGCCGCGACGACGAGCGCTACCGGAAGGCCGCCGCAGCGGCCGAGTGACCAAGGCCGGACGGGTCGGGCGCGTCAGGCATGCCGTTCGGTCGTTCGCCTCAGATACGGCCGATCAGCTCGCTCGCCATGAGATCGACCATGCCCAGATCCCAGGGCAGGAAGTCCTGGAGCATGATCCGCTCGGCCCCTGCATCGATGTAGCGGCGGACCACATCCCGACCCTCGTCGGGCGTGCCGATGATCCAGCGCGACCGTCGCTCTGCGAGCCAGGCGTCGCCGCCCGAGCTCACCCCGAGGAGGTGCATCAGCTCCTTGGTGCGTCGGTCGAGCTCCGCCTTGTCCTTTCCGATCAGCACGCCGACCATGGACGACCGGCTGATCGATGCGGGATCACGGCCGGCTGCCCGGCATGCTTCGTCGAGGCGCTTGTAGCGGTCCGCTGCCCGGACCGGATCGGAGCTCGACAGGTTGAACTCGTCCGCGAACCGGGCGGCAATCCGCAGCGAACGCGGAGTTCCATCACCCCCGACGATCAGCCGGATGCCGCCCTCACGGCCCTTGAGGCGAGCCTGGGCACGCGGACCCGGCTTGGCCCGGAAGCGTGCGTCATCGATCTGGTAGTGCCGCCCGTCGAAGCGCCAGCCGTCGGGCTCCTCCCACAGGCCACGGAGGATGGTCAGCTGCTCCTCGAGCATGTCGGCCCGATCCTCGATGGGCGGGAACGGGAACCCGTACCGCCGATGCTCGATATCGTTCCAGCCGGCGCCAAGGCCGAATTCGATCCGGCCACCACTCATCTCGTCGACCGTGGCAACGACCTTCGCGAGATTCCCAGGGGACCGGAAGGTGATGGGCGACACGAGGGTCCCCAAGCCGATCGACGACGTCTCTCGCGCAAGGCCCGCGAGCACCGCCCACGCGTCGGTGGTCGGGTTGTCGTCGGGCCCCGGGAAGCTCGAGTAATGGTCGGAGCGGAAGAGGGTCTCGAATCCGCCTGCCTCGGCACGGCGCGCGATCGCCAGCTGGTCGGCGTAGTTCATCCCCTGCTGGGGCTCGATCATCAGCGCGAAGCGCATCGACTCCTCCGGTCTGCTTTTCCTGCGGTTGACGTCGATCGTTGCCCTTGACACGACTATTCACTTGGTTAGAATGCTTCGTGTCATGAGAACGATTGATCAGGAGCGAAGGGGTACCCGCGAGGGTGACGCGGTCGATACTGCCGCCATCAGCCCGGACGCGGTGGAGCGCATCATCGGCGATTTCACGACCGCCATGCATGAGCTTCGCTGTCAGGGCACCCAGCGCCTGGTCAAGCAGGCGGTCAGCATGACCCATCTGCACGTCATGTGGCTCCTCGAGCACCACGACGAGCTGACAATGGGTCACCTCGCCGACATGCTGGGCGTGTCCCTGTCGAATGCAACGGGCCTGATCGATCGCATGGAAGAGCGGGGCGTCATCGAACGCGTTCGCGTTCCGGATGATCGACGGGTCGTGCAGGTCCGCCTCTCGGCGGCCGGCCGAGCCATGCTCGAAGACGTCCAGGTCCTCAAGTCGACGATGCTCCGGAAGGTGCTCGTGCGACTCGATCCAGAACAGCTTCAGCGGCTGGCCCGCACGATCGAGGACGTACGCGGCGCGATCAACGCTGAGCTGGCGGCAGACCCTGGCGCCACCGAGGCCGCTTTCGGCCTCCACCACACTCACTGAGCCGGCGGGCGGGAAGGGACTACATCTCGTGGAAAACATCTCGGTGAACGAGGGGCCGCCCGGCGCGGTTGGCCTCGAGCAAGACGCGGCGCTGGGCCTGTCCCCGCGCGCAAAGTTCGAGATCCTGGGGGCCGTCCTGCTCGGCCTCTTCCTGGGCGCCCTCGACCAGACCATCGTCGGACCGGTTCTGCCTCGGATCGTCACCGACCTGCACGGCGCGGATTACTACACCTGGGCGGTGGCCATCTACCTGCTCACGAGCACCGTGTCGGTGCCGATCTACGGCAAGCTGTCCGACCTCTACGGACGGAAGCCCCTTCTGATCGGCGGCATCCTGCTGTTCCTGGTGGGCTCGGCATTGTCCGGGCTCAGCCAGCAGATGTGGCAGCTGATCCTCTTCCGGGGCATCCAGGGCCTGGGTGCCGGATCGCTCTTCCCGATCGCCCTGGCCGTCATCGGTGACCTCTTCACCCCCGCCGAGCGCGGCAAGTACCAGGGCCTCTTCGGCCTCGTGTTCGGCGTCGCGTTCCTGCTAGGCCCGGGCCTCGGCGGGCTGCTGACCGACCGCCTGAGCTGGCACTGGATCTTCTACGTCAACATCCCGATCGGGCTGATTGCCCTGGTGGTGATCGCCCGCCTCCTGCCGAACACCGGCCGGACGGGCAAGGCGGTTCGCGTGGACTACCTGGGCGTCGTGACGCTCATTGCCGGGCTGGTGCCGATCCTGATCGGCTTCACCGTCGCCGAGAACGGCAACTGGGCGGATCCCTTCGTGTGGGGCTCGATCGTGATCGGGCTCGCCTTCCTGGTCGTCTTCGTGATGGTCGAGAGCCGGGCGCCGGAGCCGATCATCCCGCTCCACCTGTTCCGAAATCGGACGTTCTCGTCCTCCATGGTCGCGATCTTCTTCGCGACATTCGGTTTCGGGGCGGCGATCATCTTCCTGCCGCTGTATTTCCAGATCGTGGAGCACTCCACGGCTACCGAGTCGGGCTACAAGCTGCTGCCCTTCCTGTTCGGGCTGATCCTCAGCTCGATCGTGTCGGGTCAGATCGTGAGCCGAACCGGCCGTTACAAGCCGATCATCGTGGTCGGCCTCGTGACCCTGGTCGTCGGGCTGACGCTGATGACGCAGCTGCGGGCGGACACCTCGGACCTCGTCCTGTCGATCTGGATGTTCATCGCAGGCCTGGGCGTCGGCCCAACCTTCGCGGTGTTCACGATCATCGTGCAGAACTCGGTGCCTTTCCAGGAGCTTGGCACTGCGACGAGCGACCTGACGCTGTTCCGCCAGATCGGCACGACCATCGGGATTTCCTTCGCCTTCACCCTGTTCCGCAACAACCTGACCTGGGACCTGCTTCGGACGGAGCTCGGCAAGGCTGGCGCGCCGAGCCAGTTCCTGACAGCTGCTCCCCCACCGGGGTTCGATCCTGGTCAGCTGACGTCTGTCAGCGGCGGAGGGAGTGGCAGCGGTCTCACGTTCATCGCCCAGCTACCGGCCAGCGTCCAGAACGTGGTGGTGCACGGCTTCAACGACGCCTTCGCGATCGCAATCTCCAACAGCATGTGGCTCGGCGTCGCGGCCGGCGTGATCGCGGTGATCGCATCGTTCTTCCTCCACGAGATCCCCCTCAGAACGACCCTCGGCGCCCAAGCCGGTGGCCGGCCGGCCGAGGGGGCGACCGCGCGAGCGGCGTTCCGGCCAGAAACCGCACGCGACTGATCGCTTCCCTGCCTCCTCCTCCAACGGCCCCGACGCGGCATCGCGTCGGGGCCGCTTCGCTTCTCGGCCAACGCCATTCTCCGGTCAAAGCCGCGGACGGCCTCGACCCGTTCCGTCCCTGCCCAATGCTCACCCAGCGTAGGATGCCGGAGATGTCCCAGACGGCCCCGACCCTTCGACCGCTCGATTACCGGCGGGAACTTCAGGCGCCCGGCACGAAGCACGCCCCGTATGAGGCGGTGTTACAAGTAGCCGAACTGCCGCTTGGAGCGATGCGCCGTGTCACCCGCGGCGACCTGGACATCCTGCTCGCCAACACCCCGGCCGGCATCGTGGCGACAGACGATCGCTGTCCTCACATGTCCGCGCCGCTATCGATCGGCGACCTTGACGAGTGCATCGTCGCCTGCCCACTCCATGAAGGCAGGTTCGACCTCGCGGCGGGCGAGATAGTGCAAATGCCCACCACAGGCGGCCTGGACCCGGACGGCCGCTACCATCCGGTCTGGACGGCATCGGGCCACGAGCCCAAGAGCGATGTGCCGGGCAGGAAGGCCGAGGCTCGCCGCTTCACCCGGGTCAGACGGCTGCGCTATTACCCGCTGCGCATCCGGGACGGTCGGATCGAGATCGCCGTACCGGTACTGCCGGGGGCTGAAACGGTCGTCAATGCGAGGGAGTGATTGAGCATGGACACGACCTTCCGCAAGGACATGGCCGCCGGCTACGCGCTCGACGAGCCGGCCATCGTGCTCGGCAGTCCTCTGCTCGGTGACGAGGTCCTGCCCGACGTTCGCGTCCAGGTCGCTCTGGCGATGCTCAATCGGCACGCCCTGATTGCCGGGGCGACCGGAACGGGCAAGACCAAGACCCTGCA
>VBEC01000041.1 GCA_005883615.1 Chloroflexota bacterium | reverse complement strand
ATAAGCCCATGTAGACGATCCGGACCGGCAGACCGAAGTCGGCCGCGATCGCCGCCGCGAGCGTGGTCTTGCCTGCGCCGTCCGGCCCCAGCAGAGCCACCGACAGGCCCCATCGTCGGCGCGCCAGGCGGAAATATCCGAGTCCGCGCTGGACCGCTCGCCCGATAGTGCGGGCGGTTGTCCCGAGCGGGTCGCGCTGCCACAACGTCAGGAACATCCGCCGCTGGAGGCCAAGGAGGCGCGTCCATTCGCCGGCGCGAACGACGTTGCGAACGGTTTCGGGACTCCAGCCGCGCGGGAGGAGCGAGGCGACCAGGGAACCCATCGGACCGTCTTCCCGGGCGCTCTCGACAAGGTGTTGCAGACGGGCGGCGTGGCGCTGGACGACTGCTCCCTTCGCCAGGACGCAGTGCAGCACCAGCGCCCAGAAGGCATCGTCTAGGTCGAGCGACGGAAGGCCGTCGAATCTGATAGATCGGTCCAGGCAGCCACCTCCCGCCCGCGACTGGAATTGGGAGAAACCGCCCCAGGCGAGGTCCGTCGCCAGGTCGAGACGGACCCACGAGGCGGCCTCACGGTCGTGTCCGACGTAGAAGCCCGTCGAGCCGCGGCCATAAGTGGGGACGCGCAGGAAGCCGAGTCCGGCAAGGCAATGCGCGACCCGCGGCCAGTCGGCTTCGGCGACGAGGAGATCGATATCGCGGGCTCCCCCGGCGATGTCCTGTGTGTCTCCGCGAACGAGGGACCAGCGAACCGCCGCGGCATCGAGGGCACCGAATGCAGCGTGGAGAAGGGGCGGAGCAGTCGGCGACTTGCCGGGAATCGTTGGCAGAGGTGCGAGCGGGCTGAGATCACCTTCTGATCTCGCCGGCCGGCGGAACCAGCGCGGCAGCAGTCGCGTCGCCAACAGGACCGTGCCTGCAGCCAACTGGAGTCGAATCAGGCGGCCCCCCGGAACGCGCACAAGAGGCTCGACTCCTTCCTTCTGGCCGATCCATCACACCCGCCACGGCGAGCCGGTCGACTCCGCGTCTTCATTGATTCGGCGACCCAGTCCCGATGGGCCGCCAGAAGTCCGACGATCATGCCAGATGCCCACGCCGGGGCCGGCCAATCTGCGGTGCACTAACGCACCGGTAATGCATCGTCCCGAAGGTCGATTTTGAGTTCCGACCGCGAAATTGCCCTAGTACTTTCGGCGGTCCGGCCGGTACACTCGGCCTGCATTTATCGGGACGCCGTCATCGTCCGTCGCTGGTCGGGACACGAGCCACCATTGCGTGGCTCGTGGCCCTGTCGGCACGAAACGAGCCCGCATCACCGCTGCTCCGGGGGAGGCTTCGATGAGCGTTCGACTCGACACGCACCACCATCTTGCACAGCGAATGTCCATCATCGGCACGCTGTCGATGGTGACGTTGCTCCTTCCGTCCGCCTCGCCAGTCGCGGCCGTCGTCGCCACCAAGGCGACCCCGACGCTCACGGCAACGGCCTCCGGGCCGATAACGCTCGGGGGGACCATTTCGGACACGGCGCATCTGTCCGGTGGGTACGGCACGCTCACTGGCACCGTCTCGTTTCAGGTTTTCGCCCCCGCGGACACGTCATGCAGCACCCCGCTGACGCCGGCCCCTGCCGATGCGACGGTGAGCGGGACCGTCTACGGCCAGGACAGCTTCAACCGGACCGTCAGCAACGGCTGGGGAACCGCTGACGCGGGCGGGGCATGGATCGCGACCGGCCTCGAGGCTCCTGGGGCGTTTGCGGTCGATCCTTCCAACCTCGGTTCCCAGTCGACAGCGACGTCCGGCGACACAGCGGTCGCGGGACTGGGTGCATCGACTTATTCCGACCTGGACACCAAGGTTCGGGTGAAATTCGATCAGGCTTCCCTGGCCGGTGGAGAGAACCGGGCCCGCATACTCGTTCGGACCGACGTCGCGAGCGACATCCGCCAGTTCGACTACGAATTCGCTCTTTCCGCCCCGGACGGCAAAGCCTCCCTCGAGGCGTACATCGCCAAGCGCGAGAGCGGGATCGATTCGGCACTCGCGGCCAACACGGGCACGGGCCTGCACCAGGACATCACCAAATTCTTCTGGATCCGCGGCCAGATCGTGGGTACCAATCCGGTAACGCTCCGGGTCAAGGTCTGGGAGGACGGAACGGTCGAACCAGCGACCTGGAGCGCAACGGCCACCGACAACAGCCCCGCTGCGCCACTACAGGCAGCCGGCTACATCGACCTGTCTTCCTACGGCAACAGCAACCTGCCCCTCACGGTTCACTTCGGTGACTTCCAGGCGGTGAGCTACGCCAACGGTGCGGGCAACTACACCTCGGGCACGTTTACGCCGTCCACGACGGGAACCTATCGCTGGCGCGCGTTCTACAGCGGCGATCTGAACAATGAAGCTGCCTCGACAGCGTGCTCCGTCGTCAATCCACCCGAGCCCCCCGTCGCCAGGATCGCCGCTTTACCGACCTGGCGCGCCTCGAGGTTCATCCCGCTGGCCTGGGGCGCGACGTCCGGGGGCGCGGCGGTGACCACGTACGACGTCCGTTATCAGCGGGCCCCCTGGAACGGCCGCTTCGGTGCCTTTGTCCTGTGGCGAAGCGCCACCACCGCGACAAGTGCGACGGCCACCGGACGGCCGGGCTCGACGTACTGCTTCTCGGTGAGAGCCCGCGATGCTCTGGGCCAGGTGTCCGCCTGGACGCGGGCGACGTGTACCGCCATCCCGCTAGACGACCGATCCCTCGCGCGGGTCGGGAGCTGGGCGGCGCGGACCGGCAGCGCCTACTACCTGTCGACGTTCGTGCGCTCCTACACGAGGGGTGCGAAGCTCGTCCGGACCGGTGTCGTCGCCCGCGGGATCGCGATCGTGGCCACGACCTGCCGCGGCTGCGGGTCGGTCCGCGTCTACTGGGGATCGACCTTGCTGCGATCCATCAGCCTGAACAGCACGACGACGCTCAACCGCAAGCTGATCTACGTGACGGCGTTCAGCACAGCGCGCACCGGAACCCTGTCGATCAGGGTCACCTCGACTTCACGCAGGGTGATCATCGACGGGCTGGCGATCAAGCGGAACTGAGGCCGCCGCCATCGGGGAGTGAGACCAGCATCGGGCGGCGGCCTCGAATTGAGGGCGGCAGTGCATCTCGCTCCCGGTGCGCGGGCGGCCGCCCATTCCGGTCGAGCTGGGCGTGCACCGGCTTACGAAATCCGAACGTGCGACTCGACAAGCGCAAACGTGCCGCCAACAGCCTCCGGGGATCCAGTTCGGCCCAAACAAGGAGACTCCGATGAACGTGCGACTTTGGTTCGCGTCCGCTGCGCTCGGCCTGGCCACGGCCGGCGCCGCGCTCGTACTGCCCGTTTCGGCGGCGGCTGCCTCGACGACCACCTCGGCCGCGACTGCACCCTCGGTCGCAACGACGGCCGCGGCGGCCTCCACGGCAGTGGCCTGCACGGACGGGCACTGGCCGTCCTCCGTCCAGGGTGTCCCGACGCTGTTCCATGCCGGGGCTCGCGCCGGCGACTACATCTGGCACGACTCCCGCGGCTGGCACCTACGCGTCACGCATTCAGGCACTGCGCGAGTCGTGTTCAGCGGCCGCATCGTTTCGAGCGCACCCCTCGATGCGGTGCCAGTCAAGCTCGAGGGCCGTGACTACGTCGCGGTCAGCGCCGATCGCAAGGTCATCACCTACCGGATGGTCAATTACGGCCGGATCGATGGCTTCGACTTCCGAACCGCGTGCGCGCGCAGCCTGTCGTTCCTGGGCAACATGGCCGGCGTCAAGCTGCCCACCTATCGGCTGTGGGTCGGTCACTACAACCGGCATCCGCTCCAGAACCCATTCATCGTCACCCGCGTCAGCTGAAGCGCGCACTCTGAATTCAGGGGCCGGCCCACCTCGGGCCGGCGCCCTCGTACGTTCGGCGGAGATCAGTCTGCGGGTCGCCGACCGATGATCGTGAAGATCTCGTCACCCGGCTCGTATGCTCGGTCGGTGAAGTCGGCGACGAGTCTGTCGATCTGGAACCCGGCCGCCTCGAACAGCTCGGTCGCCTGCCCCGTCGCGTAGCCGCGGGTCGCCGGTGACCGGATCGATCGCTGGCTCTCGACGACCTCCCCGTCGACCACCACCTCGAACAGCTCGTCGGTCGACTCGAACTGGGTCGCCGGATCGTACCGGTAGCTGGCGTGCTTGCGAATCAGCGATCCGTCAGGACGGACCTTCTCGCGGACGAACTCCACGCCGGCCTCGTCGGCGGCCCCAAAGACGATGAACGGCATGACTAGCGCCCCACCCGGCTCGAGATGGACGAAGAACCTCCCCATTGCCTCACGGGCCGCGGCGGGATCGAGCAGGAGCTGGAACGAACTGGACGGGACGATGATCGAGCGGTAGCGACGGGGCAGGTCCAGCGACTCCATCCCCTGGCGATACAGCCGTGGCTGCAGCCCGAAATCGGGGGCTTTCGCTCGGCAGAGCTCGAGCATGTCGTCCGAGACATCGACCCCGTCGATGTCGATCCCCTGCCCCAGGTAGTCGAGCAGCAGCCGGCCGGTCCCACATCCGACGTCAAGGACCGGCTCTCCGAATCTCCCGATCGCTTCGAGGTAGAACGGTCGATCCGGCCAGTCCGAGGTATCGCCCCGCAGGAAGTCCCAGGTCCGCGCGAGCAGGGCCCGATATTCGACGTCCTGCGTGGCGGGCTCGTCCATCGGCGTGGGCTGTCCCTCCCTACCTTCCGCGCACTGTCGTCTGGTCCGACAGCCGGTCGGCGAGGTAGCGAATCGCGATCGGATAGCGATATTCGATCAGCCCGTGCTTGGCGTCGAAGAGCTCGAAGAATGGCGCGGGACCACCGGCGGCGACGACCTCCCGCCGGAACGCCTCCGCTCCAAGGTCGAGGAAATATTCGTCGCGCGTGCCGGCGTCGATGTAGACCGCGCGCTGCGAACGAAGAGCGGCACGGCCGGCGTCGGTCCGGGCCATGCGCACCGGGTCCCAGCGGAGCCAGCGCTCCCAGACTTCCGGGATCAGCTCACCGGTCGCGGAGACGAAGGGCAGCTGTACCGTGCCGTCGTCGTCGGTCGAGTAGCACGCTCCCATCGCCCACTGATTGACCAGAGCGTCGTCGCCCGGTCGGCTCATGGCCGGCCGGCTTCGGAAGTCCTCCCAGAACCGCTCGAACGAGCCCTCGTACTGGTCACGCAGCAGCCGGGCACACTCGCCGAACTCGGACTGGTAGCAGACCTCGAACAGGGCATCGCCCGCGTGCGTCGCGAGCCCGCCGAAGAGGTCCGGTCGGAGCATCGACGTGACCATGGCCCCGTAACCGCCCGATGACTTGCCGGTGATTCCGCGGTGATCACGATCGGCATGCGTCCGGAAGGTCCGATCGATCCAGGGCACGACCTCCTCGCACAGGTAGCTGTGATACCGGCCAGTCCCCGGCGAATCGATGAACTGGCTGCCGCCGACGGAGGTCCAGCAGTCCACGAAGACGACGACCGCCGGCGCCGGTGCGTCGTCGCCGCCGAACAGGTCGTCGACCAGCTCGACCACGTTCTTTCGAAACGCGCTCCGATTGCGCCACATGTCCAGCTGCCCGGTCATGCCCTGGATCAGGTAGATGGACGGGAATCGTCGGTCCGGCTGATCGGCATAGGCCAGCGGCAGGTAGACCCATATCGGCCGCTGCGCCGGGTCGCCGAGGGGATTGTTCCGCAGCAGCTCGCTGTCGATGACGTGTTCCTCGAGTCGCCCGCGCATCGGCTGGCCCCAGGGTCGAACCGCCGGCTGCATGTCAGGGAGGGCGCTTGGCGGTTGCGCCGTGGAGGCGCTAGGCCTTCTTCTCGAGGATCGGCCGCGCCAGGTCCGGCTTGTCAACGACGAACGCGAACATTGCCCGATCGCCCCACCGGCCCAGGAACAGGTGACCCTGGATGTTGACGCCGGCGTCGGCCAGGGCTCGGGCCACTCGCGCCATGCCGCCCGGGCGGTCGTCGACCTCGGCCAGGATCGATTCACCCTCGACGAAGGTGTAGCCACCCTCCTCGAGGACGGACTTGGTCGTGGCGTCGTCCGCCGTGGTCATGATCACGTGGCCGACATCACCGATCCCACCTCCGCCGATTGCGCGCAGGTCGACGCCACGCGTCGCAAGCTCCTCGGCGAGGATCGCCAGTGCTCCGGGCTTGTTCGGCAGCTGGACGACGAACTGGTTGGCCACCCCGGGATTGTAGCCGCGACCCTCACCTCGACGGTCAGGTCTCGGGACGAATTGTCGGCCGTCAGCCGGGCGTCGCCGTCGGTGTCGGGCTTGGGGTTGGGGTCGGTGTCGCCGCCGGCGTCGGGGTCGGGGTCGGGGTGGGCGCGGCTGTTGGCGTTGGGGTAGGCGACGGAGCTGGCTGGCCCGTGACGGTCAGTGGCACCTGCAGCGCGACCACGCCATAGCTCGCCAGCCGCGTGGGGCCCGCCTTAAGGTCGAACTTGAGGATCGCTCGACCGGCCGTACCGGCAAAGCCCGCGTACGCCGGTGCTGAGAAGGGCACGGTGACGTCGGTCGACTTGCCGGGGGTGAGAGCCACGTCGATCGGGATTGATGCGAGCTGGATACCTGGCGAGTTCGAGCCATCGTAAAAGCGGGCCGCCCCGACGGCACCGACGGTCAGGGCCATCGACCCCGCGGCCCACGTTCGCGGAGATCGATTGGTGACGCGGACGAGCGCGGACGATGTGGTGCCTTCCTTGAGCGTCGCCGGCGGCGCGGTCAGGAGCCCGTATCCGGCGCCCCAGGCTCGTTGTGCGAAGTAGCGGGCAAGGGCTTCGTAGTAGCCGTCTGCGATCGCCTGGGTTCCGGTGGCCGTCTTCAGCAGGTAGCGCTCGTAGGAGCTGCCCATCGCCAGCGACTCGCCGAGGATGCCAGGCATGAGCGACGGCCGAGGGCAGTACGTCGGCGGCGCATACGAGCGAAGCACGTAGAAGGGAGCGGCGTGAATACCGCGATCCTTGGGGGACCAGGCGGTCGTGTGGTCGATCGAACGGAGTGAAGACAGCATCTGGCCCTGGACGAGTTTCGCCAGCACCAGGTTCTGCGAGGCGAAGCTGCGCGTCGAGTCGTACCACGTCTCGGTGCCGCCCACGCCGGGTGGCGTCCCGTTGTTGTGGAGGACCATGAACACGTCTGCCCGCGCCCGGTTGGCGACCTCGATTCGGCTGGCCAGCTCATCGCGATAGGCAACCTCGCCGTCGCCCGTCCAATCGGTGCCCGAGCGGTTGACCTTCGTGTCCGTCGTCCGCGTCATGACGACATTGACGCCGGCCCCGAGCAGCATGGCGCGCAGACGAAGAGCGATATCGAGGTTCGGCGTCTTCTCGTACAGGCCGGGCCGAACAGCGCCCGGATCCGGGCCGCCGTGGCCGGGGTCGATCGCAACGGTAATGACGCTGGGCGCCCAGGGGAAGATCTGGCTGCGCGCCTTGACGAGGGATCGGTACACCCGGAAGGTGCTGGTCCCCTTCGTCGCAGTCATCAGGAAGCGATAGCCGCCGTTCAGGACGCTGGCGCCTGTCGCGGTCCGACCGTTCCACGTCAGCGAGTACGTTCCGGCTGCCTGGGTGATCGTGGGGCGCAGCGTGCGAACGGCGCTGCCCCTGTAGTTGATGATCGCGACAGTGATGGTTGCGGGCGTGGCGAGACGGTAGGTGAGGGTGGTCGTGTCGCGGACTCCGTCGCCGTTGGGATAGAAGACGCTTGGGCTGACCGTCGCGGAGGCGACCACGTCGGTTACGGACAGAGCCTCGGCCGCAAACGGCGAAGTGGCAAGGAGCGCCTCGAGCGCGACGATGAAGACGACGGCGAAGCGCCCGGCGGCGCGTCGGCGGAAGTGCGGCCCGGGCATGAACAAACCGTATGGGCGGTGCCGGCCGGAGGCTATGGTACGTTGCGGTCAAGCACCGTCTGGCCGGCCTGGGCTTATGGGGCCATGGGCGCGGCGCAATCCGATTTTGGGAAGGCGGCAGCAGCCCGGTCTCAGGCGATTCGACCATCCGATTTCGGAATGCCGTCCGCCGCCCATGCCGCCGTTTCGACCATCCGATTTCGGATTGCGATTTCGCATTCCGATTTCGCAATCCCGGGCGCCTTGGGGTGCGACATCCGTCGACGTGCGATTTCGGATCAGCCCAAGCCGTGCAGCAGGCCAAAGCGATCCCGGCCGAAGCTACCCCGGGCGGGGCAAGGGGGCCCGGGGTCGAGCGCGGGGTCCAGCCTCGAGGCCGGCACGGCGAATCTCGACCGCCCGGCGGTAGGCGGCCATGTAGGCCGGCGCTGACGAGCGCTCCCAGTCGAAGTCGACCGCCATCGCTCGATCCTGCAGGCCCTCCCATTCCGGGGAAGTCGCGCCATCTCCCCCAGGAAACATCGCGGTCGCCCTTGTCACCGCATCCACCAGCGATTCGGGGGTCGGTCGGTCGAATACAAAGCCCGTCCCGTGCCCGACGTTGGACGTCTCATCCACCACCGTGTCTCGTAGTCCGCCTGTTCGGTGGACGATCGGAGGCGTCCCGTAGCGCATGGCGATCATCTGGCCTTGCCCGCACGGCTCGAATCGGGATGGCATGACGAAGACGTCCGAGCCGGCGTAGATGCGGCGCGCGAGCGCGCGGTCGAACTTCTCGACGAACGCCACGAGGTCGGGCCAACCCCGCGCGACCCCGCGTAGCTGTGACGCGATCGTTGGGTCGCCACTCCCAAGGACGATCAGCCTCGCGCCGCCCAGGATCACCCGGTCGGCCGCCTCGGCCAGGATGTCGAAGCCCTTCTGATGATCGAGCCGGCCGATCACCCCTAGCACGGGGCCTGGATCGTCCGGATCGAGCCCCAGCTCGGACAGGACGTTGGACCGACAGATGGCCTTGCCCGAACGATCGGCGCGATCGTAGGTCGCAGGGATATCCGCATCGGTCGCAGGGTTCCAGACTTCGGTGTCGAGGCCGTTCAGGATCCCGAAGAATCGGTCGCCCTTCCAGCGCAGGGCCGGGTCGAGCCCGAATCCTCCCCGACGGGTCAGCGCTTCCGCTGCAAAGCCGGGGCTCACCGTGTTGACCAGCTCGGAGCGCACGATCCCGGCCCACAGCAGGTCGAGCCCGGCAGGGTCCGGAGCGACACTTCGGTCGTTGGGCGGCAGCCCCAGTTGGGGAAAGGCCTCGCGCGGCGTCCAGCCCTGGTAGGCCAGGTTGTGGATCGTGAGCAGCAGCGCGGCGCGGCCCAGGCCCGGGTCCGACGCGTAGAACGTGTCCCGAAACACCGCGCTGGCACAGCTATGCCAGTCGTGGATGTGGAGCACGTCTGGCGGTACCGCGTCCCGGCGGAGGACCTCCAGCGCCGCGCGGCTGAAGAGGCCAAACCGCCAGACGTCGTCGTCGTAGCCGTAGATCTCGGGCCGGTCGAAGGCGGCGGGATGGTCGATCAGCCGCAGCCGGTACCCATGGGTTTCCGCCTCGAGGACGCGTACCGCGGCCGAGCCTTCGGCTGAAGCCGGGTCCGGGACGTCTATCTCGCCGGCCTCTTTCGCCTGTGGAGGGATCGGGACGCTGCGATAGCGGGGCAGGAAGACATCCACAAGGCCCGCCGGCCCGTCCGGGATCCTGCCGAGTGCTCGAGCGAGCGCATCCACCACGTCGCCCAGCCCGCCCGTCTTGGCCCACGGCTCGCATTCGGCAGCGATGAAGGCCACGCGCATCCGGGGATCGTAGCCCGAGCCGGTCGCGACGGTCGTGCGTGACGCTCGGGTGCGTCGCGCGTCGGCGGGCCAATGCCTCGCAGGCCAATGCCTCGCAGGCCAATGCGTCGCGGGCCAAGCGTCGCGGGCCAGTGTCTCGCGGGCCAGTGCCTCGCGGGTCAATGCTTCGCGCCGATGCCTCGCCGCCTCACGACTCGCCCTATCATCCCAGCGACATGGAGCCAGCCGTTCAGGTCCCGACCCTTCCGGGCAATCAGTTCCGCCTCCCTCCAGCCCTCGAAGGATTGCGACGCCTGGCGTACAACCTGTACTGGACGTGGCATCCGCGGGCCAAGGTGCTGTTTTCGCGGATCGACGCCACTGCCTGGACCCGCTATCGCAATCCCGTGGCGGTGCTGGCCGGCCCCGTGCCCTGGACGGATCTCCTGGATAACCCAGCGTTCATGGCCGAATACCAGGCCGTGATGCGCGAGTTCGACTCCTACATGGCGGACGGCGCCGACCACTGGTTCCAGCGCCGATATTCGGACGCCCTGGACGGCCCCATTGCCTATTTCTGCGCCGAGTACGGCTTCTACGAGTCGCTCGGGATCTATTCCGGCGGCCTCGGCGTCCTCGCCGGCGACCACACCAAATCGGCGAGCGACATGGCTCTCCCGTTCGTCGCCGTCGGGCTGCTCTATCGGAAGGGCTACTTCCGGCAGACGATCGACGCGGACGGTCACCAGGAGCACGCCTACCCCGATTACGACCTGTCACTCATGCCCATCCGGCGCGTCCAGAGCCAGGACGGCGAGCCGCTCACGGTCGAAATCGAGCTGCCCGGGCGGATGCTGACGATCGCCGTCTGGTGCGTGCAGGTCGGTCGAGTGCCGGTCCTCCTGCTCGACACGGACATCCCCGAGAACGACAACGCCGACCGCCCGATCACCCACATCCTGTACGTGCGCGGACGCGAGATGCGGCTCCACCAGGAGCTCGTGCTTGGCGTCGGGGGGGTTCGCGCGATCAGGACGCTCGACATCTTCCCGTCGGTCTGGCACCTGAACGAAGGCCACAGCGCATTCCTGCTGGCGGAACGAACCCGCGAACTTGTCTCCGAGGGCGACACGCTCGAGAACGCCCTGGAGCAGGTGCGACGGGACAGCGTCTTCACCATCCACACTCCCGTTTCCGCGGGCAACGAGCGGTTCGAGGCGGACCTGGTCCGGCGGGTTGCCGGACCGCTGTTCGACGGGGACGGACGTCCGGGCACGGGCGGAGTGCCAATCGATCGACTGCTCGAGGTCGGGCGCGGCGTGGACGGCCTCGAGAACCAGTTCGACATGACGGCGTTCTCGATCCGCCAGACAAACGGCGCGAATGCAGTCAGCCAGCTCCACGCGGCCACGGCGAACGGCACCTGGTCGGGGATTCTCACGAAGCCCATCCTCGGCATCACCAACGGTATCCACCCGCCGACGTGGGTCGGCACGCCGATTCGGGAGCTGTTCGAGCGGCACCTGGGTGCCGACCTCGACGACCTCGACGGGGACGACGACTCGGCGCGCTGGTGGGATCACCTCGACGCGATCGACGAGGACGAGATCTGGGAGGCCCATCAGCGTCAGAAGCTGGAGCTGGCGATCTTTGCGCGCGGCCGCCTACGCGCCCAATTCGCCCGTCACGGCGAGGCGCCCTCCGTTCTGGAGGAGCTCGAGCGGGCCCTGGACCCGAACGCACTGACCATCGGCTTCGCGCGGCGGTTCGCGACGTACAAGCGGGCTGGGCTGTTGTTCTCGGATATCGACCGGCTGGCACGCCTCCTGTGGAACGAACAACGCCCCGTCCAGATCGTGTTCGCCGGCAAGGCGCACCCCGCCGACCGGCCCGCACAGCAGGTGATCCAGGGAATCTTCGCCCAATCGCGCTCGCCCAAGCTCCGTGGCCGCGTGTTCATCCTCGAGGACTACGACATGCGGATCGCGCGCTTCCTCGTACAGGGCGTGGACATCTGGCTGAACAACCCGCGCCGCCCCATGGAGGCTTCGGGCACGAGCGGGATGAAGGCGTCGGCCAACGGCGTCGTCAACGTAAGCGTCCTCGATGGCTGGTGGGACGAAGGCTGGACGGGCGACAATGGCTGGGCGATCGGTGGCCGTGAGACGAGCCCCGACGAGGGAGCTCAGGACTGGGCCGACGCGATGGACCTCTACCGGATCCTCGAGGAAGAGGTCGTCCCGCGCTATTACGACGCCCGCGAGAAATCGGGCATGCCGCGCGCCTGGGTCGATCTCATGCGCAGGGCCATCGCCACGACGATCTGGCGGTTTTCGACCAACCGGATGCTGCACGAGTACGTGGAGCAGCTCTACCTGCCGGCTGCGGGCGTCGAGTCGGGGGCCGCAGCGGCGGTTTCCACGCCGCCACATGAGGAGGCCATCGCGGCCGCTCAGCCGCTTGAGCTCGCGAAGCAAGCCGATGCGAGTCACGCAGCCGCGCTGGAGTCCGGCAATGGCGCGATCGATGGTGTGGACGGGGCAAAGCCCAAGCGACCGAAGAAGCGCAAGCAGCCGGCCGAACCACTGGCAGGCGGCTCAGGCTGAAGCCGACGCGGCTTCGCTGATGGGCGGCGCCCGGATTTCCCTTGCCCTGGCTCTGCACAACCACCAGCCGGTCGGCAATTTCGGCTTCGTCTTCGCCGATGTCTACGACATGGCCTACTTGCCCATGCTCCAGGCGCTCGAGCGCCATCCGACCGTCCGAGTGGCGCTTCACTACACCGGGGCGCTGCTCGCCTGGTTACGCTCCGAGCGACCCGAGTTTCTCGAAAGGCTGGCAGAACTGATCCATCGCGGCCAGGTGGAGCTGATGGGTGGCGGCTACTACGAGCCCGTCCTGGCATCGCTGCCCGAGGCCGACCGCGTAGGGCAGCTGCGGCGCATGGCCGACGAAGTCGAAGCGCTGGGCGGCGTCCGGCCCCGTGGAGCGTGGCTCGCGGAACGTGTTTGGGAGCCCGACCTGCCGGTAGCCCTCGCCGCTGCCGGCTATCGCTGGACGATCCTCGACGACGTTCACTTTCGGGCCGCGGCGATCCCCGAGGAGAACCTGTGGGGCGCATATACCACCGAGGACCAGGGCCATCTGCTGACACTGTTCGGGAGCGAGCAGTACCTGCGCTACACAATCCCCTTCGGGGCGGTCGAGGACGTGATGCGCTATCTCCGGGACCATACGACGGAGTCGGGCGACCGCATCGGCGTCATGGGCGACGATGGCGAGAAGTTCGGCGGCTGGCCGACCACCTACGCTCATTGCTGGGGCGAGGGCAGCTGGGTTGATCGTTTCTTCGCTGCGCTCGAGACCAGTCGCGACTGGCTTACGACGGTCACGCCATCAGAGTGGCTGGAGCGTGAGCCACCGATCGGCCGGGTGTACGTGCCCACATCGTCCTACGCGGAGATGGGCGAATGGGCCCTGCCGGCCGAGGAATCCCGGGTGTTCTCGACCGTCTTCCACCAGGCAGTGGCTGCTCACCGTCCCGAGGCTCGGTGGCTGCGGGGCGGCTTCTGGCGCAACTTCCAGGTCAAGTACCGTGAGGTCAACGACCTCCACAAGCAGATGCTGCGGGCGTCGGCGAAAGTCGGCGCGATGCCTCAGGGGGCGGCTCGGGACGCCGCGCTCGACCACCTCTACCAGGGCCAGTCGAACGATTGCTACTGGCACGGCCTGTTCGGCGGGATCTACCTGCCCCACATGCGCCTGGCGACACTCGGGCACCTGATTGCCGCCGAGGACGCCGCGGATGCGCAGGCTGTAGATGCTGGGGCCGC
Source organism: Chloroflexota bacterium (assembly GCA_005883615.1). Taxonomy (GTDB): domain Bacteria; phylum Chloroflexota; class Limnocylindria; order Limnocylindrales; family CSP1-4; genus CF-16. The sequence continues at coordinate 14,399 of VBEC01000041.1, read as the reverse complement.
GGGCACGGCAGCCGCCCCTTCCCTGACGTCGGCGCAGCTGGTTGACATCGACCTTGACGGTCGGGACGAGGTGCTGCTGACCGAGCCCGGTCAGGTCGTCGGGGTGAAGCTCGACGAGGGCGCGGGCATCGGCCGATGGGACATCCCGGCGGTCCGTCACGCGCTCACGGCGGTCATGCGGCGGCGGCCCGAGTCGTACCACTGGAAGCTCCTGGAGCGCGAACGGCCGGAGCCCGGCGCCGCAAAGACGAAGGCGCGCAGGGCCGAAGAGCCGAGATCACACGAGGCCACGGGCGCGATGACGCCGGCGTCCATTCACGAGATCGAGGCCAGCAAGGAATCCGGGCTCGCTGGCTACCTGCATTACGACGCCTACGAACGACGCTCGGGTCTCGTCCACCTGCTCGAGCCCGACGCCGATCCTCGCGCATTTGCCGAAGCGCGCGCGAACGAAGCCGGCGACTTCGTCGATCAGCCGTTCGAGATCCTGCGGCTGGGGAACGGGCGGCTCGAGGTCGCCCGAGAGAGCGGCGGCGTTCGGGTCGAGAGCGCGCTCGTCCTCGGAGGCGACCGTCGCTCCCCGACCCTCAGCCAGGCCGTCACCCTCCAGAACCGATCCGCTGCGACACTCAGGGTCCGGCTTGGCATCGAGTGGGCTCTCATGATGCTCGGCGGAGGCGGCAACCCGGCCGCGTTCCATGACATCGCCGGGTCGCGCCTGCCCCACGATTCGAGCGGCAGCGCGCCGAGCATCGAGGAACTGTCCGCGGGGAACAGCGACGTCGGCATCATCGTGGAGACGGCGGTCTCGCCCGCTGCCGACGTTTGGTGGTCGCCGATCGAGACCGTCTCCAACTCGGAGTCCGGCTTCGAGCGGATCTATCAGGGCAGCTGCGTGCTCTTTAGCTGGCCGCTGGTGCTCGCCCCGAAGGCGTCATTCAGCACCTCGATCCGACACGAGGTCCGTGCGGACCGCGATCTCGCCCTTGACGAGCTGGCAGCCGCTGTGGCCGCCCAACCATGACGCGAGGTCGTGTCGCGGTTCACGCGCATTTCTACCAGCCGCTCCGCGCGGACCCGTTCAGCGGCGTCATTCCGGCCGACCCGACCGCAACCCCGTACCACGACTGGAACGCCCGCATCGATGCCGAGTCCTACAAGCCCAATGCCGCGCGTGGCAACCTCGAGCGGATTTCCTGGGACCTCGGACCGACCCTCGCCGGCTGGCTTGCGGCCGAGGACCCGTCGACGCACCTGAGGTTCGTGGAGGCCGCACCCGGTCGTGCAATGGCCCAGCCGTATCACCACTCGATCCTGCCGCTGGCTTCGGCTGCCGATCGGCGCACCGAGATCCGTTGGGGGATCCGCGACTCCGAGCTGCGCTTCGGGTTTCGACCGAACGGGGTGTGGCTGCCAGAGACCGCCGTGGACCTGCCGACGCTGGCGCTCCTCGCCGAGGAGGGCATCGCCTACACGATCCTGGCGCCGTGGCAGGCCGCCGATGCCCAGATCGACACGCGACGGCCGTATCGCGTTTCGATCGGCAGCGGGCAGGCCATCTCCGTGGCCTTCTACGACGCGGCGCTATCGTCAGCGGTCTCGTTCGAGCCGACCGCGACTGATGACGCCGACCGGTTCGCCCTCGAGCGGATCGCTCCGCGCCTCGCCCGCCCGCCGTTTCCAGATGGCACGACCCCCACCGCCCTGATCGCGACCGACGGCGAGCTGTACGGCCATCACCACGTATTCCGCGAGCTGTTCCTCGAACACCTGCTCGTGCCGACGCCTGCCGACGCGCAGGCGCGAACTTACGACACCGTGCTCCTCTCGGAGGTCATGGTCGAGCCCGCTGACCAGCCTTTCGCGGTTGCCCGGATCCTGGAACGGACATCGTGGAGCTGCCACCATGGCGTGGCACGCTGGTCGGCCGAATGCCCGGACGCGACCGACGGGCGCTGGAAAGGTCCCCTGCGGGCCGCGCTGGACCGACTCGCAGCGGGGATCGACGCAGTGTCGCTCGGCCTGCTGAAGGCATCCGGAGTGGGCCTGGATTTCTGGGCCGCGCGCGACGCCTACATCGAGGTGGTCAGCGGCGCCGAAGACAGGAATTCGTTCGCCCGGCGGCAGCTGGGCGCCCGTGTCGCGAAGAACGATGAGCGCCAGCTCATCGAGCTCCTCGAAGCGCAGCGCTGGCGCCTGGCGATGTTCGCAAGCGACGGCTGGTACTGGGAGGATCCGGCGCGACAGGAGACCGCCCAGAACCTCCTCGCTGCTGCGCGGGCGGTCCGGATCGTGGACTCACTGGCCGGCACCCGCCTCGAGGAGTCGCTCGCCGCCGACCTCGCGCTATTCAGCTCGCCGTCCCGCGGGTTGGACGGAGCAGTCCTGTATCGCATGGCGCTCGAATCGATCGGCCAACCGGGCCCGGAGTAGCAGGCAGCCGACCGTTCGAAGGATGATCGCGCGGCCTTCCTGCACAACGACCACCGGGGGTGAGTAAGGCTGCGGCCAGCCCTCCGAGCCCGCGCCGATGGGCGGCCCCTGGAGCGATCTCATCCCGCGAGGAGCGTGGTTCGGGACGAATTGGAACCCTGGGCCGGCGACGGAGACTGGCGGGGCATGCCAAACGATCGCTGGATGTTCGTTCGGCAGGAAGGCTGCGGTCCGAGGGCAGTTTCACGCGGGCAAGGCACAATATCGGGGAGAGCCATTCGGCTCTTGCCCCCGCCCGTCGCGGGACGCGCCTCGAAGCGCGATAGCACATGGAAAACGAACCCAGATGGGAAACACCTTCACCAACACCCTCAAGACCTTCGCCCTGCTGGCGACGCTCGGGGCGATCCTCGTCGCCGTCGGTGGCCTGCTCGGTGGCTCGAACGGCCTGATCGTGGCCTTCGCCTTCGCGCTGCTGATGAACGGCTTCGTCTACTGGAAGAGCGACACCCTGGCACTCAAGGCCAACGGCGCACGTGAGCTCGGCCCGGACGAGCAGCCGCGACTGCGGACGATCGTCAGCACGCTCGCATCCCGAGCCGGGCTGCCGATGCCCCGCCTGTACATCGTCGAAAGGCCCGAGCCGAACGCCTTCGCGACCGGCCGCGATCCGAACCACGCAGCCGTGGCCGTCACCAGCGGCATTCTCGAGCTCATGGACGACCGGGAGCTGACCGGCGTGCTCGCCCACGAGCTCAGCCACGTCTCCAACCGTGACACCCTCATCGGCACGATCGCCGCAACGATTGCCGGCGCGATCAGCTTCCTCGCACAGATGGCGCAGTTTCAGATGTGGTTCGGCGGTGGCGACGAGGAGGATCGAGGCAACATCGTGGGCCTTCTCGCTGCGATCATCCTCGCTCCGATTGCCGCGTTGATCGTCCAGCTGGCCGTATCGCGCGGCCGTGAATACCTTGCCGACAGCTCGGGAGCCGGCTTGACGGGCGATCCGGAGGCACTTGCCTCAGCGCTCGAGAAGCTCGAGGCGTTCAAGCAGCAGCAGCAGGGGATGCTCGGTCGGGTTCGCGACCGCTTCGGTCGCCGCGGGGCCGGCGCTCCACAGCAGCAGCCGCAGCCGGGCCTCAATCCGGCCTTCGCCCACCTCTACATCGTCAGCCCGCTGGCCGGCGAGAGCAGGCTTTCGGGCGGTGGTATCGGAACGTTGTTCTCGACCCACCCGCCGATCGCCGATCGCGTTGCGCGTCTCCGCGCAATGCGCCTCAACACGCTGAGCCGCCCCATCCCCAGGAGCTCCTGAGCGCCCGGATCCCTCGCCGGTTCAACTCGGGCCAGAGAATCCGTCAGCCCGCGGCCTGCGCGCCCGCGGGCTGACGATGACGGCGCCGAGAGGGAGCCTGGCGGCGCCTGGACGTTTGGCGTTTTGTCGTGGCTCGATCGGCTCGACTGACGGACAATGCCGCCGAGCGGAGGACTAGAGCGTGCCGCTCGATCGGCTCGTGCCCCACGTGTCGGCGACACCCTCACGGGAGTCGGTACCGAAGCGGAGAGCCAGGATGTCGAGACCGGCCAGCAGGCCGACGACCGCGAGGATGGCGATGATCGTTTCCATGATGCTTACCTACCCTTGCTATAGTTGATTAGGCCAAGTCGCACACTACTTGGACTAGCACGCTATGTCAATGGTCCCTTCGGACCCGCACGATTCCTCCATATCGGCCGGCGGTGGTGCCAGCGACCTGGACGTTGAGCGCGACTCGGGCGTCCCGATCTCCACCCAGATCTACTGGCAGATCGCCTACCAGATCGACTCGGGCCGTCTCCAGCCCGGTGATCGACTGGCGCCGGTCCGGGAGCTCGGTGCCGCACTGCGAGTGAACCCCAACACCATCCGCTCGGTCTACAAACGTTTGGCCGATGCCGGCTACGTCATGAGTCGACATGGGGCCGGGACACATGTCGCAGCCCGACCTCCGCAGCGACGCGGAGATGAGGCTCTTGCAGGCCTCGTGGCGGAGATGATTCGCCGGGCCGGACAGGCTGGTTTCGCGGCCGATGAGGTTGCCTCGGCGACGTTCGCGGCGGCCTCCGAGCGGAAGCGGCCGGGGCCTCTGGTGCGGATGCTGGTCGCGGAATGCACAACGGCCGACGCTGCCTATGACGCGCAGAAGCTCGGCGAAGCCTTTCCAGAGTCGGTCGAGGCCGAGGGCACCCTGCTGGATGAGCTCGACGATCGCCTCGGGCGCTTCCACTACGACCTGATCGCGACGACGACGTTCCACGCGGCCGAGGCGCAACTGCTGGCCGCGGGGCGACTGCCGGTGATCGCCATCATGGTCGGGGCCGGCTATGTCGGGCTGGTGCGCGAGGTGGCCAACCTCCCGGCGGGATCGACGGTGGGCCTGGTGTGCGCCACGGCGAGGGGTACGGACAATATCGCCGAGACGCTGCGCCTCTCGCGTACCACGCGCGTCGGTATCCTCTCGGCGCACCCTGGTTCCGAGGACGACCTCCGTCGCGTCGATGAGCAGGCTGACCTCATCCTCATGTCGCGGGAGGCCCTCGCGCGCCACGTGGACGAGCGGTTCAGCCGTCCCGAACGAATCCGGGAGTGGACCTATGAGTTCGATCCGTCTGGGATCGAACTGCTCAGGCGTGAGATCGAGGCCATCCAGGCACGCCGGCGGGAGGCCTCGGCGAATGGCACCGAGCCGGCTGCGGCGTCCCCGACCGGCGAGGCGCGCACGACGGCCGTTGCCCGCCGATGAGCACAGCCGAGACAGGGGTTCGTACAGACCACGGCGTGATCGTTGCCCGCGCAGCCCGCGAGCGCCACGGCCTCGAAGAGGTCGAAGTCAGGGCGAGGGGCCGCGGTCGACCAAAGCAGGTTGTCGCCGGCGCACTGGACCTGGCCGATATCGGCGCGGCCCGGGCGGTCGCCCACAGGCTGAACGCGAAGCGATCGCAGCGTCGGGCGGTTCCCGCTTCGGAGGTTGCCGCCTTCGGCCTCCTGAACGAGGTACTCCGAACGGTCATCGAGGCCTATCGTGAGGACGTTGACCCGCGCGCGTTGGAGGGGGCGCTCGCCGAGATTCGATCCCGCCTGGGAGCGCGGCAAGCGGAGCAGGCACTGACGGCCTGGCAACGCGCGTTCGCCCCGGTGGGCGAAGACGAGGAGGCGGTCGAGGAGCTGCTCCTGACGTGGCTCGCCAACGCCAATCCCGCCGTCATGCCGTTCCGCGAGCTGGTCGATGACCGACCGCTTGTGGAGACACCCTACCCCGGGGCGATCGAGGCCGTGCACGCGTGGTCTGCCCAGGCGCCCGGCATCGGTCCTGAAAATCGACCGCTGGTCGAGGTCCTCCGGGCTCCCGCTCTCGCCAGCCCTGAATCGCTCGCCGGTCAGTTGCGTTATGTCCTCGAGCATTGGGCCGAGTTGCTGGGTGACAGGCTGGCGGCCCGCCTCGCGGTCCTTCGCGAGCGCCTGCTTGGCGGCCTCGATCTCATCGCGGAAGAAGAACGGGCAACGTTCATGCGCTTTGCCGGTGCCGGCGTCGATGGCGCCGGCGGCGACGCGGCGGCAGCGCGAGGCTTCACGACCCTCGGGGCGGACGCCGAACCGGAGCGGTTCTCGGCCGACGTCGAGTGGATGCCCCGGGTCGTCCTCATGGCCAAGAGCACCTACGTCTGGCTGGACCAGCTCTCCCGCCAGTACGGGCGTGACATCCGGACGCTCGACGCAGTGCCCGACGAGGAGCTCGACCGGCTTGCCCGTTTCGGCATCACAGGCCTGTGGCTGATCGGGCTGTGGGAGCGCAGCCGCGCCTCGGAGAAGATCAAACGACTGCGCGGCCAGCCCGATGCGGTCGCGTCGGCGTATTCGCTGGACGATTACGTCATCGCCGCCGACCTGGGCGGCACGGCTGCCCACTCCAACCTCGCCGATCGCGCCTGGCGGCGCGGCATCCGGGTTGCATCGGACATGGTCCCGAACCACATGGGCATCGATTCCCGGTGGGTGATCCAGCACCCGGACTGGTTCCTCTCGCTGCCCTACCCGCCGTACCCCGCCTACTCCTTCACGGGGCCGGACCTCTCATCTGACGAGCGGGTTGGCATCTTCCTCGAGGACCACTACTGGGACGGCACCGACGCAGCCGTCGTCTTCAAGCGGCAGGACCGCTGGTCGGGCGACGAGCGCTATGTCTATCACGGCAACGACGGCACGAGCTTCCCCTGGAACGACACCGCCCAGCTCGACTATCTCAAGCCCGCCGTCCGCGAGGCCGTCATCCAGACCATCCTCCACGTGGCCCGCCAGTTCCCGATCATCCGCTTCGACGCGGCAATGGTGCTTGCCAAGAAGCACATCCAGCGGCTGTGGTGGCCGCCGACCGGCGGCGCCGGCGGCATCCCCTCGCGAGCCGAGCATTCGATGAGCCAGGCCGAGTTCGACGCCCTCATGCCCAATGAGTTCTGGCGCGAGGTGGTCGATCGGGTCGCCGTGGAGGCCCCCGGCACGCTCCTGCTGGCCGAGGCCTTCTGGCTGCTGGAGGGCTACTTCGTCCGAACCCTGGGCATGCACCGCGTCTACAACAGCGCCTTCATGGTCATGCTCCGCGACGAGCGCAACGCCGAATACCGGCTGGTGATGCGCAACACGCTTGAATTCGACCCCGAGATCCTCAAGCGCTACGTGAACTTCATGTCCAACCCGGACGAGAAGACCGCCGTCGAACAGTTCGGCAAGGGCGACAAGTACTTCGGCGTGGCCACCCTCCTTGTGACCCTGCCCGGACTGCCTATGTTCGGGCACGGCCAGATCGAGGGATTCGCGGAGAAGTACGGGATGGAGTTCCGTCGCGCCGCTTGGGACGAGCGGCCCGATACCTGGCTGATCGCCCGCCACGACCGGGAGATCGTGCCGCTCCTCCATCGGCGGGCTGAGTTCGCGCAGGTCAGCGATTTCCTCCTGTACGACTTCGAAGTCGACGGCAGCGGCATCAACGAGGACGTCTTTGCCTACTCGAACGTGGGCCCCGCGGGCGAGCGATCGCTCGTCGTCTACCACAATCGGTATGCGGAGACCGGCGGCTGGGTACGCGGGTCGGTCGCCTACGCGGTCAAGTCGGGCGACCAAAAGGCGCAGGTTCGGAGGAGCCTCGGCGACGGCCTGGGGGTTCCCGCCGACGCTGGGGTGTTCATGATCTTTCGTGAGGCGCGCAGCGGCGAGGAGTTCATCCGGCCGGCGACCGAGTTGCGCGAGCGAGGGCTCTTCGTCCAGCTCCAGGCCTACTCGTGCCACGTCTTCGTCGACTGGCATGAGGTGCGCGATGGATCGGCGCGCCTGTACCGGCGCGTCATGGAGCGCCTCGGCGGCAGGGGTGTCGCCTCGATCGAAGACGCGATTCGCGTGTTGGAGCTCGAGCCCGTTCACGCGCCCGTTCGCCGTCTCGTGCTGAGTCCGCCGGACGATGTGCGAGCGGCCGCCCTCGATCTCGTCGCGGCCCTGCGCGACGCGACCGGCGCTCGCCGGGGCCGGCGCGATACCGAGGTGGCCGACACGATCGAGCGACGACGCGCAGCCCTCGAGGAGACGGCCCGAAGCTCGACGCCCGCGATCGCGGGCGGCCTGGCCGAGGGATCGACGGCGCGGGCAGCGTTGCTTGCGTGGACCGTCGTCGGCTCGATTGGGGTCATTGGCGACGCGTCGGACGCCGGCGCGACGAGCCGAGCCTGGTTCGATGAGCTGCGCCTGGCGCCCGTCCTCGCCAACGCATTCCGCGAGCTCGGGCTCGACGAGGGCGGGGCCTGGACGGCTGCTTCGCGGGTGCGCGTGCTGCTCGCACTCGAGGCACCGTCAACGGCGCGGTTTGGTGGCCCCGCCGTGCGCCGGCTTCTCGAGGGCTGGTTCGCGGACGCCGAGCTGCGCGGCTTCCTGGGAGTGAACCGTCACGACGGCGTGACCTGGTTCAACAAAGAGAGCTTCGACGAGCTCCTGTGGTGGTGGCAGGTCCTGACCGCCGTTGATGGACCGCCGGCCGCGCTCGGACCGGTCGCCCGGCTGGTCGAGCGCCTGCGCGCAGCCGGGCTCGAGAGCGGCTTCGAGGTCGACCGACTTCTCGAGATTGCGGTTCGGTCGACAAGGCCGACGGGGCCGCGCCCGTCGGCGAAGGTGCCTCCTTCCAGTAAGTCCACCGCCGCCACCGCCAGGCGGCCCTCGGCCTCGCGTTCCGCTCGGCCTCCACGTCGGGGACGCTCCCCGAAGTAGCGGGCGGCGCCAGTACCACAATCGGGTTCGCGTTCCCCCAAGCGTCAACATGATCGTCGGCGCGAAAGAGGGAGAGGCAGATCGGTGACTGATCCGAACACGGAGGGGCAACCTTCCGAACCGACGTCGGGCGCCGATGAAGCGCCCGTGCCCTGGTCGCCACCGGGCTCGACCGAGGGCCTGTCGACCGACGGGACAAGGGTTTCCGACGACGCGGCATGCGGCGTCTGGCGGGCGATGATGGCGGGCATCGACCGGGTGGATGCGACCCGCAAGGGGACGCCTATCCGATGCCTGCTGTCCTAGAGTGCGGGCACGCGCTCCTCGATCAGGAGGCGGCGGAGGACGGGCATCGGCGGAGATCCGTGGCCGATGACATCTTCGAGGTGCTCCCGGTAGACGAAGCCCGGCGTGTCGCCGAGGCCTCCGACGATACGGGGGGCAGGCACGGCCTCCGGCCGGGTTCCGGCCTCGGCGACGAGCTGCCGCCGCCGCTCCAGCTCGATGTCCCACATCTCCATCGAGCCGACAAAGTAGGTCGAGAGCTGCGTCGACGACAGGCGCGCTCTGTTCCACTTGGAGCGAGCCTCCGCCTCTTCCTGGAATCCGCCCTGGACCATCAGCGAGATGGCTTCCCCTTCGGTCATGTCAGCGGTATGCGTCTTGACGTCGATGATCGCGTTGGTTGCCGTGCGGAGATAGAACTTCCAGTGGTTCAGCATCAGCCCGAGGTCCCCCGCGCCGTAACCCTGGTCCATCATCACCTGCGTGATGTAGACCGCCCAACCTTCCGCGAAGACCCCGCTCCACAGGATCGTCCGTGCCAACGACGGGCATCGGTTCGAGTAGACGCCCTGGAGGTAGTGTCCGGGCACCGCCTCGTGGATGACCAGAAGCCGCAGCATCCGGTCGTTGTCCTCCCGCAGGTATGACTCCTTCTGTTCAGCCGGCCATTCCTCCGGGATGGGCGTCACCGCGAAGAAGGCTTTTTCGTTCCTGTCGAGGGGTCCCGGCGAATCGAGCATTGCGCCGCCGAATGAGCGCAGGAAGACCGGCGTCCACATGATCTGGAGCGGTTCCTCGGCAAGGCCGATGAGGTCCTTCTCCCGGCAGAAGGTTTCCACCCGCCGGAGCTCCTCGCGACAGAAGTCGAGGATCGCCTCGGGTGCCTGATGCTCGGCCGCGATTGCGTCGAGGACGGCGCGCACGGTTCCGGAATCGGCTGCCTCCTGGGTGCCGGCGGAAGCCGCTGTCGGCCTGGGTCGGTCTCCGAGGAAGCGCGGCCATGCCTCGCGCGCGAGCCGGATCATCTCGCGCCGAACCGCCACGTACTCGCGGTTAGCCCGTTCGAGGATCTCGGCAGGGCTCAGATCGCTCTTGAGCGTGTGCCGCATCTTCGTCTCGAACAGCGCGCGACCGAGCCGCCCCTCGCCTTCGGCTCCAGGCAGGACGACCTCGCGGAGATGGACTTCGAACTGATCCAGGGCTCCCTTCGCGGTGGCGGCGGCCACGCGAAGGCGCGGCAGGACGAACCGGACGTCGGCGTCGGCCGACTCCGCTTCCACTCCTGCGTTCACGGCCTCGTCGGCCAGGTCGGCGATGCCTGAAAGCTGCTTGAGCGCCGTCTCGGTGTGGAATTTCGACACGGGCCGCCCCTCGTGACCCTGCAGCTGCTCCTGGGCAGCGGCGAGGAGACGAGGAATACCCTCCAACCGGCCCGCGACCGACGCGAGACGCGCGTGGAGTGGCGCGAACTCGCGGGCGAGGATCGGAAAAATTCCCATCCCCAGGATGTAGACCCATGACAAAGGATCCCAGCGGTCCTCGCGCAGGTCCGTGTCCGCGAAGCGCATCGCGGCGAGCTCGGCCAGGAGCACCTCCCGCTCGGCTCGGTCGTCGGCCGACAGGCCTTCCGGCGCCACGGCCGCGAACTCCGCTTCCCAGCGGTCGATGAACGCCAGTCGAGCCCTTCGGCCGTCCTCCGACATATCGGGCCATTCGGCGTCGAACCGATGGTCCCCCGTCGCCGTCGCGCGCAGGGGGTCCAGCCGGAACAGCTCATCGAAGAAGACGGCCACGCGCTCGTGGAGCGGTCGGCCGGAAGTGGAGGCAGCGGGCATCGAGACGCTCCCCTATTCGGATGGGCTGGCCTCGGGCAGTGTACGGGCGCTTCGGCTCTGCCATCATCAGCAAGTCCATGGTCGTGCCGGAGGCACATTCGTGCTCGATACCGTCGTTCGCATCCTGATCAACGCGGTCGCGCTCGTCGTCGCGGCCAAGATCGTCCCGGACATCCATCTCACGATCGGCAAGGCCGGCCCCGAGTGGGTGAAGATCGCGATCATCGCGATCGTATTCGGCCTCGTGAACGCCTACATCAAGCCGATCGTCAAGGCGCTCTCATTCCCCCTCACCCTCCTGACGCTCGGGTTGATCTCGTTCCTCATCAACGCTGCAATGCTTCTCCTCGCCGCGTGGATCTCCACCGATCTGCTCGACCTCCACTTCACGATCGCGAAGTTCCCGCCAACGTTCAGCGGGGACGCGCTCATCGCGGCCATCCTCGGGTCCATCGTCATCTCGATCGTCTCGACCGTGCTGGGCCTGGTGAACGTGGGCCGTCGGGCGATGCTGTAGCCCGGCTCTCCGCGTTCGACTCGACCGGGTCCGACATCGACGCAGACACCGATCGCCTGCCTGAGCTCGCCGATCGCCTGCGGAGGGCGGCGAGCGATCACGGAACGCCGTGCTACGTCACCGACGTCGCGGGCCTGGCGGCTGCCGCCGGCGAATTGGAGGCGGCCTTCCCCGACCCCTGGATCCGGCAGTTCAGCATCAAGGCGAACGACGTGCCCGCGATCATCGCCGAGCTGGCGAGGCTGGGGCTGGGGGCGAACGTGGTTTCGCGCGGCGAGTGGGCTCGCGCACGGCGGGCTTGGCTCCCGAACGAATCGATCACGCTCGAGGGCGTGGGCAAGACCGATGCCGATCTCCGCGCCGCCGTGTCGGCCGCTCGTCGCGGTGACCCGCTGCGCTGGGTTGCGGTCGAGTCACCCGAGGAGGCCGAAGCCCTGGCCACATTCGCCCAAGGGGCGCATGTCACGCTCGACGTCCTCTTTCGCCTGAACCCGGACGTGGCGCCCGAGACCCAGGCCGTTCTCGCCGTCGGCTCAGGCGCGTCGAAGTTCGGCATGACCGAAACCGAGCTGACGCGGACGGTGCAACGCCTGGCTGGGGCTGCTCCCGGGGGTCTTCGTCCTCGGGGCATCCACCTCCATGTCGGGTCACAGCTGGGGGCCATCGATGCCTGGCGCGATGGCGTCCGGAGGGCTGTGGCGGTGCTGGGCCTGGTGCGCGGCAGCATGCCCGACTTCGATACGCTCGACGTGGGTGGTGGTTTCCCGGTTGCGCCGTTCGGATGGGCCCCGAGCGTGCCCGCGCCAGGCCGGTTCGCACGCGAAATACCGGCACTTCTCGAGACCGTCCCGGCCGACCGTCGACCCCTTCGCCTGGCGGTCGAGCCCGGCCGCTTCCTGGTGGCTCGGGCGGGCTGGATCGTCGCGCGTGTCCTCCACGTTCGCGATCGCGGCGCTCGGCTGGCCGTGATCGACGCCGGCATGGCCGAGCTGGTCCGACCGGCTCTCTACGGCGCCGTGCATCCGGTCGTGGCGCTCACCTCGCGCGGCGAGCCCGTGGACGACGCAGGCCCGGCCGCGTCGCTACGTCCGGGGTTCGAACCGACGCGCGTCGACGGCCCGATCTGCGAGTCGACCGACACGCTGGGCGTCCACTCGCTGCCACCGCTCAGGCGGGGCGACCTCGTCGCCATCCGCGACGCGGGCGCGTATGCGGCGTCGATGAGCTCCGCCTACAACGGCCGTCCCCGTCGAGCGCAGGTTCTCCTGAGATGACGCCTTCGGGAGGAAGCCGGCTCCCTCCCGAACGCCAGCTGAACGGAAGCCTAGAGCTCGGTCACCCCGATGACGTGACCCTCGGGGTCGGCGAACATACCGAGGACGGCGTTCGGGCCGGGGCTGAACTTGGGCACGATCACCTTGCCACCGAGCTTCTCGGCCTTCGCAAGCGCGTCGTCGACCGACGACACGCCCACGTAGAAGGTCACCCAGCCCGCGGAGCCCGGGGGCGTCGCGTCGCCCACTCCGGTCGCGACTCCGTTCTCGGAGCTGGGCGCGATGCCGTACCCGCCCGGGTTGTTCGTGTCGAAGTTCCAGTCGAACAGGTCGGCATAGAAGCGCTGCAGTGCTGCTCCATCCTTACCAACCACTTCGGCGTGGATGACTTTGTCGGCCATTTCGCTTCTCCTCGTCATTTCCGGCCCCCATGGCCGATTCGAACTATCGACGTTCGGCAAGCCCCCGAATCGACAGACGCTTCGCAGGTGCGGACCTCGCGCATGGCTTAGACGCTGGGAATGGGATCGCTTTCGATATCGATCGGAAGCGTGAACCCGAATTCCGACCCGCCGCCTTCCCGCGGCTTGGCCCATACCCGGCCGCCCATCGCTTCGATGAGCTGGCGGCAGACGAAAAGTCCGATGCCCGCGCCGGCCGCATGTCGGGCCGCGCTTGGCGAGCGGTAAAAGAGCTCGAAGAGCTGCTCCGTGTCATCCCCGTCGATGCCGATGCCCCGATCGAGCACGCGGAGGCGGCAGTCCTCGTCGACGACGTCGAGGATCACCTGAATCTCGGTTTCGGGTTCGCTGTATTTCGCGGCATTGGTTACGAGATTCCGCACGACCTGCTCGGCGTAGATCTCTTCTCCAAGGACCGGCGGCAGGCCGCGCATCGCCTCGAACAGGAAGTGCCGGTCCGGCCAGCGCAGCTCTTCGGCCGCAACCGCCCGCCGGACGATGTGCGAAAGCAGAATCGGCTCCCTGGAGACCTCAACGCGGCCGGCCTCCGCCCGGCTGAGGACCAGCAGGTCCTCCGCGAGGCGGTGCAGCCGGTCGGCCTCTGCCTCGATGTCCTCGATCGCTTCCTTCCGTGACTCGGGCGGCATGCGGTCGTCGCGCTGGCGCAGCATCTTGCTGAGGCCGTAGATCGTGGTGATCGGGGTGCGGAGCTCGTGGCTGATGACGCCGATGAAGGCGTCCCGCAGGAGGCCCGCCCTGCGCTCCGCGGCGTAGCGCCCGGCCAGATCGACCGGGCCGGCAAGCGCCTTGACGATCGTGCCGACCAGCTCGACATCGCCTTCGTCGAAGGCGTCGGGCACCGTGGAGTCGATTTCGAGCAAGCCGATCCCTTTGCCCTTGCGCACGATCGGCACGCCGAGCCACGATCGCATCTGGGCCGCCGCCTTCACGCCTCGCGGTCGAACCCCGTCGGCCTGGATGTCCCGGCTCATGAACGGCTCGCCGGTCTCCACGACCTGCCAGGTTCGAGCAGTTCCGCGCTTGGCCCGTTGGCCGAGCGCCTCCTCGGCGAATGGCCCGACTGCCGCCCGGATCACCAGCTCGTCGTCCTCGACGAGCGCGATGGAACCGCCGGTGAGGGGCAGCACGATCCGCAGTCGATCGAGGGTGGCCCGGAGGATCTCGTCGAGCTCGGCCTCGCCCGCGGCCGCCGTCGCGATCTCGAGCACCAGCTGGGCGGTCGCCAGAGATCGATCGATGACGGGCTCAGACTTGGCCATGCGTCCATCGTACAGGGGGGTCTCC
>VBEC01000040.1 GCA_005883615.1 Chloroflexota bacterium | reverse complement strand
CGGCTGCGGATCCGCCGGTGGAAGTCATTCGGACGAGCGAGCGCTCTTTGTCATGCCAGAGTCCTCCCTTGCTCCGAACCGGCGCCGCCTCACCGCGCTGACCGGGCGGCCCGCGAAGCATAGAGTCCCCACCGGCAGTGCCTCGCCGCCGCCGTGAAAATGGCTTCGACAGGCGCCGTCATTGGTCGGGACGGATTCCAGGGATATCCGTATCCCGTACCATCACGTTGCGCCTCAGGCCTCGGCCGCGAGGACCCGGCGCAGGGTCGTCGCGAACGCGTCGGGCTTGCCGGTCTGGCCGTATTCGCCGCCGAGGAACCCGGCATGGCCGCCTGGAAATGCCACCGGTGTCATCCCGAGCTGCTCGGCCAGTGCGATCGTGGCGCGGCCGGTCATCACGTTCCGCGATTCCTCACCAACGGCCAGGACGATCCGGTTCGACGCAGCTCGGAGCGCGTCGAGTTCCGGCCGGAAGTGCGAGCCGGAGATCATGTTCTGCCCGACCAGCGGGTCATTGCGGGAGCCGTCGTCGTCGGTCGGCAGCCCGAACATCGCCGGATCGGGAGCCGGACGTGAGCCGTAATCTGCGGGGAGCGGGCCCTCGTAGCTAACGAGCGCGATGAACTTGGCCATCGCCGGCCCGAGCCCGCTGCGCAGATACGTCTCATGGATGTCGACGGCCGCCGCCAAGCCGGCTTCGCGATCCGGGAGGATCTGCCAGAGCGGGGGCTCGTGGGCGATGAGGATCCGGACGTCCTCGGGATGCCGCGCCACGAGCGCGAGGGCGTTTACAGCGCCGCCGCTCGTGGCGAAGATATCGACCGCTCCGGTCCGCAGCGTCGAGATCAGCCGGTGCACGTCGTCGGCGTGTTCCTCGGGCGTGTTCTCGGCCGTGCCGTCGGTTCGGTGACTCCGCTCGGACCCGCGTGGGTCGTAGGTCACGATCGTTCGATCGGGGAAGTGTCCGGCCAGCGTCACGAAGCCCGAGGCGGCCATCGGCGAGCCGATCAGGAGCAGGGGCGGTTCGGTGCTGGAGTCGTTCGATCGCACGTCGTAGGTCAGCACGGCGCCTGGGACGTCGAGCGTTTGGGTCCTCGATTCGGTCATGATCGCCTCCTGGTGGGTCGTCCGATCTTCGTCCATTCCGAACGGATCGCGGATCCGATTCTCATCGGTCCGCGCGCCACGAATCGATATCCAGGCCGGCCAGCGCGGGTCAACCCACAGTTGCAAACGTTCCGGTGGCAAGCTCGCCGGCTGGCTCGTAGGTGCCGATGACGAACCGCTAACGGCGGGTCAGGAAAAGCGCGCCTGGGACATGATCGGTGGCGCCTCGCGGCCGAGACGCAGCGTGTCGTGGTTCAGGACAGGATCAGGATTTCGCGGATCAGGTCGGCGGTGAACCGATAGACAAGCACCGCGCGCACCACATCGGGCCCGCCTGGGGAATAGCCGGTCACGCGTTCCTCATCGATGACGTAGTTACCGAGCGCGATGCGGTTGGGGATGTCGTAGTGAAGGTTCGGGTGGTCCGACATCGACTTTGCGTAGCGCGCGCGTACGGCCTCGGCACCGTCCATCAGGATCGTGCCGTCGGCACGCTTCACGACGACGTCCGCTGCATAGAAGCTCAGGCAGCGATCCAGGTCGTGAGCGTGGTAGGCGTCGATCGCCGACTGGACCACATCGCGCGGCTCCACGGCGTACTCCCTTTCCTTCTCGCCGCGGCGCGCCCCGTCGGCATTCCGCAGGCGGCCAGCTGGCGCCGAGAATCCTAGGCGCATGCTCCAAGCTGAGCGGACTGACACGTCGAGCTAGCACAGCGAAGCTCCGGCTAGCCAGCGACCTCGAGGGGCTTGGGCACCGTCGGAAGCACGAAGCCCTGCCTCCGACGAGCGACGAGTCCCCGCCCAGGCCGCGATCTAACCTTGTGAGCGGTCAAGGAAGGAGGAGGAGAGTGATGCCACACGGGTCGTCTCCGCAGACACAGGTCCTGTTGGACGGTCTGGGAATGGGTGAGTCACCGCGGTGGCACGACGGGCGTCTCTGGTTCTCCAACTGGGGAACCGACGAGATCGCGGCCGTCGACCTCAACGGGAACAGCGAAGTGATCGGCCCGGGCGGTGGGGGCAGCGGCTGGGCCACGAACTGGCTCCCGGACGGACGCATGCTCGTCACCGGCGGCGAGCTGGTGCGTGTCGAGCCCGACGGATCGCGCGTCCGGCACGCCGACCTGAGCCACATCTCGCCGTACGGCTGGAGCGAGATCACCGTCGACGGACGCGGCAACATCTACGTCAACTCGATCAACTTCGACTTCGCGGACTTCAACGACCTCCTCGCAAGCGGGAAGTCGCCCGGGAAGATTGCGCTCGTGACGCCCGAGGGTGGGTCGCGCGAAGTCGCCGACGGCCTGGCCTTTCCGAATGGCATGGTCGTGACGCCAGACAACGCGACGCTGATCGTCGCCGAATCCTTCACTCGCCGGCTCACAGCCTTCGACATCGGCTCGGACGGCAGCCTGTCGAACCAGCGCGTGTGGGCCGACGTCACGGGCGACGGGATCTGCATCGACGCCGAAGGGGCCGTGTGGACCAGCGACGTCGGACTGGACGAAGGAGGCGTCTGCCTACGCGTGCGCGAGGGCGGTGAGGTACTCGATCGGATCGAGCTCGACCGCCCCTGCTATGCATGCATGCTGGGCGGCGACGACGGCAAGACGCTCTTCATGGTGGTGGCGAAGTGGTTCGGTCCAGACCGAATCGACGAGCTGGTGCAGGCGAGGACGGGTCAGATCCTGACCGCCCGAGTAGCCGTGCCGCACGCTGGCTGGCCGTGAGGCTGCGACCCCGGATCGGCTTCGAGCCGTTCCGACTCTCCAGACCCAGTGATCGCGGTGTGGACCGGCTCCGCTCGCAGCCCGGAGACCTCCGTCCCCAGACGATCGGTATCGCTTCGGAGGCTCGCCGGAGCCATTAGCTGTTCGCGCCGATCGCCGGTCGCTCTCCTCGAGGGCTACCATCCGGATGCCGTGTCTCATGACTCGCGAATCGATGCGTACCTCGCGACCCTGCCGGCGGATCAGCGCCAGGCGCTGCAACGCCTGCGTGCCCAGATTGCGCGACTCGCCCCCGAGGCCGTTGAGACGATCAGCTACGGAATGCCCGCCTTCAGGCTGCACGGCCGTGGGCTTGTTTGGTACGCAGGCTGGAAGGCCCATTGCAGCATTTATCCCTTGACCGACTCGTTCATGGAGGCGAACGCCAAGGCATTGAAAGGGTATCGGCGCACCAAGGGGAGCCTGCATTTCACCCCCGACTCGCCACTGCCGGAGGACCTCGTGGAGCGCCTTGTCCAGGAACGTCTCGCCGACGTCGAGAGCGGCGGGCAGTAGATCCGGCGAGGGTTACGCGAGCTCGAGCCTTCGAAGCTTGGCGCGGTCCCCGACGATATCGATCTCGCGGATCAGGCCTCCGGCCACGGTGAGACCCACCACCGCCACGACCTTGCCGGGCGGCCCCACGATCACGCCGGGCCCACCGTTCACCGTCGCGAATCGGCCGAACGGCGCGAAGGTTCCCGCCCGCGCGCGGAGCACCTCTGCGACCTCCCTCGCGCCAACGACCGGCGGCCGGGCGAGCGGACCGCGTCCGCCGCCGTCGGTCCGCAGCACCACGTCGGGATCGAGCAGCGCGAGCAAGGCATCGAAATCGCCTCCTCGCGCGGCCGCAAGAAACGCATCGACGACTCGGCGCTGGACGGCGATGTCAGAGTCAGGCTCCGGTTTCGCCGCCTGAACGCGGCGCCGCGCCCGGCTGGCCAGCTGTCTGGCGGCGGCTGGCGATCGGTCGACGACCGTGGCGATCTCCTCGAACGGGACCGCGAATACGTCGTGGAGCACGAATGCCAGCCGCTCAGCCGGAGTCAGCGTCTCGAGGACAACCAGCAGCGCCAGCCCGACCGCATCGGCGAGCATCGCCTCGTCCTCCGGCGAGTCCTCGGCCGCAACCACGGGCTCCGGCAGCCATGACCCGGCATAGTCTTCATGCCGCGAGCGGCGCGCCCGGAGCATGTCCAGGCAAATGCGGCCGACGACTGTCGTGAGCCACGGTCGGAGGTCTTCGGCCTCCTCCGGGGGGTGCCGGTCCAGCCGCAGCCAGGCCTCCTGTAGCGCGTCCTCGGCCTCCGTGACCGAACCCAGCATGCGATAAGCGATGGCGCGCAGGTACGGCCGGTGGCGCTCGAACTCGCGTGCCAGTTCGGCCCTCGATTCCACTCGTCGCTCGTCCCTATCGCTCATCTGACGGGAGAACGGACTCGCCAGCCGAAACGTGACCGGGGGCTGAAAGGTGATCGCGAGCGCCGGAGGATCGGTCACATTGATGGCCCGTGTTTCGTTCCCTTGTTGCGATCGGCTTCGATCGCCGGCGCCGTCGGGCGCTGGAACACAGCACGGAGACAACATCCATCATGTCCAACACCCGGGTGCTCGGGCCCGCACGTGCCCCATCACTCATTCCCGTTCTCAACCCGCTGATCAGGCGGCTCATCGGGGCCGGCCTGCCCTTTGGCCCAAACGTCTTGCTCACCGTCCGCGGTCGCACGAGCGGAATGCCTCGGACCTTTCCTGTCGCGATCGTCGAGCTCGACGGCCGGCGCTTCGTCCAATCCCCATTCGGTGAGGTCAACTGGGTGCGCAACCTGCGCGAGGCCCAGGAGGCCGTCGTGTCGAAGGGTCGCAGTCGCGAGGAGGTCGAAGCGGTCGAAGTGGCGCCCGAGGTGGGTGGCCCCATCCTGCGCGACGCGCTTGCGCCGTATCTGCGCTCGCGCCTTCTCGCGCTGGTGCTCGGGCGGTTTTTCCACTTCCGAGCAGATTCGACCCTGGAGGACTACGTCGCCGAGGCACGGCAGCACCCGATGTTCGAGCTGCGCAGCCGCACCGGGGCTACATCGGACTGACGAGCTGGAAGTAGTTGTCGTCAGGATCGGAGAACGTGGCGATCCAGACATCGGGTGACTCACCGGGGTTATAGGGCTCTCGGACGACCGTCGCCCCGGCGGCCCTGAGCTGTTCGAAATCGCCCTTCACATCCGGGCTCTCGATGTTCCAGATCAGCCTTCCCGGCTGCGAGTTTTGGCCGTGGACCTGATCGTGGGGCCCGAGGGTGATTGCGCCGGTGCCGATCTGCCAGCCGGTGTAGCCGCCTTCCTCCCAGCCCGGCTTGCCGAAGAGCCGCGTGTAGTAATCGGCCAATCGACCCGGGTTCTCCGACCCGATGAGGATGCTGCTCAGGTTCACGTCGCCTCCTTCTTGAGTCCCGCACCGCCTAGCTACGCGGGTCCACAGTGCTCCATGCCCGTCTTGGGGGTCGGTCAGGGCTGATCCTCGGCTCGAGCGTCGACCGGTCCCAGCCGGCGAGTTCGGCGCCAGCCTCGTATGCCGTCTGGAAGAACTCCATCACACTGGCGTCCGGATCGCTTGCGCCACGCACCGCGTCATAGGCCAGCATGAACTCGCCGAAGCCGCCATCGAAGAATGCCTCAGCCGGACGAATCGGCGCGGATCTAAAGCCTTCGGGTTCGGGATACGTGTAGGCGTAGAAGACCGGCCCGAGCGCCTTGCTCGACGGCCACCACCCGATGCTGCTTTCTTCGCGCGAGTATGCCTCCTCCATCACCCACGTCGGGCAGTTTGGTGCCCCGCCGGGGTGGATCGGCGCATTCCGGCCGGAGTAGCGCGTTGCTGCCAGATCGAAGCTTCCCCAGAAGAAATGCACCGGGCTCGCCTTGCCGACGAAGCCCGTCTGGAACGCCTTCATCACGCGGTCCGCCTGCAGCAATCCGCGCCACAATGCCTGGGCGTGGCCGGGGTCGTAGGAGGCATGCTTCTCATCCGACTCGAATGGGATGGCCTCGGCGACCTCCACAGGCTTCGTCGAGATCCGCACTTCGATGTCGAGACCTCGCAGTCCGTCCATGAATTCGCGATAGAAGCGGGCAACCGAGAGCGGCCGGAGCGGGATGGTGAATGACCTGGCGTCGCTGTCGGTGACATCCAACCGGTGATCGAGGAAGTTGAATTCGACCTGGAAGGGCCGACGCCCGTAGGGAATCGTGGAGGTCGTCAGTCCCCTCGCGCTCACGTACAGTGGGACGTGCCACCAATGGTTGAGCGGCGGCGTCAAGGTCATGCGCACCTTGCCGACGACCTGGGTCCACATGTGCACAGTCGAGATGGTCGCCGCCCAGTCCCTCCATGGAAGCTCGGGCCACAGGTCCGTGGCAGCGGCAACGGCCGTCGAGCCGGTCACCGGCCAGCCTCCTGCGGCGCCACCTCGCGCCCCGACGCGGCCGCGAAGTCGCCCTCGAGCGGGAGGCCCGCATCCTCCCACTCGAGCAGGCCGCCCGAGTAGCGCCGCACGTTCCGGTAGCCGCGCCGGTCGAGGTCGCGATACAGGGCGACGCTCGAGAGGCAATCGACGTTCGAGCAGTAGACCACAACCTCGTCGTCGGGTCGGACGGCCGCGTAGAGCGCCTCCGGGGTATCGAAATGGAGCGAGCCGGGAATGTGCTTGGCGTCGTAGGCCCATCGGTTGAGCGCCATGATCAGCTTGAAGTCGTCGCCCCGGTCGAGCTTGGCCTTCAACTCCTCACGGCCGATCGTCCGTATGCTCTGGGTCCCCAACGCGGCATTCCGGTGTGGCTGGTCCATATCGGGGAGATCATGGCGCAGTTCGCCGTCGAGAGCCTCGCAGCCAGATCCCATGCGGGTGCGTGATGGGCGGGCCTGGGAGCCTGGGGTTGCTAGTAGACCTCGGGCACGAACGTCTGGTCGGTCATCGGGGGGCGAACGTAGCCCGTGTCCGCTTGGCGCGGCGGGAGCTCGATCTCCTCAGGGGTGAGGTCCTGGTAGGGGATGAGTCCGAGGAGGTGATTGATGACGTTCAGCCGCGCGCGCTTCTTGTTGTCCGCAGTGACGACGTACCAGGGCGCCTGCTTGATGTCGCAATGGGCGAACATCTCGTCCTTTGCCTTGGAGTAGTCGAGCCAGCGCGATCGTGACTGGAGATCCATCGGGCTGAGCTTCCAGCGCTTGGTCGGATCATTGATCCGTGCCTGGAAGCGCCGCTCCTGCTCCGCGTCGCTCACGGAGAACCAATATTTGACGAGGACGATGCCGGAGCGGACGAGCATCCTCTCGAACTCCGGGCATGAGCGCAGGAATTCCTGGTACTCCTCGTCCGTGCAGAAGCCCATCACCCGCTCGACACCGGCCCGGTTGTACCAGCTTCGGTCAAAGAGGACCATCTCGCCGGCCGCCGGCAGGTGGGCGACGTAGCGTTGGAAGTACCACTGGGTCTTCTCGCGTTCGGTCGGGGCCGCCAGTGCGACGACGCGGCAGATGCGCGGGTTGAGACTCTGGGTGATCGTCTTGATCACGCCGCCCTTGCCGGCGGCGTCGCGGCCCTCGAAGACGACCACGACCCGCAATCCGGCGTGGCGAATCCATTCCTGGAGCTTGACGAGCTCGACCTGCAGCCGGCTCAGTTCGGCGAGGTAGGCCTTGTTCCTGAGCAGCCGCTGTTCCACAACGTCGGCGGTGACGGTCGATTCGGGGTTGGTCGCCACTGGGCGGGTCATACGGACGGAATGGCGCGCGCGGGGCGGGGCGCCGTCCAGGCGACGCCGAGCGCCCTCGACCCCGGGTTGGGCGCCGTCCTTCGCAGACCGCTTCCTCGAAACCTCGCGAGCCGCGGGATTTGCCTTCTTGGCCATGAGTCGGCTCCGGAGCGCTCCCTGCAACGATTCGAACCCTAGCACCGTGATCCAGCGTACGCACCACCCTTTCCGAGCACGGCGGACCCCGGTACTTCGGGGTGATGGCTGTGCGGACAGCCGAAGCGGACGCTGCCCCCGATGTGGGCCCCAACGCGGTGGATGCCCCATGTAGACGAGCAGACCCGCGACGGATGCAGAGCTCCAAAAAGGCATTGCCACGGTCTCTTGCGCCTCAGCCCCTGACGCGCCTCCCGGTGCGGCTCGAGACGGCGCTCATCTTCGTGTTGCTCCTCGTCGGTATCTGTGGCGGGATCGCGGCCGTCGTCCTTCCCGGATCGGGCACGACCGAACGTGGCGCCCTCGAGGGGCTGGCCGTCGGGTCCATGCTGGTCGCCCTGGTTGCCTGGTCGCGGCCGAGTGCGTCGGATGTCGCCCCACTTCCAGCGGGTCTGCTCGACCATGTCGGTCTGCCAAGCACCTTCGACTCGCTCGTGGCGAACGCGTCCGATCCCACGATCGTGCTCGACGACAGCGGAACCATTCGCTCGGTGAGCCCATCGCTGACGTCCGCCCTGGGCTACACCCCCGAGACGCTGGTGAACGTGGGCATCGACCACATCGTGTCCCCGCCCGATGTGGCCTCGATCCTCGCGATGTTGAGCGCGACGGAGCTGCCGTCGGGCGCTCGCACCGAGTGCCGTGTACGCCACCGGGACGGCCGATGGCTGACGGTGGAGGCTGTCGGCGTGCGCGTCGGCGTAGAGGAGGACCGCACCCTGCTGCTGGCTCTGCATGACGTCACGAAATGGAAGGCACTCGAGGAGCAGCTGACGAGGCAGGCATTCCACGATTCGCTCACGGGTCTCGCGAATCGTGCCCTGTTCATCGACCTCCTCGAAAACGCCCTTGGACGGCGCCGTTATCACGCGCGAGGTGCCGCCGTCCTCTTCCTGGACCTCGACGATTTCAAGACAGTCAACGACTCCCTCGGGCACGTGGAGGGGGACATCCTCATCGGGCAGGTCGGCGCGAGGCTCGCGGAGGCCGTGCGCCCAGGGGACACGGCTGCCCGATTCGGCGGGGACGAGTTCGCGTTGCTGCTCGACGACGTCGACGAGGACCAGGCCGTCAGCATCGCAACACGTGCCCTTGCCGCGCTGAATCGGCCCTTCGAGCTCAGTGACCGGCCCGTTCGCATCGGGGCGACCGTGGGAATCGCCCTGAGCTCACCCGCGCTCCCAACCGCCACGGCCATGCTGCGTGCGGCGGACATCGCCATGTACAGCGCCAAGGGTTCCGGCAAGGGTCGCTTCCGGGTTTTCGAGCCGGCGATGTACGACGCGGCGGCCGAGCGTCTCCAGCTTGGCGTCGACATCCGCGGCGCGGTCGAGCGCGGAGAGTTCGTCGTTCACTACCAACCGACAGTCGACCTACCGGGAGCCACGGTCACCGGGATGGAGGCGCTCGTTCGCTGGGCCCATCCGGAGCGCGGCCTCATCCAGCCGGACGACTTCATCCCGCTGGCGGAGTCGACCGGCCTGATCATCCCCCTCGGCGAATGGGTGCTTCGCGAAGCGTGCAAGCAGGCACGCGCCTGGCAGCGTGCCCGCGGCGTCCGGCCGCCTCTTGTCGTCACGGTCAACCTGTCGGGCGTCCAGCTGGCGGGCACGAGCCTGGTGGCCGCGGTCAGCCTTGCGCTCGAGGACAGCGGGCTGCCGCCCGAGCTGCTGGTACTGGAGATCACCGAAAGTGTGATGGCCCATGAGACCGAGGAGACGGTTCGCCGCCTCCGCCAGCTCAAAGGCCTGGGGGTCGGGATCGCGATCGACGACTTTGGTACGGGCTACTCGTCGCTCAGCTACCTGCGGCGCTTCCCTGTCGACATGGTCAAGATCGACAAGAGCTTCATCGCAGCGATCACGAGCGGCGCCGACGGCCAGGCGTTGGTGCGGGCCATCATTCGCCTCGCTCACGGGCTGAAAGTAAAGACCGTCGCCGAAGGCGTGGAGCTCGAGGCGCAGGCGAGGCGACTGAGCCGGATGGGTTGCGACCAGGCACAGGGCTTCTACTTCGGCCGAGCGATGGACGCGTTGGAGGCGACCGCCTACGTGGTGGGACACACAACCATCAACCTGTGGGTCGGCCACTCGGGCCACGAGCTGGACGTCATCAAAGACGTGGTGGCGGACTTCGAGGATGCCAATCCGGGCCTTCGCGTGCACGTGGTTGGGAGCATCTCGGACGCCCGGATCATCGCGGCACTCAAGATCAGCGACGGCCCGAACGTCGTCTGCTCCGTCGAGTCCGACAACTTCGGGACCTACTCCTCCTCGGGCGGCTTCGTTGACCTGCGGGCCTACATGGAGCGCGACGGGATCGATCTCAACCTTCTGACCGAAGCTACGCAGGCTTACACGCGCCTCGACGGCAAGCAGTGGGCTTTACCGATGCTGGCCGACACGTACGGGCTGTACTTCAACAAAAAGCTCTTCGCCGACGAGGGCCTGGACCGGCCACCCAGGACGATCTCCGAGCTGACCGACTATGCCAAACGGCTCACCCGTCGCAATCCCGACGGCTCGCTCCGTGTCGTCGGCTTCAACCCACTGATCGACTTCTACGAGAACTCGCTGCCGATCTTCGGACACATGTTCGGAGCCCGTTGGAGCGATTCGGCAGGCAGATCTGCGCTGGCTGCCGATCCGGCGTGGGCGAGATTGTTGCGCTGGCAGAAGGAGCTCATCGACTGGTACGGCTACGAAGACCTGGTTCGCTTCGTGGCCGACGTCGGCCAGGAGTTCACGCCGGCCAACGCATTCCAGATGGGCAAGCTGGCGATGAACATCGACGGCGAGTGGCGGGTCGCCTTCCTCGCGACGGAGGCGCCTCATCTCGATTACGGCGCCGCGCCCTACCCGGTCGATGATGCGGCTCCGGACCTGTACGGCTCGGGCTACATCAACGGCAGCGTGATCGGCATCCCGACGGGCGCGGGCTACCTCGAGGAGAGCTGGAAGCTCGTGAGGTACCTGGCTACCGACGACCGCGCGCTGGCCAAGCTGTCAAATGGATTGCGCAACGTTCCTTCGACCAAGTCCTCATTGCGCTCCCCGGAGCTCGTGCCGGACGAGCGGTTCGCCATTTTCCTGGAGATCTTCGCGCACCCACGATCCGGGTCGACACCCATTACGGTCGTAGGCTCGGCGTACCAGGATCTTCTGGCGATCTTCTCCGCGGAGTGGCAGGCGGGCCAGGTGACGGACCTCGAGTCAGGCCTGCGCATGGTCGATCGGAACACGGACGCGCACATCGAGAAGGCAGTCCGCGCTCGCCGGAGGTTCTCGACCCAGAGGACCGCGGCCTAGCCCGAGGCATCCCGCGCGCTGTCGCGGTCCGCTGATCAGCATTCCGCAAGATCGAGCGCCAACGGTCGCGGCGAACCGGGTAATCGAGTCGAAAGGTTGAAGCGGGCAGGCTTTAGGCATGAAAAGTGCAGCCCCGCGAACACCGATCGATCGAACCATGGCCCTCCGACGGCTTCGCACGCTGACCCTGGGAACGGCCCTGGCCGGCGCCCTCGGAATGGTCGGTTTCGGCTCAGTGGCCGCCCTCACCTATGCAGGTAAGGCATCGACGACGGGTGGCACGGTCGCCGACAACTCGAGCCCGACCACGACCACCTCTCCTGACACCAGTTCTACCGCCACGGCGACCCCCAGTGCGTCAACGTCGAGCGGGTCGAGCCTTCAGGCCGCCTCCCAAACTCCGACCGCCACGGCCAGGCCCGCGCAGGTCACGACCGGAGGGTCGTAGTCATCGTGCGCGCGGCGACCTGGCGCGCTCTCGGTACGAGCGTCCACCTCCTCGTCGAAGGTGGCGACCTCAGGCGGGCTCGCGAGGCGGTATCGGTCGTGGTCGACGAGGTCGACCGAACGTACAGTCGCTTCCGGCCGGACAGCGAGCTTAGCCTCCTGAACGCCCGCCCCGGTCGACCGGTGGAGGTGAGCCCCTTACTTGCGCGGGCGATCGAAGAGGCCCTGCGAGGAGCCAGGCTCAGTGGTGGGCTGGCCGACCCGACAGTCGGAGGGGCGATGCGCCTCATCGGATACGACCGCGACTTCGACCGGCTGGCCGACCTCACCAAGCCGCTCGAGCTTCGTCTCCAGCCGATCCCGGGCTGGCAGGCAGTCCAGTTCGATGCCCGCTCCCGGACCGTTCGATTGCCGTCGGGCGTGGAGCTCGACCTCGGCTCGAGCGGAAAAGCGCTGGCGAGCGACCTCGCAGCCGACGCCGCGCAGGAGGCAATCGGTGGGGGCAGCGTGCTGGTCGGTATCGGCGGCGACATTGCGACGGCAGGATACCCGCCACAGGACGGCTGGCGCGTCCTCGTGGCCGAAGATAGCAATGCGGATCCGGGCAGCGAGGGCGAAGTGATCGCCCTGCACGGTGGCGCGCTGGCGACCTCGAGCACGACCGTTCGCCGCTGGCGTCGTGGCGACTCAACCCTCCACCACCTGGTCGATCCGCGGACCGGCCTGCCCGCCGAGAGTCCGTGGCGGACTGTGTCGGTCGTGGCCGGGAATTGCGTCGACGCCAACATCGCAGCCACCGCAGCCATCCTGGCCGGCTCGCTCGCCCCGGACTGGCTGACCGGGCTCGGCCTTCCAGCCCGGCTGGTCTCCACGAACGGCGACATCCACCGGATCGGCGGTTGGCCGATCTCCTCGTCCGCGTGTGTGCCGGCCGGTGTGCTGCCGTAACCCGATCGAAAGCATCATCCCGGGAGACTGCCGCACATGAGCGATCAGATCCTGTGGTTCGCAACGCGAGGCGCCGGAACCGTTTCACTGCTGCTATTCACGGCGGTCGTCTGTCTCGGCATCCTGGCAGTCGTCCGCTGGCAGAGCCCGTCCTGGCCGCGCTTCCTGAGCGTCGAGCTGCATCGGAGCCTTGCGCTCCTGTCCGTCGTATTCCTCGGGGTCCACATCGTCACGGCGATCGCCGACCCGTTCACCTCGCTGGGCGTCGTCGCCGCGGTCGTTCCGTTCGCCTCGAGCTATCGGCCGCTGTGGGTCGGGCTGGGGGTCATCTCCGTCGACCTGCTCGCCGCGATCCTGGTGTCGAGCCTCTTGCGGCCCCGAATCGGCCAGGCTGCGTGGCGGGCGGTCCATTGGCTGTCGTACGGCGCCTGGCCGCTGGCGGTCCTGCACGGCATCGGTTCCGGCAGCGACGCCTCGGCGCCCTGGATGATGACGATCGCGGCCAGCTGCCTGGCTGCCGTCGCACTCTCGCTTACCTGGCGCGTCGCGGCGGGCCGCTCCAATCGAGGTGAACTGAGCCGGGTCGCGGCGGGGGCGGGCGCCGGCCGGGAGCCTCGACGTGCCTGACCTGCAGCGGCCCGTCCATCAGCGGCGACTCCTCGATGGGCCGCCGGCGCTATCCGGTGCGGAAACGCTCACGAGCCACGTTGCACGGCTTGGCCAGCTACCCCCTCGGGCGGCAAGCCGGGAGGTGATCGCGACGCTCGAGGCCAGTGGCCTTCTCGGTCGGGGCGGGGCCAGTTTTCCCGTCGGTCGCAAGTGGCGCACCGTCGCGGAGCGCTCTGGCGGGCGGGCGACAGTGCTGGTAAATGGGGCCGAAGGCGAGCCGCTCAGCGCAAAGGACCGCGTGCTGATGGCACTCCGGCCCCACCTCGTGCTCGACGGTGCACTGCTCGCGGCGGGCGCCGTCGGGGCCGAGGAGATCGTGGTATACGTCGGCGCGGCGCATACCGCGGCTCGCCGATCGCTCGAGCGAGCGATCGCCGAACGATCAGCAACCGCGCCGAGCCCCCCGGCGATACCCACCCGATTGGTTGTAGCCCCGGATCGCTACGTCGCCGGCGAAGAGTCCGCGGCGGTCCATTTCGTAACTGAGGCCGACGCGCGACCAACGGTTACTCCGCCACGGCCGTTCGAGCGGGGGATCGGCGGGCGGCCAACCCTGGTTCAAAACGTCGAGAGCCTGGGACACGCGGCCCTTATCGCCCGGTTTGGCGCCGACTGGTTTCGCGCCGCTGGTCGCGCTGAGACCCGCGGCACCGCGCTCGTCACCCTGACCGGAGTCGACCGCCCGGGTGTCCACGAGATCGAGCTGGGAACGACGGTCGCAGCGCTGGCGGACCTTGGCGGCAAGGCGCGCGCCGACACGCAGGGCGTCCTGCTGGGCGGTTATTTCGGCGGCTGGGCGGCCATTGACGAAGCCTGGGATCTCGCGCTCGACCCCATCGCTCTCAAAGCGTCAAGGCGGGCATTTGGGTGCGGCGTCGTCTCGTTTCTGGCGGCGGACGCCTGCGGCGTGAAGACGACCGCGCGGATCATGGATTACATGGCCGGCCAGAGTGCCGCCCAATGCGGACCGTGCGTGTTCGGCTTGCGCGCCATCGCCGACGTCACCCGGCGCATCGGCGACGGGGCAGCTGATACAGACGACCTCGCCCGGATCGAGCGCTGGGCAGGCCAGCTGGCCGGGCGAGGCGCCTGTCGTCACCCGGACGGAGCCGTTGGCCTCCTTGCGAGCGCTCTGAGCGTCTTCGGCGAGGAATTCGTCCGCCACGCGTCTCTCGGCCGGTGCTCGCGTCCCGAATTCGGCGAGAAAGCGGCGTAGGCATGACTTCGAGATCGTCCGTGTCGATCCAGGTCGACCGAATCCGCTGCGACGGCTACGGAATGTGTGCCGAATTGCTCCCCGAGATGATCGAGCTCGACGACTGGGGCTATCCCATCGTGAGGCCCGGAACTGTGCCCGACGGGCTGCTCGAGCATGCGCGCCGCGCGATCGAGGTT
>VBEC01000039.1 GCA_005883615.1 Chloroflexota bacterium | reverse complement strand
TAGTCGGTCGTTCAACCGACTCCGGGCAATAGCCTGAAGGTCAGGGTTTCTCCGAGAGGATCGAAATGGTCCAACGCCCGATCTGCCCTACGGGTTACAGACCGTCTCACTTGGTGAGCAGGCGCGATCGAGCCGCAGCACGCCCGACTTTTCTACGGCGGCCGATTCCAGGTTGAGGAAGGAGCTGTCAAATTTAACCGTCCAGCTGATCAATTCGCCCAGGGTGCCCGTGGTGGTTGCGTTGCCCTTGATGTTCACATTGTCCGTCGGAGCGTATTGGACCCCAGCAACGAACAGGTTCCCACCGCCCGGGAGATTCAGCGTCTTATTGTTGCTCTCATTGCAGGTGGGGGGCTCCTGGACGTCCACGTAGCACCCAGGGTCCGGGACAACCATCAGTGACATCAAGACGGGGGGGGTAGTTCCGGCCTGGACGGGGCCTGCGACCTGGCAATCCGAGCCACATTGTGCTGCCATTGCTCGTGTCCCGGATGGATTTGAATACTGATCACCGAAGTTGAGGGCGAGCAGGTCAGAGCTTTGACCCGAGAGCTGGCACTGACTGTTCTTGCATTCAGGGAACACGAGCGCTACGCCGGGCGTACCGGGCTGATAGCCGCCGACGATCGTGGAGCTGTTCGAGAGACCCTTGTCCAGCCAGAACACCCCACCATTACCGGTTCCTGGCTCGAGTAGAAACGCGGTCGGGTTCGTCGTGCCGCCTTTGGAATTGTTGATCTGGAACTGGTACACCCCGGGCTTGTAGCAGAACACCTGGCTGGCTGGCAGATCCTTGATCGAAATGCCGTTCTGCATTTTGTAGGCTGCCGGGACCAGCGCTTGTTGTGCTGCGCAGCCCGTCGTATCTAGAGCCTGCGCCTCGGTGCTGTAGGTTGGCACGGTGGCACTTCGCAC
Organism: Chloroflexota bacterium; assembly: GCA_005883615.1. Lineage (GTDB taxonomy): Bacteria > Chloroflexota > Limnocylindria > Limnocylindrales > CSP1-4 > CF-16. The sequence goes on along the minus strand of VBEC01000039.1, from coordinate 16,038 downwards.
GGGGATCCTGTAGCCCGGATCCAATATCGGCGCCTGGATCTGTTGAGGGGTCGGTGGCTTGCCAACCCAGCTGGCCGCTTGGTACGCATCGAAGTGGTATCCGCGATAGTCGCAAGTCGGACTGCAGTCTGAAGAGTCGAGATTGATAAGGGAGTTTGTCCCCGAGTACACGAGGTTCGTATTCGTGCCAATGTCGCCGGTAATGTTCAGAATTGAGCCACCGGTAATGAAGAAGTCGTCCTCGTTCGGGTCCGTAAGGTTCCTGTTGTTTGGTGGCAGTGGGGGTCGAAGCATGAACACGCCATACGCCCGCGAGTGGACGATTGAAGCGACGGACGTTGAGGCCACCCTCCATTGCGACTGGCCGAGAAGCCGCGAGAATGAAAGACCGAACGATGGGTTTTGCAGCGTCACCTGAACTGCGAGCTCGGGGTGATCTGCGCAATCGATGCAGCTCGGCGAGGGCGTCTCGATCGACGCCGAGTACGGAGTTCCCGGAAGTGCGCAGCCCGTCGCAGTCAGGCAAGCCGATCCGACCGCGGTGCTCGGAGTGGAGCTTGCTCCCAGCTGTTTCACGAGGACGTCCATCGCATGCCTTCGGGCGTTGGACTGTTCCGTCGGCCCGGGAGCACGTCGCGTTCCGGCCCTCTGGAGGTCCTGCGCGCCCGCGAGGGACGCCGCGTCGGTGATGGCGCGTTCGTAACGCTGAGTGCTCAGCGCCGAACTCACATCTATCGCCAGGCCCGTGATGCCGATCAGAGTGACCATCATGAGGACGGTCAGCGGCAAGATCTGACCTTTGGAACCCGACCTTCGATTCCCGGGCGGACGGGCCAACTTGTTCATGGTGCCTTGGGCTCCATTCTCAGTTCTGTGGTGGCACTTATGCAAAAACCGGCCGAGGAGCATTGCGGCACCAGCAGCTGAAGACCGGGAAAGAAGAGGGGGACCACGTGATTGACGCGAACCCTGACGAACCACGGAGTCGCTGCATCGGCCGGCGGGCAATCGTTGTCAAACAGCGTGGCGCCGGATGGCGAAGGTGGGATTGGCCAGTCCGCTCCGACCCCTTCATCCCCCACATTGCCAATCCCCAAGGTCGCCGTCGGCCAAATTCCGGGTCGGTAGCCAAGCAGACTCCACTGTCGGGCGAGGTTCCCGGCGTGGGTGGCAAGGTTCGAAAGGTTGGCTGCTGAATTGCACGGAGGTGTCGACTGCGTGACGGCCCAACGTGCCGTGTCTCGAGATACTTGGGTGGTCGTGTTAACACTCCACAGCATCAGCCCGCCTTGAATGACGGCGGCTACGATCAGGAAGAACAGCCCGAAAACCAGCGCGAACTCAACCATCGCCTGGCCATCGTTTGGCGCGCGGAGTTGCTTGCGGGTGTTTCGGGCCACCGAGCCACTCATTGGCGCGGCGGCTCCATGCGAAACGTTGATGTGGACGTCAGTTGGAAGTGGCAGCCCGACGCATCACAGGTACCAAAAGCCGGCAGATATTCGAGGCCTGGGATCAAGACCGGCACGGAGTGAGTGACTCGTATCGTCACGTATGCAGCCTTGACGTTGTCAGCGGGAGGGCATGCCCCTCCCGTCTCCCAGGACCACGCTACCTCGACGCCTTCGTTGTTGGGAGGATTCGCGGGCAACGTCGACGGGTTTGTGAAGTTGGCAGAGTTCCACGTTCCGGATGTGTAGCCGAGGATCGATGAGGCCGTGGCGATTTCATCGGCTTTGCCCAACAGTGGCGAGGGACTGCCCGTTGCGGCATCACTACAAGGGTTGTATGTCTGCGTGGCGGCCCATCGCGCCGTGTCACGGGCAACCTGGGTGAGGGAGTTTTGGGCCGCAAAGAACACCCCAAGCTGAACGGCGCCCCCGAAAAGGACCAGGAGGAAGGGCACAACGAGGGCTAGCTCAAGCATGGATTGGCCACGGCTGCGCTCTCGAGCTCGCGCTCGGGCACGTGCAATCGGCCCCGGGTCGGTGGAGGCGGTGGCGGTGGAGTCCAACAGCTGAGTCCCAGCAGCCAGTCAATGGGCTTCCTGCCCAAAGGGTCGGCTCTATTCCGAGCGTTCCCCGAGCTCGTTATCCCATGACCGTCCGGTTGTTCGCTGCGTCTATCCGCCCCCGACGAAAGCCACCTGGGTGCCCCTTAGGGCTGATTCCCGGGCTCTGATTAAGCGAACATCCCCTGAAGACCCCGACGGACTTCGGATCGTACTACTCCCCACCTTGCAAGGCACTTTGCAATGGCATCGTGGATTTGCTCGGCCCCGCCAACGCCCGTTAGCCTCATCTGGTGATCGTCGTGATCGGCAATCCGCGCATCGAGACATCCCAAAAGGCCGACGAACCCGGCAGACTCGCCGGCGCCGCAGCGGCAATCGCAACATCGTCGGCCGCGAATGGAGCCGCGGTTCAGCTGGTCGGCAAGATCCGCGACGATGGGTCAGGCGATGAAGTCGTCCTCGCGCTCGGGAGGGTTGGCATCGGCCATGCCGCGATCCTGCGTGACTCAGGTGCCACGACCCTGGACACCGGCGATATCGAGCTTGCGTTGAGCTACCTGACCGATTTTCGCGTGATCGTCGCAGCCGAGCCGATCGATCCTGATGCGGCGAAAGTTGTCGCCGACGCGGCGTCGTATGCGGGAGCGCATCTGATCTGGGCCGTCGGCAAGGGAAGCGAGCCCCCGCGATCGACGGACGCCCTGACCGTGCTCGACGCTCCGAAGGAGGGTGGCGGAGCGTTTGCGAAGCTGGTAGGGAGCTATGCCGCAGGGCTGGACGCGGGAGTCCCTGCGGAGCGGGCCTTTCGGGAGGCGGTTCGCGACTCCGGCTGGGAGACTGCGCCAGGGGATTGATCGCGCGCTCAGACGAGCTCGGCCGACACCTGGACGGTGAGAGGTTCCGGCTGGGGCTCGATGAGCGCCGGACCGTTGTTGCGAACGCTGTTGACGAGCGGCGCGACGGTGAAGACCTCGAGCCCCTCGTCGGGCGCCGCCGCAAGCAGCCCCAGCAGCTCGGCCGGGTCGGAGAGCTTCGGGTCGAGCCAGCGTTCCCAGGCGTCCGAGTCGAGCACGACCGGCATCCGGTCGTGGAGTGTCGCGATCAGAGTATTGGCTCCGGTCGTGACGATCGAGAAAGTGCGTCGCACCTCGCCCGACTCCGGGTCTGACCAGCCGGCCCAGAGTCCGGCGAACGCCAGTGGCAGCCGATCACGGCGGCGAATCAGGAAGGGCTGCCGCCGTCCCTCCTCCCGGCGCCACTCGTAGAACCCGTCCGCCGGGACCAGGCAGCGTCGCCGCGCGAACGATTCGCGGAAGGTCGGGCTCGTAGCGATCGTCTCCGATCGGGCATTGATCGAGCGAGCACCCACCGAGAACCGCTCCGCCCAGTGAGGGACGAGACCCCAGCCGTAGGCCGTCAGGCCGCGCCGACTCCCGCGTTGAACCACGACGGCGGCCGGATCGGTCGGCGCGAGGTTGTAGTGTCCGCCGGGGTCGTCAACGAGAGATTCCGCATCGAACAGCTCGGCCAGCTCCGCGTTCGATCGCTCCTGGACGAACCGACCGCACATCAGGCGGGTGCCGAAGAGACGAGCGCGACCACGCCATCGATTCTAGTAGAGTCCCGCCGATGAACGACCAGCCGCCGCCGGGAGGTCGCCCGGAAGATCGGCCGCCGACAGTGCTCGACGACCCTTCGATCACAGGCCCACTCGATCGCGCGACCGCGATCGCCCTGCTGGCGAGGGCCGATGAGCTGCTTGCCGGCGGCGACTTCCTCGACGCCGCTCGCTACTACAGCCGGGTGGTGGGCTTCGATGAAGTTGCGGTCACCGCCGGAGCGCTGCTCGGACTCGGCAATGCCCTGTATCGTCTCGATCGGGACGAGGAGGCCGAGGCGACCTGGGAGGAAGTGCTCCGGCTGCCGGAGACGCCCAGCACCTACCAGGCATGGCGCCACCTTGCGGCGACACGCGTGCGGCAGAGGGACCTGCGCGGCGCGATCGCCGCTTATCGCGAGGCGGACCGACGGGCACCGGCGGGCGACAAGGCCGAGATCGCGAACCGACTTGGCTGGCTTGCCAAGGAAACGGGTGACACGCGCGGCGCCAGGCGCCAGTTCGCCCGGGGGCGCCGTGGGGAGCCCTTGCCGCTGGTGACGTACCTGATCATTGCGGCGACCGTGGTGACCACCGTCACCGCCTGGTCGGCCATTTCGGGCGACCAACTCGGCCCCGTGTATGCCTGGCTCGAGCTCAACAAGGCGGCCGTGGCCAGCGGTGAGTATTGGCGCCTCTTCACCGTCACGCTGGTCCACGCGCCGCCCGACTTCGGGTACATCCACCTGCTCACCAACATGTACGCCCTGTACCTGGTCGGCCCGATCGTCGAGCAGATTTACGGCTGGCCGCGCCTGCTGCTGATGTACGTGGCCTCCGCCGCGGCGGGCTCCACCGCCAGCTTCCTGTTCACGCCCGAGTCGTCGGTCGGCGCCTCGGGCGCGATCTTCGGGCTCTTCGGCGTCGTCTTTGCAGTCTCCCGGACCCACCACCCGATGCTCGACCGGCGCAGTCGCTCGCTCATCCGGCAGGTCGGCACATTGATCGTGCTCAACCTGGTCCTGGGATTCTCGCTGGCGGGCACGATCGACAATGCCGCCCACATCGGCGGCCTCCTGGCCGGCTTGTGGCTGGGCTTCCTGCTCGTCCCTGCGCGCGTACCGACGCTCTCTTCGCAATGGCAGGTGCCGCCGGGATCCTCGCTCCCGAGCGACCCGAAGACTCGCAACGTCCTCCAGGCGTTGGGCGTCGCCGCCCTCGTCGTCGTGATCGCCGTCGGGGTCGCGGTCGGGACCCAGACGTATGGGCAGGCCCGGGAGCCGGCGCTTGCCCTGGGCCTCAGACCGCCCGCGGGAACTTCGGCAGGATCACGCTGACCCGGGCGCCGTGCGGCGCGACCTGTTCGGCGTGCGCCGAGCCCCCGTGCGCAGCGGCCAGTTCCTTGACGATTGCGAGGCCGAGTCCGGCGCCGGGCCCTGTCCGGGCTGGATCCGCCCGGTAGAAGCGGTCGAACACGTGAGGCAGGCTGCCTGGCGGGAAGCCCGGGCCATCGTCGGTCACGCTGAAGGTCACCCGCCCGTCACGCTCGCCATGGCCTTGGAGCGCCCGAGTCTCGAGCCAGACATGGCCCCCGGGCGAGGGGGCGGCCGCCAGCGCATTCGCGACAAGGTTGCCGAGCATTCGGTCAAGGGCCAGCCGGTCCGCCGTGATCGTCAGGTCGTCGCTGTCGGCGAGGTCGCCCGGCTGGGGCGCCGAGGTCGTGACCGACACCTCGATGCCGCGGGCTTCGGCGCCGGGGCGGAAGCGCTCCGCGGCCGCCTGCAGAACAACTTGCGCGACGATCGTTTCGGGCCTGAGGCCACCGCCGCCGGGCTGAAGGCGCTCGATTGCGCCGAGTTCACCGACCAGCAGTTCCAGTCGGGCAGCCTCCTCTGCGATCGCCCGAGCCGCCTTCGAGGCATCGTCCCCGGTCGCGGTCCCATCTGACAATGCCTCGGCGAATCCGCCGATCACGGTCAGCGGGGTCCTCAGGTCGTGGCGCAGGTTCGCGAGCAGCTCCTGTTCTCGGGCCCGGGTTACCGCGAGCTCGGCCGTCATCGCGTTGAAGCGTTGGGTGAGCTCCCGCACTTCGGTGGGGCCCTGGAGGGGCAGCTCTTCAATCGATCTGCTGTCTGATCTGGCGCCGACATTCGCCGCGGCCGCGGCGAGGCGGCGCAGCGGGGCCGTCACCGAGCGGGCGAGCAACCAGGCGATCGGCACGCCGAGGAGCAGTGCGACCAGGATAACCGCCGGTAGCTTGGAACCGAGGTCGCCCAGGGCCTCGGCGGCCGATTCGTCCCGGTGGGCAAAGACGAGAGCGCGGGTTCCAACACCAGCCTGCCGCAGCACCGACGCGGCGTACGAATAGCCGCGCCCGTCGGTTGCCGTGGCCGATCCGTGTGACGTGAGTCCGCGGCCGGCCGGATCTGCGAGCTGGATGGCAGACGCCGGGATGGCGGGCGCGGTGTCGTCGAGCGGACGCAACCGGCCATCGGCCGTCAGGAGGTACGCGCTGACGCCGCGCTCGTCGAGCTGATCCCGGATCGACGTCAGGGCGCTACGCAGGTCGCCATTCGCCGCGAGCGCTCGGGCCTGGGGGAGCAGGGTTTCGATCTGGTCGACCAGGCTCGATTCGGTGGAATCCTGGTGGAGGCCGCGAAGCACCACGAAGAGGCCGCCGCCGACGGCCAGCAGACTGGTGAGGGCGACGGCCACGAAGGCGACAACGATTCGAGCGACGAGGCTGCGCGGCATTGGCTTTTGTTACTCGGGGGGCGTTGGCGACGAGGGGTGATCGGGCGGCTCGCTCGTCCGCGCCGGCAATGGCTCGCGACCGGGCGGCACGAGGCGGTAGCCAATTCCGCGCACAGTTTCGATCGCCGGGCCATCGTCGCCGAGCTTCTTGCGGACCTCGGCAACGTGGACGTCCACGGTCCGCGTCTCGCCGGGAAAGTCGGTTCCCCAGACGTCCTCCAACAGGGCGTCGCGCGTCAGGACCACCCCCGGATCACGAGCGAGTGCCGCGAGGAGGTCGAACTCACGGGGGCGAAGCTCCACGCGGCGGTCGTCGATTGTCACCTCGCGCCGGCGCGGGTCGATCCGCAACCGGCCGACCTCCATCGGCCGCGCGCCTCGGCTCGCGGCGTCCGCGCGCCGCAGGATTGCCTTCACTCGCGCGACGACGGCCCGAGGGTTGAACGGCTTGGTTACGTAGTCATCCGCGCCGAGCTCGAGGCCGACGATTGCGTCGACGTCGTCCGTGCGCGCGGTCAGCATCAGGATCGGTGTCTCGCCCCGCCGGCGGATTTCGCGGCAGACCTCATAGCCGTCGACCTTGGGCAGCATCAGGTCGAGGATCACGAGGTCCGGGTCGTGGCGCTTGTGGAGAGCGAGGGCCTGCTCTCCGTCGCTCGCGGCCGCGACGCCGAAGCCCTCCTTCTCCAGGTACATCCTCAGCAGCTCGACGATGTTGCGTTCGTCGTCGACGACCAGGATCGACTTCATCGGGCGGAGGATACGGCCGCGCACCGGGGTCGTTGAGGAGCGATGTAAGCGGAACGTAAGCGCGAGCCCGCCGCTGGGCCTGGCAGGATCGCAACCTGGTGGTCGTTCCGCGGTGTCGGCCCATCTGCCGCGGCGGAGGTCGATCTCAGGCGGGTGGAATCGATGCCCTTAGCTGCCGCGCGTCGCGGGTGAGGCGATCTGCTGCGGCTCCCTGGACGCGCCCCTCGTTGACCAGCTGGCCGACCTTCGCGACCAGGTCGTCCGCGGCATTGACCGCGGCGGCACGGTCCCGGCGGTCGATTGCTGACGCGACCGAGTTCGTCGTTCGGACCAGGTCGTTGGCCTCCTTGCCCTTGAGGCCGCTCGCCTTCGCCTGGTCGATTGCGGCGTACATCTCGGTCACCGCCGACCGGGCCGCGGCGTAAGGGTCGGGCGTTGGAGTCGGTGACGGAGATGGCGACGGTGATGGCGACGGCGAACGAGATGGCGATGGGGAGACCTTCGACGGACTGGGTCGAGGGCTCGGGCTGGAGGAAGACGAGGCTCCTGGGCCGCCCGCCGACAACAGAAATGCGAAGAGAATCCCGATCGCCGCGGCCGCGAGGAGTGGCAGCAGGAGAGAGGAGCCCCAGCGGCGTGGGTTCGGGCCCGCGCGACCGCGCTCACGGTCCGCGGTCGACGCTCGTGCGGACGGAGGCGCCACGATGGGCTCGGTGATCGATTGGCTTCGGGCCGGGTCCGCCGTGGCCTTTACGCCCCGCTCGCCGGCCGCGGCAGCTCCCATTGCCCCCGCGGCCGCCCCGCCGGCCACGCCGCCAGCCCGTCCGGCGAGGCTGGCTGCGCGGGCGGGCCCACCCTCCCGCGACCAGTGACCCAGCGCGGAGGTCAGGGCCGAGGCAAAGGCGAGCGCACCCGGTCGGCCTTCGGGCTCAGGATCGAGAGCAGCGCCCAGTGCTGCATCGAACGACGTGCCCAGATCGCGAGCCACGCGCGAGGGCGCGGGCGGCGCAACAAGACGCTGTTCGGCAAGCTCGGCGACCGATCCGGACGCCCGGGGCAAACGACCTGTGAGTGCCTGGTACACGACTGCGCCCAGCGACCACACGTCGCTCTCGGGAGTCGCGTCGGCACCGGCCAGGAGCTCTGGTGCGAGATAGGCGAGCGTGCCGACGGTCGTGCCGGCCGCGGTCAGCGTCGCGAATTCGGCCGGGCCCCCCTGCCTTGCGAGTCCGAAATCGGCGAGCTTCGCACCACCGCGGTCGAGCAGGATGTTGTGCGGCTTGATGTCACGGTGGACGATGCCTCGGTCGTGCAGCGCCGCGAGGCCGTCGGCGATGCGCACGACGATCGGAACGATCTCGTCGGGCTCGAGACGACCGTCGGGAACTGCGACGAGGCGGTCGGCCAGCGACCCGCCGGAGGACAGTTCCATGACGAAAAACGGCTCCCGTCCGGTGGCGGGGGCGGCCGGTTCGACATCGAAGATCGCCACCAGCGCCGGGTGACTGACGGCTGCGAGGGAGCGCGCCTCGCGGTCGAAACGCTCCGCGAGAACCGGGTCTGCAGCGAGGTTCGGCGAAAGCACCTTCACGGCGACTGCGCGATCGAGCCGCAGATCGAGCGCTCGCCAGACGGTGGCCATGCCCCCGGCTCCGAGCGGCGCCTCGATCCGGTATCGACCCGCGAGGTCCTCGCCGACCGTCGGCATGCGGCGGAGCGTACCCGATGCGCTACCATCGGCCGAGGTATCTCGAGGACGATGCACCGGCCTCAATGCCGCCGGCGTTGTCGCGCCGCACCATCCGAACGACACTTGGAGCCCTGATGTTCGCAACGCTCGTCGGCGCCTATCCCCGAACGCCACTGCCCGGTCATCCGTTCCGGTTGCGGGCCGCCTACGGCCAGCTCGAACGCGGGGAAATCGACGCCGCGGGGTTCCGATCGGTTCAGGACGACCTGATCCGTGAGCTCGTCGCCGAACAGGAAGCGGCCGGGCTGGAGCCGCTCACCGACGGCGGTATCCGAGCCGAGGATCCGTTGACCTACGTGGCCCGCGGCCTGGAGGGTTTCGAGATCTCGGGGCTCTTGCGCTATTTCGACACGAACACCTACTTCCGCCAGCCGCGCGCGATCGCCGAGCCCCGGTGGACCCGGCCGATCACCGTCGAAGACTGGCGCTTCGCGGCTTCGACCACGAAGAAAGCCGTCAAGCAGAACGTCATCGGGCCCTACACCCTGGGCCGACTTTCGGACGCAGGTGAGATCGCCCAGCAGCGACTGACGCTGGCGCTCGCCGAGGCACTCAACCACGAGCTGCACGCACTCGCCGCGGCCGGTTGTCCGCTGATCCAGGTGGACGAGGACGGCGCGACCCTCATCGGCGAGGACCGCGAGCAGCGGGCCCTCTTCCGAGAGGCGCAGCGGATCCTGTTGGACGGCTTTGGCTCGAACGGCACGCACGTATCCCTCGCGATCACGATGGGCAACGCCGACAAGGCGGGCGAGGACACGATCTTCGATGCGCCCTACGCCAGCTACCTGTTCGACCTCATCGCGGGACCGGACAACTGGCGCCTCATCGCGAGGGCCCCCGGTGAGCGCGGGATCATCTGCGGTGTCGTCGATGCCCGAAACACGGCCCTCGATACCAAGGAAGTCCTGATCTGGGCCGCCCACTACGCCGCGTCGACAGGAGGTCGGGGCCTCGCACGGGTGGGCCTATCACCGTCCGCCAGCCTGGAGTACCTGCCTCGGGATCGGGCGTTGGCGAAGATCAAGGTGCTGGGTGAGGCGGCTCGTCTGGCAGCCATGGCCCCGTCCGAGGAGCTCGCGCAGGCGCTCGACCCCCGAGCGGTCGACATTCGGAGCGCCGCTTTCGGACGATACGCGCCCACGGCACGGAAGGCGGCCGAGGAAGCCCAGGCGGCACAGCCCGCGGAGGAACTCGCATGACTGCCGTGAACGGACTGTGGACCACCTCCGTCGGATCGTTCGGCAAGCCGCCCGAGCTGCTCAAGGCCCGCGCGGACCACGCCGCCGGCCGCATTTCGGACCAGGATCTCGATGCGCTCGAGCGCGCCGCCACCGAACGCTGGATTCGCTTCCAGGAGGAGATCGGCGTCGACATCCTGGTCGACGGCGAGATGTACCGCGGCGACATGGCGACGTATTTCGCCGAGGAGATGGCCGGCTTCGAGATCGGCGGACTCGTCCGAAGCTACGGCAACCGCTATTACCGCAAGCCGATCGCTGTGGGAGGCATCCGCCGCACGCATCCGATCACCGTGGACTGGTGGAAGTACGCGCAGTCGCTCACCTCGCGGCCAGTCAAGGGCATGCTCACCGGTCCCTACACGATCGCCGACTGGAGCTTCGACGAGCACTACGGCTCGCGCCGCGACTTCGTGCTGGACCTGGCCCGCGCGATCCACGAGGAGGCGATGGACCTGGCCGCTGCGGGGGCGCGTTTCGTGCAGATCGACGAACCGGCGGCGTCGGCACGGATGGAAGAGCTGCCACTCGTGGCGGAAGCGATGGCGATCGTGACCGACGGCCTCGAGGCGCACGCGATCACGCATATCTGCTACGGCGACTTCATGCGCGCCTACCCGACGATGCTCGACATCCCGGTCGACCAGATCGATCTCGAGATGACGAACTCGAACTTCGACCTGCTCGAGCGTTTCCGCGACATTCCTTTCACCAAGGCCATCGGGCTCGGGGTCGTGGACGTCCACTCGCACCGCATCGAATCTGTTGACGAAGTCGTGCGCGGGATCAAGCTTGCGCTCGAGGTGCTGCCCCCCGACCAGATCTTCGTCGACCCCGACTGCGGCCTCAAGACGCGCACGGTCGACGAGACCGAGGCCAAGATGCGCGTGGTGGTCCAGGCGGTGCGCCAGGTGCGCGACGAGCTGGGCATCGGCGATGAGCTGCCCGACGGCAAGCCCACCGAAGGCCGACACCGAGGAGCGCCTGTCCCGGCGTGACTCGGGCGTAAGTCGGGCGGTGACTCGGGCGTAAGTCGGGCGTAACCGGGGCGTGACCAGAGGGGGACCGGGGCATGACCGGGGCGTGACCGGGGCATGACCGGGGCGTTGACTCGGCGACCGAGGGCAGGCTCTGGAGGAGCGCGTGGCGGCTCGCCGTTCTGGGGGGTCGTCTTTCGGGTTTTCTACCGGATCCTGCGGCTGCTGGACCCGCTCATTCGGCAATGGTGGCGCGGCTACGGACTCGGCAATGCCTGCGAGCTTCGGGTGGCTGGACGCGCGACGGGCCGCCAGCGGACGTTCCTGCTCGGGCTCCTGCGGGCCGACGGTTCGTGGTACCTGGGCCACCCCAACGGCGACGCCGCCTGGACGCGCAATCTGGAAGCCGCTCCCGCGGCGCAGCTCGTCCTTCGTTGGCCGAATGCCTTCCCGATCGTTGCCCATCGGCTGGTGCCCGGGGACGAGCGGACGCGGGCGATCCTCGCGACCCGCCAGCACATCTTTCCGGGCACCATCCTCTACCGCCTTGCCCGGCGCCACATCCTCGCCGTGGGTGTCTACTTCCACATCGAACGGGCGGACTCCAGGACTGGAGCGTCAGGCTCCGTCATCCACGCGTCAGGTTCAATCACCGACGCCTCAGGTTCAATCACCGACGCCTCCGGGCCTCCAACCTCCGCATGAAGTCGGCATAGTCCGCGTACGGCGCCTCGACTCGGCGGCCATCCAGCTTCGTCGGGTGCAGCCAGGCGCGATGTCGGCTCAGCGGGTCGATCATTGCGAGACCCCTGGAGGCCAGTCGACTGCCGTCCGCGTTGCCCAGCCAGCGGCTTAGCGCCGTCGCACGTGTCGGAAACGCCTGGTCGATGAGCTCGCGGTTCTCGCGCAAACGCAGATCGTTCGCCCGCGTCTTGAGGACAAGCAGCAGCGCGCCCTGGACTTGCGGCTCCCAGCCGCACCGACGAGCCACGGACCATGCTTCGCGTTCGTACCACGCCATGGTCCGCTGCGTGGCCCCGATGTCGTGGAGCTCGGTTTTGATCTCGATAACCAGGAGCGCTTTGCCCCCCGGATGGAAGGCGATTACGTCGATCCAGCCACGGACTCGTTCCGTGCCTATCTCTACTTCCTGCTCCACCACCCATCCATCGCGCTCGAGGTTCCTCCTCACCGAGCCGGAGCAGCGGCTATGGGCGGGCTCTCGTTGGCGCATTCGATCGATGAGGAACGGTGCGTCCGCCGTTACTCGCACCGTTAACCCGAGCGTGTCAAGCAGGGTCGATGCGTTCGTAACCGAGAGACTCCCAAATCTGCCGGTCTCGATTCGGCAGATCGTCGATTGGCAGATACCAGAGCGCTCACTCAGCTCCCGCTGCGACCAGCCGACCGTCGAGCGGGTATCAAGGACGAGCTGAGCGAGCTGACCGGCCAGGGAGGAGCGACCCAAACGCTGTGGCACGCGTCTAGCAAATCAGGCGACACTTACCAAGCGCTTGTCTGTGCGGATTGGACGGCAGCGACGTGATCGTGCTCGTGCATTGATTTAGGCCCGTCCGCGCGGGGGATGTCGGCTGAACCCCGAGTTCGACGACGATGTCCTGCACGCTTGCCGCCGATTTGATGCACCACAGCGATCGACTCGTCGAACGAAATCCAGGAGGGCCCGGCCGTGCGGCGGTTACGGCCGGGAGGCCGACCAGGAGGCCCGGCCGTGCGGCGGTTACGGCCGGGCTGCGGAATTGGCCTTGATTCCTCGGGCCGGGAGGAGCACGATTCGGGACTCCACCTCTCCCGGCCCAACTCGTCGGGACAGGCCGACCAAGCAGCTCCGCGCGACGCGCCCAGGTGGCCATGGGGACCGCTGAAGGGCGGCGCCGCGCCCTTGCGGAAGGAGGCTCGAGGGTGACCGAGCACATCTCGCTCGTGGTGAACGGCTCGACCCGCGAGCTCGACGTCGAGCCGAGACGGATGCTGGTGCAGGTCCTGCGCGAGGATCTGGATCTGACCGGGACGCACGTCGGATGCGACACGAGTCAATGCGGCGCGTGCACGGTCACCGTCGATGGCCGAGCGGTGAAGTCGTGCACGATGCTGGCGGTCCAGGCCGATGGCAGGGACGTCACGACGATCGAGGGCCTCGCCAACGACGGCCAGCTTCACCCGCTGCAGACGGCCTTCTGGGAGAACCACGGCCTGCAGTGCGGGTTCTGCACCCCGGGCATGATCATGGCCGCCGCGGACTTGCTCGAGCGCAACGCCGACCCGACCGACGAGGAAATACGCCACTCGATTGAGGGCAACTTCTGCCGCTGTACCGGCTACCACAACATCGTGGTGGCCATCCGTGAGGCCGCGAGCGCCATGCGCGCGGGCGCAACCGCCCCCAACGCCGCCGGCGCCGCCGCCCGCTCGAAAGCCGGGACGACGGCGGGCTCAGCCGCCTCGACTGCGGCAAGCACGCGGCCCTGACGCGCCGAGAAGGAGGACAGACGATGGCAACCGAAGTCCTCGGCGCTCCGATCAAGCGCAAAGAGGATCCCCGCTTCATCACGGGCGAGGGCAACTACGTCGATGACATCAAGCTCCCCGGGATGGCCTACGCGGCGGTGCTGCGCAGCCCGTACGCCCACGCGAACATCCGCTCGATCGACACCTCCCGCGCTAGGACGATGCCCGGCGTCGTCGGCGTCTACACGGGCGCCGACTTCATGGACTACAACCCGTTGCCGTTCGCCTGGCCGGCCGGTGGCTCGGCCGGGCTCCAGAACAACGTCAACATGCCGCGCGTGCTGGCTACCGACAGCGTCAAGTGGACCGGCGAGGGCGTCGCAGTCGTCGTCGCGGAGAGCGCGGACCAGGCGGCCGATGCGCTGAACGAGATCGAGGTCGACTACGAGCCGCTGCCGGCCGTCGTAGATGCCGAGAAGGCAACTCAGCCCGGCGCACCGCAGCTCCACGAGAACGCCCCCAACAACATCGTCTTCCAGTGGACACTCGGCAACAAGGAGGGCACCGACGAGGCGATCGCCAAGGCCGAAGTGGTCGTCCGCCAGCGCCTCGTCAACCAGCGGCTCATCCCGAACACCATCGAGACCCGCGGGGACATCGGCTGGTACAACCCCGGCAACGACGAATACACGATCTGGATGTCGAGCCAGACTCCGCACATCCAGCGGCTGCTCCTGACCGCGTTCGTCACGGGCATTCCCGAGCACAAGCTGCGGGTCGTCGCGCCGGATGTGGGCGGCGGGTTCGGATCGAAGATCTATACCTACGCCGACATGCCGATGGTCCTCGGGCTGTCGAAAAAGCTCGCCGGGCGCCCGGTCAAGTGGATCGAAAGCCGCCGTGAGAACTACAACGCCACGACCCATGGGCGTGACCACATCACCTACCTGGAGTTGGCCGCCACGCGCGAAGGAACCGTGACGGCGCTGCGCGTCAGGACCTACGCCAACCTGGGCGGCCGCCTGTCGACGATCGGACCCGGCACGCCGACGACCCTGTACGGACACATCCTCTGCGGCCCCTACGGCATCCCCAACGTCTGGTGCGAAGTCACCGGCGTGTACACCAACACCGCGTTCGTCGACGCGTACCGCGGTGCCGGCCGGCCTGAGGCCACGTATGTCGTCGAGCGCGGGATGGACCTGCTCGCGGTCGAGCTCGGCATGGATCCAGCCGCTATCCGCCGCAAGAACTTCCTGCCGCCCGACGTGTTTCCGTGGAAGCACCCGAACGGCCTCTTCCGCTCGCCCAACGGCGAGGAGTTGGCCATCGATTCGGGCAACTACACCCCGGCGCTGGATAAAGCCCTGACGATGGCCGGCTACTACGAGATCGGCAAAGCCAAGGACGAGGCGCGCCGTCGTGGGAAATACCTCGGGATCGGCCTCTCCTCCTACCTCGAGGTCTGCGGCATCGCTCCGTCGAAGTGGATCGGCGCCGTCGGCGAGGGCTGGGGCGCCGCCATGTGGGAATCGGCCAACATCAAGGTCCACCTCACCGGCAAGGTAGTCGTGACCATCGGCACGTCGAGCCACGGCCAGGGCCACGAAACGACGGTCGCGCAGATCGTCGCGAGCCAGCTTGGCCTGCCCATGGAGGACGTAGTCGTCCAGCATTCCGATACCCAGGGCACGCCATTCGGATACGGCACCTACGGCAGCCGGAGCGCTGCGGTGGGCGGCACCGCCGCCGTCAAGTCGGCCGAGAAGGTGCGCGAAAAGGCACGACGCATGGCTGCCCACATGCTGGAGGCCGCTGTCGACGACGTCGAAGTCGATGGCCCGAACTATTCGGTGCGCGGCTCCCCGGACAAGAAGAAGACGATCCAGGAGATCGCCTTTGCGCTCGATCTCGGCTTCGACGTGCCGGAGGGCATGGAGCCGTTCCTCGACGAAACGGCGTATTACGACGCGCCGAACTGCACGTTCCCGTTCGGAACCCACATCGCGATCGTCGAGGTCGACCAGGACACCGGACAGGTCGAGCTCGTGCGCTACATCGCGGTCGACGACGTCGGCAACAAGATCAACCCAATGGTCGTGGACGGCCAGATCCACGGAGGCATCGCCCAGGGCGTCGGCCAGGCGCTTTGGGAGCGAGCCGTCTATGGGGAGGATGGTCAGCTCCTTTCGGGCTCGATGCTCGACTATGCGGTGCCGCGCGCTGGCTGGTTCCCGAATTTCGAGCTTGACGAGACGGTCACGCCGTCGCCGATCAACCCGCTGGGAGTCAAGGGGGTCGGCGAGACGGGCACCATCGCTTCCCCTCCTGCGGTCGCCAACGCCGTCATCGATGCGCTTGCCTCCTTTGGCATCCGTCATCTGGACATGCCGTTCACGCCACAGACCGTGTGGCGTGCCATGCAGGGCCGGGAGGTGGAAGCATGATTCCCGCGGCGTTCGCCTACGAACGGCCGAAGAGCCTCG
>VBEC01000103.1 GCA_005883615.1 Chloroflexota bacterium | reverse complement strand
AATCCACGGTTGCGCTTCGATCAGCGCCACGAGGGCCGCGCGAGCTGACGCGGGGTCTCCAGCGGAGCCCGCAAGAACGGCCGAGTTCAAGGCGATCAGGCCGTCGGTCGGAGGGAGCCTCGAGGCCCCCTCGAGCGCGCTGAGCGCTTCGGCCGTGTGACCGGCCTGGCCGAGCAGCACCCCCAGCACCAGCCCGTGCTGAGCCATCGGCTCCGTCGTTGCGGCGGCGCGGGCCGCATCGATCGCCCCCGTGAGATCTCCCGAGCTAGCGCGCGCGAGCAGGAGGAGTCGGTCGGCCGTTGCCATGTCCGGCGTTTCCTCGTGGGCTGTCTGGACCTGCGCTGCAGCGTCTCCCGCGCGGCCCTCGCGGAGAGCGAGGATCGCGCTGCGCTGCGCGCCGACGGACGCCTCGACGCGTGCCATCGAAGGGACGAGCACCACTGCCAGGGCCAACGCACCCAAGGCGGCGGCTCGAAACGCGGGGGCCGTAGCCGCCCAGGCAGCGGGATTCACCTTTTCCGGGACCACAGACGAGTTCGCCGACCCTTCGCCTTCCAGGGTGGCCGGCGACCCGATCGCAATGCCCGTCACGATGGAGGCGGCAATGGCGATGCCCGGCAGATCGATCACGACGTCGACGAGAGCGTGCAGGAGAAGCATCACCAGGCCGGCGACGCATGCGACGAGCAGAGGCCGTTCTGCAGGCGCGGCGCGCCACGACCTGCGTATCGCGTAGGCCATGAGGAGTCCTGCCGCGACGAACGCCGCGAGCCCAAGGAGGCCGGTTTCGGCGGCCGTATTGAGGACGATATTGTGGGCGTTCGGGAAGGCGACCGATCCCAGGTCGTCTGCCGGCTGGCCCAGGCGGTACTCGCCATAGGTGCCCGGCCCCCCTCCGAGGACAGGGTGATCGGCGGCGATCGCCAGCGCGGCGCGGTACGCGGACGTCCGGCCCTCGTCGGCGTCTCGGACAATCTGGCCGCCGAAGCCGGAGCGGACGGCAACGAGACCGAACAGGACGGCCGCGAACGTTGCGACACCCAGCGCGCTGAGGACGCGCCGATCCGGACGTTCCCGTTGGCGGACGACCACCCACGCAATCCCGACCGGGCCCAGCACGAGCAACGCGCCCAGCCAGAGTGAGCGCGTGCCACCGGCGAGCACCGCGAACGCTGCCACCGCTGCCAGGATGATCGCGGCAAGGCGGCCGCCTCGTCCGCCCCGCCACAACACCACGCACGCCATCGGCGCGAGCAAGACCGTGTAGTCGCCGGCCCACGTCGGCGCACCGACCAACCCGCCCGCGATCCCCGGACGAAGTGGCAGCTCTCGTAGCGGTGCACCCAGCGCCAGCCAGCGCAGCCAGTAGCCGAAGTCCTGGAGCAACTGGGTCCCCAGGATGACTAGCAGCAAGATGATCGCCAGCGCTGCGGCCTGGGAACGGCCTGGCTGGTGACCAGTCCATCGCCACACAAGCAGAGCAATGCCGCCGAGCATCAAGAGGTGCCACAGCGCGGGAATCGAAAGGCTCGGGTAGGCCGACACAGCAGCCGACGCCGTGGCGGACACCACCAGCAGGGCGACACCGAGCAACGCGGCGGGATTCGTTCGGTTCGGTCGGAAGAGAACGCCCAGCCAGCCAGCTATGCCGAAGGGCGTCAAGGCGACGATCTCGACCCAACGGAAGATTGCCGTCCCTGGGAACGCGCTCGCGAGCGTCGCGGCCGCAAGCATCGCGATGCCCGCGGTTGCAAGGCCGAGAGTCCGGAGCAGCCTTCCCCTCACGCTAGGTCGACGACTCGAGAGCCGGAACGCTCGCTCTGGCCGCGAGGACGACGAGCCCGACGCCGATCCACAGAATGACCGGCGCGACGAGGGCCGCAAACCCGACCAGGATGGCGATGCCGAGCAGCATGGCGTTCCGTCGCTCGTTCGGGCCGCCGCGGCTCCGAGCGAACGCGGCGATGCCGACCGGCAATAACGCCGCCGGATAGTGGAACCACGTGACGGGGAGTGTCACCAGCGAGGCCGCACTTGCCCACCCGAAGCTCTCGACCAGATCTCGCCGCCGGAGCGCCGCCCACAGTGTGACTGCGAGGGCGAGCAGCGAGACGACGATCTGGATGCCGCGCGCCATGGCCTCGGAGCTGCCGAGAAGGAGGCTCAACTGCGATGCCGGGCCGATGTTTCGGCGGTCGATGAGCGCCGCGCCGCTGCCGATTCGAACGACGTCCAGGAAGTCACGCCATGGGGCGAGTCCTCCGACCAGGAGGCTGAGGGCGACGATTGCCCCGATGACGAAGGCCCCCACCCCAAGGGCTCGCCACCCAAAGGCTGGTGACGCGCCGCCGGCCGGGCGCATCCGTGCCACCAGGGCCAGCCCGAGGAACCATGCCACGAGCAGGGCAGGATGAAGCTTGAGCGACGCCAGCGCCAGGCCGGTCCCGGCCAGGACCGCCCCGAAGGTGCCGCCGCGCAAAGCCCCGACGAGCATCAGTCCATACAGGAACGGGAACGAGGCATCGAGGTTGCCGAACAGGAGTGCGATGGCGAACGGGAACCAGTAAGGCGCCAGTGCCAGAACCGGCAACACGACCTCAGAGGTTGACGCTGGTGCGGATATCCGTCGGGCCAGTGCCACTGCCACAGCGGCCAGTCCCGCGGCCGCGGCAAGCGCCCACAGGACGAGCATCACCGGCGACCGCACCCCGGCC
>VBEC01000102.1 GCA_005883615.1 Chloroflexota bacterium | reverse complement strand
ACCCGTGCAGCCAGGTACGACCCGCGACTGAGTCGGATCTACGTCCGCCACGTCCGCTACCAGCCGTACTACCCGGCTCGACCACCGATTGGGGCGCCGCCTGCGTGGGTCTACCCCTCGGTGGAGGACTGACAGTGGCAGTCTTTGCTCCGAAGCCCAAAGGCCTTGCCGACCTCGTCAACTATGCGGCTCTAGTCGACGACGGCGTCTGCCTCCTGAAGGACGGAGGCTTCCTGGCCGCGTGGACCTACAGCGGCCCCGATCTGGAGTCGGCCAGCCATGAGGAGCTCGCGGTGCTCTCGAGCCAGGTGAACGCCGCGCTCGTGCGGCTTGGCAACGGCTGGATGCTCCACGTCGATGCCATTCGACGCCCGAGTGTCGGTTACCCGGAAGGCGGGGCCTTTCCTGACTCTACAACCCGTCTCATCGATGAGGAGCGCCGCGAGCGCTACACTGCCGAGGGCACCCACTTCGAGAGTGCCTACTACCTTGCGCTGACCTACCGCCCGCCGGCCGAGATCGAAAACCGCGTGTCGGCGCTGTTCCTGGAAGGCGACGGCGATCGGCGCCAAGGCTGGAGCCAGGTCCTCGACATCTTCAGAAAGACGGTCACGTCGCTCGAGGACGCGTTGTCGTCCCGGTTGACGCTGGTGCGCCTCGACTCCGCAGCGCTCCTTACGTACCTCCACACGTGCATCACGGGGCTCCGGCATCAGGTGCGCGTTCCCGCCATTCCGATGTACCTGGACGCGGTGATTGCGACCCAGGACCTGGTCGGTGGCTTCCGGCCGCGGATCGGCGAGCACCACATTCGCGTTATCGGGGTGATGGGGTTCCCGATGGAGTCCGTACCCGAGACCCTCGGCTTCTTGAACCGCCTACCGGTGGAGTATCGCTGGTCGACAAGGTTCATCTTCCTGGATCCTGCCAGTGCCGAACGAGCGCTGCGGGTCTATCGGCGAAACTGGTTCCAGAAGCGGCACGGGCTGCTGGGGCTCCTCAAAGAGTCGTTCAACTTCGGCGCGGTCACCTTCGCCAACAAGGACGCGGTGGCCATGGCGCAGGACGCGGACGACGCGGTGGCCGAGGCCAGCGCGAGCGTCGTCCGCTTCGGCTACTTCACGTGCAACGTGCTCCTGCTCGATCCCGACCGGGAGCGGCTGGACGCAACTGCACGCGAGGTGGCCAAGCAGCTCCAGCATCACGGCTTTGGTGCGCGCGTCGAGGAGGTGAACGCTCTCGAGGCCTACCTGGGCTCGCTCCCGGGCCACGGCCACCAGAACGTCCGCAAGCCGCTGCTCCACACCCTGAACCTGGCCGATCTGATGCCGCTGACGAGCATGTGGCCCGGGCTCGAGCAGCACCCGTGCCCGTACTATCCGGCCGGGAGTCCGTCGCTCTGCTACGCAGCCACCGCCGGCGCGACGCCCTTTCGCCTGAACCTCCATGTCAGCGACGTCGGCCACACGTTGATCCTCGGGCCAACCGGATCCGGCAAATCGACGCTGGTTGGACTGCGGATGGCACAGTTCCTCCGCTACCCCGGGGCCCAGGTGTTCCTATTCGACAAGGACTATTCGGCGTACGTGCTCGCACACGCCTGCGGCGCCGAGTACTACGACATCGCCGGGGACGACGAGCGCGGCCTGGCCTTCACGCCCCTCGCGGGGATCGACCGGAGCCATGAGCGTCGATGGGCCCAGGAGTGGCTCGAGGTGCTCCTCGACTTGCAGGGCATCGCGCCGACACCCGCACAGCGCGCCGCGCTCTGGCGCGCACTCGAGCTGCTGGCCGAGAGCCCGAGCCGCACGATGACCGACCTCGTGCACACGCTGCAGGATGAGGATCTGCGGGAGGCTCTTGCCCACTACACGCTGAGCGGGCCACTCGGGCATCTCCTCGACGCTCAGACCGACGACCTGGGCCAGGGCCGGTTCCAGGTCTTCGAGATGTCTCATTTGATGGCACTCGGGCAGAAGCATCTCGTGCCGATCCTTCTCTACCTCTTTCACCGAGTCGAGCAGCGCCTGCAGGAAGGGACGCCCTCGCTGCTCGTCATCGAGGAGGCGTGGGTCACTGCGCTCCACTCGCTTTTTGGGAACGCGGTGGAGAGCTGGCTCCGGACTCTGCGGAAGAAGAACGCCGCGGTGGTTTTCGTGAGCCAGAGCGTGGCGGACGTCGTGAACTCCACGCGTCGCGACATCATCCTCGAGTCCTGTCCGACGAAGATCCTCCTGCCGAATCCCGAGGCCGAGAGCGACCACGTCCGTCGGCTTTACGAAGGGATCGGTCTGAACCGCCGGCAGCTCCAGATCCTGGCGAGCGCTCTTCCGAAGAGGCAGTATTACGTAGTGTCCCCTCTGGGACGGCGGCTCATCAGCCTGGGGCTCGGGCCGGTAGCCCTCAGCTTCGTCGGAATGGCGGGGAGGGAAGCTATCGGCCAAGTCAACGAGCAGATGAGCATCCATGGACGGCAATGGCCTGCGGCCTGGCTTCGATCCCGCGGACTGGAGACCGCGGCAAAAGCCTGGATGCGGGTCGCAGAGGGAGGTAACCAGCCATGACTCGAATCGTCGCTCCCACCCGGACCCGTCTCATCTACGTCGAGAGCCGCGGATGGCTGCTGGGCAAGCTCGGGATCGGGGCCCTCGTGATGGCCGGAGTCGTCCTCGTTTGGGGCCCCCTGGTAACCGGTCGGCCGCACGCCATGAGTCTCGCTGGCTGGCTCGCCTGGGCAGCCCTCGCGCTCGTTATCCTAGGGGCGATCGTCCGGGTCGCGGAGGCCGTGTGGGGCACCGCGTGCACGGCCTACATGCTCGCCCGTCACGTCACGGCGGCCTTGGGGTCGATCGCCGCGACCGTTGGACGAGCCACTCGCTCGCTCGCGAAGTTGTCGAGGCCGTTGATTGGTACGATCGCGATCATCCTGGTCGCGGCCTCTTCCGCCTGGTGCCAGGCGATCGTGCTCGACCTGACGAACCTCGTCCAGAACACGATTAGCGCTCTCAAGGCGATCGAGTCGGTCATCAACGAGGTCGAGATGATCGCGAACCAGGTC
>VBEC01000038.1 GCA_005883615.1 Chloroflexota bacterium | reverse complement strand
CCGGCGAATCACAGTCCTCGGGCGCGGCGCGGCCCAGAGTTCGTCGGCGCTCGACTCACATCGGAGGCTTACTCGTTAGGCCTTGCACTCGCGCTGCCCGAACGCGTCCAGCCGGCGCAGGAGCAGGTACTGGCGCGCCCGACAGGATTCGAACCTGCGACCTTCGGCTCCGGAGGCCGACGCTCTATCCACTGAGCTACAGGCGCGAGGCGCCGATCATACTGGCTCGAGCTCGGATAGAGCAGGGGGCTCCCAGGAGCACGGACGTGGTGGCCACAAGACTTGTAGAGCGTATCGAGACTCGAGTTCATGCCTTCGTCGTCAAGGTTTGGAGGACTGAGCCATGAGTGAGCTTCTTGGTATCGCACGATTCAGGTTTCTCGAGGGCAAGCGCGAGGAGTACCTGCGCTTGGCCGATCAGGCCATGGACATCGTGCGGACGAAGGACTCCGGCACGCTGGGATACGACCTCTACCTCAACGGCGATCAGTCCGAGTGCATGGTCATCGAGCGGTACCGGGACTCCGAGGCTGCCATCGAGCACGCTGCGAATCTCGGTCACTTGTTCCCAGCGGTCCTTGCGACGGTCTCAGTGGTTCACGGCGAACTGCTCGGCGAGCCGAGCACAGAGCTCAGAGCGAAGTTGGCTGGCAGCGAAGTGCCGGTTCTCTTCACTCCCTACCGGTCATGGCGGCCAGGACTTCACCGACGCCCGGCGGGTCAAGCCACCACAGGTGGATGAGGCACGCGTCCGCCGTCTGAACGAGCAGCCCTGACTCGGTGAGGGGCTCAGGCGCGAAGTGCCGGACGTTTGGCCACGATCACGTCTGCTCGGGCCCCGAGCGCCGCCGCGACCACATGGCCCCGCCGACATCGACCTCATGCCCATGGTTTCAGTGTGGCGAGAAAGACCAACAGCACGTGTAGCCTTCGGGAGCGAGTCGTGCGCGCTGCGATCTACAACGGTCCGCGCCAGATCGAAGTCGGGGACCGGCCCGACCCGGTCATCGTCGAGCCGACCGACGCCATCGTCCGTGTCGTTTTCGGGAGCGTCTGCGGTTCCGACCTCTGGTATTACCGCGGCCTGTCCCCACATGCCCTCGGGCCAATCGGGCACGAGTTCATCGGCATCGTCGAGGAGGTCGGGCCCGAGGTACGAACGATCGCCAGGGGCGACCTCGTCGTAGCGCCGTTCACGTTCTGCGACGGGACGTGTGCCAACTGCCGAGGCGGCTGGCCGTCCAACTGCATGAACGGCGGCTCCTTCGGGAACCACGGTATCGACGGCGGCCAGAGCGAGCGCGTGCGTAGTCCGTTCGCCGACGCGACGCTCGTGAAAGTCCCAGGAGCGGGCCACACGGAAGAGACGTTGCGTTCGCTGGTGACGCTCTCGGACGTCATGTGCACCGGTCACCACGCCGCGGTCAGCGCAAGCGTGCAACGCGGCGACATCGTAGCGGTCGTGGGCGATGGCGCTGTGGGGCTGTGCGCTGTGATCGCGGCTACGCGGCTGGGGGCAGAGCGGATCATCGCGCTCTCTCGGAACCGCGCTCGGCAGGCTCTTGCCCGTGAGTTCGGCGCGACCGACATCGTCCCGGAGCGAGGCGACGGCGCTACCCATGCCGTCCTGGCGATGACCGGCGGGGTCGGCGTCGACGCGGCGCTCGAATGTGTCGGCACCGGCGAGTCGATGAAGACGGCGTTCTCGATCGCCCGCGTCGGCTCGATCGTCGGCGCGGTTGGCGCGCCGCACGACGTTGAGGTCCCCATCGATGTCGTGATTTTCCGGAATGTGGGTTTACGAGGCGGCGTGTCGCCGGCCCGACGCTACATCCCGGAGCTGCTCCCGGATGTCCTCGAAGGGCGGATCAACCCGGGTCGCGTGTTCGACTTCGAGACCGATCTCGAGCATCTTCTCGAGGGGTACGTCGCGATGGACGAGCGGCGCGCAGTCAAAAGCCTCGTGCGGGTCGCGAGCCTCTGAGACACCTCGATGAATTTGCGGGAGTATCGGTCTGATCGGTAGTAGTCCGCTCGACCGATGACGCAAGGAGCACCACGGTGACCACCAACTGGACGACAAAGGCGACCGGCACCGGCGTGTACGCCGAGGTCAACAGCCTCAACCTCTACTACGAGATCCACGGCTCCGGGCGTCCGATAATCCTGCTGCACGGTGGGCTCGCCTCGGGCGAGACGTTCGGGCCGGTGCTCGATGCGCTGGCGGCAGGCCATCAAGTCGTCGTCCCCGACCTCCAGGGGCACGGCCGCACAGCCGACATCGATCGGCCGATCGACATACGACTCATGGCCGACGACATCGCGGCGCTCATCGACCATCTCGGGCTCGAAAAGGTGGACCTCGTCGGCTATTCACTCGGCGGCGGCGTCGCCTTCTTCACCGCGGTGAAGTACCCGGAGAAGGTCGGCAAGCTCGTCATAGTCTCGGCCAACATCCGACGCGACGCCATCCCGGCCGAGATGCTCGCCCAGCAGGAGCAGGTCGGCTCCGCCGCGGTGGAGTTCATGAAGGAGACACCGATGTACCAGCTCTACCAACGGGTCGCGCCCCGCCCGGAGGACTTCGGGCGGCTGCTGGACAAGATCGGCGAGTCGATGAGCAGAGACTTCGACTTCAGCGAGGAACTCCGCGGCATCCAGGTGCCGACGATGATCGTCTGCGCCGATGCCGACATGGCACCGCCCTCCCACTACGTCGAGGCCTTCAAGCTGCTCGATGGCGGCATCCGTGACGGCGGCTGGATGGGCGAGGGCCGGCCAAAGGGCGGCCACGCGCTCGCGGTCCTGCCGGGCCTCACCCACTACAACATCGGCACCTCACCGCTGCTCGCTGCGGTTGCCCTCGACTTCATCGAGGAGCATCGGAGCCAGGGCTGAAGCTGCTGCCAGACGATAGAGCGCAAAACTCCACCCGTTTTGCTCAGGTCCCAGTCGGGTGGCCACAACGTTCTGGCGGCCAGGCTCCACAGCCAGCCGCTCTCTCAGAGAACCGCAGGCGCGAGGTCCCGATCATAGGGGTCGACCTTGGATAGAGCTTCGACTTTTGGTTTCTACAGCTCTGTGGCGATTCGGCGAGCTGTGTAGGCCGCCCACGGGTCGCTCGGCCGCGGGTCAGCATGCTGCATCTCGTCCCAACTGCTCGCGAGGAAGCGAGCCAGCTCGTCGGCGGTGACGGCACGTCCCAGCAGCGTGCCAATGCCGTGTTGGACGGCGTATTCGGCGTACCAGCGCGGCCATTCCTGGTCGTAAGCGCCGTTCAGCTCGGTCGTCTCGAACACGCCGTGGGCTACCTCGGTCTGGGCAAGGAGCGCGCCGAGCGTTCCGATCGGGTCCGTTGTCATGTCTTGCTCCTGGTTCGTCCCCTTTCGAGCGGCGTTCCGACCATTGCGTTCGGCGCGATACGGCCTCACCACCAACCGAGCCGCTTTGACCACGTCAGCATGGCGCCCGTCACAAGGACCATAACGGCGAGGACGATCCCCAGCTGCGGCAAGTCAGACCGCTCCTCAACGATGAGGTTCATGCCATAGATCGAGGCGATCGCCGTGACGGGCAGCAATACGGCAGCGATGAGGGCCAGCCGCTCCATCGCTACGTTCATCCGCGTCGTCGTGCGCGCCTGATAGAAGTCGATGATCCCCTGCGTGAACTCTTTCTCGTTGTCGCACAAGCTTTTCACGCGCTCGAAGCGATCGATCAAGTCATCGATGAGCGGTGGGGCCTCAGGCGGGATCATCCGGGTAAGGGCCCCCATGCGAGCGAAGACATCCCGGCTCTCAGCCGCGGTCGTCCGGATTGACAAGAGCTCGTGACGCATCAGGAACATCTCCTCCAGGAGCCGGACCGGATCGCCCTCATTGCCCTCCCGCACGCGGCGTTCCAGGAGGGCAACCTGCGACGCCAGCTCGGTCAGGTACGTACCCTGGCGATGAGCGACGGCGGCGACGATCGCGTACGACAGCTCGAAGGGCGTCGTCGGCCGAAGGCGCCCGCTCTCGAGACGGCCCAGGACATGTCGTGTCTCCCTCAGGGCCAGGTCGAGGCTGACGCCGCGGCCGAGCGGGCCGTGCGTGGTCACGAGGTAGCGACGCCCGATGAACTGATCGATCTCGATGAGATGGACGTGGCCGGGTTCACCGGCTTCGGGCGCATGAACGATGACGAACAGGTGCTCCGGGTAGGCATGGAGCTTTGGAACGTGCCGCCGCTCGATCACGTCGCGAATGGCAAGTGGGTGGAACCCGAAAAGGTCGGACAGGTGTTGCGCCGTGTCGTCCCCGGAAACGGGGACGTCCACCCAGACGAAGCCGTCGTCCCGCTCGAGTAGTCCTTCGAGCTCGCCGCCGGCATGCTCGGCGACTCCGGTCTGGGAAATCCAGCGGACGTCCATCCCGGTCCGGTCCTGCTGTCCCATCGAACGCCACCTCCCGGAACCCGAGACGCTCCGATTACGCCATTGTGCGCCCGGCGATCGGGGGCGAGGGCTGCGGCCTTCGTCGCTCAGCCGCTCTGCCGCAAGGCGTAGACCCGGCCCTGCTTGTGATCCAGGTCCTCGAGCTCGGTGGTCGTGCGGACCTCGAACGAGGCGAGCTCGCTCAGTTCCTCGGTCGGCAGGTAGCGGCGGCCCGGGTCGCCCACCAGGACGTCGATCCCTTGAGCACGGGCCCGCTTCAGCCATGGCAGGACCCGTTCGGCGAGCTGGCCTTCGTACCAGCAATCGCCGGCCAGGACCACGTCGACATCGGGTACCTCCTCATCCAGCACGTCACGACGTGCAAACGCGACTCGGCGGCCGTTGGCGCGCGCGTTGAGCGCCGTGGCGGCGGCGGCGAAGCGATCGATGTCCGCGCCGGTGACCACCGACGCACCGGCATGCATCGCGGCGATCGCACATAGGCCGGACCCAGATGCGAGATCGAATACGCGGCGACCGGCCACGGCTTCGGGGTGCTCTCGCAGGTACCGTCCGATCGCAAGCCCTCCCGCCCACGCAAAGGCCCAGAACGGCAGCGGAGCATCGGGATCGGCCGTCTCGATCTGGACGGCATGCCACAGCGGCAACACCGCATCAGCCAGGTGGAGGCGGATCTCCTCGAGCCCAGGAACCAATCGAAGGCGCGTGTGCCGCAGGACGAAGGCGCGGGGTGAGGTAGCCACGCACCGACTCTAGGCCTTCGAGATCCCGAGCGGCGAGTGCTGTTGCCGCGGACGGTGCCCCCCACGGTTAGCGCGAGTCGCCTCAGTCGGCGGTTTCCAGCCACCTCAGGGAGGAGATGTACACCCGCGGCCGCTCGGGCAGCGATGCGGCCACGATGACCACAGATGCGCAGGTCGGGCAACGCAACACGTCGCCCGGTCCGCTGCGGTAGACCATGAACTCACCCACGGCGTGCACGGAACCACACTTCGCGCAGCAGCCGTGCGCGTCGGTCATCTCGCGCCCGAACACGTCGATGAGGAGGCCACCCATGGCGTTGCCGTCGACGTGGCTGTCAATGGTCATCGCTAACCTCCCGTCGGGCCGAAGCGCTCGGTTCTGATGTTCTGCGGGTCATGGCCGATCTCGACCAACGCGGAGGCCACCGTTTCGACGAAGCCGGTGGGGCCGCACACGTAGCACCGCGGCTTCTCCATGACGGGCCAGGCGACCTCCGCAACCATCTCTCGATCGACGCGCCGTCGATAGCCGGACCAGCCCGGCGGCTGGGCCCGCGTCAAGGTCTGGACAACATCGACTCCGACCCGACCCCCGGAGATGGTGCCGAGCTCCGCGGCGTAGATGACGTCCTCCGCGGTTCGTGCCGACAGTAGCAGCCGGACTGGAGCGTCGCTCCCAGTAGCCACGCGGGCGCGAACCATGGCCATCAACGGCACCAACCCGCTGCCGCCCGCCACCAGGAGCAGTGGCCCGCCGAGCTCCGGCTTCCACACGAACCAGCCACCGATCGGGCCTCGCAACTCCAGGCGATCGCCGACCTGGAGCTCGTCTACGAGGTAGGGCGATACCTCACCTCCGTCGATGCGCTCGACCGTGACCGTCACCCGGCTGCCGTCGGCCGGCGTCGCGATCGAATAGCTTCGCTCAGCCTGGTAACCGTCGTCGGCGGTCAGCCGGATGTCCACGTGCTGGCCGGGCTGGTGCCCCGGCCAATCCGGGCAGTCGAGCACAAGGCTGCGCACCCGGGCGGTCTCGTCTACCCGACTGACGACCTCACCGACCAGCCAGGTCAGTCGCCCGCGTAGCGTTGCTCGCGCCACGGGTCACCATAGTTGTGGTAGCCGTAGGTCTCCCAGAAGCCGGGCGCATCATCGTCCCGAAGCTCGAGGCCACTGATCCACTTCGCGCTTTTCCAGAAGTAGAGATGCGGCACGAGGAGTCGGGCCGGCCCTCCGTGTTCCGGCTCGAGCGGCTCACCGCCGTAGGCGTAAGCGATCCAGGCCTTGCCGCCGGTCAGGTCCTCGAGCGGCAGGTTGGTGGTGTAGCCGCCATACGAGTGAGCCATTACGTACTCGGCGGCGGTCGGAGAATCCTTCAGGAGCGTGTCGACGGAGACGCCCTTCCAGGCCGTGTCGAGCTTGGACCATTTCGTGACACAGTGGATGTCAACCGTCACGTCCTCACTGGGCAAAGCCGTGAATTCCGCCCACGTCCAGGCCAATGGCTTGTCGACCTGGCCGGTGATCGAAAGGCGCCATTTGTCGAGGGGAACACTCGGCGTCGGCCCAGCCGACAGCACTGGAAAATCCGGCGTGACGTACTGGCCCGGCGGTACCCGACCCGCCGGCGCGTCCACTTGACGTCGTCCCCGAAAGCCCCGTGAGATGAAGCTCATCGCGATCTCTCCGGTCTGTCCTGGTCTTTCATGCCGGGCGGTTTCCGACGGCGGATGAGGTCATGGTAGGCCTGCCCGGAGGATTCGATGTACCAGATATCGGGCTTATCGCGTGGCCCAGTGACGATCGCTGACCGAGTGTCTCAGGGCGCGCCGTTGCCCCGACGAATCCGGCGTCGAGTGCGGTACCAGGCAAGGTACTCCAGCAGCTCATCCCGCTCGTCGTCGGTGAGATCGGAGAAGAGCGCAGCGCCAACGGTCTCCACGGCGCCCGGGTCGGGCTCGACCGGCAGCGGATAGCCGCTCAGGCGCATAAGCTCCGCATACGGAAGGGTCAGGGCTTCGCTCAGCTGGTGCAGGACGTGCGGCGAAGGCTTCTTAACGGCATCGTTCTCGAGTTTGCTCAGATACGCTGCGGAGATGCCGGCTGCACGAGCTGCATCTGCGGCGGACAGTTCGCGTACTTCGCGCGCCTGCTTGAGCACGCCTCCGAATGATGCTCCCATGGGCGCTCCGTCCTACAGTGGGCTTCCAGCACTACAGTTGACAGTAACACCGTGCCGTGGTTCACTGCAAGTCACGGCAGTGGCCGGAGCGTCGCCTGGCGGTGGTCCTGGATCTCCCGCCTTCTCGGGTGCGACGTCGCCGAACCCTCGCCCCAAGCGAAAGGTCGTTCCGATGTCCCTGCTGCAATTGCTCATCCTCGCCGTCGCGGCCATGATCGGCCTCGGGGCTTTGCGATTGACCCGCGTGCGCTTGGGCCGGACACCACTGCCCGATGGCAGAGGCCGGCTTCCTTTCTTCCTGGCCTTCGTGGCGGTGCCCCCGATTGTCCTCGCAGTACTCATCGGCATGGCCCCCACCGAGGGGCTGCTCCGCGGTGGGCCGTCGGTGCTGCCCTATCTCGCCGTTCTCGCTGGAGTCTGGATGGTCATGTGGGCGGCAGCCGTGATCGTGTCACTGGTGGTCCCTGGTCGATGGCGCCCGCTGATGCTGCTCGCCCTCGTCGGGCGGGAAGCAGATCTCGACGATCTGCCGTTCGATCCTCCGGTGACCGCCAGGCTGGCCGAGAGCGTCGCGCTCGTCAACAGGGCCAACCTGGTGTTCCCGCGGGGGCCGGAGTTCCCGGCTCAAATCGAACGAAGCGGCTTTCGTGCCTCCTGGGATTCCCTCGATGCCGCGACGACGACGCTGGAAGACCGGATCGCCGAGGATCGTCGCCTCGGATTGGGCGTCGCGTCAGATGTCATGGCGACGGCCAAGGATGCTCGCAGTCGTCTCGATACCCTCCGCCGGCTGGCGGTCGAGCACGGTCAGGCCTGGGCCGCTGCTTGACGAGACCATCTGGCGAAGTGGGACGCGCCGCACGCTGGTTCCATTTGCGGCGGCAGCCATCCCGACCTGTCGAGCAGGAGGTGGGCAATTCCCGTGCCCAGGCACACGCCAGGGTGCGCGACGCGAACCATCGAAACGCCGCCGGCCACCCCCGCGGCGGCGAGATCTGGCGCGGGCCCACCGATGCAGCGTGGACGAAGCGGATCCTTCGAGGCGCTGCGCCGCCACGCGAATCAACCCGCGGCGAGCCCCAGATCGCGCCCGACTAACCCTCAACGCACCGAGGAGAATCCATGGCCACGGCAACAACCACCAGACGCGGCGCCGACACGAAGGGGCCTGCCCGGCGGTCTGCGGCGAAAAAGCGCTTGTCGGCGACCCAGCTTCGCCCGCTCGGGGACCGGGTGGTGATCCGACCGGCAGAGCGCGAAGAGATGACCAAGAGCGGGATCGTGATCCCCGACACCGCAAAGGAAAAGCCCCAGGAGGGGTTCACCCTGGCCGTCGGGCCTGGCCGGATCCTGGACAACGGTAAGCGTGAACAGATGGACGTCAAGAAGGGCGACAAGGTCCTCTACGCGAAGTACTCGGGCACCGAATTCAAGGTCGAGGGAGAGGACCTCCTCATCGTTGGCCAGAAGGACATCCTGGCCGTCGTCGAGGACTAACCTCGCCCAGCCCAGCACCTGCTATTCCGGCGCCAATGGGCGTCAGCCGAACTCAGAAGGGACACTAGACTCAATGGCTAAGCAGCTCATCTTCGACGACCTGGCTCGCCGGAACCTCAAGCGCGGCGTCGACCGCCTTGCGGATGCGGTCCGCGTAACGCTCGGTCCCAAGGGCCGCAACGTCGTGCTCGACAAGAAGTTCGGCTCGCCCACGATCACCAATGACGGTGTGACCATCGCCCGGGACATCGAGCTCGACGATCCGTTCGAGAACATGGGCGCCCAGCTCGTGAAGGAAGTCGCAACCAAGACCGACGACGTGGCCGGCGACGGCACCACGACAGCAGTTGTACTCGCTCACGCCATGGTCAGCGATGGCCTGCGGAACGTCTCCGCCGGCGCGAACCCCATACAGATCAAGCGCGGCATCGAGAAGGCCGTGGAAGCCGTCGTGCAGGAGATCAAGCGGGTCGCCCGGCCGGTTGAGACGCGCGAGCAGATCTCGGCCGTGGCCGCCATCAGCGCGGCCGATCCAGACGTCGGCGAGATCATCGCCGAGGTGATGGACAAGGTCGGCAAGGACGGCGTCATCACCGTCGAAGAGGGCCAGAGCCTGGGCCTCGAGACCGAGTACACCGAGGGCATGCAGTTCGACCGGGGCTATGTCAGCGCCTACTTGGTCACGAACCCGGATCGCATGGAGGCGGTCCTCGAGAATCCCTACATCCTGATCACCGACAGGAAGATCTCGGCCGTGCCGGACATCCTGCCGGCGCTCGAGAAGGCGGTTCAGCAGGGTGGCAAGCCGCTGTTCATCATCGCCGAAGACGTCGACGGTGAGGCGCTGGCCACGCTCGTCGTGAACAAGCTGCGCGGCACGGTGCAGGTGCTGGCCGCGAAGGCGCCCGGCTTCGGGGATCGCCGCAAGGAGATGCTGCGCGATATCGCGATCGTCACAGGGGCAACGCTGATCAGCGAGGAAATCGGGCGCAAGCTCGACTCGGTCACAGTCGAGGATCTCGGCCAGGCCCGCCGGGTCGTCGGCACGAAGGACGACACCACGATCGTCGACGGCGCAGGAAAATCCTCGGACATCCAGGCGCGGATGCAGCAGATCAAGGTCCAGATCGAGGATACGACCTCGGACTACGACAAGGAGAAGCTACAAGAACGCCTCGCGAAGCTCGCCGGCGGGGTCGCCGTCATCAAGGTCGGCGCCGCAACAGAGGTCGAGCTGAAGGAGAAGAAGCACCGCATCGAGGACGCTCTCTCGACGACTCGAGCGGCCGTCGAGGAGGGCATCGTAGCCGGCGGCGGCGTGACGTTGCTGCAGGCAATCTCGGTCCTCGACAAGCTCAAGCTCGGTGGGGACGAGCAGGTTGGCGTCGGCATCGTCCGAAAGTCCCTCGAGGCGCCGGCGCGACAGATCGCCGATAACGCGGGCGCCCGCGGCGAGGTGGTCGTGGAGCGGGTTCGCATCGAGAAGTCGGGCCATGGCTACGACGCGCTCAAAGGCGAGTACGGCGACATGTTCAAGAAGGGCATCGTCGACGCGGCAAAAGTGACCCGCTCAGCCCTCCAGAACGCTGCCTCGATCGCGGCCATGGTTCTGACCACGGAAACGCTCATCACGGATATCCCGGAAAGCAAGCAATCCCCAGCCGGTGCCGGCGCCGGCTACGACGGCGGCATGGACTACTAACCGCTTGGATACAACTCGATATGGCGACCTGGGACGCACGGGCATGGCTGGCCGGCCTTATCGGCTGCCGGCGAGACGACCTTGCGGTTCGAAGTGTCGATCGCTACGGGCCCACAGAGACGCAGGTGCGCTACGAGCGGGGAGATGAGGCGGTAGCACGCCTGGTCGTGGCCGGGCCGGTCCTTCCCATGGGCGAGCAAGCGGGGACCGGCCATTGGGTTGTCTCGGTTCGGATTGGCTCCGGTTCGGAAGACGTCCATTCGATCGAGGTGCCTGAGGCCGACGAGATCGTCTACTAGGCGGGTACGGAGGCGCCGGCCGCAGTTAACGCCCGGCGCCAGGATCGACTGAGGGGGACGGACCATGCCCGCCAGAGCTCAGCCGGCGAAGAACTCCTTCAGCGCAGGAGCGAGCAGGTTCGGGTCAACGTTGTGCTCCTGGCCTTCGAGGGTGCGCCGCTGCCCCTGCGGGATGATCTTCGCGAGGGCGTCGGCCGTGGCGCCCATGAACCCGAAGCTCGACCCGCCGTCGAGGACGAGCGTGGGCACGGTCACGGACGCCGCGCGCGCCTCAGGAATCGAGTAGTCACCCATGATGGTGGCGTCGTACGGAAGAGTGTGGGCAAGGGCCTCCGTCGCGGCCCACCAGGGCTGGCTTCGGGCCGAGGCGACGAACTCGGCGGGCATTCGCACCACCTTGGCCATGAAGTATTCGGCCGCGTCGCCACGTCGACCCTCGGCGAGCATCTTGTTGTACTGCTCGACCTGGTCCGCCGGCGGTCGCGCGTTCTCGTCGAGGATGTAGGGCGGCTCCCACAGGGCCAGTTTCGTAACCGGCAGGCCGCTCGCGGTCGCCTCGAGGGCGAGCGCCGCGCCGGAGGACGACCCGTAGAGGCCAGCCGAGCCCCCGGCAGCGCCGATGACGGCCTCGATGTCCTCGATCTCACGCTGAACGGCATAGGGCGGCGTGTCGCCGCTGGGGCCCCGCCCCCGGCGGTCGTAGTTGTAGACGGTGAAGTCCGTGGCCAGCAGTGTTCCGAGCGGAGCGTTCGACCATCGGTCGACCGAACCGCCGCTCACCAGGATGACCGGGGGTCCACTCCCGAGCCGGTCGAACGCGATGCTTGTGCCGTCCTTCGAGGTGACCTGATCCATCGTGATCCTCCTTTGGGTGCCTTCCGTGGGCACGTCTCGAATAGAGGTCGGAGCAGTGAGCCGCTTCTCGACATTCAGCGGATGCGACCTTCACGCAGGGCATCGACCGAGCGCGCGATGCGACGCTGCCGCGTCTCCTCGGACTTCGCGCCATCGATTTGGAGCGTGTGCCAGGACTGGTTGCTGTAGGACAGGCCGTCGAAGGCGCGCCGGGCGGCCGGCTCGGCGTCGAGCGCCTTCGCGAAGTCAGCCGGAACGGTCACCTCGCGCGGTGCGGTATCGAGCTCGATGTCGACGTCGACCGCGTCCCCGCCGGCGACCCCAGCGCCGGCCCGGTTCTCGGCGCTGATGCCGACCATAGGCCGGCCATCCACGGTGGCCACGGTGCTGCGGTAGCTGTGACCGTTGATCGTGATCCGCACCGGCGGTTTCTTGCCCGCTCCGAGCCCCGTCATGATCTCGTCCGGGATCCGGATCCCGGTGGCCGTCTTGTCGCCCTGCAGGATCGTGGTGTGGAATCGCATCTGATTCCTCCGTTGTTCGATGGGGATCTTGATGATCGCTCAGACGGCCGCGCTTCGCGGCCGTGCGGCAGTTCTCGTTGCACCGGGTGCAAGTAACCGCACCTTCAGCTGCTCACGTTGCCGAACCAGGCGGATTCGCTGCAGTACATGAAAGAACCTGGCGCGAAGCGTCGCGGGCCGCCGTTTTCTGTCAGCGCGTGCACGATTCTGGCGGTCAAGCGGCTGTTACTTGCACCATGCGCAAGTCGTCCTCGCTTCTTGCGTCCGGCGCAAGAACGGCCCAATGGGCGGGCGATGCGGGTACCGTCTCGGGGACCTCGCTGGCCCAGGCCCTCTCAGCCGGATGTCGAAATCGCGCCATGCGCTCCGCCAACATGAACAGGTGGTGCTCGGTTGGGCACCGGATCAACAAGGAGGAAGGGCGTG
>VBEC01000037.1 GCA_005883615.1 Chloroflexota bacterium | reverse complement strand
CGGCGCGCTCCCGCTCGACTTGGTGCAACACGCGATCGAGTCGCTGGCCCGGACGGCCGGCGTCACCGTCCATCTCAGCGGCGCCGGCCGCAACGACCACCATCTCGCGGAGGCTGCTTTCAAGGCGCTGGGACGCGCGTTCGGGGAAGCCACCGAACCCGATGCTCGGCGAACCGGGGTTGCCTCGACCAAGGGAGCGCTCGGTTGAGCCCGGCCCGCGAGAAGCGCCCGCTCGTCGGGATCGTCGACTACGGCGCCGGCAACATCGTGAGCGTCTCGCGCGGACTGGAAATCGCGGGAGCCGAGGCCCGCCTGATCCGACGGCCCGAAGACCTGGGCGATGTCGAGCTGCTCGTGGTCCCGGGAGTCGGCGCGGCTGCGCCCGCCATGGCACGGCTGGAGGCGGCCGGACTGGTCGACCCGATCCGGGCCTGGCTGGAGGCCGACCGGTGGTTTCTCGGGATATGCCTTGGGCTCCAGCTCCTGTTCGATGGCAGCGACGAGGACGGCGCCGAGACCCTGGGCGCGATCAGGGGCCGTACGCGGATCCTGTCCGGTGGTGCACGGCTCCCCCACATCGGCTGGAACCAGGTAGAACGACATCGGGATCACTCGACCTTCGAGGAGATCCCCGACGGCGCGGACTTCTACTTCGTGCATTCGTATGCGGGCCGCCCGGAGGGCCCGACCGCAGGAGAGCTCGTCCTTGCCGAGACCACAGACGGCTCGTCGTTCGTCAGCGCGGTCGCCCGGGGCCGAATGCTCGGGGTGCAGTTCCATCCCGAGCGCAGCGGGCCCTACGGGCTGCGGTTCCTGGGCAACGTCCTCGACTTGGTGAGGCGCGACGCCGGGATCGAGGCGGCCGGCGCCTCGCCCGTCGAGGCCGGCGCCCCCGCCGTCGAGGTGGCGGCCCCCGCCGTCGAGTCGGTCGTCTGATGCTGCTCCGTCGTGTCATTCCCTGCCTCGACGTCGCCGGCGGACGCGTGGTCAAGGGGACCCGCTTCATCGACTTGGTCGACGAAGGCGACCCCGCGGAGCTGGCGGAGCGCTACGCGAGCGAGGGCGCGGACGAGATCGTGTTCCTGGACATCTCGGCTGCGCCGGAAGGCCGGTCGACCCTGCTCGAGCTCGTCGAGCGGACGGCGCGCCGCGTGTTCATCCCACTGACGGTCGGCGGGGGCGTGCGAACCGACGACGAGATGGCGGCGGTGCTGCGGGCAGGCGCGGACAAGGTCTCGTTGAACACCGCGGCGGTGCTCGATCCCGAGCTGATCGCCCGATGTGCCGCGCGTTTCGGCCGGCAGGCCGTCGTCGTCGCGATCGATGCCCGGCGCGTGGTCGACGAGCGGGGCGCGAACCTCGAGTCGCCCAATTGGGAGGTCCTGGTGCGCGGCGGTCGCGATTCGACCGGTCTCGAGGCGGTCGAGTGGGCGGCGCGAGCGGTCGAGCTTGGCGCAGGCGAGCTCCTGGTGACCTCGATCGACCGCGATGGGACACAGTCCGGCTTCGACCTCGCGCTCCTTGAGGCCATCAGCGCCCGCGTGACGGTTCCGGTGATCGCGTCCGGCGGAGCGGGCGAACCGGGAGATTTCGTGGCCGCGGTGGTGCAGGGCGGTGCCGACGCGGTCCTTGCGGCCTCGATCTTCCATCGCAGGCAGCACGCCATCGAGGACGTGAAAGCCGCCATGGCTGCCGCGGGCATCCCGGTCAGGATCGCCCCGAAGGCGGCCTGACCCATGATCGATCCCAGGGATGTCCGCTGGGGTGAAACCGGGCTCGTGCCGGGGATCGTCCAGGATGCGAGCGACGGCCGCGTCCTCATGCTGGGTTATCTGGACGAGGAGGCCCTGGCGGCGACCGGCAGAACCGGGGAGGTCCATTTCCATTCGCGCTCGCGCGGCCGCCTGTGGCGGAAGGGCGAAACCAGTGGCAACGTCCTTCGCTTGAAATCGGCGGCCCTGGACTGCGACGGGGACGCGCTGCTGCTGACCGTGGAGCCGGCCGGCCCCACCTGCCATCGCGGGACGCGGAGCTGCTTCGACCCGGAGCTGCGGCCCGGCAAGGAGACCGAAACCGACGAGGGGGCTCAACCGCCCCAGGGCTTCGCGTGGCTCGAGGGGCTCTGGGCGACGATCGAGGATCGCGCTCGAACCCGGCCTGCGGGCTCCTACACCGCCGATCTCCTGAACCTCGGAACCGACGCGGTGGCTCGGAAGGTGATCGAGGAGGCAACCGAGGTTCTGATCGCCGCGAAGGACGATGCAGCCGCCCAGGCTTCGGGTGCGGATCGCGGCGCGACGCAAGAGGCGCTCGCAAGCGAGGCCGCCGACCTCGTCTACCACCTGCTCGTGCTGCTTGTATCGCGCGACACGCCACCCTCCCAGGTGATCGGAATGCTTCGGAACCGGGCCCGATGAGCGCCGCGATTGACAGCGGCCCGACCTGACGCCTAGCATCCATGGCAACTGAATACCTTTATCAAGAGTGGCGGAGGGACCGGCCCGTTGAAGCCACGACAACCTACCGGCGCGGTACGCCGGCAAGGTGCCAACTCCGGGCAGGTCTTCCTGCGAGATAAGGGAACCCTTCGAGGCCCTTCCTCCGGGAAGGGTCTTCCGGTTTTCCGGTCCTTTTCAGCCGCCTCGTGACCAGGCTCCACCCCCAGCGCCCGAGGACCGAGGAACCGACGATGACTACCCAGACGATCGATCCCACGCCCGCCGCGACCGAGTCGCTTCTGACCGCCGAAACCGACGCTGCCAGGGCCGCCGATGGTCGGGTCCGCGGCCTGCGATGTCGCAACTGCGGACGCCTCGAGGCACTCGGGCCGTCATACGTCTGCGCTGCGTGTTTCGGTCCCCTCGAAGTCACGTACGACTACGCGCGAATTCGGGCGGAAATCCAGCGCGCCACGATCGAGGCCCGCCCGCCCGGGATCTGGCGCTACCTGGAGCTGCTGCCGGTCGACGCACCGCCCGAGCGTGGCCTCAATGTCGGCTCGTCGCCGCTCCTGAAGGGCTCGAGGATCGGTCGCGAGCTCGGCGTCGAGCGGCTGTGGCTCAAGGACGACACCCGAAACCCAACTCTGTCGTTCAAGGACCGCGTCGTCGCGGTCGCAGCGGCCCGCGCAGTCACGTTCGGCTTCGACACCCTCGCCTGTGCGTCGACGGGCAATCTCGCCGGTGCAACCGCCGCGGCGGCGGCGGCGGTCGGCCTGCGCGCCTTCGTGTTCGTACCCGCCGACCTCGAGCCGGCGAAGATCAGCCACGCCCTCGCTTACGGGGCGACCGTCGTCCGTATCGACGGCACATACGACGAGCTCAATCGCCTGTGTCTCGAGGTGGCCGACGAGGAAGGCTGGGCCTTCGTCAACGTCAACCTGCGGCCGTTCTATGCCGAAGGCAGCAAGACGCTTGGCCTCGAGATCGCGGAGCAGCTCGGCTGGCGCCTGCCCGACGTGGTGGTCGTGCCTGTCGCTTCGGGCGCCCTCCTGACCAAGATCGGGAAGGCCTTCGAGGAGCTCGTCGACGTCGGGCTCGTCGAACCCCGCCCGGTCAGGTTCGTTGGCGGGCAGGCCGAAGGGTGCTCCCCGGTCGCCACCGCGTTCGGAAACGGCTCCAGCGAGATCCTCCCCGTGCGCAACCCGGACACCATCGTGAAATCGCTCGCGATCGGCAGCCCCGCGGACGGTCGCTACGCGCTCGAGCTCGTCCGGCGGACCGGCGGCTCGGTCGAATCCGTCCCCGATCGAACCACGGCAGGCTGGATCAGGCGCCTCGCGGCCACCGAGGGCATCTATGCCGAGACCGCGGGCGGTGTCACGCTGGGCGCCGTGGAGGCGGCGCGACGCAGTGGAGTCATCCAGCCCGACGACGAAGTGGTCGCGCTCCTCACCGGCAACGGCTTGAAGACCCCCGACGCACGCCTGTTCGGCCTTACAGATCCGGGCTCGAGTGCCGCGCAGAACGGCCTCACCCCGCCGATCCGGCCATCGCTCGATGCCTTCGAGGAGTGGCTCGACTCGGGCGTCTGGGCCCGGGAGCCGGCAGGGGTCGCGTCATGAGTGGCGTCCGGATCCCGCCTGTGCTGCGCACCGCGACCGGCGGTCAGAAGCAGGTGACCGTTCCCGGCGAGACCGTGGGCGAGGTCATCGATGCCCTGGTGGCGACGTACCCGGCCCTCGGCGCACAGCTCGTCGCGCCGACCGGAGGACTCAATCCGTTCGTCAACGTCTTCCTGAACGACACGGACATCCGCCATCTCGAAGAACGCGCCACGGCCGTGCAGCCGAGCGATACCCTCATCATCCTGCCGGCGATGGCCGGGGGCTCACTGAGATGAGGCGGAGGTCGCCGGCGCGTGCGGATGTGGGGTGGTCGCTTCGAGGGCGAGACCGACCCTAGGGCAGCCGATTTCGGTCGGTCGATCGAGGTCGACCGCGCCTTGGCGGCCGACGATCTCCAGGGCTCGATCGCCCACGTCCACGGCTTGGCGCGGGCGGGGGTCCTAACCGCCGAAGAGGAGAGCCTGCTGGTCGAAGGGCTCCAGGCCCTGGCGGCCGACGTGCAGGCGGGCGGGCTCAGGTGGGATCCCGCTCTCGAAGACGTTCACCTCAACCTGGAGGCAGCCCTCGCGGCGAAAATCGGACCGCTTGCCGGCAAGCTTCATACGGGACGGTCACGCAACGACCAGATAGCCACCGACCTGCGCCTGTGGCTGCGTCGCACCATCGATGGCCTCGACTCGGGGGTTCTCGCCTTCGAGCTGGCGCTCGTCGAGCTCGCCGAGCGCAACGAGGGAGCGATCCTGCCCGGCTCGACCCACCTCCAACCTGCCCAGCCCGTCCTGCTGGCCCATCACCTGCTGGCCTACGTCGAGATGCTGGAACGCGATCGGGAGCGTCTGGCCGACTGCCGCCGAAGGGCGAACGTCAGTCCGCTCGGTTCGGGGGCGGTCGCCGGGACCGGCTTCCCCATCGACCGCGAGGCGGTAGCCGATGAGCTGGGGTTCTCCGGCGCGACTGCGAACTCGATCGACGCCGTCAGCGATCGGGACTTCGCAGTCGAGTTCCTCGCCGCCGCCGCCCTGGCCGAAGTGCACCTGTCACGGCTGGCCGAGGAGATCACGTGGTGGTCCAACCCCGCATTCGGCTTCGTCCGCGTCGCCGACGCCTTCTCGACCGGCTCGTCGATGATGCCCAACAAGCGGAACCCGGACACGGCCGAGCTGATCCGGGCCAAGGCCGCCCGCGTGGCCGGCAACCTGACGACGTGCCTGATGCTGCTGAAGGGACTGCCACTCGCCTACCAGCGAGACCTCCAGGAAACGGTCCCGCCTCTGCTCGACGGGGCGGCGGCCCTCGAAGCGAGCCTGGCGGTACTGACCGGGTTGGTCGGGTCGCTCGAGGTCGACATCGAACGCATGGCATCGGCGGCCGCGAGCGGCCACACAACCGCCACGGCCGTGGCCGACAGCCTGGTGGAGCGCGGCGTCCCGTTCCGGGCCGCGCATGAGATCGTCGGATCGGTGGTCAAGTCGATCGAGCGGACCGGCCGCACGCTCGAGGGGACCGAAGACGGCGTCTGGCGGGGCGCGCTGGCAGGTTCAGCAGACCCCAAGGCCCAAGATCTGGCCACCGACGCGGGCTTGCCGGCGCACCTGCGCCGGGCTGCCACGGTCGAGGCGGCACTCGCCCGCCCCGACGTCGTCGGCGGCACGGCCCCTGGCCGTGTGGCGGCGGCCCTGGCAGCGGCGCGTCAGCGGCTCGAGGCGGTGGCTGCCAAAACCGGCTGAACGCCTGCCGTGCCAACCATGCCGGCTGAACACCCAGCGTTCAAACGGGCCGGGGACAGCCCTTCGTCGTGTCGGCGCTGAACGGCGAGCGTTCAGGAACGACCGTTCGGAGACACGAAGGCCCCCGAGTGGCGAGTTCTGAACGCCAGCCGAGCAGAATCGTGTGCCCAGGCCTCGTGGTTCGTCCGTTTGAACGCCCGGCGAGCGACGAGCCTCGCGATCGCTGCGAGCCTCGCGATCCTCGCCTGCGCGGCGAGCCTGGCGATCCCGGCGAGGCCGAGCCTTCCCCTCTAAGCCCGAGTCGTCCAGCTAGCCCAGGTCATCCAGCGCCTGGCGAAAGATGCCGAGGCCCTCCTCGATCTCGGCCGCGGTCACGTCGAGCGGGGGCAGCCAGCGCACCACTTCGTGCTGGCGCCCCGCGGTCAGCACCAGAAGGCCGAGGTCCGCGCAGCGCGCAATGAGGGCGTTGGCCAGCTCGCCGTCGGGTTGGCCGGTGCCCGGGTCGATCATCTCCACGCCGACCATCAACCCGGGGCCGCGTACCTGGCCGATCCGCGGCTCGTCGGCTGCCAGAGCGCGCAGCCCGGCCGACAGGCCCGTGCCGCGGACGGCCGCGTTGACCACGAGGTCCTCTTCGGCAATCGTGTCCAGTACGGCGAGGCCCGCGGCACAGGCCACCGGATTTCCTCCGAAGGTGGATCCGTGCGCCCCACGTCCCCAGCGATCGTGCAGCTCGCGCGCCGCAACCAACGCGGCGAGGGGCAGACCGTTCGCGATGGCCTTGCCGACGCACACGGCGTCGGGCACGACGTTGGCGGCTTCGAACGCCCACATCCAGCCGGTCCGCGCAATGCCCGTCTGGACCTCGTCGACGATCAGCAGAATCCCCGCCTCGTCGCAGATCGCCCGAAGGCCACGCAGGAAGGCGGGTGGTGCCGGATTGACTCCCCCCTCGCCCTGCACGGGCTCGACCAGGATCGAGGCCACGCTCGTCGCCGGTATTCGCGTGGCTAATAGGTCGCGAAGCGCTGCAAGGGCCGCCTCGGCTGCCTGCTCCGGAGCATCCGTGGCCGACGCCTCAACCCGCGGGAACGCCGAGAGGTAGACGCCCGGCAGGAGCGGTTCGTAGCCGGCTCGGTAGTTGAGGTTCGAGCTCGTGACGCTCGCAGCCCCGAACGTGCGCCCGTGGAAGCCCCCGTCGAAGGCGATGATGCCGGGGCGTCCGCTCACTCGCCTGGCCATCTTCAGCGCCGCCTCGATGACCTCGGTGCCAGAGTTGGCGAAGAAGACGGTGTCGAGGGGGGCAGGAAGAGTGGCGGCGAGGCGCACTGCCAGGTCGCTGACCGGCTCGATGAATCCGAGGCCATTTGAGACATGCACCAGCCTGTCGACCTGCGCGTGGATCGCCGCGTTCACCCGGGGGTGGCCGTGTCCGAGCCCCGTGACCGCGATGCCGCAGGCAAAGTCGAGATACGCCCGGCCCGCGTCGTCGAACAGGCGATGGCCTTCGCCGCGCACCCAAGTGCGGGTGAAGTAGCGACCGAGGATCGGCGACAGGGCGTCGATGGGCGTCTCAATCGTCTGGTCCACGACCGCCTCCGCTCGGGCCTCGCCCGGGCGGGCGAGGGTATTGCATCATCATACAGTCGGCCGTATGCTCATGCATCCCATGACGACTCCCATGTTGAGCAAGGCCGGCGCGACCCCCGTGCCAGG
Source organism: Chloroflexota bacterium (assembly GCA_005883615.1). Taxonomy (GTDB): domain Bacteria; phylum Chloroflexota; class Limnocylindria; order Limnocylindrales; family CSP1-4; genus CF-16. The sequence continues at coordinate 5,108 of VBEC01000037.1, read as the reverse complement.
CCTGCGCGCCCGGGCAGAGCGAGGCGAGATCACCGTGGCTGTCGTCGGCGGCAGCGGCTACGCCGGTGGCGAGCTCCTTCGGCTACTGACGGGACACCCTCGCATACGGCTGGTCGGGGTCGTCGGCCGCGGGCGTGCCGGCGAGTCCCTGGCGAAAAGCCAGCCGCATCTGGCCACCCTTGGCGTGACGGTTCGCGAGGAGATCCCCGAGTGCGACGCCGTATTCCTCGCGCTCCCCCATGGGGCCTCGTCGGCGATCGTCCCCGAGCTGGCGACCGGAGGCCGAGCCGTGTTCGATCTCGGGCCGGACTTCCGGCTGCGAAACGCCTCCGGCTATCCCGAATGGTATGGCTGGAACCATCCCGCTCCTTCGCTGCTCGGTACGGCCGTCTACGGCCTGCCGGAGCTGCACCGCGCCGAACTGGCGGCCCTCGGCGACCAGCCGGGAACCATCGTCGGCGTGCCAGGTTGTTATCCGACGGCGACGCTGCTTGCGGTCGCCCCGTTGGCCCGGGCGGGCCTGATCGAAGATCTCGTCGTCGACGCCAAGAGCGGCGTCTCGGGCGCCGGCCGGGAGCCGAAACCGGAGCTCACCTTCGCCGAGGTCAACGAGAACGTCCGCGCCTACGGGCTCGAGGGCCATCGTCACATCGCCGAAATCGCGCAGGAGCTTGGGGCCCTGCAGCCGAAAGACCTCGCCGCCGGCAGCCTCGTCGCCGGCAGCCGGGTCGCCGCCGCTGGCGCCTACCCGGCCACCGTGGAGTTCATCCCACATCTCGTGCCGATGACCCGCGGCATCCTGGCGACCTGCTACGTCCGTCCCAACCGTCCTGTGGCGGCAGCCGAACTCGCCGAGCTCTACTCCGGAGCATATGGCGCCGAGCCGTTCGTGCGGGTCGTGGACGCCGCGCCATCCACAAAGCATGTGCTCGGCAGCAACTTCGCGCGAGTGCACGTGCGGGCCCTTCCGCGTTCCGGCCGGATCCTCGCGCTGGGGGTCATCGACAACCTCGTGAAAGGCGCCGCTGGACAGGCGATTCAGGCCTTCAATGTCGTGGCCGGGCTGGACGAGACGACCGGCCTCGATGGGCTGCCGATCGCGCCATGAGCGGGACCTTGCTGGACTCGTCGATCGGGGCGCGGCGGAGCGTCCTGGAGCCGCTCGAATCGCGCCTGCCGACCGTGACGAGACGGGCGGTCATGCCCGCCGGCTTTCGTGCCGCGGCTGCGACCGTCGGCATCAAGCTGTCTGGGCGCCCGGATCTCGCGCTCATCGTCACCGGTCTGGGCCGGGACGACGACCCGCCCGTTCCGGCTGCAGCGATCTTCACGACGAACTCGCTGCCAGCCGCCCCCGTCCGCCTCTCGCAGGATCATCTCGCCCGCACCCTGAGGACCGGCAGCGGGAGCTTCGGCTGGACGCGGGCGATCGTGGCCACGAGCGGCAGTGCCAACGCCGCGACCGGGCACGACGGCGACGCCGACCAGGCTGCGATCGCTGGACATCTCGCAAGCGCGCTTGGTGTCCAGGTCGAGCAAATCCTCGCTCTCTCGACCGGCATCATCGGCAGCCGGCTGCCGGTGGACCGGATCACGGCCGGGATCGACCGGCTGGCGCCGGAGGTGAATGACTCCGACGACGCGCTCGAAGCCTTCGCCGCCGCCATCTGCACGACCGACTCCAGGATCAAGGTGGCCACGACCTCGGTTCCCATCGAGGACGCCGACGGCACGCGCGCCTTTCGGGTCTCGGGGGTCGCGAAAGGCGTCGGGATGATTCACCCGCGAATGGCCACGATGCTTGCGGCCATCCTGACCGATGCTCCGGCGCAGCCGGCCACGCTCGACGCAATCCTGCGCGCTGCCGCGAGCACGACCTGGAATCAGCTGTCCGTCGACGGCGACACGAGCACGAATGACACCGTCTTCCTGCTCGCTTCGGGGGCCGCCGGAGGACCGGCGATCCAGCCAGGATCGCCCAGCGGAGCGGCACTGGCGCGGGCGGTCGAAGCGGTCGCGCGAGATCTCGCTCGACAGCAGGCGGCCGACGGGGAGGGCGCGACGACTCTCCTGACGTGCCAGGTCAGCGGCGCGCGTGAGGACGCGGAGGCGCGCGCCCTGGCTCGGTCCGTCGTCTCGAGCAGCCTCGTCAAGGCCGCCGTCCACGGCCGCGATCCCAACTGGGGCCGAATCGCGGCGGCGGCCGGCAACGCGGGCATCCCGATCGACCCGGACCGTCTTCGGATCGCGATCGCCGGGACGCTGGTCTTCGACGGCTCCGTCTCCGGCGCGCAGGCGTTCGATCGAGAGACCGTCCGAGCGGCGATGGACGCCCCCGAGCTTCTCGTGCGGGTGGATCTGGGGGTCGGCGACGGCGTCGGCGAGGCGTTCGGCTGCGACCTGACGGAGGCCTACGTCATCGAGAACTCGGAGTACACGACGTGATTGAGTCATGAGTGACGTCCTGGTCGTCAAGCTGGGCGGGACGACCTTCGACGAGCAGCGTGACGTGCTGGCCGAGATTGCCGAGATCGGGCGGCAGCGGCCGGTGGTCGTCGTGCACGGTGGCGGCCGGCGGCTGACCGAATGGCTCGCCCGGCTGGGAGTCGGCAGCGCGTTCGAAGGCGGCCTGCGAGTGACGGATCCGGCCGCCCTGGAAGTCGCGACCGCCGTCCTGCGCGGCGTTGTCAACAGCGAGCTCGTGTCGGCCCTGCGCGATCTCGGCGTTGATGCGGTCGGGCTCTCGGGTGTGGATGGCGGCCTGCTGATCGCCGAGCGCGTGTCCGGCATGGGGCTCGTGGCGCACGTGGTCGGGATCCGGCGCGACCTTCTGGACACGCTCCTCGTGTCCGGCCAGCTGCCGGTGATCGCCCCGCTGGCCCGCGACGAGAGCGGCGTCGTCTGCAACGTGAACGCCGACGATGCGGCAGCGGGGATCGCGGCGGGCCTTGGCACACGCCAGTTCGTCCTCCTGACCGACGTCGACGGAGTACGCGACGCGGACGGACGGCGCTTGCCGGCTCTCTCTGTCTCGGAGGCGGACGATCTGATCGAGCGCGGCGTCATCGAGGCCGGCATGGTGCCCAAGGTCCGTGCGGCCCTGGCGTCGCTGGCCTGGACGGGCGCCGAGGCGATCATCGCGAACGGGAACGGGGCGAACGCCCTGCATCGGGCGCTGGAGGATCCTGGCTACGGCACGCGCATCGTCGGCGCGCCCGCTGGGGTGATGGCATGACCACCGAGCGAGGGAACGGCCGCCTCCGAAGGAGCGCTCACACCCGCTCCACCAAACGGCCGGCAAGCGGCGCCCAGGCTACGCAGGCCAGCCGGGCGGCCCGCCAGCGCGTCATTCGCGAGCTGGTCAGCCGGCGACCGTTCGAGAGCCAGGCCGAGCTCGTCCGCGAGCTCACCGCACGTGGATTGATGGTCACCCAGGCTACGGTCAGCCGCGACATCGCCGAGCTGGGCCTGGTCAAGGTGACCCGCGGCGGCCGCCATGTATACGTCTCTCCGGAGGACCTGGCGCCGCGGCCGGTCGTCGACGATCGACTGCGTCGCATCCTGGCCGACACCCCGGTCACGGTCGGCCGAAGCGGCCTCATCCTCGTATTGTCGAGCTCGCCGGGCACCGCCAACAGCATTGCGCAGGGCATCGACGAGTCGAGCCTCCACGACCAGGAGGGCACCCTCGCAGGCGACAACACCCTCCTCGTCCTCTTCGCCGACGAGGAGCGGCTGGAACGCTGGCTGCGCCGGTTCCGCGAGATGCAGGGCCTGTCGAGGCCGGGCCCCGAAGGTCCGAACGTCTCTTTGCGCGCGCCCGGCAAAGATCGGGCAGTCGGCAACGAGCGCGCAACCGCCCAGGAGGCTGATCGATGAACAAGGTGGTCCTCGCCTACTCGGGCGGCCTCGACACGTCCGTCGCGGTGGCCTGGTTGCGCGAGCGCTACGACACCGAGGTGGTGACGCTGACGATCGATCTCGGCGGCGGCTCCCTGCGCGAGGGGGTCGAGGCCCGCGCGATCTCGGCCGGCGCCTCCCGCGCCTACGTCGTGGACGCGCGCGAGCGCTTCGCGACCGGCTTCGTGTGGCCGCACCTTCAGGCGAACGCGCTGTACCAGGGCGCGTATCCGCTGGCCACGGCTCTCGCCCGGCCGTTGATCGCCCAGCTGCTGGTCGAGGTCGCGCGGCGAGAGAAAGCAGACTCAGTGGCGCATGGCTGTACCGGCAAGGGCAACGACCAGGTCCGCTTCGACGTCGCGGTCCACGCCCTGGACCCGGGCCTGGAGGTGATCGCCCCGATGCGGATCGGGATGGGCCTGACGCGCGAGGAGGAGATCGACTACGCGGCGGAGCGCGGTATCGAGGTCCCAATCACCAAGGGTTCGCCGTACTCGATCGATGTCAACCTGTGGGGGCGCTCGATCGAAACCGGTGTCCTCGAGGATCCCTGGGTCGCGCCGCCGGATGATGTCTACGCCTGGACCGCGGATCCCGCCGAAGCCCCCGAGCCGGCGGAGATCACGATCGAGTTCGAGGGCGGCATTCCGGTTGCCCTCGACGGCGAATTCCTGCCGCCGGTCGAGCTGATCGAACGAGTCTCGGCGCTCGCCGGAAAGCACGGCGTGGGCCGGGTCGACCACGTCGAGGACCGGCTGGTCGGCATCAAGAGCCGCGAGATCTACGAGGCGCCGGCGGCCGCCGTGCTGCATGCCGCCCATCGCGCCCTCGAGAGCCTCACCCTGACGAAGGACACGCTGCGCTTCGACCGCCTGGTCGCCAACGAGCTGGCCCAACTCACGTACGACGGACTGTGGTTCAGCGCGCTGCATCGGGATCTGCGCGGCTACGTGGCATCGTCGCAACGCGTGGTTTCGGGCGAGGTTCGGGTTCGGCTCGACCACGGCAACGCGGTCCTCGTCGGGCGACGTTCGCCGCTCAGCTTGTATGACCAGAGCCTGGCCACGTACGACCAGGGCGATGCGTTCGACCATGCCGCGGCGGTGGGGTTCATCGGCATCTTCGGCCTGCCGCTGCGGGTGGAGGCTGCGCGGCACGGCGCCGTGGGCGCGCGGCACGGAGCCGCCTGGACGTGGACGGAGCCGCTG
>VBEC01000073.1 GCA_005883615.1 Chloroflexota bacterium | reverse complement strand
AGGGGGCCCGTATACTCCGAATTCGATGGAAGGGACGCGGCGGGGGCTCGAATCTCTCGACGGGCGATTCGACGGACTCCACGCCGAGGCAAAAGAGGCGATCGGATACCTCGCCAATAGCCTGCGCGCGATCCAGGAACGGTATCGGGAGGCGTATCACGAGGAACGGGGCCGCTGGAAGTCTCTGCGCGACGAGCTTGACAGCCTTGAACGCGCTCCGCGCGACGCACGGACGCGCGTGGAGGGGCCTGATCGCCTCGAGTCGGCGGAGAGCGACGCCGGGGACACACGCCTGCACGCCCTCCGAATGGATGTGGAAACCCTGACTACCGATCTCGAGCTGCACCGCGCCGAACTCGCCAAGCTCGACCGGGTTGGTCGCCACCTCGAGAACACGTGGCTCTTCCTGGAGCGCGGAGATGCGAGTCTCGTCTCGAGTGCGGGGGGCTCATCCACACCCGAAGACGTGCAGATGCGGATCGTTCAGGCGCAGGAAGCCGAGCGCTCCCGCCTCGCTCAGGAAGTCCACGATGGACCCACCCAGGCGCTGACAAACGCCATCTTCCAGGTCGAGTACATCGAACGGGTCCTGGAGCAGGACCCCGGCCAGGCGCCCAAGGAGCTGCGCTTCCTGCGAGAGCTCCTTCGCCGGGAGCTCGGTGACGTCCGCAGCTTCATCTCGCGGCTTCGACCTCCGCTGCTGGACCAGCTGGGGTTGAACGGCGCGATCCGCGACACGGTCGAAAACATGACCGCCCTCACCGGCCTGGTCATCGAGACCGACCTGCAGGCGCCAGTCGAGCGGCTATCGGAGGGCGGCCAGACGGCGCTCCTGCGGGTGGTCCAGGAGGCCCTGCAAAACGCGCGCAAGCATGCGGATGCGAAGCGGGTGACCGTGGCGACCAGGACCGAAGGGTCAGACATCGTTACGGAAGTCAGCGATGATGGCACCGGCTTCGATCCTGGATCGCTGGCGGTCCAGGGACGACGCACGTACGGACTCCAGTTCATGCGCGAGCGAGCCGAGTTGATCGGCGCGCGCTTCGAGGTTCGATCGCGTCCTGGCGAAGGCACGGTCGTATGGCTGGCGATCCCGATGGGAGAGGAGTGAGGATGAGCGCGATGGAATATCAGGGTCCGGAGCGTCGCCGAGGAGGCCCCGACCGCCGGTTGCCGGGCGACAAGACGACCATCCTGCTGGTCGACGACCATGCCCTCTTCCGGGTGGGAATGCGCAACATCCTGGAACGCGAGGACGACTTCGTCATTGTGGCGGAGGCGGACGACAGCCGGAGCGCGACGGATCTCGCCATCGAGACCTCGCCTGACATCATCCTCATGGACCTGTCGCTGCCCTCCCCCGGCGGCATCGAGACGACGCAACGGATCAAGCGCGAGCTGCCATCGACGGGGATCATCGTTTTGGCGGTCAGCGAGGATGAAGATGCGCTGTTCGACGCCATTAAGGCCGGCGCAGCGGCGTTCATCCTCAAGGATGTCGGACCGGACGACCTGGTCACGATCATCCGACGCGTCTCGTCGGGCGAGTACCTGATCAACGACAAGGTGTTCGCCAAGCCGGCCGTTGCGAGTCGCGTCCTCAAGGAGTTCCGCGAGCTCGCGGTTTACGGCCAGGAAGCGGCACCGATCTTCGCCCCGCTGTCGCCGCGTGAGGTCGAGATCCTGGACAACATCGCCCAGGGCATGACCAACAAACAGGTCGCGTACGCCCTGTCGATCAGCGAGCAGACCGTCAAGAACCACATGAGCTCAATCCTCCGCAAGCTCTCGGTCAATGACCGAACCCAGGCCGTGGTGTATGCAATGCGCCAGGGCTGGATCCGCATGCCGGAGGACTGAGCGCCAGGCGTCCCTCTTTAGCTCCGCGTCCAATGGCAACCGACCAGGAAGCGACCGCGCCGCCACCAGCCCCGGACTCACTCCCTGAGTTCGTGGGGTCGTTGACGACGGACATCGCGAGACTGGACAAGGAGCTCGCCGAGATCGACATGCTGATCTCGCAGGCCACTGCCGAGGCAGGCCGTCACGAACAGAAGCGAGCGCAGCTGGCCGAGCGCCTCGCTGGCACGAGCGATGCCCGCACGGCCGACTCCGGACAATTGAACGAGCTCTACCAGCAGCTCGTTACCCTCACGCGGCGCGCCGCGGTGATGGAAGCCCAGGTGGACGTACTCGCCGGGAAATCGAAGGTGTTGACGCGGTTCCGCGACTCGATCGCGGAACACGCCGCGCTGCTTTCTCAGCTGGCCGAGGGAGGCGCGGCGAGCCAGGCGGCCGACGCGGACGGCCGGCCGGCATTCACGCGCGCGCTCCTTGGTGCCCAGGAAGATCTGCGGCGCGAGATCGCCCGGGCCATGCACGATGGCCCGGCGCAGAGCCTGACGAACATCGTTCTCCAGGCCCAGATCGTTGAGCGGCTGCTCGCGCGCGATCCGGCGGGAGCCGAAGCGGAGGTGCACCAGCTGATTTCCATGGTCCAGCAGACCCTCGAGGCGACGAAGACCTTCATCTTCGACGTTCGGCCGATGGTTCTCGACGACCTGGGCCTGGTGCCGACGCTCCGCCGCGCCGCCCGAGAGCGTGGGCGACGAGCGCAGATTCCGGTCCTTTTCGAGTCCCTCGGCACGGACCGCCGCCTGCCCATGGAGCTCGAGAGCGGCCTCTTCAGGATCCTGGACGCTGCCCTCGGTGCCTACCTGGCGGGCTATCCGGAACGCGTCTGGGTACGGTTGGACTGGTCGGACCAGATCGATGCGCGGATGGGTTCGGTGAGTGAGGCTGCGCCGGAGCAGCCACCGGAACCTGAGGCGGCGACGAAGGGCAAAGGCCGCGACAAGAAGGGCGGCGAGCTGCTACCTGCCCTCGCCGCGATGATGGAGGATCGAAAGGCCGACGAAGCGGCGCGGGTCGAGGCGGCCCGCGTGGCGGCCAATGTGGTCCTGCCGGAATCGGCATGGCATGAGATCCAGCAGCGCGCAGCGACGCTCGGAGTGACGGCCGAGCTACTCAGGGAGGGGACCGAGCTTCACCTGGTCGCCAGCGCACCGGAGGCGACCTGACGTCGGGCGCGCTTCATGAAGCTGGCCAGGGATTGGTCGAATACGGCCTCATCCTGTGCCTGATCGCGGTCGTTGCCACGATCACGCTGGTCTTCTTCGGCGACCCCCTGTCGGCCGTCCTGAGCTGGATCGGCTCGCTGGTCGACGCCTCGAGTTGACGGTCCGTTGCGCAAACGCGCTCGACCGCTCGCCGATCACCAGGGGGTACCAATTCGCTAGTGGCGCTTTGGAAGAAGCGACCATATCGTTCGTCTGCCCTCGATCGGGGGACGAACTCATTTAGGGAGGCCATCCATGGCTCTTCTCAACCGGTTCCTCAGCGCTCTGCGGAGCGACGAGGAAGGCCAGGGTCTCGCGGAGTACGCGTTGATCCTCGCGCTTATCGCGATCGTCGCGATCATTGCCCTCATCTTCCTGGGCAATCAGGTCAGCCAGATCCTGAGCAACGTCGGTAACTCCGTCTAGGACGCACCGAAACCGATTCCTTCGCGAGAGGGAAACGATCGCCTGGCGCACAGCCAGGCGATCGTTCGTTTTAGCGGGGGTCTTGAGATCGCCCGGCCGCACCGCTTTCGGGAGGGTTCCGTATTGACGGGGAGGCTAGCCCTCCCTACCGTAGGGCGCCCATAACAAGACCGGGGGGCCAGGGGTCTTGACCAGACGCCGTGTTCATCGGCCGTCGGCGAAGATCCAGAAAGGAGTCCGTCGGCCGATGACGTTTATACCCTAGATCGTTTCTTCTCTCAAGAGGGACGAGGGTCAGGGCCTCGCCGAATATGCACTGATCCTCGCTCTGATCGCGATCGTTGCCATCATCGCCCTCATCTTCCTGGGCAACCAGGTCAGCGCGATCCTGAGCGACGTAGGGAACTCCGTCTAACTCGCCATTCGTTCAGACACGGAACCGCCCGGCTTGTCCGGGCGGTTCGTCTGTTATCCGGCGCCGCACCCGTGGGGTTCGCTGTTGGCGGGGAGCACCGCCGCCCACTGAAACACGGCGATCAGCCTATTGACTGGAACGGGCGCGCTATCTACTGTTTCGCAGCCACTGCGGCGCCGGGGCGCGGAGGTTCTCTACCGACACCGGCTGCTCTCGACGCCTGCGCCGGGAGACATCCGTGGAAAGGAGGTGTTCGTAAAGATGTCGTTCCTTTCAGGTCTCATCTCGTCTTTCAAGAAGGAAGAGGGCCAGGGTCTCGCGGAGTACGCGTTGATCCTCGCGCTTATCGCGATCGTCGCGATCATTGCCCTCATCTTCCTGGGCAACCAGGTCAGCCAGATCCTGAGCAACGTCGGTAACTCCGTCTAGCCGAATCGCTCGGAATTCCAACACCGCACGAACTGACGACCGCGGGCCAATCGGCCGGCGGTCGTCTCATGTTCCGCGCGGTTCCCAAGGCGCGCAGAGTGCCTGACTGCAACGCCAGGCTGAGGCCGCGCACCACCCTCCGAGCCACTCGCGAGCTAGGGCAGCGGACCTTGCAATTGACCTTTCCGTACGCTCGTTTTCCCACTAGTTCTTCCTAGTGGTCCTAGCCCTTTGGTATAGTCGCGCGGCCTTCAGGCGGTGCTACAGTGGTGCCACCTGTCACACGGCTCGGGGAGAATTCACTTGAAGCGGTCGAATCGCCTTGTCCTGCTCGTCGGGATCTTTCTTGCGGTCGTCGCATTCGTCGGGATCTACATTCTGTTCTCCGGTCCAAACAGCATTTCTCCGAACGCGAGCCCGTCCCCGCCGACGACCGCCAAGGTCGTCTTCGCCAAGGTGGACATCCCGCTCGGGACACAGGTCACGGCGGACATGATCGAGACAAGGGACGTCGCGATCGCCGATTCCATCTCGTCCTTCACCACCCCGGGCCTCGTCATCAGCAAGACCATCCGCAAGACCGCCTTCGCGGGGACGCAGCTGACGTTCGACTACTTCATCGACATCGGCGTGGCGAATGACGTCACGAGCAATCTCCCGGCGGGAACGCGCGGTATCGCCGTGCAGGTCGACCAGGTTTCGGGCGTCGGAACGCTCGTCCACACGGGAGACTGGGTCGACGTGGTGATCAGCGTGAAGATCCAGCAGGTCGTTCCCAATCCCAGCGCGAAGAGCGTCACTAACGTCGGGGCGCCTCAGGGCTCGGTCAAGCTGATCATTCAACACGTCCAGGTGGTTGGCACGCTGTTGCCGCCGCCAACCGCCGCAGCTGCTGCCTCTCCCGCACCGCAGCCGTCCGGGCAGCCGGCGACAACACTGAACGGCCAGCAGGAGATCGTCATCCTGGCGGTTTCGAACCCCAATCACGCTGAGGTCATCCGGTACGCGGAGCTGTATGCGGACCCGATCTCGCTCGTCCTGCGCTCGCCGAAGGACTTCGTGAGCCAGGTTGCACCGGCGGTCAGCCCAAGCCCCGGCGTCAGCCCAGGCCCAAGCCCCAGTGTCCTGCCCGGTGGTGCGAGCATTCCTCCGGACGTTCGGACAGACGGCGCAATCCTTCGCGTCCTCATCGAGAAGTACGGCGTCCTGTCGCCCGACCTCATCCTCGCGTCCAAAGCGACCGAGCAGCACGGAGCCCGATGGCCGACACGATCCGCGTCCTCATCGTCGATGACATCCCGGAGACCCGGGATCATCTGACGAAGCTGCTCGGGTTCGAGGCGGACATCGAGGTCATCGGGGCCGCCTCGTCCGGTGGCGAGGCGCTGGACCTCGCGACCCGCCTTCAGCCGGACGTCGTGCTGATGGACATCAACATGCCAGACATGGACGGCATCAGCGCGACGGAGCGGCTCTCCTCGCAGGTGCCCACGGCTTCCGTGGTGATGATGTCCGTGCAGGGCGAGGCCGACTATCTCCGCCGATCGATGCTCGCCGGGGCCCGTGAGTTCCTGGTCAAACCGTTCAGCAGCGACGAGCTGACGGCCTCGATCCGCCAGGTCTACGTGCGAGACCGGGAGAAGGCCAGCCGCATCGTGGCCGCTGCGCCGGTGGCCGTGCCCGCAGCCGATGTCGACGGCGAAGTGATCGCCGTCTTCAGTCCCAAGGGCGGAGTCGGCCGGACGACCATGGCGGTGAACCTGGCGGTCGCCGCGGCGCAGGAGCTCGGCAAGAAGGTTTGCCTGGTCGATGCTTCGTTCCAGTTCGGCGACGTGGGCGTGCTGCTCAACCTCAATCCGAAGAACAAGTCGATCGCGGATCTCGTGCCGGAGCTGGAGCTCGGCGAGGCTCCCTCCCTGGAGACGTTCGTGATCAACCACTCGAGCGGAATCCGCGTCCTGCTCGCGCCGCCGAGCCCGGAGATGGCAGAGCTCATCACCGTCAGCGGCATCAAGCGCGTGCTCGAAGGGCTACGCGCCGAAAACGACATGGTGATCGTGGACTGCTCGTCCTACTTCAGCGACGTCACGCTGGCCATCCTCGACATGGCCGACGTGATCCTGACGATGCTGACCCTCGAAATCACCAGCATCAAGAACATGCGCCTGTTCCTGGAAGTCGCCGATCAGCTGGGCTACGAGGACGACAAGGTTCGCCTCGTGCTGAACCGCGCCGACTCGACGCTCGGCATTCGGGTGGTCGACGTGGAGCAGTCGATCGGCCGCAAGGTCGATCACACGATCGTGAGCGACGGGCGAAGCGTCGTCTACGCCCTCAACCGCGGCATTCCGTTCTTCGTGAGCAACCGAGAGGCCCAGGTCTCCCAGGACATTCTTCGTCTGGCAAACGCGGTCAGCGGGGTGCATCATCCCGCGACGACGGCAACGACGGCAACGGCGGAGAGTGCCGCGAAGCTCGCCAAGGGCAAATCATCAATCTTCGCGTGGCGTTCATGACGGCCCAGCCGGGCCACAAAGGGGTGTAGGCGATGTCCCTCCTGAAGCGGATCGAGAGTGCACGGCCGGGGGCCGGTCCTGCGGCAACCCCCAGCCCTAGCCCCGGTGGGCCCGGCGGGGCGCCAACGCTGGCGCCGCCGCCCCCCGGAGGACCGCCTGCGCCGTCCGGCCGGCTGATGTCGGCGGCTCCCGTCCGGGAGTCGTTCCGCGACGTCAAGTTCCGGATTCAGAGCCGGGTCATCCAGGACCTGGATCCCAAGCTCGACCTCTCAAACCAGGTCGAGGTGCGCCGCCAGATCGAGGAGATCTTCGGCAAGGTCATCGACGAGGAAGGCCTCGCGCTGACCCGTGCCGAGCGCGTCCGGATGCTCGAGCAGATCACGGACGAGATCATCGGCCTGGGCCCTCTCGAGCCGCTCCTGCGGGACGAGAGCATCACCGAAGTCATGGTCAATGGCCCGCGGCAGGTCTACATCGAGCGGTCGGGCAAGCTCGAGCTAACCAACGTGGTGTTCCAGAACGACGACCACGTGATGCGGATCATCGACCGAATCATCGCCCCGATCGGTCGCCGCGTGGACGAGTCCAGCCCGATGGTCGACGCCCGACTGACCGATGGTTCGCGCGTCAACGCAATCATCCCGCCCCTGTCTCTCGTCGGGCCGGTCATCACGATCCGCAAGTTCTCAGCGTCGCCATTCACGGTCGACGACCTGATCCGGTTCGGCACCGCGACGCCCGAGATGTTCGACTTCCTCAAGGCGTGCGTAGAGGCGCGCCTGAACATCTTCGTGTCGGGTGGTACCGGCTCGGGCAAGACGACCACTCTCAACGTGCTGTCGTCGTTCATTCCCAACGACGAGCGCATCGTCACGATCGAGGACGCCGCTGAGCTCCAGCTTCGGCAGGAGCACGTCGTGACCCTCGAGTCTCGCCCGCCAAACATCGAAGGCAAGGGCGCAATTCCCATCCGCGAGCTCGTCCGCAACGCCCTCCGAATGCGGCCCGACCGGATCATCGTCGGGGAGTGCCGATCGGGCGAGGCGCTGGACATGCTCCAGGCCATGAACACCGGCCATGACGGCTCGATGTCCACCGGCCACGCAAACAGCCCTCGTGACATGCTCAGCCGTCTCGAGACGATGGTCCTCATGGCCGGCGTCGACCTGCCGTTGCGCGCCATCCGCGAGCAGGTCGCCTCGGCCGTGGACCTGATCGTCCACCAGGCCCGCCTCAAGGACGGAACTCGGCGCATCACCAACATCACCGAGGTCCAGGGCATGGAAGGCGACGTCATCGTCATGCAGGACGTCTTCGTGTTCGAGCAGACCGGCGTCGTTGAGGGCAAGATTCAGGGCAAGCTCAAACCGACCGGGATTCGGCCAAAGTTTGTCGAGAAGTTCGAAGTCATGGGCATCCACCTGCCACCCGGTCTCTTCGGGTTCAGTTACTAGCCCGGTGCAGAAGGAGACGTTGCGGTGAACCAGACGCTTGTCGTTGCGGGCGTCGCCGCGCTCGCGATCATCGTGATCGCCATAGGGATCGCGACGTCCGGGAGCGGCTCCGGCATCAGCAGTCGCCTGGAGCGCTATGCCTCCGGAAAGCAGGATTCCCCCAAGGTATCCACGGGCCAGGGGCCGATCTCCGATCTCATCGCCCAGAGCGCCGCACTGGCCCAGCTCAACAAGGTGGTCGAGGGTCGCGATTTCGGTGCCAACCTCTCGCGCGAGCTTGCTCGAGCCGACCTCAAGCTCAAGGTCAGCGAGTACCTGTTCATCTGGGCCGGGGCGGTCGTGGGGATTCCGATCCTCTTCCTGGTGCTCGGCGTCGTCTTCCCGGCGCTGGGCTCGCCAATCGCGCTGCTGGTCGGCGCTTTCGTCGGCTTCTTCCTGCCGCGTCTCTGGCTGAACCGCCGGAAGGGTGGCCGGCTGGGCGCGTTCAACAAACAGCTGCCGGATACGATCACCCTTATCGCCAACGCACTGCGCGCCGGTTCCTCGTTCCTTCAGGCCATCGAGCTCGTGGTTCGCGAGTCGCGGCCGCCGATCTCAACCGAATTCGCGCGCGTCATTCGCGAGGTCAACCTCGGCCTGCCGTTCGAAGCGGCGCTCGAGAACATGGTCAGGCGCGTCAAGTCGGACGACCTCGAGCTGATGGCGACGGCCATATCCATCCAGCACACGGTCGGTGGCAACCTGGCCGAGATCCTCGACTCGATCGCGTTCACCATCCGCGAACGCGTCCGGATCAAGGGCGAAATCCGGACCCTGACGGCGCAGCAGCGCCTTTCGGGCTATGTCGTCGGGTTCCTGCCGATCGCCCTCGTGGGCTTCCTGTTCGTGGCCGCACCCAACTTCCTGAAGCCGATGTTCGAAAAGCCGCCTGAGATCCTCAGCCTCCCTGCGGGAGTCATCATCCTCGCGTTTGGTGGATTCATGATGTTCGTCGGCTTCATGCTGATCCGCCGCATCGTGGACATCGAGGTCTAGCGCCATGCCTGTCGTGCCTCTCCTGGTCGCCGCGGCCGCCGCAGGAGCCGTGCTGCTGCTGTTCATTGGCTTCGCCGGCAATACGGCGGTCGATCCTGTTCAAGCCCGATTGACGCAGCTCGGCACGATGCAGGCGCGAAATCTCGAAGAGCTGGAGCTGCAGCAGCCGTTCATCGAGCGGACGCTGCGGCCACTCGCCGGACGCCTGTCGGGTTCTGTTTCTAGGGTGACCTCCGCATCATTCGCCGAACGCACCCAGAAGCGGCTCGCCCTCGCAGGTAATCCCGGGGACCTGCGCGTCGCCGACTGGCTCGGCATCAAGGCTGTCTCGGCGATCGTGTTTGGGGTGGTGTTCTTCCTGATCTTCTTCGTCCTGGAAAAGAGTGTCGGCATGGGCATCGCGCTCGGCGCGGTCGGGATCGGGATCGGCTACATCGCCCCCGAGTTCTGGCTCGGACGCCGCGTCCGCAAACGCCAGCACCTGATCCTGCTGCAGATCCCGGATGCCCTCGATCTCCTCACGATCTCCGTGCGAGCCGGCCTCGGCTTCGACGCCGCCCTCGGCAAGGTCGTGGAGAAGCTCCAGGGCCCGTTGACCGAAGAGTTCCGCCGGGCGCTGGCTGAGGTCCGGGTCGGCAAGGCCCGACGTGAGGCGCTTCGCGACATCATCCCGCGGACCGAGGTCGTGCCGCTCACGAACTTCATCGGAGCCATCATCCAGGCCGAGCAGCTTGGTGTTTCGATCTCGAAGGTGCTCCAGGTCCAGTCAGAGCAGCTTCGAATCGAACGTCGCCAGCGCGCCGAGGAAATGGCAGCCAAGGCCCCGATCAAGATGCTCTTCCCCCTGGTGGGCTGCATCTTCCCCTCGCTGTTCATCGTGATCCTTGGCCCGGCAGTCATCCTGATCGTCCAGAACCTGGGAACCAAGTAGCCTCGGCATCCAACCGGCAACGTCCCATCGTGAAGCGGCCCGACCGGCTCGAAAACCTTCCTCGTTGATCCTGGCGCACACGTGACCCTCGCCGCCCGAAACCTGACTCGCGGAGCGCTGGTCGCCAACCAGGTGGAGGAGGCGCCCTCCCTGCTCGGGAAGTTTCGGGGCCTCATGGGGCGTCCCAGCCTGCCGCCCGGCGAGGCCCTGTGGCTGCCGGGCAGCAACGGCATCCACATGATGTTCATGCGCTTTCCCATCGACTGCCTGTTCCTCGGCCGCCCTGGGCGCGACGGTTTGCGCCCGATCGTCGGCCTTCGGCAGGCCCTTCGACCTTGGACCGGCATCGTCTGGTTCGTCCGGGGAGCCGACGGCGTGCTGGAGCTCCCTGCCGGCACGATCGCGAGCTCTGGCGCGGAGCTGGGCGACCAAATCCAGCTGGAGCCCGCAAGCTAGCCAGATCTGGCGCCCTCGGCAGTCCCAACGGTGCGCCACGCAATTGCCGGTGAAGTGCTCGATGCGAGGATCATCGCTTGAGCAGGTGGATAGGCGGTGAGCTCCATCTGGGCCGCCTCGGGACACGATTGCTTGACGCGGCGTTGCCGGCCGCCTGCCCTGGTTGTGGCGTCGAGGGCAGTGCGATCTGCCCGGGCTGCCTGCCGGCCTTCTATCGGCGCGACGGCACTCCCGCCGGAATTTCCATCGGCCTGCCGTCGGAGATCCCGAGTCCGCTCCTGCAGCTCGAGTGGTGCGCGCCGTTCACGGGTGTTGCCCGCCGTGCTCTTCACCAGCTGAAGTACGCCGGGGAACGTCGCCTGACCGAGCCACTCGGCCGGGCAGCCGCGCGGCGCTGGCGGGCGGCGGGCGTTGGAGCAGATCTCCTCGCCCATGTCCCAGTCCACGAAGAGCGGGGCAGGCAACGGGGTTACGACCAGGCCCAGCTGCTGGCAGGGGTCGTCGGGCGGACGCTGCACATGCCGACTGCCGACCTGCTCCGGCGAGCTCGCGTGACAAGGGCGCAGTACGAGCTCGGCCGGGGCGATCGAGCCGCGAACGTTGCCGGTGCATTCGAGATAGCCTCTCGCCAGACGGATGGCGCAGTGGATGTCGAGGGACGCTGGATCCTCCTCGTGGACGACGTCGTGACGACGGGCGCGACGCTAGCCGAGTGCGCTCGGGTCCTGCTCGCGGCCGGTGCGCTTGGCGTCTCAGCGGTCACTGTTGCGCGGGAGCGATGAGCAACTCCTGACGCCTGCTCGACGGTCGAGATCGGGGCAATTCCGGTCTATACTCGGAGGCGTGACGGGCCCATAGACCAGCTCGGTACGCGCCTCGCCCGGGCCTCGTTACCTGGCCCCGCCCGGCGACGAGCCTCGTACCAGAGGCTTCTCGGAGGTCTTCCGTGAGGACGATCGTCAAGGGCAAGAACTTCGAGGTCACCGATCGGGTTCGCAGGTATGCCGAGCGACGCTTCAAGCGCATCGAGCGCCTCCTCGACGACCGGACCGACGCCATCGTCGAGCTCTCGGTCGAGCACCATCGGAGCTCAACCGACTCGCAGATCGTCGAGGTGACGCTCGTCATCGATGGGCAGACGCTGCGCAGTCATGCGACGGGCCTGACCCATCAGGCGGGCATCGACACGGTCGTCGACAAGGTCGAACGCCAGGCGGTCGAATTCAAGGAGAAGCCGCGGCTTCGAGCTCGCCCTGAGGCCGAGAAACAGATCCTTCGCCGCATCGCCGACGGCACTGCCGAAGACGGGCATGAGCGGCGGATCGTGAAGACGAAGCGCTTCGGCATCGAGCCGATGTTCGAAGAGGACGCTGTCGCCGAGATGGAGGAGCTCGGCCACAGCTTCTTCCTGTTCGTCAATGCGGAATCTGAGCGCCTGAACGTCCTGTATCGTCGCAAGGACGGCGACTACGGGTTGATCGAGCCGATTTTGGGCGGCGACTACACGCCTCCGAGTAACGGCGCGCGGCCGGCGAAGGATCGACGATCCCGCTCAAGGATGAGCACGCCCTGAACGCGCTGCCCTGGCTCGAGGTATAGCTCCAGGAGCTACCCCGGCATCGGGACGCTCAAAGTCGGACGTCGGTACTTCCCGGCATTCCGAGTCATGAGCCCTGCATCGACCATGTAGCGTCGCAGCGAGGCGACATCGGCGTGGTACAGGGCAAGGCACTCGTTGACCTGCTTCTCCGCGTACACCTGGTCCTCGGAAAAGCAGCGATCCCGGAGGTACTCGAGGACGACGAGGCGCTTCTTCTCGTGCGCGGGAATGGAGACGAGCCGACCGCCCTCGAAGAAGCTCCGGAGGACCTTGGCCTCGAACGCGGGCAGCGGCTCGCCCGAGGGCCCGGGCAGGTGGGCCTCCTGCTCCGACCCGCGCTCCATCTGGTCCAGCATCCGGCCCACTTGGTGAAGTCGGTCGACCTTGAGGGCGTACTCGACGTAAGGGCGCCGCGGGCGTGACTCGACCAACCCGGCGGCGGATAGCCGCTTCAAATGGTGCACGACGGTGCCCGGCGCGAGCGCGAGATTCTCGGCGAGCTCTTCAACCGCGGCCGGTCGCGCCGCCAGCAGGCCGACGATCCGCAGACGCGACGCGTCGGACAGCGCCTTGAGGGTCACCAGGAGGTCGTGGTCCATCGCTGGAATCGTATTCCTGATTTGATGACTGTCAAATCACCGCCCCATGCGCTAGCATCCGGGCATGCTCCCCGACGGCCGACGGCTCGGTGCGCACCTGCCGCTCGGCGGGGGCATGGTGAAGGCAGTCGAACGAGCGCACCAGATCGGCGCTTCCGCGCTGCAGGTCTTCGCCGATAACCCTACTGCATGGCGGCGTCGAAGTGTCCCTCCGCGAGGGCTTCCCGAGTTCCGCCGGCGCCTGGTCGACCTCGATATCCGACCGCTTGCGATTCATGCTGCGTACCTGGTGAACCTGGCCGGCCCGGAGAAGGACTTCTTCGAGCGGTCGGTCGCCGTCCTCGGCCAGGAGATGATCGCGGGCCACGAGTACGGGGCGCGCTTCGTGAACGTCCACGCCGGTTCGCATATGGGATCGGGCATCGAGGCTGGCACGAAGCGAATCGCGGAAGGCGTGGAGCTCGTGCTGGGCGAAATCGACGCGACCCCGGATACGCCCCGGCTGGTGATCGAGAACTCCGCGGGCGGAGGATTCGGCATAGGGGCGACGGTCGAGGAGCTCGCGAACATCGGCGAAGCGATCGAGGCGCGAGGAGCCAACGCAGCCAGGGTGGCGTTCTGCCTCGATACGGCTCATCTGTGGGGAGCGGGCTACGAGATCTCCAGTCCGGAGGTCGTCGGCAGCGTGATCGAGGCGTTCGACCGCCTCATCGGCCTGGATCGTCTCGTGATGGTGCATCTCAACGACACGAAATCCGACTTGGCGTCGCGGTCGGACCGCCACGAGCATCTCGGGGCGGGTCGGATCGGGCCGGCGGGGCTGCGCGCGGTGCTCTGCCACCCCTCCCTTGCGCACGTCGCCTACTACCTCGAGACCCCGGGCATGGAAGAGGGCTATGACGCGATTAACATGGCACGCGCGCTCGATCTCGTTGCGGGACGGCCTCTTCCGGAGCTGCCGCCGGAGGCGTTCGAGCTTCGGCGCGATCGGAAACGGGCTGCGCCGGCCCGGACGGGTGGGAGACCGGTACCTCCGGCGCCACGCAAGAGCCGCACGACAGTCCAAAAGAGGGACGTCTGTCGCAAGTGAGGCCAAGTAGGCTACCGATCGTGCGAATCGACTCGGGCGCACCCCGGGCTGCGAGGTTCCCCTTCGTTCCCGAGTGGACGAAGGTGAATCCCCGGTCTGTTCTGGCCGCCATTTCTGCCGGCTTGACGCTCGCCCTCTTGATCCTCGCCGTAGAAGAACTCGTCGGGCTCGTGAGCGCCTGGCTCGGCTTGGGGATCGTCGGCTGCGACTTCACGGTGTACCTGGCGAGCGCCCGGCGCTTCCTCGACCTTGGCTCACCGTACTGGCCAGCGGAATTCGTCCCGGGTTTCAGCCTCGACGAGACGAACTTCCTCTATCCCCCGACAACGATGCTGCTGATGGTTCCCTTCCTTTGGCTCCCCGCAGTGTTGTGGTGGGCTCTGCCGCTCGGCACGCTGGCGTGGTGGCTGTGGCGCTGTCGGCCGGTTGTCTGGGTCTGGCCGATTCTCGGACTCGTCGCGTTCTGGCCCCGTACCTCGGGCTCGTTGGCCGCCGGGAATACAGACATGTGGATTGCCGCGGCAGTGGCCCTGGGCCTCCGATTTGGTTGGCCTTTTGTCGTGGTGCTGCTCAAGCCGTCGTTTGCCCCGTTGGCAGTCTTTGGAGCGAGAAGGCGTGCCTGGTGGCTCGCGCTCGGAGCTCTGGCGTTGGTTTCGGTTCCATTCGGGGCCCTCTGGGCCGAATATCTCGCAGTCGTTCGCAACGTGGGCACGCCCCTCACCTACAGTCTGCTGAACATGCCACTGGCCCTGGCTCCCGTCATCGCCTGGATCGGACAGTCGCGCACTCGGCCTCAAGATCCTGGGCGCCGCATCTCGAGGACACGTCTCCCAGCTGAGCGAGGCCTGCTCGGGGCAGAGTGAACCTGCCTGCTGTCGAAGCGCCATTACCATCTCCGACCGTGCGATCCAAAGCGAACCGAGTGGCGACGCGGATCGTGTCGGCCGGCGACACGACCCTGGAACTTCTCGGCCTTGTGGCGGTCGTCGCGCTGGCGGTCTTGCTTCGCTTCCACGACCTGGCATCGCGCGGCACGTGGGATTCCGACCAGGGCCACGACATGATCGTGCTCGAAGGCTTTGTCCGAAGTGGCATCTGGCCGCTCCTGGGCCCGCCCACCTCGATCGGGGACTTCCACCACGGCGCCCTCTATTACTACCTCCTCGCGCCGTCGGCCTGGCTGGGCGGCGGCGATCCGGCCTGGGTGGTCGGCGAGATCGCTCTGTCCGGGGTCGCTGCAGTCGCGGTCACGTGGTGGCTGGCCCGCTCGATGGCCGGCCCGCTTGCTGGCCTGACCGCAGCCCTCCTCCTGGGCGTGTCCGCGACAGCCGTGGAGGGCTCCACGTTCATTTGGAACCCGAACCTGATTGCTCTCTCCTCGGCCTTCGCATTGGCCGGCGCCTGGCGCGCCTGGACGACGCACAGTGCGCGCTGGTGGCTGGTCGCAGCCGCAGGGATGGCGGTGACGATGCAGTGTCATGTCCTCGGGATCGTGATGCTGCCGCCGCTCGCAGCCCTCATGGTGGCCGACGCCAGACGCGAGGGACAGGGGCCCTCGGTCGCTCGCGTCGCGATTGCTTCGGTCGCGCTCATCGTCGCTTCGTACGTTCCCCTGATCGTGCATGAGCTGCAGACGAACTTGCAGGAGGCAAACAACGCGCTGGCGTTCCTTCGCTCCGGCGGCTCGGCCGTCGCCCTGGATCCCTTGAGCAGGGTTGTCTTTGCCGCGCTGCGGTTGGTCTCCTGGCCGCTCGTCGGGCTCGTCACTGACGCCCCGATCGCTGCCCTGCTCGCTCTTGCGGCCGTTGTCGGGATCATCGCCTGGCGATGGCGAGCGCCCCTCGCCACAGAGCGCACGGCCGTTCGCTGGCTTGGCCTGACCCTGTTGTGGAGCACGCTCGCCCTGGGCCTCGGCACGGCCGGGCTGGCGACGGTCGTGCAGGGGCTGCCCGTCGACCACTACCACGCGTTCCTCGATCCACTGATCGTCGTCATCGTTGGGATTGGCGTTGCCAGGCTGTGGGAAGCCCGTCCCCCGCTTCGGCCAGGGACGATCCGGATCCCATTCGCCGGAGCAGGTCCTGCGCTCGCCTCAGTCGCCCTGGTGGCTCTCGTGACCTGGAACACCGTTCACCAGCCGCCACCGGTCGCGCGCGACGGCGGTTATCCGGCCGCGCTGGCTGCGGCGATTCGCATCGATCAAACCACCGGCGATCGACGCGGCCTGATCAGCAGCCTCCCGGCATTCAAGCCTGCCGAGGCGTACGTCTACCCGCTGGAGCGCATCGGCAGCCGGATCGAGCCGGAGCAGGCCGATCAGATGGGCCGCATCGATTCACTCGCGATCGTCTGCGACGGCCTCTTCACGCAGGCGATCGGAGCGGCTTGCCAGGGCCCAGCCGAGGATCGACTCGCGGCCACTCTGCGCGGCTTCGGGGGATCGCTCGGCCTCGCCGATCGGTTCCAGGCGGCTCCTGCGCGCTGGATCTCGGTGTACCTCGCCAGACCCTGATTCGATCACACGATCACAGCCACAAGACAGAGGACACAATAACGAACGCCGGCCCGAAAGCCGGCGTTCGCTGTCCCCGAGACCCGGACGTGGAGGGCGTACCGGGTCGCACCCTGAAGAATTCGAATTCGAGGCCCGGCCTCAGTAGCGAGGACCTGCGGTCCGGCCTGTTGGCCGACCCATCGGTCGCATCCCGCCGATCCGTGTCCCTGTGGTAACCACCGCGCCAGCGCCCATCCGGCTGGAAGGGGCGGCAGGTCGGGCCATCGGTCGGTCGGTCGTGCGGTCACCGCTTTCGCCGGGCTGATAGCTGCGGCCGAAACGGCGCATCCGAACAGCCAGGTAGTACTCCATGATCTGGCGGACCTGCCCCTCGCTGAGCACATCGTCGGCGCGGAGAGCGTATTCGACGCGAGCGGTGGGGTTCGCCGGCGCACCCGACGACATGAGGCCCAGGTACTGCGGCGTGTCGGCATCGTCGTGCAGCTCGCGGAGGCCGCGAGCGAGCTTGGTCGCGGTCCCGAGAGATGGCATCCGATCTCCGCGGATCAATCGCGAGATCGTGGAATGGTCGACTCCGGACTGCTGGGCGAGCTGCCGCTGGGACATCTTCTTGGCCTTGAGCTGAGCTCGCAGCCACTCATTGAACGCTCGACCGTTCTGGCTGGTCATCGGTGGGCTGGGCGCTCCCTGTTGGCAGCTGCGGCCATTGCCGCGTTGAGCTCACTATCTGGTGCATGGCGCCCGCTCTGTATCACCCGTTCGTACCGGAACATTTCGCCGGTCGGGCGCGATCACGGTCCGATCGGTGCAGTCCGCTGTGGTGCGTGTGGGTCGACCGGCTCACGCGCACTGGTACGGTCTTCCGCACGGGTGCCCGTCTCTAGCCGGAGGCCGCAGCTCCTCGGGTGGCCCCCCTCAGGCCCGCGCCCCGCCGCTTAGCCGAAATCGCGTAGGCGATGCTGCCCAGGGCGATGATCGAGAGCACGCTGATGGCTCGGTCGACGAGCACGATCGTGGCCGCCGATGTGGGGTCAACCCCGTACACGAGTGTGAGCAATGTGCCGACTCCGGCCTCGACGATTCCGAGGCCGCCCGGAGTGAATGGCACTGCGGTAAGCAGCGAGCCGGTCAGCGCGACGAAGAACGAGCCGCTGATGCCCAGGTGCACGCCCGGGAACCCGAGAGCTTCGACGACAAGGAACAGGCGCATCGCCTCGGTGGCCCAGATCAGGCCGGTAAGCAACCCGAGACCCGGCAGGACGCGAAGTCCGATCGCCGAGAAGACGCCCTGCTCGAACTTGTCGTAGAGCGCGAGGATCGAATGAGGGAGCGGCAGGACCTCGATAATCCGACGGCCAAAGTTCCGCATCGTCAGCAGGCCCAGGCCGAGAGCCACGACCACGCCGATCCCGACCAGGAACACAACTTGCACGTCGCCCGGCAGTCCGTTCCGGAAGCTGACGAAGCCCGACGCCAGGCCGAGCATCGCGATCGCGAACAGGTCCAGGACCCGTTCGATGAACACCGTGCCGAAGGTCCGCGACAGGGAGACGGTGCTGTTGATCTTGAGCAGGTACGCCCGGTAGATGTCGCCCAGCTTGGCGGGGACCAGGCAGTTGACCAGCCACGACAGGAAGATGATCTCGCTCGCGTCCCGTATGCCAAGCCGGAAACCGGTTCCCCGCAGCAGGATCGACCAGCGCCACCCGCGCAACGGGAAGCCCAGGTAGTAGACGAGGAACGCGGCGACCAGGAGGAGCTTGTTGGCCGCGAGGATGTTGCCGGGGAGCTGCTCGAGGTGGAAACCGGGCAGGCTGCGGATGACCAGGACCAGTACGAACAGGGGAACGACGATCGAGATGATGGTTCGAGGCTGGCGCAGCCGCCGGCCGATCGACAGGTCCTCGGCGCTGACCTGCCGTTCGCCGGTCCCGGCCTCAGGGTCCTCGACGGGCTGGCCGGTCACCGGCCGGATGTCCCCTTGACCCGCTGGTTGCCACGCATCCGCTGGATGAGCTTGGCCACGGGCGTCAGCGCTCGGATGACGTACGAAGCGCGGCCCGGCACGATCTCGAGTGTCCCCAATGCCTCCCGAAGGCCGGCCGGCCCGGACACGTCGCTCTCGAACGCGGTATAGGCCACGCCGACCTCGACGAGCGAGTGGGCATCCGAGACGGCGATGCCGGGTAGGCCGTGCTCTCGCGCAAACTCGGCTGCCCGCTCATTCGCGGCCCCCCCGACGGCCCGCGCGTTGTACGCCTCGACCCAGTCGACTCGCCCGGCCACCTCGACGCCTCGGTCAGTCCGCAGCATCGAACCTCTGAAGCGGTCGAAGGGGTGCGGGATGCCGACCATGCCTCCCTGTGAGCGCGCTTCCTCGATCGTCTCGTCCGCTGACAGGCCCGGCGCGATCGCGCGTTCCAGGAAGAGGCAGATCAGGTCGCCGCCGTCCGTCCGCACCTCCTCGCCGATGATGACACTCAGGCCTCTCGGGGCGGCCTCCCGGGCCGCGAGCGCCCCGTCGATGCGATCGTGGTCCGTGATCGCGATATGGGTCAGGCCGCGCTCCGCCGCGACGCGCACGATGTCGCGCGGCGACGCCAGTGCGTCGAAGCTCGCGCGGCTGTGGACGTGGAGGTCGGCGAAGTAACGGGCCACCTAGCCGGGGCCCGGGCGGGCCACTCGGAATTCGCCGGCCGCCCCCTCAGATCGCGGTGACAAGCGACTTGCGGAAGAAGTCGAAGTGCTCGAGCGCAAGTCCCGTCCCAAGCGCAACGCAGTCGAGCGCGTTCTCGGCGACGTGGCACGGGACACCGGTGACCTGCGTCAGCAGCTTGTCGATGTTTCGCAGCAGTGAGCCGCCGCCAGACATGACCATGCCCTTGTCGATGATGTCGGACGACAGCTCCGGCGGGGTCTGCTCGAGAACAAGGCGCACCGCGGCAACGAGCTGCTGGAGCGGCTGCTCGCAGGCTTCCATGACCTCCGAGCTGGTGATCGGGATCGTGCGTGGCAGGCCGGCGATCAGATCGCGACCGCGGACCTCCATCTGCAGCTCGCGCTCGAGGGGCAATGCCGTGCCGATCTGGATCTTGACATCCTCGGCCGTCCGCTCGCCGATCATGAGGTTGTACTTCTTGCGGATGTAGGTCGCGATCGATTCGTCGAACTTGTTGCCGCCCACGCGCAGCGACGTCGAAACAACGATCCCGCCTAGCGCGATGACCGCGATCTCGCTGGTCCCCCCGCCGATATCGATGACCATGTTCCCGGACGGCCCGCTGATGGGCACATTCGCACCGATCGCGGCCGCGAGGGGCTCCTCGATGAGATACGCCTCGCGCGCGCCCGCCTTGAGGGCCGCATCGCGTACCGCTCGCTTCTCGACGCTGGTCACGCCGGCCGGGACGCTGATCATGACGTCCGGCTTCTTGAAGTTGAGCGCGCCCTTGGTCGCCTTGCCGATGAGATGCTTGAGCATCGCCTCCGTGATTACGTAATCCGCGATGACGCCGTCCTTCATCGGCCGAATGGCCGAGATGTTGCCGGGCGTCCGGCCGATCATCTCGCGGGCTTCCTCTCCGACTGCCACGATGCGGTTGTCGTCGCTGACCGCGACGACGGACGGTTCCTGGATGACGATGCCGCGGCCCTTGACGTATACGAGGACGTTGGCCGTGCCCAGGTCGATGCCGATCTTCATGACTTGGTGGTAACTGTCCCTTCCGCGACGCGCTCGATCCTGGCACCGAGCTCCAGGAACTTGCCGTCGATGTTCTCATAGCCACGGTGAACGTGGTGGGCGCCCAGGATGGTCGAGGTGCCGCGGGCGGCGAGAGCGGCAAGGATCAGCGACGCGCCTGCCCGAAGATCCCCGATCTCGACCTCCGCGCCGTGCAGCGGCCGGGGCCCCGTGATCTCGGCGTGGTGTTCATCCAGCAAACGGGCTTCGGCGCCCATGCGCGCCAGCTCGGTCAACCACTCCAGTCGATCTTCGAACACGGCTTCGTGGACTCGCGACGTTCCGGCGGCCTGGCTGAGCAGGACGCAGGCGGGTGGCTGCAGGTCGGTCGCCAGGCCCGGGTACGGAGCGGTTTCGATGTTTCGCGCCATGAAGCCGCCCTCCAGGCCCGCCCGTCCGTCGACCTCGATCGTGGTCTGACCGCACGACACGTCGACGCCGGCTCCGCCGAGCACGTCCACGAAGGCGGACAGGTAGTCGCATGGCGCGTCGGTCAGGGTCACGCGTCCGCCGGTCACGGCACCGGCGACCATGAAGGTGCCGGCCTCGATCCGGTCGGACACGACCCGATGGTCCGCGCCGCGCAGCCGCTTGCGGCCCTCCACCTCGATCGTGTCGGGGTATGTCCGCTCGACTCCGGCGCCCATGTTCTGAAGGAACGCGATCAGGTCGTCGACCTCCGGCTCCCGTGCTGCCGGTCGGATGACCGTGTGGCCGTCGGCCAGCGTCGCGGCCAGCATTGCGTTCTCGGTGCCCATGACACTCACGATCGGAAACCGCACCTCGGCTCCGCGCAGGCGGCCCGGAGCACGCGCGAAGTAGTAGCCGTTCCGGTACTCGATCTCGGCGCCCAGAGAGCGCATGGCGTCAACGTGGAGGTTGACCGGGCGCCGCCCAATGCGATCGCCGCCGGGGTTGCTGATGATGACGCGGCCGAACCGGGCGAGGAGCGGCCCCAGGAGCATGAAGCTGGCGCGCATCTTGGCTGCCGCCTCGAGTGGCACGAACAGCCACTCGACGTCGCCGGAGGCGACCTCGTAGTTGTTTTCGCTAGGGTGGTCGACCACGACGCCGATGTCGCGGAGCGTTTCGGCCATGACCCGCACGTCCTCGATCTCCGGCACATTCGAGAACCGGCAGCGCTCACCTGTCAGCGTGGCGGCGGCGAGCAGCTTGAGGGCGGCATTCTTCGAGCCGCTGACGCGAACCGTGCCCGACAGCGGCTTGCCGCCCTCGATGCGAAAGATCTCGCGCGCGATCGGCTCCGGGTGGAACTCCCAGTGAAACGGTCGGGCGTCAGCCATTGAGCTCTCCGAGCGCCGAGGTAGAGCGCCCGCGAGCCCTCGGCGGGAGGATTCGGGCGTCTGCCATGGGTGGGCCGCCTAGCCGCGGCGGCGGGGACCCTCCCGATGCCGCCGCTCCGCGACGCGGATGCGAAGGAGGGCCACCTGGAGCGCCGCACGAGCCGCCGACAGATCGGCACCCTCGTGGTAGCCGCTCTCGAGGGCGCGTTCGGCTTCGCGTCGCGCCGCCTGAGCCCTCTCGAGGTCGATGTCCGAGGCAAGGTCGGCGGTTTCGGCCATGACGATCACGCGGTCGGGCCGGACCTGCAGAAATCCGCCGATGACCGCGAAGAGCTCGACCGTGTCGCCTTTGCGCACGCGCAGCTCGCCCGCACCGAGAGTGGTGATCAGCGGCGCATGGTGCGGCAGCACGCCCAGCTCGCCTTCGCTTCCAGGCAGGGTCACGGCGTCGACTTCGTCGCGGTAAGCCATGCGCTCGGGTGTAACGATCTCGAGCTTCAGGGGCATGGACTCGCCTCCACCAGCGCGGCCAGGGCATGCCGGCGCGTCACGATCCGAGCTTCTCCGCGCTGGCCCGCACGTCCTCGATCGTGCCGGCCAGGAAGAACGCCTGTTCCGGGAGCGTATCGGTGTTGCCTTCGAGGATCTCCTTGAACGAGGCCACCGTGTCCTTGATTGGCACATATTTGCCCGAGCGGCCCGTGAAGACCTCCGCCACGAAGAACGGCTGGCTCATGAAGCGCTGCAGCCGGCGCGCCCGCGCGACGATCGCCTTGTCCTCCTCGGACAGCTCGTCGATGCCGAGGATCGCGATGATCTGCTCCAGGTCCTGGTAGCGCTGCAGGACGCGCTTGGTCTCCTGCGCCACGTCGTAGTGTTCCTGGCCGACCACCAACGGGTCCAGGACGCGAGAGGTCGACGTCAGCGGATCGACAGCCGGGTAGATGCCCAGCTCGGCGATGTTGCGCTCGAGCCGGATGGTCGAGTCGAGATGCGCAAACGTCGTGGCCGGCGCCGGGTCGGTGTAGTCGTCGGCCGGCACGAAGACCGCCTGGAGCGACGTGATCGAGCCTTTCTTGGTCGAGGTGATGCGCTCCTGGAGCGCCGCCATCTCGGTCGCCAGGTTGGGCTGGTAGCCGACCGCGGACGGCATCCGCCCGAGCAGTGCGGAGACTTCGGAGCCGGCTTGCGTGAAGCGGAAGATGTTGTCGATGAACAGGAGGACGTCGCGGCCCTCCTCGTCACGGAAGTACTCGGCCATGGTCAGCCCGGTCAGTCCGACCCGCAGGCGAGCCCCGGGTGGCTCGTTCATCTGGCCGAACACGAAGGCGGTCTTCTCGATGACCCCCGACTCGGTCATCTCATGGATGAGGTCGTTGCCCTCGCGGCTGCGCTCGCCCACGCCCGAGAAGACCGACACGCCCTCGTGCTCCTGGGCGACGTTGCGGATGAGCTCCTGGATGATGACGGTCTTGCCGACTCCGGCGCCGCCGAAGATGCCGACCTTGCCGCCCTTCTTGAACGGGCAGATGAGGTCGATCACCTTGAGGCCCGTCTCGAAGACCTCGACCTCCGTGGTCTGCTGATCGAATGCCGGGGCACCGCGGTGGATCGGTAGGCGGGCGGCCTTCTTGTCCATCGGTCCCTTGCCGTCGATCGGCCGGCCGAGCACGTCGAAGACTCGTCCGAGTGTGACCTCGCCGACGGGCACACTGATCGGACCGCCGGTGTCCTTGGCGGCGATGCCCCGGGCCAGGCCGTCCGTGGTGGTCATGGCCACCGAGCGGACCCAGTTGTTGCCGAGGTGCTGCTGGACCTCGCAGGTCAGTGGATCCTCCTTCCCGCGATCGATCTCGACGGCATTGAGGATCGCCGGCAGCTCGCCGGCGGGGAACTCGATGTCCACGACAGGGCCGGTGATCTGGATCACCTTGCCGGTCGATTCGGTGGCCACTGACATGGTCGGTCGATCCTCCGTTCGCTCGCGTCAGCGCGCCTGCGCGCCGGTCGCGATTTCGATCATCTCGCGGGTGATGCTGGTCTGGCGAACCTTGTTGTATTCGAGCGTGTAGTCGTCGATCAGATCGTCGGCGTTATCCGTTGCATTGCGCATTGCGACCATCCGCGAGGACTCCTCCGACGCCTTCGATTCGAGGACTGCCTGGAACAGTCGCTGGGCAACGTAGCGCGGCAGGAGCTGCTCCAGGACGGCCGACGGGCTCGGCTCGAAGATGAACTGGTTGCCCGGGATCCCCTTGGTGTCCTCGGATGGCTTGACGGGCAACAGCTGCTCCAGCGCTGGCCGCTGCACAAGCGTAGACACGAACTGGCTGTACACGAGGTCGATTCGCTCGTATCCGCCGCTCCGATAGTCGTCGGTGACGAGGCGCGCCAGCGGTACGACATCGGCAAACGACGGCCGGTCGCCGAAGCCGTCGAAATACGCCTCGATTGGCACGCGGGCACGGCGCAGGGCGTCGCGTCCCTTTCGCCCGACCGCGACGACGGCGAGATCGCCCTGGTGCTCCGTAATCGCGCGGGCAACGAAGCGGATCGTATTCGTATTGAACGGGCCGGCCAGGCCGCGGTCCGAGGTGAAGAGCACGATCAGGCGCTTGCCCTTTTCCGGCGTCCCGAGCAAGGGGTGATCTTCGCCGCTCAGGACGGCAGCCACGTCGGCGAGGACCTCGTCGATCGCCTCGGCGTAGGGCCGCGCGTTGAGCGTGGCGTCCTGGGCGCGCTTGAGCTTCGAGGCAGCGACGAACTGCATCGCGCGGGTGATCTGCTTGATCTTGCCGACATCGCGGATGCGCCGCCGCAGGTCACGCAGGCTGGCCATCGGGGTGTGTTCGCTCCCGCTCTCTGTTCGCTTCGGCTGATCAGGCCAGGAAGGCCTTGCGGAACTCGGCGATCGCCTCGTCGAGTGCCGTGCCGATCTCGTCCGTGAGTTCCCTGGTCTCGCCCAGCTCGCGAAGGATCTCGGGCTTCTCGGCTTCGAGATAGCGATAGAGCTGGATTTCGAACTCCTTGACCCGCGGCGTGGGGATGTCGTCGAGTTGGCCGCGGGTTGCGGCGTACAGGATCGCAACCTGCTTCTCGACCGGCAGTGGCTGGTATTGCGGCTGCTTCACGACCTCGGACAGCTTCTCGCCGCGTGTCAGCTGATCGCGCGTGGCCTTGTCGAGGTCCGACGCGAACTGGGCGAAGGCCGCCAGCGCGCGGTACTGCGCCAGGTCGAGCTTGAGCGGGCCGGCGACCTTCTTCATCGCCTTCGTCTGGGCAGCCGAGCCGACACGGGACACGGAAATGCCGATGTTGAGAGCGGGCCGCTGCCCAGCGTTGAAGAGGTCCGTCTCGAGGAAGATCTGGCCGTCGGTGATGGAGATTACGTTGGTCGGGATGTAGGCGGAAACGTCGCCAGCCTGGGTCTCGATGATCGGCAGAGCCGTGAGGGAGCCGCCCCCGTTGTCATCGTTCATCCGGGCTGCCCGCTCCAGCAGGCGGCTGTGCAGGTAGAAGACGTCACCGGGATAGGCTTCCCGGCCGGGAGGCCGACGCAGCAGCAGCGCCATCTCGCGGTATGCCCAGGCATGCTTGGACAGGTCGTCATACACGCACAGCGCGTCCTGGACCTTCTTGCCGTCCAGTTCGACGCCGACCTCCATGACCTCCTCGCCCATCGCGACGCCCGAATACGGGGCGAGGTATTGGAGCGGAGCCGGGTCCTCGGCGCCTGCGACGACCACGATCGTGTGGTCCATTGCGCCGTACTTCTCGAGGGTCGCCACAGTCTGGGCCACCGTCGACAGCTTCTGCCCGATGGCGACATAGATGCACACCAGGCCCTGGCCCTTCTGGTTGATGATCGTGTCGATGGCGATGGCCGTCTTGCCCGTCTGGCGGTCGCCGATGATCAGCTCGCGCTGACCGCGCCCGATCGGGATGAGGGCGTCGATCGCCTTGATGCCCGTCTGAACGGGTGTGTCGACCGACTGCCGAACGATGACGCCCGGCGCGATCCGCTCGACCGGACGAGTCTTGGAGCTGTCGATTCGCCCCTTGTCATCGAGCGGTTTTCCGAGGGGGTCGACCACCCGCCCCAGGAGAGCCTGGCCGACGGGCACCTCGACCACCCGCCCGGTCGTCTTGACCAGGTCGCCTTCCGTGATCGCCTGGGCCTCACCAAGGATGACGACGCCGACCGTCTCCTCGGCCAGGTTCAGCGCCAGGCCCATCACGCCATTCGGGAACTCGAGCAGCTCGGAAGCGAGGGCGGCATCCAGTCCGTACACCTGGGCAATGCCGTCACCCACCTCGACGACGGTGCCGACATTGCGACTCTGCGTCTTCTCGTCGAACTTCTCGATCGAGTCCTTGATGATGCTGATGATTTCGTCGGAGCGGATGGCCATCGATGGTCCCTTCGGCTGTGGGGTCGGTTCGGTTGGAGTTGGCGCTCTAGCGGCTGGCGGCGAGCAGCGTCTCGCGGAGGCGTTCGAGGCGGCCGCGGACGCTGGCATCGATCAGCCGATCGCCGACCTGAACGGTGAGGCCGCCGATGAGGCCCCCGTCGACGGCTTCGCTGAGCGAGACGGTTGCCGCGGTGATCTCCTCGACTCGGCCTCGAACAGCCGACAGCTGGTCTTTCGTGAGTGGCGCCGCGCTGGTGACGGTGGCCGCCACCACGCCCCGCTTGCGGTCGAGCAGCCGCTGATATTCGGCCGCGATTGCGGGCAGCAGCTCGATCCTGGCTCGATGCGACAGGAGGCGAACCAGATTCAGGGCGTCCCGACTGATCGACCGTACGAACAGGCGCTCCAGGACCGCCTGTCGCTCGGCGAAGGGCACGGCTGGATTGTCTATGATCGAGGCAACGCGTTCGTCCGCCGCCATTTCGGTCGCAAGGCGGAGATCTTCGGCCCAGCGGTCGTGGCTGCCATCCCGCTCAGCGAGCTCGAATGCGGCTTCCGCATACCGTCGGGCAGCGGTGGTGGGTCGGCGCATCAGCCCTTTGGCTCCGAGCCGGCTGTCTCTTTCAGGAAATCCTCGACCAGGCGGCGCTGCCGCTCACCCGTCATCGACTCGCCGATGACCTTGCTCGCCGCCTCGAGAGCGAGGTTTGCCACTTCCGCACGGAGGTCGGCGATGGCGCGCTGCTTCTCGCCTTCGATATCGGCCTGAGCGCGCTCTCGCATCCGTTCGAGCTCAGCCCGCGTCGCTGCGATGTCCGCCTCTCGAATCTCCTGGGCGACCTTCTGGGAGCGGTCGAGGATCTCTTTGGCCTCGCGACGTGCCTCGGCGAGGGCCGCGGCGCGCTCCGCCTCCGCGCTCTCGCGGTCCTGGCGCGCCTGCTCGGCGTCCCGCAGGCCCTGCTCGATCCGCTCGCGGCGCTCGGCGAGCATCCGGCTGACGGGGCCGAAGCCGAACTGCCACAGCAATGTCAACAGCAGGACGAAGTTGAGCGCAGCGACGATGACCCAGAACAGGTTGATCTGGAGGCCCGCCCCGGTCTCCGTCTCCGCCGTCAGGGCAGCCAAGCCGGAGTGGGCAGCGCCGCCGGCGAGGGCGATCAGCTCCACGGATCGGCGACCTACTTCCCGCCGATGAAGAGGACCAGGATGCCGACCACGATCGCCAGCACGCCAAGCCCTTCGGCGAAGCCGGCGAGGATGATCGCCAGCCCGCGGATCTGAGCACTGGCGTCAGGGTTGCGCCCGATCGCGCTGGACGCGAGGCCGGCAAGGATGCCGATGCCGATGCCTGGCCCGATGACTCCGAGAGCCGCGAGGCCCGCTCCCAAGCTGTTCATGTAGACCTTCCTCCTTGCACCCGGCGGCCGCCCGATAGCTCGCTGGACATGATGATGAGGCTGCGGCTCCTAATGGGCCGACCCGGGCTGCATCCCCGACAGCGGCGGACCGATATTCCCTTCGGGGATGTCAGCCAGCTCCGGGGCGGCGTGGGCCTCCTCCTCGTGACTCTCGATCGCGATGAGCGTGAACATGAGGGTGAGGGTCGAGAAGATCAGCGCCTGGACGAAGTTGAGCAGAGCCTCCAGGCCGTACATCAACACTGGAACCACGGCGATGGTCAGGGCGGTGATGACGCCAAGGGCAATCTCGCCCCCGAGGATGTTGCCGAAAAGTCGCATCGACAGCGTGACGGGCTTGATCAGCTCGAGCATGAATTCGATCAATCCGACGAACAGGTCGAGAAGCCCTGTGCCGATTCCCTGGCGGAATCCGCTGAACACGAAGAACTTGCCCAGGTAGCCGCGAACCCCGAGCCTCCGAAAGCCCTGGTATTCGAAGTAGATGAACGCGCAGAGCGCAAGTCCGATCGTGACGTTGACGTCGCTCGTGGGAGCTCGCAGCTCTTCGAATTTGCCGACGATCGGCAGGAGGCCGCTCCAGTTTGAAACGAGGATGAACAGGAAGAAGCCGGCAAACACGGGGACGTATGGTCGCGCCGCGTCCCCACCGAGCGAGACTGCGAAGTTCTCCAGCAGCTCGTAGACGAACTCGGTGACGTTCTGGACCGGGCGCGGGACCAGGCGCATGCCACGGGTCGCCAGGAAGACGACGGCCACGATGACGATCATCAGCAGCCACATCGTGAACAGCGTCGACGAGATGCTCGGATGAAAGAAGACAATCGCAGAAGAGGCGACGGGGTCGTTTGGAGCGAAGTCCCACACGACCTGCGGAGCCGGGAGTTCGATGTTGGCCCTGATGAGGTCGCCGATGCCGCTTACCGGATGGCCGGGCTCACCCTTCGGGTAGGGCGGGACGAAGACGAACGCCAGGACGTCGAGGACG
Organism: Chloroflexota bacterium; assembly: GCA_005883615.1. Taxonomy (GTDB): domain Bacteria; phylum Chloroflexota; class Limnocylindria; order Limnocylindrales; family CSP1-4; genus CF-16. The sequence goes on along the minus strand of VBEC01000073.1, from coordinate 128,072 downwards.
ATGATCGACACGACCATGATCCCCAGGATCCGGCGCGGCGACAGCCCCGAAGTTCGCTCCACCGCTCGCTCAGGGCTGGCCCGTTCGGCAGCGCCGGGCTCTCGCTGCTCGTCGATCGACACGCTCGCTCCACAAATGCGCGCCACTTGGGCCGGCGCGCCCGCCAGAAGACGTCAGTCGAACCTCGCCAGGAACTGCTTGATCAGCCGGTAGGCGGCCATGCCGCCCAGCGCTGCTCCAGCGAGGAACCCGATCACCACGAAGATGGGATTGGTCCCCAGCTGGCCGTCGATCCAGTGCCCGCCAAGGGCGCCTGCCAGCGTCGTCACGAGGAGAACGAAACCGATCTCGGAGTAGAGGGCGAGGTAAGCACCCACCGATCACGGCTCGATCATGAGCGACCCAGCAAGGCGCGCGGAGTATAGCAGGTGGTACCTCGCGCAGCCCCGCGGCCAGAGCTCCAGGGAGCCCTATGGGCTGGGCTTAGGGGTCCGCGACGGGCCCGGCGACGGGCTGGGCGAAATACCGGCACTGGGCGACGGACTTGGCGAAGGGCTCGAGCTCGGCGAGGGCCTCACCGACGGGGCGATTGCCGGGCTGGGGGTGGCCGTCGCGTGGTTCGTCGGCTTCGGCGTCGGGTTCGGAGCGGGAGTCGCGGGTCGGTAGGTCGAGGGTGCGCTCAATGAGCCTGGGATCGTCGACGATGCCGGCGCGCCGGCCGGCTTCGGGCTGGGGCCACGCGAGCCGTTCGGCGACGGGCTCTGACCGAAGGCCTGATCCCCGGTCGAGGCGGCCGACGGGGACCCGGACCCGACGAGCAGTGGCGCGCCCAGTCCCGGCGTTCCCGTTGCCCCCGCCACGCCACCCTGGCGGCCGGCCCGAGTTGGAAGGTTGATTCCGACCAAGGCCACCAGCAGCGCGCCAAGCAACATCAGCGCGGAATCGCGCCACAGGCGCAGGCGCGCATCATCCCTCGAGCTCGGAGGGTGATTCGCCAACCGGCCCGAGCGTCGCCCGCTGCCTATGGGGATCGGAGGCGCGATCTCGCCACTGATTACGATCCGTCTGGGCGCGTGGGGGACGGCGCGGAAAGAGGTGCCTACTCCAGGGGTAAGCTCAGCCGCCGGTGGAGACGTAGGCGGCGCGCCCGCATCACTTCCCATTTCGCCCGTAGCGCTTGCCCGCCGCCCGGTGACGGCTCGGACCATTGACATACCGACGGACTCGTCGACGCGCGCCCGGAGCCAATGCCATGCGCTGCCGCCACTCATCGTGCCCGATGCTAGCACCGCACTCTTCCCTACCAGACCCGCCCGAACGGCACCGGTCATGCCGGTCCGGGGTCCCAGGCGCCAAGGCGGATCAGCCGTCGCCTGTCTTTTCCCCCCCATTCCCGTTCACGTACGAGTCCGCGGAGAGCTCTTCCGCGACGAGCGAGCGCTGGGTCAACACGAACAGGACGAGCCCGAAGATCACGACGATGCCCACGAACGCATACAGCTGACCAGTGCCCGACAGCCCCAACGACAGGACTGCCAGAGCGACACAGATGGCGTAGATCAACAGGACCGACTGGGTGTGCGTCAGGCCCAGATCCAGAAGCCGGTGGTGGATGTGTCCGCGGTCCGGGGTGAACGGCGACCGGCCGGACAGGAGCCGCCGCACGATGATCCAGAACGTGTCGATGATCGGTATGCCCAGGACGAGCAGGGCGACGGCGACCTTCGCCGTGCCGAGGATCGACAGCACGGCCAGGGCGTACCCAAGGAACATCACGCCGCTCGTACCCGTGAAGATCGACGCCGGGTGGAAGTTCCAGCGCAGGAACCCCGCCAGCGCGCCGGCAAGCGCGAAACACAGGATCGCGACGAAGGGCTGACTCGCGCCTCCGGCCAGCCCGGCCTGGCTGATCACGCCGAGCGTGATCGCGGCGACCAGGCCGATGCCGGACGACAGGCCATCCAGGCCATCGATGAAGTTGATGCTGTTGATCATGCCCACGATCCATAGCACGGAAATCACGAAGCCCAGCGCGCCGGCGAGATCGATCACCCCGCCCAGCGGGTTGTTGAGCGATCCGACCTCCACACCGAGGACGACCGCCACCATCGCCAGCACGATCTGGCCCACCAGCTGCCAGCGAGCACGCAGCTGGAAGTAGTCGTCCAGGGCGCCGATGGCCGCCGCAGCGGCACCTCCGGCCAGCAAGGCGATGAGCTCGCCCTGGCCGATCGAGGTGGGCAGCCGGACCACGGGCGCCCTGTCATTGATCGCCACGAACACGACCGCGACGGCGAGGAATGCGAGTGCGACGGCGACGCCACCGGCTCGGGGCACCGGCACGACGTTGACGCGGCGTTGATTCGGCCGGTCGATGATCCCATAGCGCTGCGCGATCCGTCGCACCAGCGGCGTGAGGACCAGGGCGAGCAGGGCGGCGGCGACAAAGGCAATGGCCATCAGCAGCAGCGGGTCGATGGATTGCAGCGGGACGGGCCGCCTCACGGAACGCTCGGCCTCACCCGTCCTCCCAGCGTCTCAGATGGTCGCGACCGTCACGCTTCGGACAAGCCGGGCACGGGGAACCGCGCGACGATCTCGCGCACCTGCCCCGTCAGCTTGCGCTGCACGGCCGGGTCGTCGCGCGAGGCGATCGCCGAAATGATGATGCGCCCGATCTCACGCATCTCGGGCGGGCCGAAGCCGCGCGTCGTGGTCGCCGGCGTCCCAACCCTGATGCCGGAAGCGATGTTGGGCGGGTGCTGGTCGAACGGGATAGCGTTCTTGTTCACCGTCACCCCGATGTCATCGAGCAGACGCTCGGCTTCCTTGCCGGTCACCCCCAACGGCGTCACGTCGACGAGCATGAGGTGGTTGTCGGTCCCGCCCGAAACGACCCTCGCGCCCTGCGCCCCCAATGTCTCGGCAAGGACCTGCGCGTTCTCGACGGTCCGCCGCATGTCCCGCCGAAAGTCGTCAGTCGCCGCGAGCTTCAGGGCAACGGCCTTGGCGGCGATGACGTGCATGAGCGGGCCGCCCTGGACCCCTGGAAAATTGGTCTTGTCGATGGCCTGGGCAAGGCTGGCCTTGACCGTCGGGAAGTCGGCAGCGTCGACGGCCGGTGGCAGCTCGGTCCGGCTGAAGACCATTCCCCCGCGCGGGCCTCTCAGGGTCTTGTGGGTCGTCGTCGTCACGATCTCGGCATGAGGAAACGGCGAGGGGTGCACCCCGGCGGCGATCAGCCCGGCAATGTGGGCCATGTCCACGAAGAGCAAGGCGCCGGCGCGGTGTGCGATGTCGGCCATCCGCTCGAAGTCGATGATCCGCGGGTAGGCCGACGCCCCGGCCACGATCAGCTTCGGGCGAACCTCACGAGCCTGGGCGTCCAGCGCCTCGTAGTCGATGCGCTCGTCCTCGCGCCGAACGCCGTAGGCGTGGACCTCGTACATCCGACCGGAGAAGTTCACGGGCGATCCATGAGTGAGGTGGCCGCCGTGGGCGAGGTTCATGCCAAGGATGCGGTCACCGGGCTGGAGCACAGAGAAATAGGCCACCATGTTGGCCTGGGCGCCGCTGTGCGCCTGGACGTTCACGTGTTCCGCTCCCGGGAAAAGCGCGAGAGCGCGTTCCTGCGCCAGCCGCTCGGCCACGTCGACGAACTCGCAGCCGCCGTAGTAGCGCTTGCCGGGCAGGCCCTCCGCGTACTTGTTGGTGAGCCACGACCCCTGGGCCTCCATGACGGCGCCGAAAGTGTAGTTCTCGCTGGCGATCAGCTCGATCTTGTCGTGCTGTCGGTGCCGCTCACCCTCCATCGCCGCCCACAGCTCCGGATCGACATCGGCGACGCTCGCCCAGCCCAATCCTGAGGCGCGCGCGATCGTCACATTGGCTCCTTTCAACGGCCCTCCTCCGTCATCCTGCGTGTCGGCCGGTATCGTCCCACAACCGAGGTCCGGCTATCGCAGCTCAGCCTCTTCGGCCCCTCCGGCCCCTCCGGCCGACGAGCCCTCAGCCATCCCGGCCGCACGAGCTATCTCGCTCCCCGGGATTGCCCCCTCGCGCAGCACCCGCGGCTCGGGGCCGGTGCAATCGACCACGGTCGACGGGACCCCGCCCGGGGAAGCTCCGCCATCCAGGATCAGATCGAGGTGCTGCCCGAGGGCCGCTGCGACCGAACCCGCGTCCCGGCAGTCCGCGTTGCCGGAACGATTCGCGGACGACGTGGGCAACGGGCCGACCGCCCGTGCCAGGGAACGCGGCGTTGGGTGGCCAGGCACTCGGACGCCCAGAGTCCGCGTTCCGGCCGTCAGCGCGAGCGGGAGCCGCGCGTCCGGTCGGACGGGGAGCACGAGGGTGAGTGCACCGGGCCAATAGCGGTACGCCAGGCGGCGGCCAAGATCCGGCACCTCGACCAAGACCTCGACCTGCTCGAGCGAATCGGCGAGGACCACGATTGCCTTGTCCGGCGGTCGTTCCTTGACCGCGAAGAGGCGCTCGATTCCACCCGGCGTCGTGAGTGCCACCGCGATGCCGTAGACCGTGTCGGTCGGCAGCCCGATGATCCCTCCCGCCTGGAGGACCGCGATGGCCTCGCGCTGGCCGGCCAGCCCATCGGCGACCAGCCGTGCGGTCAAGATCCTGCCCGCCGCGGCGGCTCCAGTCGAGCGACCCGGGGCTGCCCCGCGAGGTCGAGGGCGACCTCGGTGCGCCAGCCGGGCAGCGTTTCATGGGCGAGAGCCTCGATCGCGTCCGCCTGATCCGCGCCGATCTCGAGCAGCGCGACACCACCTTCCTCCAGCGCGTCGGGGAGTCGGCCCATCAGGCCGTGGATGAGCGACAGGCCCTGCGGCCCACCGTCGAGCGCGATCGCCGGCTCGAACGAGGCGGCGATCGGGAGTCGGGGCAACGCGTCGGTGCGGACGTAGGGCAGGTTCGCGAGGACGATCGCGAAGGGGGTTGCGATCACCGGCGGAAGCAGGTCGGCCTCCATGAACCGGACACGGTCGGCGACGCCATGGCCAACTGCGTTCTCCTGGGCGAGATTGAGGGCCTCGCGGGAGATGTCGGTGCCCAGGATCTCGACCTCGGACAGCATCTTGCGACGCCGCAGGAGAACCGCCAGCGCGATGGCGACGGTTCCGCTCCCGCTGCCCACGTCGGCGATCCGCAGAGGCGCGGTTCCGACCGGGCGAGCTGCCGCGCTCAATCGCGCGACGACCTCACGTTCGGCGAGTTCGACCAACCGCTCGGTCTCCGGTCGCGGGATGAGGGCCCTCGGATCCGACGCGAGGGCCAGCCCGAAGAATTCCTTGAAGCCTCGAATGTAGGCAACGGGCTCGCCATCGGCGCGCCGCTCCAGCTCAGCCGCGAAAGACGCCTCCGACCCGGCCGTCACCGGCGCTTCGGGATGGGCCAGCACGACAGTGCGATCGACGCCAACCGCCCGTGCCAGCAGGAGCTCGGCGTCCAGGCGAGGTGTCTCGGAGCCGGCCGCACGCAGCAGTTCGACCCCGGCCCTGAGGAGCTCCTCGACGGTCGCCACGTCCGAGTCAGAGCCGGATCGTGACCGCGATGTCGCCCGTCTTACGCAGCACCTCGGCGCTGGTCGTTCCGCGCCAGCGATGGAACAGCAGGTCGACCGTGGCGTCGCCGACCCGCAGGTTGGAGACGGTCACCTTGCCCAGCCAGTCCGGAAGCTCTGGCCGCGCGAGCTCGAGCTCGCGGCGCTCCGCATGGGGCCGCAGGCCCAGCATCGCGCGCAGGAACAGGAACACGGAGCCCGCGGCCCAGGCCTGCGGGGTGCAGGCCACCGGATAGGGAACGGGAACTGCCGCACCGCCGCGGTCGAAGCCGCAGAACAACTCCGGCAGGCGGAAGTCCGGGAAGTGCTGGGCAGCTTCGAGCATTCGCCCGACGAGCAGGTTCGACTCTTCGTAGAAGCCGTAGCGCTTGAGGCCCGCGACGATCAGTGAGGTGTCGTGCGGCCACACGGTGCCGGTGTGATAGCCGATCGGGTTGTAACCGGGCTGGCCAGCGGCATACGTGCGGATCCCCCAACCGGAGAAGAGACCCGGCGCCATCAGTCGCTCCGCTACGAGGCGCGCCCGCTCGGGGCTGACAATCCCCGTCCACAGGCACTGGCCGGCATTCGAGGCAATGGCGTCGACGGGCCGTTTTTCGCCGTCCAGGGCCATCGCGTAGTAGGCCTGGTCGTCGATCCAGAAGGCGCTTTCGAAGCGCTCGCGCAGGGCACCCGCCTCCGCCTCGAGGTGATCGGCCAGCGGAATTTCGCCACGCAGCCTTGCCAGACCCGCCATCCGCAGCTTCGCCTCGTAGACGTAGCCCTGCACCTCCGCCAGGGCAACCGGCGTCTCTGCCTGCTTGCCGTAGCGGTCCCGGATGCCGTCGCGTGAATCCTTCCAGCCCTGGTTGAGCAGGCCTCGTGGGGACCGCCGCTCGTACTCGACGAAGAGGTCGCCGTCCCGGTCGCCATACCGGTCGATCCACTCCAGTGCGGCCAGCGCATGTGGCCACAGCGAATCGAGCAGCTCCCGGTCACCGGTCCAGTCGAACGTCTCGCCCAACAAGATCAGCCACAGCGGCGTTCCATCGATCGAGCCGTAGTAGGGCGTGTGGGGCAGCTCGCCGGCCCGGGCCATTTCGCCGGTGCGAAGCTCGTGCATGATCTTGCCCGGCTCCGCGTCACGCCACTCGTCGATCTCGGTTGCCTGGCGAGCGGCCAGGACCTGGAGCGTCTCGATCGCCAGCTGGGGCCGGAAGGCGGCAACCTGGTAGGCCGTGAGGATCGCGTCGCGGCCGAACAGCGTCGCGAACCACGGCACGCCGGCAGCCACGTATCGCTCGCCATGGCTCGGACCGTCGTTCATCAAGAGGCGCAGGTCCGCAAGGCTGCGGCGGACCGTGAGATCGAGCAGCTCATTGTCGGTCTCGACGCTCGCCGTGCCGCTCGTCCAGGCTCGGTAGGCACCCGCGCTCTCGTCATCCGCGATCCGCGGCGGCGGCGGGAAGAGCTCGGATGGATCCGCAGACTGCTCGGCCATCAGCCGGGCATCGGCCTTCGGGCGTCGCACCCCCGGTGATTGGTTCGGCCACACGATCCACGACACGTCGCGCCGCTCGCCCGGCCCGAGATCCCAGCGCCAGGTCGCCCGAACGACTCCCGGCGGATGCCCCGGAACGATCATGACCGGGCCCGAGTTGCCATCGTCCGATGGTCGCTTGCCATCCCTGTGGGCCCTCTCGGTCGGCCCGATCTCGGCGGGCTCGGAGAATGCCACGAACGTGCGGCACAGGCTCCCGTCCAGTCCGACGTAGCTGAACGTCACGCGATCGTCCATGAGGGCGATCGGCAGCAGGGTGCCTCGCCCTTCCCTTGGATAGCCACGGACCTCGAAGATGTCGGCTGCGTCGAAATCGAGGTCGAGCTCGATCTTCACCGTCTCGGGATGCTCCGTGAAGTTCGCGATCGAGAGCCGCTCCTCGAGTCCGCCCGACAGGACTCGCTCACGCGTGATGCCGAATGACTGGCGAGCGAGGGACACGCTGGGGGATATCTTGTCGTCCGGGTTGCGCAGCAGGTCCGGGTTGGTAAGTTGGATCGTGCCCTGGTAGTTCTGGCCGGCGTCCGCCTGCAAAAGCGTGGGACGAGTCCCGTCGACGCGCACGATCGAGGAGCTCAGGATGCGGGTGTCCTCGAAGTACAGGCCGAGACCGCGCGAGTCGGGATGGATGTCGCCGAACGGATCGGTCAGCAGGTACAGGTTGCCATGCTTGAGGACCTGCACGTAACCGAGGTCGGTGGCCTTGACGATCTCGACTGGCCGAGGGTCGACGAATCGGACCTCCCCGACGGACCGTCTCGGCGATCGCCTGGCGGCAGCCGGAGGCACGGCCGGGGTGCCGCCCGCCGCCGGGGTGATCTCGCTGAGCTCGTCGCGCGCGATCGAGGCTGGCCCCGCGAGCGCCTGGCGATCAGGATGCCGTGCCATCACTCGTCCCATTGTCGCTCCCCAGGACCGCGCGGAGGCGCTCGGCTTGATCGGTCGTGACCAGGGCGTCCATCAGCCTGTCCAGATCGCCGTCCATCACCTTGGACAGGTCGTGCAGGTCGAGCTTGATCCGGTGATCAGTCAGCCGATCCTGCGGGAAGTTGTAGGTCCGCACCTTGCCCGATCGGTCGCCGGCTCCGATCATGCTCCGCCGCACAGCGGAATCGGCGTCGCGTTGCTCCGCCAGCTGGAGGTCGTACAGCCGCGAGCGGAGGACCGCCAGCGCCTTGGCCTTGTTCTTGTGCTGGCTCTTCTCGTCCTGGATCTCGACCACGAGGCCGGTCGGCAGGTGGGTGATCCGGACAGCCGAATCGGTGGTGTTCACGGATTGTCCGCCCGGCCCGGAGGAGCGCTTGACGTCGATCCGCAGATCGCGATCTTCGTCGATCTGGACTTCCAGCTCCTCTGCTTCCGGCATCACGACGACCGTGGCAGTGGACGTGTGGATCCGCCCCGATGACTCGGTCTCGGGTACGCGCTGGACGCGGTGCACGCCACCCTCGAACTTCAAGCGGCTGTATGCTCCGTCGCCGCCGATCTCGACGATGGCCTCCTTGACGCCGCCGATGCCGGTTTCGTTGAGGCTCAGCACTTCCGACCGGAAGCGGTGCCGCTCCGCGTAGCGCAGGTACATCCTGAGCAGTTCGGCTGCAAACAGAGCTGCCTCCTCCCCGCCCGCGCCGGCACGCACCTCCATGATCACGTTGCGCTCGTCGTTGGGATCGTGCGGCAGGAGCAGGACTCGCAGGTTGTCCACCTGGCGAGCCTCGTCAGCCTCGAGGCGGGTCACCTCGTCGCGGGCCATCGAACGCAGCTCCTCGTCGGCCTCCTTGTCACGCATCTCGCGCGCTCCGGCGAGCTCCCGACGAGTCGTCTGGAGCTGGCGGAAGGTGTCCACGACGGGCTCGAGGCGCGCCATTTCCTTGCCCAGGCGACGGATGGCGTTCGGCTCGGACGAGTTCGCCGGATCGGCCAGCTCGGATTGAAGGCTGTCGTACTGGCGGCTGACCTCGACGAGCTTGGCGTCGAGATCGGTCATGACAGCGGGGGTGCCTCGATGGTGTCCTCGGAGCCGCCGACCGTCGGGCCCGCCTGGACCTCGTCGGCCATCGTCGCGCCGGGTATCGCCGCTGTCGCAACCTGCGGCGCAGCGGCCGCGGGGGTGCCCAGAACCATCGGCTCGCGCCTGATGGGCTCACTGCCCGCAGGGACGGCCTCCCCATCGGCAACGAGCGCTTCCTCCATCGACACGATGGCCACGCGGATCATGTCATCGGTCGGTCGCTTCGTCGTGATCATCTGGACCCACAGTCCCGGCAGAAGAATGGCATGTACCAGGCGATTGCGACGGTATCGAGCCCCTGCGCGCAGGATCTCGTAGCCAACGGACGCGATGACCGGGATCAGCACGATGCGGCTGCCGACCATCACGATGGCGCTTTGCTTGCCGACAAGGGCAAAGGCGACGATCGACAGTGCGATCACCACGACCAGGAATTCCGTGCCGCAGCGCTGGTGCGCGGTCGGGTACTTGCGAACCTCATCCGTGGTCAGCGGGTCGCCCGCCTCCAGTGCATGGATCGTCATGTGCTCGGCGCCGTGGTACTGGAAGACGCGTCGGATGTCAGGCGCGAAGGAAATCAGCACGAGATAGCCCATGAACAGGCCGACCCGGATAAGCCCCTCGACGAGATGCTGGACGAGCCCGTTCTGGACGTTGCCGACCGTGGCGCTCGCGAAGAGCAGCGGCACCAAGAAGAACACGCCGATGCCGATGGTCAGGGTGATGCCGAGCATGAGGGCGATGGCACCCCGGCCGATCTCGATCCCCTCCCCCGATGCCGCAACGCTGGCCGATCGGACGAGCCAGCGGGTGCCCACGATCAGAGTCTCGTAGAGCACCACGAGGCCCCGCACGAATGGAAGGCGCGACGTCCGCGAGCCGTGAAACCCGGAGTCGAGTCGTTCGGTCGCCCAGACGATTGAGCCATCGGGATGGCGGAGAGCGACCGCAATGGCATCGCGGCCGCGCATCAGCACGCCCTCGATCAATGCCTGGCCGCCGTACGTGTATTTCGGCATCGCCAAAGTCTAGACCTCGGGCCGGTGAAGCCGCCGAGGCCCTCGTCGAACCTCGTCGAGCGCGTCCCGGCCCACAGCCCGACCGCTAGCTTCGAACGGAACGCTCCAGGCGCTTCTGGAAGCGCTCCACCTGCCCGGCGGTGTCGATGATCGTCTGCTTGCCGGTGAAGAACGGGTGGCAATTGCTGCAGACGTCGACGCGCAACTCCGGACGGGTCGACCCGACGGTGAAGGTGGTGCCGCACGAGGCGCAATGCACCTCGGCCTGGTAGTACTTGGGATGGATTTCGGGTTTCACGTGTTTCTCCTGGACGCCTTCCGTGCCGGGTCCATGCCCCGCCGGTGGTCGCCCGTATCGGTTTCCTAGGCGCTCGCCTCTGCCGGGGCGGCCTTCCGACCGGCCTTGCGGGGCTTCGCCTCTTCGCTCTTGGCCACCGCTTGTGCGGCCTGCGCCTCGACGCGGATTCGTTTCTTGTCTTTCCTTGCGTGTTCGAACCTGACCCGGCCATCGGCCGTGGCGAATACGGTGTAGTCCCTGCCGAGCCCGGTGTTCGTGCCGGCCAGGAACGTCATGCCACGCTGGCGCACGATGATCGAGCCTGCTGAGACGAGCTGGCCATCGCCGGCCTTCACGCCCAACCGCTGGCCGACGCTGTCGCGGCCGTTCTTCGAGCTTGATCCTGCTTTCTTGTGGGCCATGGCCTATTGGTCCTTCTTGGTTCGTTGGCGCTTCGGGCTGGCGCCTCCGGCGGTGTCGTCGCCCTTCGAGTCGGTCGTCCTGCCTTTCGCGGGGGCCGTCTTTGGCGCAGAAGCCTTCGCGTCGCCCGCCGATGCCTTGGCGGTCCCGGCCTTCGCGGAGCGCGGCCTGGGCGACCCAGTCTTCGTTGATCCCGCGTCATCGGCCTTGGCCGCACCGCGCCTGGCCCGCGTGCCCGTCGCAGCCTTCTGTTCGGCCGTGGCCGCCTTCGACCGCGGCGACGCTTCGGCCTTTCCATCGGCCTTTCCTTCAGCCTTTGGCGCTGTGCGGGCCGCAAGCTTCGCGGCGACGGCCGCGTCCTCCGCTGCCTGGCGAGCCGCCGCCTCCTCGAGCCTCTGGCGCTCGGTCTTGGCCGCCTCCTCCGCCTTGCGAGCATCCTCAGCAGCACTCCTGCCGTCCAACACGATGTCGCTGATGCGCAGCAGCGTGAGCTCCTGGCGATGGCCCTTCTTGACACGCCGGCGTGCCTTGGGCCGGTACTTGAAGACGATCAGCTTTTCACCGCGGCCCTGGCGCACCACTTCCGCGCTCACCTGCGCCTCCGCGACCAGCGGCCTGCCGATTGCGGCCCGATCGCCATCGGCGACCAGGAGCACCCGGCCGAGCGTCACGGATTGTCCGGCTTCGGCCTCCAGGCGCTCAACCTCGAGCTCGGTCCCGACCTCGACGCGGTATTGCTTTCCGCCCGTCTCGATGACTGCGTACATGGATCCTCGGAAAATGCGATCGGGCTGATCGCTCGAAAGGCACAGTGATGCGCCCGATCTGCTCCGGCGCGGGAGCCGGAGTGTACCGGCGCCCTTAACGAGCGTCAAACCTCGTCCGCCAGGATCAGCCGTTCGCGAACGATCGATTCGGCCACGATCTCGCGCCCGATCTCGTCCGAGAGCGCCAGCAGGACGTCCTCCGGGCGCGCGAACCCAATGGAGGGGTCGGTGCGCAGCCGCATCGCGAGCAGCGCGGGAGGGCTGTCCGCGACCGTAAGCGACTCGATCAACGGACGCAGGTCGCGGGTGGTCGGCCCACCTCCCTTCAGGTGCGGGCGATCGAGGCGCGGGGCGGCCAGGATCCGGCTCACGCCGGTCGCAAGCTGGCTCAGCTCGGTCCGTTGCGCGGCTCCGACCTCGGAGTGCACCTGGACCCGGTAGTCCATCGCGACCAGCAGACTGGCCACCGACGGCGCCCCAAGCCAGACATCGTGGAGGTCGAGCAGGCCGTGGCCGGAAGGGAGGTGGGCCCTGAGAGCCGCCCGGACCTCGGTGATCGGCAGAGGCTGCTCGAGCAGAAACTCGAGGATCTCACGCTCGGCGGTCATACCGAGTGGCACCGGGGCCGCGAACGCGAGGCGCACGCGTCCTCGTTGACCCGCTCCCGCTGCAACCGGCAGGGCCGACCCTGCCAGCGCCGCCTCCCAACGCTCGACGACCTGACTATGCGCCAGATCTCGGGCTTCCGGACCTCGCTGGAAGAACACCCGCCACCGCTGGCGCGGCTCGATCATGGGCCCGCGGGAGCGCAACGCACGTCTGGTAGTCTGCCCGACGATGGAGCGGGTCGGCCAGCCCAATCCCAGGGTGGCCCCGAGCGCCGGGTCGGTCCAGGCATCGGGTCGAGCCGTCACGCCCGAGAAGAGCCGCGGCATTTCGGTCGACAGCGGCGCCTCCGAACCGCCAGGTCCGCCGGGGGACGAGTATCTGCAGACTCCGGGCGAACCAGAACCGGCGTCGATAGCAGAAGGCGCCGTCTACGACGCCAGGCGACTTCAGTCGCCGACTCCGCGCGTCGGCCTGGTACTGGCTGCTGCCGCGGTCATCGGCTTCGTCCTGTACCTGGGCCGCGACGCGCTAAGCCCGTTCATCGTCGGGCTGCTGCTCGTCTACCTGCTCGATCCGCCGGTCGAATGGCTGGGCCGAATCGGCTTCCCGAGGACCATCGCCGTCCTGGCCGTGTACGGAATCGTCCTGCTGGTCGTGGTCGAGGCCGTCAACCTCACGTTGCCGCCGCTGGTGGACCAAGCCAGCCGGTTCGTGAAGGACCTGCCCTCCCTCGTCCATGCCCTGGACCTTCAGCTTCGGAGCCTGACCGAGGTCTATCGGGGCCTCGACCTGCCACCGGCGCTGCGAACCGCAATCGATCGTGCGCTCGCGGACGCCTCGAAGAACGCAGGCCAGTTCGACCCCGGCGTACTCGTGCCGGTGTTCGGCTCGGTGTTCGGCCTGATCCTCTCGATCTTCGGCTATCTGATCATCCCGGTGTGGGTGTTCTACCTGCTCAAGGATCGGCCAAGCCTGACGGCTGCGTTCGATCGATCGTTGCCGGCCGAGTGGCGCTCGGACGTGTGGGCGATTTTCGGCATCGTCCGCGACGTCTTCGGGCAGTGGGTTCGCGGCCAGCTGATCCTGAGCGTGACGGTAGGCGTGGCGACCTACGTCGGCCTGCTCCTGCTGAACAGCCTGGTGGATCCCGTGTTCGGCCGCTTCGCCGTGCTCCTCGCCATCCTCGCCGGGCTCCTGGAGTTGCTGCCCATCATCGGGCCGATCCTGGCCGCTGTGCCCCTTGTGCTTCTGGCGGCCACGGCCTCCGGCGAGGCCGTGATCTCGGCGATCGTGCTCGCGTTCGTCATCCAGCAGCTCGAGAACTACCTGCTCGTACCCAAGATCCAGGGTGACGCCGTGCGGCTGCACCCGAGTGCGGTGATGTTCGCGCTGATCATGGGCGCGGCCATCGCCGGCCTGCTGGGAGCCATTCTGTCGCTGCCCGTCACGGCTGCGGCGCGCGATCTCTATCGCTACCTGTTCCGGCGGTTGTCCATCGTGCCCGAGCGGGCGCCCGTGGCTCGGGCCGCAGCCGAGTCGAGTGCCGCCGAAGGGGCGGCGATCGATGCCTGACAGCTTCGATGCGTACAAGACGCTGCAGGTCGATCCGGAGGCCGATCCCGAGGTCATCCAGGCCGCCTATCGCCGGCTTGCGCAGAAATATCATCCCGACCTCACCCCCGACGTACCGGGTGGCGAGCGGATGACCGCCATCAATCGGGCCTGGGAAATCCTGCGCGACCCGGGGCGACGGGCAGCCTACGACCTCGAGCGCCAGGCGAGCCGACGCTCGACCATCAGCCGGGAGACCGGAGCTGCGTCTGCAGGGAGCCAGAGCGGCGCCGGCGAGCCCACACGACCTTCGGGCGGTCGCGCGGGAAAGCGTCCGGGGAGCGGTTCTTCGGCGCCGGTCGAGGAAGTGTCCGGCAACTGGACGTCCGGCCGTTCCAACGTCGGGGGAGGCTACGATCCGGCCTCGATGGGGATGGCGCAGGGTACCGGCGCGGCGGGAGCGCCCCCCGGCAACCCGTCGGGCAGCGTCCTGAACTTCGGCCGCTATTCGGGCTGGTCACTTGGCGAAGTTGCGCGACGCGATCTCGAGTACATCGAGTGGCTCGACCGCACGCCCATCGGCAGACCGTATCGCGAAGAGATCGACACTCTCCTCCGGGCCAGCGGCCGCCGGCGTGCCCCGAACGTCGAGGCCTCCGAGCGCCGGGGCCTCTTCCGCCGCCGCTGAGCCGCCCGGCCGGGGCGGACGCGGGATTAGCAGGCGACCGTACCCGGTTCGGGGCCTCCGACCGGGCGCCGCATCAATCGGGCGAGCTATCTGCCGATCGCGTCCACGGAACCGGGCTTATCGGCAAGCACCGCCGCTGCCAAGTGTCAAAAAGGAGCCGAGCGGCGCTACCACTCGGCTCGAGCCTGGTGCATGTTGATGCTCTGGAGGATCCCCAACCCCAGCGCCAGGCTGATCAGCGATGCGCCGCCATGGGTCACGAACGGCAGAGGAATGCCGGTGATGGGCATCACCCCGATGACCATGCCCACGTTGATCACGAGCTGGAATAGCACCAGCGAAGCCATCCCGCTCGCCATGAGAAGCCCGAACGGGTCGCGTGAGCGCCAGGCGCACACCAGCAACCGCCAGAGCAGGGCGACGAACAGGACAAACACGACCAGTGCGCCCAGGAAACCCAGCTCTTCCGAGAGCTTTGCGAAGACGAAGTCGGTCGTTTGCACGGGCAGGAAGTTGAGGCTGTCCTGCGTTCCATTGGTCAGTCCCTTGCCGAACACTCCGCCGGATCCCACCGCGATCTGGGATTGGTAGAGCTGATAGCCCGCTCCCTGGATGTCCTGGGACGGGTCGAGGAAGCTCAGCAGCCGAGCCTTCTGGTAGTCCCGAAGCAGGTAGGTCCAGGCCCCGTAGGACGCCGGAATGGCGGCTGCGGCAAGGATTCCCAGCCAGCGAAGGCTGGCCCCCGACATGAACAGCATCCCCGCCAGGATCGCGCCGAATACGAGCGAAGTCCCCAGGTCGGGCTGGAGCAGGACGAGAACGAGTGCCGGGCCAACGAGCAAGCAGGCCCCTAGGATCGACCACAACGAGTCGAGCTTGCTCTGGCGCGCTGCGAGGTAGTTCGCCAGCACCACGATCATCAGGATCTTCGCGAGCTCGCTGAACTGGAATTGAAGGCCGAGAACCGAGATCCAGCGAGCCGTACCGCCGATGCCCCGGCCAAGCACGAGCGTTGATGCCAGAAGGCCCAGGTTGGCGAAGTAAATCGGCCAGGCAAACGTCTTCAGCCATGAGTAATCGAAGATCGTGGCGAGGCCGAAGACAAGGACGGACAGCCCGGCCCACATCAGTCCGCGCAGGAACGTCGAATCGCGGGCCAGCGGCGAGCTCCCCGATTCGACGCTGTTGCTGTAAGCCATGGCCAGCCCGATCGAGGCGAGCAACAGCGCGTAGATCGTGAGCTGGAGATCGAACGAGCGCCAGATGGTCGCGAGCGACTTCGGGCTCCACGCCTGGGCGCGCGCCGGTTCGATGCGCAGCACACCCATCAGCAGCGGCTCCCGCGATCGCGGAGGGGATCAGTTGCCATAGAAGTTGCCCTTGCGTAGCAGGTTCGGCAGGCGCTTGTCGACCTTGAGGTTGAAGTGCAGCTGGATGTAGTACTTCACCATCTCGGTTGCGACGTTGCCGACTGTGTTCGCGTTCTCTGCAAAGCCGAGGACGGCGAGCTGCGAATCGTGCTTGCTGAAGTCGCCGCTCTTCGACACGAACGCAACGAACCACTCGTGATACGGGAGCCTGCCCTTCGAGTCCTTCACTCCGAACTGGGCGGTGCCGGTCTTACCTGCGATCGGCAGGGGTACCTCCACGAGGTTGTAGGTGTGGTGACTCGTGACCACCATCCGAGCAGCCTCCCGCATCACGACCAGGTCGCCGGCCGGGGCCGCGAGCTTTCGGATCAGGATCGGCTTGAAGGGTCGGACCACCTTCCCGTCCGGGCCGACGATCTGCCGCACCACCTGCGGCTGAAGCAACTTGCCGCCGTTCGCCAGGGCGCAGTAGGCGTTGAGCACCTGCAGGGGTGTCGCGACATCGTAGCCCTGCCCGATCCCGGCCTGTACCGTTTCGCCTTCGAACATCGGCTGGCCGAACGTGTTCTGCTTCCACGTGTCGGAGGGGACGATTCCCGAAGCTTCACCCGGCAGATCGATCCCAGTCGGCGCACCGAAGCCGTACTGGTGAGCCCAATACGCCAGTCGAGTGATCCCGAGGCGTTGGGTGACCTGATAGAAGAACGTGTCGCTGGAGTGTGCAAACCCGGTGCGGATGGTCTGCGGGCCAAAGCCGGCGCGATTCCAATCCCAGAATCGGGTAGCACCGATCGAGATGTAGGGATGCGTTGCAATGACGGTAGTCGGACTGATCCTGCCGTCCGCCAGCGCACCCGTCCCCGTCACCAGCTTGTAGGTTGAACCGGGCGGGTACTGCTCGTTGATGGCATGGTTCAAGAGCGGCTGGTCTGGATTCTTCAGGTACTTCTGGAATTCCTTCTGGCTGATCCCGGTCGCGAAGGCATTGCTGTCGTACGTCGGCACGCTGACCATTGCCAGGACCTCGCCGGTCTGGGGATTCATCACGACCATGACGCCGCTCTTGAGGTGAGCGGTCTTCATCGCCCACGTCACCGCCTTGAGTGCCAGTTGCTGTTCATGCGTGTCGATGGTGAGCGCCAGCGAATCCCCGGCGACGGGCTGCTGGTTCGTCTCCAGAACCTGGAGCTTGCGGCCAGACGCGTCGCGCTCGACGGTTTCGATTCCGTAGGTGCCGCGCAGCTGTTGCTCGTACACGGATTCGACTCCCGCTTTGCCGAGCAGATCGTCGGATTGGTAGCCCTGATCCTTCAGCTTGGCCAAGCCTGCTGCGTCGATCGCTCCCGTGTAGCCCAGGACCTGGGACAACAACGATCCGTCGAGATAGCGTCGCTGCGTTTCGACGTCCACCTCGACGCCGGGCAGCGCGAGGGTTTCCTCGGCGATGATGTTTGCGATGTCCCGGGGTACGTCTTGCGCGATTCGGACGAGATCGAAGCGTGAGCCTGGGTTTTCGTCGATAGCCGCATTGATGTCGGCGGGGTCCAGCGCGAGCAGAGACGCGAGCCGACCGACGACGCCGTCCCTGGCGGAGAGGGACAGGTCGGCGGGTCTGATCTTGACGGCGAAGCTGGGCTCGTTCTGGACGAGCGCACGACCCTTGCGGTCGTAGATCAGCCCCCTAGTCGAGGGAATGGCCTGCTGCACGGTGCGGTTCTGGGTCGCGATCTGCGCGTACTGGACACCCCTGGTGACCTGCAGATAGAACAGACGCGCAGTGAGCCCGCTGACGCCGATCAGCACCGCGATTCCGAATGCGATGAAGCGCAGCGGGCGGCGATCGCGAACGGGCGGGTCCTTGAGGCTGGAGGTCACCACCCGACCCTTTCCTCTTCCTCTCGCCGTGCGCGGATGGCAATCGCAAGCGGTCCGATCAGGGCCGCCAGGAAAGCGTCGTAGACCGCCGCTGGAATGAGGACGTTCATCGGATCGGAAAGTGCGATCGGACTGCGCAAAGCACCGTAGACCGCCGAATAGATGATGGAATTAAGAACGCTAAGGACGAAAACGATGGCAATCGGTGCCAGATATCGGCCTCGCGTCGCGGCTCGGGCCATGAGTGCCGCTGCCCCGACGGCGAGGATGAGCGTGAAAGCAGTCGAGCCGAGCGGGCGCGGAGCCAACAGATCGATGGTGAGCCCTCCAACGAAAGCCAGGGCGAGACCACCGTCGATGCCGGCGACCACGGTCCATACGACCGCTGCCACGAAGATGAGATCAGGTTGAGCCCCACCGATCCTGAGGTAGGGTGCGACTGTCGACTGAAGCGTTGCAACTGCGATCGCCCCGATCGCAGCAATCGCGATGATCATGGCGGCCGATCCTCGGCGTCAGGCCTGGGTCGCCCGCTCAAAACCGTGCGGCGACGACCGGTGTTGGCGGCACGTCAGCAGGGAGTATACCGACGCCTGAAACCCCTGGGCAATGGACCCAGTGGCTGGTCGGGATGACCCGAACGTTTCAAATGAAGCTTCATCTGCGATCGCCGGTCCATCCCTGCCGCGCGGCTGGTCGCCATAGTCCATGAACGTTTCACGTGAAACTTCGTGGGGCGTTTGCGGAGAGCCTCAGGAGAGTCCCTGGAGAGGCATCGGAAAGCCACCGGTGAGAGCAAGGAGCGATGCTCGCGTGGCACTGACGGAGGTCCCGTCGCGACCGAAAGAACGCCCCCCGGATGGTAAGATGTGAACCTGTGAGCGCATTCCGAACTGGACACTGAGTGGCCCAAATCGTCGCCTGCGCGAACCAGAAAGGCGGCGTCGGGAAAACCACCACGGTGGTCAATCTCGGCACCTATCTCGCCCTCTCGACCGAACGGGTCCTGGTCATCGATCTCGACCCCCAGGGAAACGCAACGAGCGGGTTTGGGCTCGACCGGTCGACGATCGATCGCTCGATCTACGACGGAATCGCCGGCGAGGCCGGCCTGATGGAGCTTCGGCGCTCGACCTCGGTTGACGGCCTCGATCTGGTGCCCTCGGCAATAGCCCTGGCAGGGGCCGAGGTCGAGCTGGCATCCGTGTCACAGCGAGAGCGACAGTTGGCGCGCCTCATCGATGGCGCGACGGACGAGTACGACTACGTCCTGATCGATTGCCCACCGTCGCTCGGGCTCCTGGCGGTCAACGCGTTGACCGCGGCCGATGCGGTGTTGATTCCGATTCAATGTGAGTACTACGCGCTGGAGGGGCTGACCCAACTGATCGCCACCGTCAATCTCGTTCGCGACCACCTGAATCCGAAACTGACCGTCAAGGGCGTCCTCCTCACGATGTACGACCCGCGCACGAACCTCTCGGCCCAGGTCGGCAGCGAAGTGCGCCGCCATCTCGGAGGAGCGGTCTTCGATTCGGTGATCCCTCGCAGCGTCCGCCTGTCGGAGGCACCAAGCCACGGCCTCCCAATCGAGTTCTATCGACCTGATTCAAAGGGGGCCGAGGCCTACCGAGCCCTGGCAGCTGAGGTGCGCAAGCGTGACGATCGTCCGTCGTCGGCCTTCGAGCGGCCGGAAAGCAGCCAGGCCCCGTCGCCCGGCAGGCGGCTCGGCGAAGCGGTCGCCGACGTCGTCGGTGCCCGATGACCACCCATTCGGCACCGCCGCCGTCCGGGCTCGGGCGGGGCCTTGCCTCGCTCATCCCGCAACGACCCGCCGCCATCGCCGCGCCGACCGAGATCCCGATCGTACGCATCAGCCGGAATCCGTACCAGCCGCGACGTGCGGTTGACCAGGAGGCAATCGAACAGCTCGCCGCGAGCATCCGGGAGCACGGCGTCCTCCAACCCGTTCTCGTGACGGAGACGTTCGACGGTTATCAGCTCGTCGCCGGGGAGCGCCGCGTCCGGGCGGCTCAGCTTGCGGGGCTCGAGCGAGTCCCGGCCGTCATTCGCCAGCTCGCCGACCGCGATCAGCTGGAGCTCGCACTTGTCGAGAATCTGCAGCGGGCCGATCTCAGCGCGATCGAGGAGGCGCACGCCTTCCGCCAGCTGATCGACGAATTCGGCCTCACTCAGGACGCGATCGCGACAGGCCTGGGGCGATCTCGTTCCGGGGTAGCCAACACCCTGCGACTTCTCGAGACCCACGATTCGGTACAGGAGGCCATCGCATCGGGGCTGATCACCGAAGGGCACGGCCGGGCACTGGCCGGCCTGCCGCGGCAGATCCAACCGGCGCTGCTGCAGACAGTCATCGCGCGCGACCTCTCCGTCCGCCAGGCGGAGGAGCTGGTCCGTCGCGTGAGGGACCCCGCGGAGCCGCGGAACGGTGCCAAGCCAACGTCTGTACGCGATCCGGATCTCGAACGAGTCGAGGAGGATCTGCGGAGATCGCTCGGGACGAAGGTCAGCCTCGCGCGAACCCGCAAGGGCGGACGAATCGTGATCGAGTATTACAACGACGAAGATCTCGGGCGACTCTACGAGCGGCTCGTCGGAGGCACGGCGTGACCGGCCAGGCTCGTGGCCGCGTGACGACCGCGACCCGGGACAGGCCCGCCCGGGTGTCTCGGTCGAAGGCCGGCGCGGATGGCTACAACGCCGCCAGCATCCAGGTGCTCGAGGGCCTCGACGCCGTTCGGCGCCGACCCGGGATGTACATCGGCTCCACGGACGCCCGCGGCCTCCATCATCTCGTCTGGGAAGTCGTCGACAACTCGATCGACGAAGCGATGGCCGGCCACGCCAGGCATATCGAGGTGACAATCAGGGAGGACGGCACCGTCATCGTCACCGACGATGGCCGAGGGGTGCCGGTGGGGCGCCACTCCACCGGAAAGGATGCCCTGGAGGTCGTCCACACCGTGCTGCATGCCGGCGGCAAATTCGGTGGCGGCGGCTACAAGGTGTCCGGCGGGCTTCACGGGGTCGGTGTCAGCGTCGTGAACGCGCTGTCCGAGTGGCTGCGGGTTGAATCTGCCCGAGACGGATCGATTTGGGCCCAGGAGTACGCCCGAGGCAAGCCGACCACGCCCGTCCGCAAGCTCGGACCCCAGAACGGCCGGCGGGGGACTACGACCCAGTTCCGCGCCGATCCGGAAATGTTCGAGACCATCGACTACTCGTTCGACCTCATCTCGCAGCGCCTGCGTGAGTCGGCGTATCTCACGAAGGGCGTCTGGATCAAGCTCGTCGATGAGCGTGCGGACAGAGAACGGACGTTCTATTTCGAGGGAGGACTCGTCTCGTTCGTGCGGCACCTCAACCGCAACAAGGAGGCCCTCCACACCCGCCCGATCTACGTCGAACGGAAGGATGGCGGGACGACGGTCGAAGTCGCGCTGCAATACAACGATACGTACACGGAGAACGTCCTCGCGTTCGCCAACAACATCAACACCGTCGACGGCGGGACCCATGTCACCGGTTTTCGCGCGGCGCTCACGAGCTCCCTGAACGATTGGGCGCGACGCTCCAGCGTCCTGCGGGATTCGGAGGCGAACCTGTCGGGCGACGACGTTCGAGAAGGCCTGACCGCGGTGATCAGCGTCAAGCTGATCGATCCGCAGTTCGAGGGTCAGACCAAAGCCAAGCTCGGCAACGCCGAAGTCAAGGGTCAAGTCCAGGCGGCCGTGGCGGACAGCCTCAGCCAATACCTCGACGAGAACCCTGCCGACGGCCGCCGGATCATCGAAAAGTGTCTGACGGCAGCGCGTGCTCGCGAAGCTGCCCGCAAGGCGCGCGACCTGGTCATCCGCAAGGGTGCCCTCGAGGGACTGTCGCTGCCCGGCAAGCTGGCCGACTGCCAGGAGCGCGACCCGTCGCGGAGCGAGCTCTATATCGTCGAGGGTGATTCGGCCGGGGGCTCTGCCAAACAGGGTCGTGACCGACGCTTCCAGGCGATCCTGCCGATGCGCGGCAAGCTTCTCAACGTCGAGAAGGCGCGCCTGGACAAGATCCTCTCGAGTGAGAACGTCAAGCCGCTGATCATCGCCCTGGGAGGCGGGATTGGCGACAGCTTCGACATCGCGAAGCTGCGCTACCACCGGATCATCGTCATGACCGACGCCGACGTCGACGGGGCGCACATCCGGACGTTGCTGCTGACGTTCTTCTACCGCCACATGCCGCAGGTGATCGAGAACGGCTATCTCTACATCGCCCAGCCGCCGCTGTATCGCATCAGCACCGGCAAGCACACGCGCTACGCCAACTCCGAGAAGGAGCGCGACACGATCGTCAAGGAGATGAACGTAAAGAACGTCTCCGTCCAGCGCTTCAAAGGCCTTGGCGAGATGAACGCCGATCAACTCTGGGAAACGACGATGAACCCGGAAACGCGGACCCTGCTCCGCGCCGAGGTTGATGACGCCGTCGAGGCGGACGCGATCTTCACGATGCTGATGGGCGAGAAGGTCGCGCCCCGCAAGGACTTCATCAAGACCGAGGCGCGCAAGGTCCAGAACCTTGACATCTGAGGCACCCGCGCGCCCGACGCGAGTGGGCGTCGAGGCCTCGACTGCCTTCAAGGTTGGGTCCCGCCGGTTCGAGTTCGCGCCTCACAACTGCTTCGCTTGCGGGCAGCTGAACGCACACGGCCTGCATCTGGTACTGCACGGCCAGGCGGATGGCTGCTGGACCGAGCTGTCGCTGCCGCAACGCTTCGAGGGATGGGAGGGAATCGTGCATGGCGGGATCCTCGCGGCCATCCTCGACGAGGTGATGGCGTGGGCGCTCGTCGGCCAGGACAGTTGGGGCTTGACCGCGCGCCTGTCGATCGAGTTCAAACGGCCCGTCCAGATCGGCCAGGCGATCCGTGCGGAGGGCTGGATGACCGAGAAGCGGCGCCGGCTGCTGCGAACGCACGGACAGATCCTCGACGGCGCGACCGGTGCGCTGCTCGCGACCGGGGAGGCCGTCTACGTCGCGGCCGATGAGCGCCGAAAACGGGAGCTCAAGGAGCGCTACCAGTTCCGCCTCGTCGACGACCCCGCGGGAACCGCCGCGACGAGGCCGCAGCAGGCAGGCGGCCGGCCATGACCGACCTTGTGGGAACTCGGGCGCCGAGCCCGGTGAGCGAGCGAGCGGCCGCTCTCGTCGCAGATCGTCGACCAAGGGCTGAGCTCGTCGGGAGGCAGCTGGCGGAGATGGCCGGCGATCCCGAGGCATTCGTCGCCGGCTTGCGCGCGGGATTCATCGATCTCGGCGACCCGGCATACATCGAGGGACAACGACGGGTAGCTCCCGGCATCGGGCCCGTCCTTGGGGTGCGTTGGCCGCTGATGGAGGCGATCAAGCGTGGCTTCCGCGAAGAAACGCGGCGCGAACGCACCACGGCCTGGCTCTTCCTCGTGGATCGCCTGTTCCGTGAGCCGGAGCAGGAGTTTCGCTGGTTCGCCTTTGGCTTGCTCGAGCGGCTCGTGATCGACGATCCCGAGCGTTCCTGGCAGCTCCTCCGCCGGGCATCGCGCGACGCGGCGGACTGGATAACGGTCGACTCGCTGGCCCACCCATGCGGCAAGGGCGTCCTTCGGGAGCCGTACCGCTGGGCAGAGCTGGAGCAGCTGGTCTATTCGCCGTCTCGTTGGGAGCGCCGACTGGTTGGCTCGACCGTGGCCACGATGCCCTTCGTCGATCATCGCCTCGGGCGCGCACCTGCGGTGGCCCAGCATGGACTGGAGCTGATCGCGAGTTTGATCGGGGACGACGAGCCCGACGTCCAGAAGGCCCTCGCCTGGGCCCTCCGGTCGCTTACGCTCGTCGACGGGGAGGCCGTGACGGCCCTTTGCGAGCGGGAGGCCGTCCGTGCTGCCGAGACCGCGGACGGGAACCGGGCGTGGGTCGTACGAGATGCGCTGCCGAAGCTCGCGGAGGATCGCGCCGCCCGGATACGCGATCGCCTTGCCGGCATCAGGCGCAAGCCTGGGGTCCCGTCGACGTCGCGCGCCTCGCGGGCCGCGTCTGGATTCGGCGATGCGCTCAGCGGTGTCGTGATGCCCGAGCCTCCCCTGACATGACTGGAATCCCGGCGGGCAGGATGGGGACGATTGGCGGAGTAGCCCGAACATGACGGACAACATGGGCCGGATTCGCGGCGTGCGCATCGAGGACGAGATGCGCACGAGCTATCTCGATTACGCCATGAGCGTCATCGTCGCCCGTGCTCTCCCTGACGTGCGCGACGGCCTCAAGCCCGTGCACCGCCGAATCCTGTTCACGATGGGCGAGATGGGCCTGTCGGCCACGAGCTCGTACCGCAAGTGCGCGGCCATCGTGGGCGAGGTGATGGGCAAGTACCACCCTCATGGCGACGTCGCGCTCTACGACGCCCTCGTCCGCCTGGCGCAGGACTTCTCGATGCGCTACCCGCTGGTGGACGGGCAGGGCAACTTCGGCTCGGTAGACGGCGACGCGGCGGCCGCGATGCGCTACACCGAGGCGCGGCTCACGGCGATCGCGGGCGAGATGCTGGCGGACATCGACAAGGCAACAGTCGACTTCGTCGACAACTACGACGGCACGCAGAAACAGCCCGAGGTCCTGCCCGCCAAGTTGCCCAACCTGCTGATCAACGGCTCTTCCGGGATCGCGGTCGGCATGGCCACCAATATCCCGCCACATCACCTTGGCGAGATCGTCGACGCGACGACGGCCCTGATCGACGACCCGGAGATCACCACCGACGATCTGTGCGCCGTCGTCCTGGGGCCAGACTTTCCGACCGGCGGCACGATCTACCGACAGGAGACGCGCCGAAGTCCGATAACCGGCGAATGGGAAACGGTCGACGCCATTCGCGAGATGTACGCCCACGGTCACGGCCGCGTGATGATGCGAGCCCAGGTCGCCTTCGAGGAGGCGCGCGCCGACCGCCTCGCGATCATCGTCAGTGAGCTGCCCTACCAGGTGAACAAGGCCACCCTGCTCGAGAAGATCGCCGATCTCGTCAAGGAGCGGCGCATCGAGGGCATCGCCGATCTCCGCGACGAGTCGGACCGCGATGGGATGCGCATCTACATCGAGCTCAAGCGCGATATCAACCCGCACACGGTCCTGAACAACCTCTTCAAGCACACGCCGATGCAGCTGGCCTTCAACCTCAACATGCTCGCCCTCGTCGACGGCCAGCCCCAGACGCTGTCCCTGAAGTCCGTCCTCCAGCACTACGTCGACCACCGCCGGGAGGTCGTCCGGCGGCGGACCGAGTACGACCTCGAGAAGGCGCGGGCGCGGGCGCACATCCTCGAGGGCCTCAAGATCGCCCTCGACCACCTCGACGCGGTCATCAAGACGATTCGCGAGTCGGCCGACGTCGATGTGGCTCGAACGAACCTTATGGCTCGTTTCGAGCTCAGCGAAGCCCAGGCTCAGGCCATCCTCGACATGCGCCTGGCCCGCCTGGCAGCCCTAGAGCGAAAGAAGATCGAGGACGAGTACCTGTCGGTCATCCAGCTCATTGCCGAGCTGGAGGACATCCTCGCCAATCCCGGTCGGGTTCTCGGCATCATCAAGGAAGAGCTTGCCGAGATGAAGCGCAAGTACGCCGGCGAGCGTCGAACGCGCCTCGCCGACAGCGTGGCCCGCGAGATGACCGACGAGGACCTGATCGCCGACGAGGACGTGGTCGTGACGATCAGTGGGCGAGGCTACATCAAGCGTCAACCCGTGGCGACCTACCGCCGCCAGCACCGCGGCGGCAAGGGCATCATCGGCCACGTCACGCGCGAAGAGGACGCGGTCGAGCACCTCCTGGTCGCAAACACGCACGACTGGGCGCTCTTCTTCACCAATCGAGGTCGCGTGTTCAGTGCCAAGGTCCACCAGGTTCCGGATGCCAGCCGCCAAGCCAAGGGGATCCCGATCATCAATCTGCCTGGGGTCCAGGTCGATGCCGGCGAGGTGCCCATGGCGACGATCGTCCTGCCCGACTTCGAGCCCGGGCACTACCTCGTGCTGGCCACTCGCAAGGGCATCGTCAAGAAGACCCCGCTCGAGCAATTCGAGCGGGTGCGCTCGACCGGCATCCGGGCCATCACCCTCAACGACGACGACGAGCTGGCGTGGGTGGACGTGAGCTCTGGCGCCGACGACGTGATCATCGCGACGGCCAAAGGCAAGATCGCGCGCTTCTCTGAGGCCGAGGTGCGGCCGATGGGCCGCGATGCGTCAGGCGTCATCGGCATCCGGCTCGCACGTGCGGGCGACGGTGTCGTGCGGATGCGTGTCGTCCAGCCCGATGCGGATCTGCTCGTGCTCACACAGACCGGCTATGGCAAGCGCGTTCCGTTGAGCGATTTCCGGCGCAAACACCGCGGTGGGCAGGGGGTCATGCTCATCGCCCTCGAGGGGCGCAAGACGGGCGATGTTGCCGCGGTCCAACAGGTGACCGAGGCCGACGAGGAGTTGTTCCTCATCAGCGCCGGCGGGCAGGTGATCCGAACCGATACGAACTCGATCAATCGCTACTCCCCGAGCGCACGTGGGGTGATCGTCATGCGGCTCGCGGAGGGTGACCGGGTCGTCGGCATCGCTGCGTTCCGCCCAGGGCTGGCAGACCGGGATGCCATCGGCGACAATGGCGGCCCCGACGAGCCGGAGGGCGGCCCCGGCGGGGGATCCACCGCCTAGCCGCATCCGTCGAGATGAGGGCGGCGGCTCGATCGGGAACGGGCTCCCGCAACCTGGAGGCGCCGGTGTACGCGGACCAGTTCGAGATCTACCACGGCAACGCGAACCCGGATCTGGCCCGGAAGATCTGCCTCTATCTGGGGGTCGAGCCGGGCAAGGCCGAGGTCTTCCAGTTCGCGAACGAGAACATCTTCGTCAAGATCCTCGACAACGTCCGCGAAAAGGACGTCTTCCTGGTCCAGCCAACGTCCCATCCCGTCAACCAGTCGATCATGGAGCTGCTGATCATGATCGACGCGTTCAAACGGGCCAGCGCCGGCCGGATCACGGCCGTGGTCCCGTTCTACGCCTACGGCCGCTCGGACAAGAAGGACCAGCCCCGTGTGCCCATCACGGCTCGCCTGATCGCCGACATGATCACCGTGGCGGGGGCCGACCGAGTTCTGACCATGGATCTCCACCAGGGCCAGATCCAGGGCTTCTTCAACATCCCGGTCGACGAGCTGACCGCGGTGCAGATTCTGTCGGGGTACTTCGTCAACAAGGGCCTCGAACACCCGGTCGTGGTCACGGATCTTGGCTTCGCCAAGCGGGCCCGGGCCTTCGCGGAAGCGCTGGGCGCGCCGCTGGCCATCATCGAGAAGCGGCGCCAGGGCAATCTCGACAAGGCGGAGCTGATGAATGTCATCGGCGAGGTGCGCGGCCGTCGAGCAGTCATCGTCGACGACGAGATAGACACGGCCAGCACATTGATCGAGATCGTGAACGCGCTGGAACGGGAAGGCGTAGACGAGATCTATGCCTGCGCCACGCATGGCGTCCTGTCCGATCCGGCTGTGGACCGAATCCGGGCTTCGCGCCTCCGCGAGGTCGTTGTCACCGACACGATCCCGCTGCCGCCCGCAAAGCGCCTGCCGAAGATCAAGACGCTCTCGATCGCGCCCCTGATCGGAGAGGCGATCAAGCGCATACATCGCGGCGAGTCCGTCGGTGCGTTGTTCAGTAGCGAGCAGTCCTTCACCCAAAATCTGATGTTCTGGGACGAGGAGGCGTCGCGCCGGACCGAGGAATCCCCTGGCGACCCCGAGGAGCCGCCGCCTCGAGCCATCCTCGCAGGTTCGGCCGTTGAGCGGGGCAATTCGTGACCCTCCAGCACCATCGGCCGGATCGGACCGGCACCGGCCTGGAGCCCAAAATAGTCGTCGAGCGCGACCATCGATCGCAGCTGCGTTCGCCTCGCTGGGGCGCCGCATTGTCCGGCGGCCGGCTGCCACGGCTGGGCAACCCCGAGATGAACCCCACGCCGGTCGCCCTCGCGGTCCTCTTCTGGGCGGGCCTCGGCTTCGGAACTTTTGTGGTCCTCCTCTTGGGTTACGGGACGGGCTTCTGGCACTGACTCCCCGAGGCGCGAGGGGGAGCCCCGCGATCGAGGCGCGCGTCGCGTTCCCGCCGTCGACTCGCCCCCGGACTGGTAGGCGGGAAGTTGAGCCGTCCAGTCACGGCGAGAGTTGCATATCATCCCGCGCGACCTTTGCGGCGGGACGGATTTGTGGGCGGTCCAGCCCAGTGGCTCGCCAACACGTCGCCGGGTGAATATCCGGCAGGATGGGAGGAGTGGCCTCGGCTGAGGCGACCGTCCACGGGGCGGGCACCGAACGACCCTCGCCTATACTCGTCACCCATGCTTGGCTTCCTTTCCCGGTTCGTCGACTCCAACGAGCGCGAACTGAAACACATCCAACCGCTGGTCGACGAGATCAACGCCCTGGAACCCGAATTCGAATCCCTCAGCGACGAGGAGATCCGCGACAGGATCGCCGGAATTCGCGAGGAGTTACGCGAGGTCGTCCAGCCGGACGAGCCCGACGAGGACGAACTCCACCATCCCGACCTGGAGCGCCGCAAGGAGATCGCGAAGGCGCGCCGTAAGAAAGAGCAGGCGCGAGTCCAGGAGGCGTTGGACGAGGTCCTTCCGGAAGTCTTCGCTGCCGCTCGAGAAGCGACAAAGCGATCCCTCGGCAAGCGCCATTTCGACGTCCAGCTGATCGGGGGCGTGGTCCTTCACCAGGGCAAGATCCCCGAGATGCGGACCGGCGAGGGGAAAACCTTCGCGGCGCCGCTCGCGGCCGCGCTCAACGCCCTGACCGGGCGAGGCGTCCACATCGTCACGCCAAATGACTACCTGGCCCGGCGCGACGGCCAGTGGATGGGCCCGATCTACCACCTGCTCGGCCTGACCGTTGGAATGATCACGCACGACACCTCGTACGTGTTCGAGCCGGGGTATCCAACCACTGACGAACGCCTCATCAACCTGCGCCCGACCAGCCGCCAGGAAGCGTACGCGGCCGACATTACCTATGGCACCAACAACGAATTCGGCTTCGACTACCTGCGCGACAACATGGTCATCGAGCTCCACGAGCGAGTTCAACGCGAACGGGCCTTCGCGATCGTCGACGAGGTGGACAACATCCTGATCGACGAGGCGCGAACCCCGCTGATCATCAGCGGGCAGGCCGAGGAGTCGGCCGACAAGTACTACACCTTCGCCCGACTCGTGCCCAAGCTCAAGGGGCGTCCCGAGGGGGATGAAGAGGGCGGGGACTACTTCGTCGACCTCAAGGATCGAGCCGTCAGCCCGACCGAGCAGGGCATCGAGAAGATGGAGCAGCTGCTCGGCATCGCCAACCTGTACGACGCCGACCCGGTCCTGGCGCGCCACTTCGAGCAGGCGCTGCGTGCGCATGCCCTCTACAAGCGGGACCGCGACTACATCGTCAAGGAAGGCGAGATCGTCATCGTCGACGAGTTCACCGGGCGCCAGATGCCCGGCCGGCGCTGGTCGGAAGGCCTGCACCAGGCGATCGAGGCCAAGGAGGGCCTGCGGGTCCAGCGCGAGTCGGTGACCCTGGCCACGATCACCTTTCAGAACTACTTTCGCCTGTACGACAAGCTCGCCGGGATGACCGGCACGGCGATGACGGAGGCGGAGGAGTTCCACAAGATCTACGGCCTCGAGGTCGTGGCTGTGCCCACCCACAAGCTGATGATCCGAGAGGACGATGCGGACCTGGTGTTCCGGAACGAGAAGGGCAAGTTCGAGGCCCTGATCGAGGAAATCGAGGAGATGATCGGCGCAGCCCGACCAGTCCTCGTAGGCACCGTCTCGGTCGAGAAGTCGGAGATCCTGTCCGAGATGCTCAGGCGCCAGGGCATCAAGCACGAGGTCCTCAACGCGAAGTTCCACGAGAGAGAGGCGCCGATCGTCGCCCAGGCGGGCAAGAGTGCGGCCGTGACCATCTCCACGAACATGGCCGGCCGCGGGACCGACATTCTCCTGGGCGGCAATCCTGAGGGCCTTGCTTCGGAAATCCTCCACAGACGCGGCCTCAACCCGGCGGAGGTCGACAAGGAGACTTACCAGGCGGCTCTGGCCGAGGCCCAGGCGATCTGCGACGAGGACCACGAACGCGTCGTGGCCGCCGGCGGTCTGCACATCATCGGGACCGAACGCCATGAGAGCCGGCGCATCGACAACCAGCTGCGCGGCCGCGCCGGGCGGCAGGGCGACCCCGGGTCGTCGCGGTTCTACCTGTCGCTCGACGACGACCTGATGAAACGCTTCGCGTCCGATCGGGTAGCCGGGTTGATGGAGCGCTTCGGCCTCGAAGACGGGGTCGCCATCGAGTCACGACTGGTCAGCCGCACGATCGAGAGCGCCCAGAGCCGAGTCGAGGGATTCAACTTCGACATCCGCAAGCGTGTCGTCGAGTTCGACGACGTGATCGCAAAGCAGCGCGAAACCATCTATGCCGAGCGCGACAAGGTGCTCCGCAACGAGGACCTCACGGCGACGATCCTCTCGTTTCTGGACGACGAGATCGATGCCGTCGTCGAGACCTACTGCCAGGGCGATGCCCCCGGCGAATGGAATATGGCCGGTCTCGCAGCCGCGCTCGAGGCCATGGGTCTGGACGGAGCCGGGACCTCCGAAGACGACCTGTGGGAGATCGGTGGCAAGGAAGGCATCGGCGCGCATCTGAGCGAGCTCGCGGAACAGCGCCTGGCCGAGAAGGAGGCGGAGGTCGGCGAGACCGACTGGGCACTCGTCGAGCGACTGGTGCTGGTCCGTGTCATCGATTCCCTGTGGGTCGAGCACCTGACAGAGCTCGACGACATGCGTCGCGGCATAGGCCTGCGCGGGTATGCCCAGCAAGACCCGCTCAACGAGTTCAAGAAGGAAGCGTTCTCCCTGTACGAGGAGCTGCGCGGTCTCATTCGACACCAGGTGGCAACGACGATCTTCCGGGTCAGCATCAACCGGACGCCGCCTGCTCAACCGATGGGGGTGAGTTCCGCTCCGGTCGCAGGCGCGATGACCGCCGCCGGAGCCACGCGGGGTACGGGGTCCGCAGGCGCCGGCGGGTCGCCGGTCGCCCAGGCTGCCCAGGGTGTCGGCGCCGGGATCGCCGCCGGGTTCGGCCCAGCCCGCACTGGATTGGCGGCTCCGTCCGCCCCTCGCGCGATGCGCGAGTCGCTCGGCGATCAGCCTCTCGAGCCAGGCGGGCGCGGCATCGGTTCCGGAGACGGCAACGGCGCGGTACGGCCCGGCTACACACCGACGGGCGCTCGGATCGGCCGCAACGATCCGTGCTGGTGCGGATCCGGCCAAAAGTACAAGAAGTGCCACGGCCGCTGAGGCGGTCGTGTACGACGGTGCCGACCGAGGGCGTCCCATCGTGGGTGATCTCGTCCGGCTAGGCCTGGCGGGACTTCTCGCGCTCGGGCTCGTCGCGCTGTATACGACGTACAGGATCTGGGAGCAGGGCGCCCGCGACGAGCAGCGGCCTGCCGGGGCGATCGTGGTCCTGGGCGCAGCCCAGTTCGACGGGCGGCCGTCGCCCGTGTTTGCGGCGCGCCTGGATCACGCCATCGAGCTCTTCCTGCACGGCGAGGCCAAGTACCTCGTGGTGACCGGCGGCAAGGCCGAGGGGGACCGCACGACCGAAGCCGCCACGGGCCGCGAGTACGCCCTGTCCCTCGGTGTCCCCGATTCGGCGATCCTGGTGGAGGATCGTGGCCGGAACACCCTCGATTCGCTGGATGCGGTGGCCGGCATCCTGCGCGCTCGGCGCATCCCGGACGCGATCTTCGTATCGGACCCGACCCACATGCTCCGGGTCCTGCGGATCGCCGAGGACCTGGGCATCAACGCGTACGGTTCACCCACACCGACGAGCGTGATCGAGGCGGACCCACCGAGGCGCCTCGACGCGACCGTCCACGAGCTGGCCGCACTGGGTCTCTATTTCCTTGCCCGTGAGGCGCCGGCCGGAGACCTGACCAGCGACACTCGCTGAGGGTTCGGGGAGGCGCCCCCATCGCTGGCGTTTGCAAGGGCGCGAGCCGACGGGACGATATTCCGGGATGATTCGGAAATTCTTCCTCTTGGCGCGGGCGGTTCGAGTCCCTATACTCTCGGCAAAACCCCCTGGGGCGAAGGATCGGCCAGGATCCTGCCTGCCCGAACCCCCACCTTCGACCACCCGCCGACCGACCCTGCCCCACAAGCGAGAGGGAGCCGTGAAGCAGGCCGAGGAAGCATCTTTCGTCGATCTGATCGCCTGCGAGCGAGATTGCCGCACCTGTAGTTACGCCGCCGCCCTCGACTGCGATGGCAACTGCGGCGTCTGCCCGCACAACAGCTACTGCCCCTGCGTGAACCCCGTCGTCGCCCGGAGCAAGTCCGCCCTTCGGCTCATCGAGCTCCGCCCAATCCTGCTCCAGGACCTCCGGGAGCGGAATTAGGTTGGAAGCCGCCGCCATCCGAGACCTGGCTGCGCGCATCCGGTCGACATCGGGGCGTCTTTGACCTTCCGGCCAAACAGGCCCGCCTCGCCGAACTCGAGGCGCTGACCCAGGCTCCGGGCTTCTGGGATGATCAACGAGCCGCCCAGCGGATCCTTCGCCAGGCCGACGGCCTCCGTTCCGAGGTCGATCTCTGGTCGGACCTCGACAAGCGCGCATCCGACCTGATCGAACTGCTCGAGCTGCTCGAGGGCTCCGACGATCCCGAGCTCGACGCCGAGATCGAGCGCGACGGGGACGCCCTCTCGAAGGCCTACGAGCGAGAGCGGACGGCCCTCCTGTTTTCGGGCGAATATGACGAGGGCTCCGCTCTCGTGTCGATCAGCGCCGGTGCGGGCGGTACCGAGGCAACAGATTGGGCGGAGATGCTCCTGCGGATGTACTTGCGCTGGGCCGAACGTCATCGCTTCGCGACCGAGATCGTGGACCAGCTCGAGGGCGAGCAAGCCGGTCTCAAGAGCGTGACCTTCTCGGTCGAAGGGCGCTACGCCTACGGCTTCCTCCGGGCCGAGCGGGGGGTCCATCGCCTCGTCCGTATCAGCCCGTTCGACTCGCAGAAGCGCCGTCAGACCACCTTCGCGCTGGTGGAGGTGCTCCCCGAGGTGGAGGACGACGTGAACATCGAGCTGGATTGGGACCAGATCCGGGTCGATACCTTCCGATCGCAGGGAGCCGGCGGGCAGCACGTCAACAAGACCGACTCCGCCGTGCGGCTGACCCATGTTCCCACGGGGATCGTTGCCCAGAGCCAGAACGAGCGCAGCCAAACCCAGAACAAGGAGACCGCCATCAAGGTGCTCAAGGCACGGCTGCTGGAGCGTGCCCTCGAAGAGAAAGAAGCGGAGCTACGGCAGCTGCGCGGTGAGCACGTTGTCGCCGGCTGGGGGAACCAGATCAGGAGCTACGTTCTGCACCCGTATCAAATGGTGAAGGACCTGCGGACCGGCTACGAGACGTCCAACACGGGCGCGATCCTCGACGGCGACCTGGACGCCTTCATGAAAGCCGAGCTCGAGCGCGGGGCGACCGAGCCTGGTGACGAATCCGTCGCGTGAACGCATCGCCGTGAGCGAGGGCACCGCTGCCGAGCGCATCAGCGCGATCGCCTACCGCCTTGCGACCGAGGGGGATCTGCCGACCTGCACTGAGCTATGGCACCGCAGCCTCAGCGATTATCAGGGCCGCCTGAACCAACCCGCCTTTCCCCTGGACCTCGAGCCGCTGCGCCGGCTGCTGGCTCACATCCGATCGACCGACCCGGAAATGTTCTGGGTGGCGACTCGCGATCAGCAGGCGGGGGACAAACGCGATCGTGTCGTCGGTTTCGGGGCCGCGTATCTGCGCGGAGCGGTGTGGTTCCTGGCCATGCTGTTCGTAGATCCTGACGAGCAGGCACGCGGTCTCGGGCGGGAGCTCCTGATTCGGACGTTTCCGGGCGGCTCGGCCCCGGATCCCGAGGGCCCGGTGGTGCTAGGGACGGCCACGGACAGCACCCAACCGATCTCCAATGGCCTGTACGCCCAGTATGGGATGGTCCCGCGGTTGCCGGTCTTCCAGCTCGTCGGCCGCCCGCGTAGAGGCATCCTGCCCGGCCTGCCGTCGGGCGTGACGGCGACCCGCTTCGAAGACATGCCGCTCGAGGGCGCCGTGCGCGATGGCCGGGTGCAGCCTAACGGCGCGCAACATGACGGCGCCCAACATGACGCCGGCTGGCTCCGCGCGGTGAACGCGATCGATCGAGAGATCCTTGGCTACGAGCATCCCCTCGACCACCACTGGCTGCGCCTTGGCGGGCGCCAGGGGTTCGTCTACCACGCCGGCCGCGGGGCGGGGAGCCGGCCGATCGGCTACGCCTACACGTCGGCTGTTGGTCGCGTCGGTCCGATTGCGGTACTGGACGACGAGCTGTTGCCGGCCATTGCAGGCCACGCCCTCGACGCGATCCTGCCGCGAGGCGCCAGCAGCCTGCGGGTCAGCGGGGCTTCGACGGCCCTCTTCTCGGGTCTCTTGCGGGCCGGGTTCCGGATCGACGAATTTCCGGCGCTCCTGTGCTGGACGCGCCCATTCGCCGATTTCGCTCGCTACGTCCCCAACTCCCTGGCTTTGATCTGAACGATCCTGCCCACCGCGTTTTGCCCGCGAGGAGGCCGGATGGTAGCCTCGCCGCGACGTGGCTCTCCCAACCTGCCCGCGGTGAGACACGAGAGGACGCCGTTCGGCGTCGCATCGCCGATTCATCACGTGCGGAGCAGATGACCATCGCCCCCTCCCGCCCCGCCGAAGGCGCCCGCGTTACCGGGCCCGGGTCCGGGCCAACCGGAACGACTGACGACCGACCGCCTGATCGGGCGGTCGTGCTGCTGCATGACGTCACGAAGGCCTATCCCAACGGCAACATCGCCCTGCGCGAGGTCGATCTCCTGGTGCCGGAGGGCGATTTCGTCTTCCTCGTTGGCCCGTCCGGCGCGGGCAAGTCGACGCTGATCAAGCTGCTCATCCGTGACGAGTTGGCGACCAAGGGCAAGGTCCTGGTCGACGGCCAGGATC
Organism: Chloroflexota bacterium; assembly: GCA_005883615.1. Classification (GTDB taxonomy): domain Bacteria; phylum Chloroflexota; class Limnocylindria; order Limnocylindrales; family CSP1-4; genus CF-16. Next base: position 93,198 of record VBEC01000073.1, on the reverse strand, counting down.
TGGCTCATTTGCGCAGGCGTCATATCCCGAAAGTGCGCCGCAAGATCGGCATCGTCTTCCAGGACTTCAAGCTCCTGCAGACCAAGAGTGTCTGGGAGAACGTCGCCTTCGCTCTGGAAGTCACGGGAACGCCCGGACGCCAGATCCGGCCCGCCGTGGATCGAGTCCTCGCTCTCGTTGGGCTCTCCGCGCAGGCTCGCCAGACGCCGGCCCAGCTATCGGGCGGGGAGCAGCAACGAACTGCCATAGCCCGCGCGCTGGTCCACGACCCCCGGATCATCATTGCCGATGAGCCGACGGGCAACCTGGACCCCCTCATCAGCTGGGAGATCATCCAGCTCCTGCTCCGGATCAACGAGCTGGGGGTCACGGTCCTCATGGCCACCCACAACGCCGAAGTCGTTACGGCCCTTCGCAAGCGCGTGGTCGCGCTCGAGGAGGGGCGGATCGTCCGCGACGAGGTCGGCGGAGCCTACCACCGCGAGGACTGATGATCACCTTCGTCGCGTTCAGCTTCAAGCGCGCCTGGCAGGGCTTCTGGCGGAACAAGGTCATGAGCCTCGCCGCAACTGCCACGATGATCCTGATGCTGGTGCTGCTGGCCGGCTTCTGGGTCCTCCAGACCGGCCTAGCGGCGGGCCTGGAGTTCGTCGAGCAGAAGGTCCAGGTCGTGGCCGAGCTCCACGATGGGCTGCCCCAGTCCAACATCGACAACCTCATCAGGGATGTCGAGGCACAGCCCGAGGTCCTGAGCGTCGAGTACGTGAGCAAGGATGAGGCGCTCCAACGCTTCCGCGATCGCCAAACGCAGCTCGGTCACGAGGATCTGACGAAGGTCCTCGATACGAATCCGCTGCCGGCAAGCCTCCAGATCCGGCTCAAGGATGCGAAGATCTACGGCAACGTCGTCACGTTCCTGCGCTCACCCGACCAGTCATACGCCGTGGCCAAGGTGGATCCGGTCGAGAGCTACGTCGACCGGCTCCTTACGATCACGAGCGTCCTGCGCTCCGGCGGCCTCGTCGTCCTGGGCCTGGTCGGCCTGACGGTGCTGTTCATCATCGTGAACACGATCAAGCTTGCGGTCGTGGCGCGCCGCGAGGAGATCGAGATCATGCGCCTCGTAGGCGCGTCTGACGCCTTCGTCCGCTGGCCGTTCATCTTCGAAGGCGCGCTCGTGGGTGTCCTCGGTGCCGCGCTGACGCTCGGCCTCCTGGCCGTAGTGGGACAGCCGCTCAGCCAGGTGATGACGGGCTTTTTCGAGGTTCTGCCACTCCAGCTCGGCTCGCTCACCCGGGATCTCGTTCTCATCACGGTTGGCACGGGCGTGGGGCTGGGCATGTTCGGCTCATGGCTGTCCGTGCGGAGCTACCTGGGGCGCTAGCTCTGCCGAGGCCCCGCGCGAGGCCGATAAAGTTCTCTTGATCGAACATCCGATCCAACGCGCGCCCGCGTAGCATCGGTGGGCGGCGGTGTACGCTCACCGCCCCGCTCGACCTTCGAAGGTCCAACCATGCCCGCAGGAACAAAGCGCCATGTCCGTCGCAGATCTCGATCCGACCAGCCAACCGACCTCCGACCAGTCTCCCGCAGAGCCTGCAGCCGCAGGAACCGTGCCCCCGGTCGCACGAAGCGGGAGACTCGCCTTGCCGTTCCGGGTCGCGATCCTGGCCGTGATCCTGCTCGCCGGCGGGACGCTCTTCATGTCCGGGTACAGCATCGGCCGCAGCGCCGCAACGACGCCCGGCACGCCCGTCAGCGAGGAACGCGCATTCCAGCCCTTCTGGGACACCTATCGCGCCATCACGGACCACTACGCGGGCGGCGACGTCGATCGCAAGGCGGTCATCGACGGGGCCATCAAGGGCATGATCGATGCCCTCGGCGACCCGTACTCGGGGTACATGACTCCCGACGACTTCGCAAAGAGCCTGCAGGGCCTGTCCGGCCAGTTCGAAGGGATCGGCGCCAGCGTCGGTGGCAAGTCGACGGACGGCAGGAACACCGACTGTGCGACTCTTGGCCCCACGTGCGGCCTGACGATCATCGAGCCGATCGCGGGCTCCCCCGCCGACAAGGCGGGCCTCCGCGCGGGTGACCGCATCACCAGCATCGACGCCGTACCGGTGGACGGCCTCACGGTCGACGCCGCGGTCGCCAAGGTGCGCGGACCGAAGGGTAGCGCAGTCTCGCTCACGATTGCCCGCGGCAGCGCGCCCGCCTTCGTACTCAAGATCACGCGCGAGGTCATCGTCGAGAAGGAGGTCATCGCCCGGGACCTGGCCGGGGGCACGGTGGGCTATGTCCGGATCACGGGCTTCAGCGACCAGGCTGCGAGCGACTTCGAAACGGCGCTCAAGCGGGATATCGCGGCGGGCGAGAAGAAGCTCGTCGTCGACCTTCGTGGCAACCCCGGCGGCTATGTGACGGCTGCCAGGCGGATCGCCAGCCAGTTCATCGCCTCGGGCCCGATCCTGTGGGAGCAGGGCGCCCACAGCGATCCGCTGGCAACGGCCGCCGAACCAGGTGGGGTGGCCACCGATCCCTCCATCCAGGTGGTCGTCCTGATCGACAAAGGCAGCGCCTCGGCAAGCGAGATAGTCGCCGGCGCCCTCCAGGACACCGGCCGGGCAAAGCTCGTCGGACAGACCTCGTACGGCAAGGGAACCATCCAGGAATGGCAAACGCTCGACGACAACAACGGCGGCTTCCGCCTGACCATTGCGAAATGGCTGACGCCAAAGCAGCGCTGGATCAACAAGGTCGGGCTCACGCCCGACGTCCCAGTGACGGTCCCCGCCAACCAGCCCGCGGGCTCGGACGCGGTCCTGGACGCCGCTCTCAAGGCCCTCAACGCATCGTCCGCGTCGCTGTCCGGACTGCTCGAGGCAGCGTGACGCCCCCGGCGGGTGGCTTGCACCCTGATCGGGCTTCGGGTAGGGTTCGATACGAGCGAAAGGAGGTGATGTGCAGTGATCGATAGTTCGCGTAGCTGCACCACCTCACAGGAGATGGCCGTTTAGGCGGACACCCTGTGTGGTGGCAACGCTAACGAACGCCGGTCCGCAACGGACCGGCGTTCGTGCGTCCGGAAGCCTGTCATCCTGAGCCCCGTCCTGTAGCGAGGAGCCGTCATCGATGGGCGAGCGCACCATCGCCCTCAACCGCCGAGCCCGGCACGAATACACGATCGATGAGACGTTCGAGGCCGGGCTGGTCCTGACCGGAACCGAGATCAAGTCGGTTCGGGGTGGCAAGGTCAACCTGTCCGACGCATTCGCACGCGTCGAGCACGGCGAGGCGTGGCTCATCGGGGCCCACATCGCGCCATTCGAGGGCGGCAACCGCGTCAATCACGAACCGAAGCGAACGCGGAAGCTCCTCCTCCACCGGTCCCAGATCGATGAGCTGCTGGGCCGTGCCAAGCAAAAGGGCCAGACGATCGTCCCGCTTCGCCTGTACATCAGCGATCGTGGACGCGCCAAGGTGGAGCTGGCTCTCGCCCGCGGCAAGCAGCTTCACGACAAGCGCCGGGACATCGCCGAGCGAGACGCTCGCCGCGAGGTCGCGCGCGAACTCGCGGACGTCCGCCGGGGCCGGTAAGCGCAGTGCAGCTGGCCCGGATGATCCAGGCGGTTGACCTGCACGCGGCTGGCGAGCCCGGCCGGGTGATCGTGGGCGGGGTGCTGGACGTTCCGGGCGGCTCGATGTTCGACAAGATGTGCTGGCTACGGGAACACGCCGACGACCTGCGCCTGCGGATGCTGCGCGAGCCGCGCGGCTACCCGGCCGCCAATTGCAACCTCATCCTCCCGCCGACACGCCCCGATGCCGACGCGGGCTACGTGATCATGGAGCAGGTCGAATACCCCGGCATGTCGGGCACCAACACGATCTGCGTCGTTACGACGCTCCTCGAGACGGGCATGGTAACCATGACCGAACCGGTCACCGAGCTGACGCTGGAGGCGCCCGCCGGCCTCATCCGCATCCGCGCGGATTGCGTGGGCGGAAAGGTGCGCGGCGTGACGTTCCGGAACGTTCCGGCATTCGCGACCTACCTGGACGCGGCGATCGAGGTGCCGCAGCTGGGCACGCTCAGCGTGGATGTCGCGTACGGCGGCATGTTCTACGTCATTGCCGACGCCGGGCCGCTTGGCTTTCGACTGACGCCCGACGAAGGGCGCGACATCGTCCGCGTGAGCGAGATGATCAAGGCCGCGGCCGCCGAACAACTGCCCGTGAGTCACCCCGATCAACCGGGCTTCGGTGGCATCACCATCGCCCAGCTGGCGGGATCTCCCCACGATCCGAACAATCACGGCCGCAATGTCGTCACCGTTTCGACCGGGAAGCTCGACTGGGACCGGCCCTCGACCTGGACGGGCATTATCGATCGGTCGCCCTGTGGCACGGGCACCTGTGCCAGGATGGCCGTGCTGCACGCGAAGGGCCGACTCGGGCTGAACGAGGACTTCCGGCACGAGGGCATCCTTGGCACGGTGTTCACCGGACGCCTCGTCGAGGAGACGACCATCGGCGACCGGGGGGCCGTCATTCCCACTCTTACCGGGCGAGCCTGGATCACGGGCTTCGCCTCGTACGTCGTCGATCCCGAGGATCCCTATCCGGACGGCTTCACCGTGGGCGATATCTGGTAGCGGCTGGGCCGTGCTCCGGCGGCCGGCGACTCGTGGCTTGGCGGCAGCGGTCCACACCATGACGAATGATCACCCAGGGGTCGTTGGCCACCTCCCCGCGGCCGGCAGGCCTTGGTGGGCCGGCACGTCATCCTGCGGCACGTTCAGCTCGGCAGAAAGCAACCCAGCTTCGGCAGCACAGCCTGCACTTCGAACCCAACAGCCCGCCTAACTTTCACTCCAGGTTTGGTGGACATACGCCCGCCCTCTGGTCCGTTCAGGATGCAGGTCAGCGAAGGCGCGGTCCCGCTGGCAGCTGTGCCACCAGCCGTTTCGGCGCGACCGCCCGGTAACTCTCGTCGATCCATGTCTTGAGGAGCTCGATCGGGACCACCGCATCGGGCTCAAATCTGGCGGTGACCCAGCCGTGCTGGCCGAGACCATAGCGGGTCCGTTCGGTGAAGGACAGAGCGAGAACGTCCTCGGCGGATAGCGGGAGCTTGACCGAGATACCGACCGCATCGCCACCGCTGCCCATGAACACGAAGACCTTGCCCTTGACCTTGACGACACGATCCCCCCATGGGAATTCCTCGGTCGCCTCCGGGTAGCCGAGGGCGAATGCCAGGAGCTCGGCTTCAATCCTCGATGCCGTGCTCTCCGACGCCATGGCGCGACGGTAGCAGAGGGTGGTCGTCAGCCCGGGCATTGGCCACCATCCGATCTTCCGCTAAACTATTGATGAATGCCGAACAGGCGTTCGACTCTGTGGGGATGTGTGGTCTCGACAGGGTTCAGCTGTCAGGGAACGCGAGCCGAGGTGCCGTCAGGCCTCGTTAAACAGGCGGCAAAACGAAGTAACTGGCAACCGCCAGACTGCTCTCGCCCTCGCTGCTTAGGCAGTAAGGTGAGCGTGGAAGCGACCTCATCCCCGCGGGTCGTGGAAGCGTCATTCAGCGGGGATGCGCTCTGGAGTAGCGTCGCGTAGTCCGGAGCAAAGCCCGATTTAGGGGCACGTGACTGGACCGGACGGTAGGCTGCCGATGGCCGCTCGCCCGGTCGACGACAAACCATCGGACACGCTCGTAGCAGGTCTCTGGCGAAGGGCTCTGGACGGGGAGTTCGACTCTCCCCCATCTCCACCACACTGCACTCGGGTGCGCCTGCACTCCCGGTATGGTAGGCAGCATGCCCGAGCGTGCAGGGCGCCCCCCACGCCCCGAGGCCCTGATCTTTGACCTCGACGGAACCCTCGTGGACACGGTCCAGGCACGGATCGATGCGTGGCGGCAGGCCCTCGGAGAGGCCGGGTTCCCCGTCTCGCGAGAGCAGCTGGCGCCGCTCATCGGCGTCGACGGGAAGCGACTTGCGCGACAGGTTGCGGCGGCGGCCGGGAAGCCAATCGACGACCATATGGCCGAGGAGATCGACCGAACCTGCGGCGAGATATTCGAACGACTGAACCGGTCCCCTAGCCCACTGCCCGGGGTCCGCGAGCTGGTCGATGCGCTCGAACAGCGCGGGATCCGATGGGCAATCGCTACTTCCAGCCGGAAGGAGCAGGTCGCAGCGTCGGTGGAGGCTCTGGGCCTGTCGAGAGAGCCGAGCATCGTCGATGGCAGCCACGTAGAGCACGCCAAGCCGGAGCCGGATCTCCTGCTCCTCGCCGCCCAGCGACTCGAGGTCGACCCCGGTAGATGCTGGTATGTCGGTGACTCGACGTGGGACATGGTGGCTGCCGTAGCTGCCGGAATGATCGCAATCGGGGTAACCGCCGGGTCAGCCGTGGACGCCAAAGTCCTGAACGGCGCAGGCGCGGTGCTGGTGGTGAGAACCCTGGCCGATCTGGTGCCCCTCCTTGAACCCTACTGACCAGTCTCAGACAACCTGGCAGACGTGATGAAGAACGCGCTGAAATCGACCGGTTCTCGCTTCGATGCAACGCGCGGTTGGCGGCCAGCCTGGAGGCCTGCGTCGCGGGATCGCCCGACGAGAGGACCCCGCGGGTCTCGTCGAGGGACACCTCGAGCTACCCCAGAGTCACGAAGGCTGCCCGTCTTGGCCGCCAGTGACCCGGAGCGACGCTGGGGGGTATGCGCGGGTACCCCGCCCCTGTCAGCTCTTCGCGACGCCCAGCAGGACGATGCCGATCATCCGGGTGTAGTGGGAGTAGTAGGTCTCCTGGTGGACGATCGATCCGCTCGAGTCGCGCACGACGCGCGTGACCCACACGTCCTGGCCATTGGCCTGGTACTCGACCTGCTGCCTCGACCCCGCCGGAATGCTCGTCGTCTTCTGGACGACCGTGTAACCCCGGCTGAAGTTCTTTACCGTCGGGCGGGAGAGCGAGACATGCCGTCCGTTCGGAACGCTGTAGAGCGTGAAACGAACGATCCCGGGCCGAGCGTATGCCCGGATCAGGACGGGGTAGGGCGTGTCGTTCCGCCAGCTCATGTCCTGGGCGATCCCGCCGTCATTTGTCTCGACGACTGTCGCGTCGAGGCCGAGCGGGTAGCGTGCGATGTAGTAGTAGTGGTTGCGCCGCGCGCCGATCTGGTAACCACCGCGGAGCGCCGCATTGAAGAGAGTCGTCGATGAGGAGCACATGCCCCCGCCGATCGTCTTGCCTTCGACCGAATGGCCATCGATGATCGCGCCGCCGAGCTTGTACCCGCGAGCCTGGGTGATCGGGCCGATGGTCGTCAGGTAGCTGAACCACTCGCCAGGTGCCACCACCGTCCCGCTGATCGTCATCGACGGCAAGGTGATATTCGTGCCGAACCCGTTGTGCAGCCCGGACTGGTAGTAGGTGGTCCACGAGGAGATCGGCTTCATGAGCGGAGCGGACTTCTGGGCCACCTCCGTCGTCAACTTCGGCGCCTTCGTGATGAGCGAGGCTGTCACGGCCTCGCTCGTGGACAGACCCGTAGTGGCGCGTGCGGTGAGCACCTCGAGGACGCGCGATGCGGTGTTGGGTACGTCGAGCGCGCGGCCGCTGACCGAGGCTGTGATCCCGACGACCTTGTTGTCGTTGCTGAACAGGAACTTCGCGTCCTTTGGCTGGCGATCGACTTGCTTGGCCAGCGTCTTGAGCGATGCGCGGACGGCCGTTGGGTCAACCTGCGGCGCGTAGACCCCGCCGACGACGGCGAAGTCGATCCAGCCACGGATCGTGGCGCTCTTGATCGTCCAGGTCTCCTTGCCGTCCTGCAGAACGATGGGCTTGCTCATCGAAGCGGCGGCCGACGCGGCCTGGGCAGCGGCGGCGTCCGTGATCGAGGGCACCAGGACGGTGGGCGTGACGGTGACCTTGAGCTCCGCCGGGGCGTCGAGCTGGCCGAGTCGGGCGGCTATCTCGGACGTGGACGACTGGTAATCGAACGAAGAGCCGTTGACCGCGGGGGTTGCTGCGAATCCCCGCGAGGTGACCTTGATCTGCGCATCGACCGGCGGGCGGTCGCTTGATTCTGCGATCGCGGCCAGCTGGCTCGAGAGGGCGGAGGTATCGAGTGACACGCGTGGCTGGATATCCGTGCCCTTCGTCAACGCGCGGACGGTCCCCAACGCCTGATCAACAGCCGACCCGCCTCGACCGACCGCGAAGGCTGCGTCGAGCATGGCGTCCACATCCGCCCGGCGATCGACTTCGGAGTACGGGATCTCGTGGGTCGTCGTCCCGATCGTGACGAGGACATGCCCTTGTCCGTACGAGCCGTAGGCGGCGTGGAGGCGGTCGGCGGCAGCGGCCCGATCGAGCCCGGAGATGTCGACGGTACCAACTCGGACGCCGGGCAGGACGCGACCCTGCTGCATCTGCGTGTACGCGGCAAGTCCAACGGCCGCGCTGATGCTCGCGAGAATGATCCCGACCACGAACGCAAGCACGATGGTCCGCAGGCGTGGAAGCCGACGGCCGGCAGCGCCCGTAGCGGGGATCGTTTCGGTCGTGGTGGTCATGCGCGCGTCATCCTATGTGAGCTCCCCTGATTCTGGGTGCCGGCCCGGAAATAATCGTGACGGCGGGGTGGAGACGTCTCTCAGGTGCGCATCGTTACGCGCCCCACGTGACGTGGGGCGTAACCATGCCGCATCAGACGTCGCGAGGCAATATGACTATTCGGCGATTGGGCTCCTCGCCGATCGACTGGGTGCCAACACCCGCGTGATCGCGCAGGGCGATGTGGATCCAGCGCCGTTCGAGTGCCGGCATGGGCTCGAGCTGCAGCATCTTGCCGGTCTCCACGACGCGTTCTGCGGCGCGTACCGCAAGATCACGCAGCTGTCGCTCGCGGCGACCCCGATAGTCCTCGACGTCGACCAGGACCCGCGTCCAGTCCCCCATGCGCCGCGAAAGCATCAGGTTGACGAGGTGCTGCAGGGCGGAGAGGCGTTCGCCTTTGCGACCGATGAGCGCGCCAAGCGCCTCGCGCTCCTCACCCGCCCCGACGACGTTCAGCCTGCTCGTCTCGCCGGTCTCGACTTCTACCTGGACGGCGAAGCCAAGGTGCGTCATCAGCTCCTCTAGGATGGCTTTCCCAGCCGCGAGTGCTTCGGGCGACGCTTCGGCCGCCTCGAGATCCGCGCGTTCCGCTGCCAGAGAGCCGCGAGCAGCGGTGACTTCCGCCTCTTCACTCGCGGAGAGGCCTGACTGCCCCGGACCGGATCCCGGCTCACGCCGTGGACCACGATCGGGTCGGTCACGTCGGGGCCCGCGCTCCGGTCGCCCCTCCCGCCGTGGAGGCCGCTCGCCCACGAACCCGCGGTCGGGAGCCGGCCCAGGCACGACATCGGCCGATTCGCGGACGGGTTCCTGGACCCGGGCATCCGAAGGGGCTTGCTCCGGAGCACTGCGCTCATCCCGCCGGAAGCCTCGATCGCCGCGATCGTCCCGTCGCGGGCCGCGATCCCGACCTCGATCGCCGAAGCCACCGCGCCCCCGGTCGCCAAAGCCAGGACGACCTCGGTCGCCGAAACTGCCGCGTTCCTCGCGTGGAGGAGGCGGCGGAAGGGGAACGGAGGCAGCTGCCTCTCGCTTCGGCGCCGCCCCGCCCAGCGCGGAACGCGGTGCGGCCACGATCCGTGCCGGTTCGGCGCCCATACCCAGGACGCCGCGGCTGCCGGGTGTGAGGATTTCGAAGTCCAGGTCGTCGAGGTCGGCTCCGAATGCTTCGCGCGCGTTGCGCAACGCCTCTTCGACGGACTTGCCGGTGAATTCTCGGTAGGCACTCATGTCAACGACGTCTCCCTCGTCGGCCCTGGCGGCCCCGTGAGGTGGGGCGGACGGTCCTGGCCGCGGCTGCCGCCCGGTCCGCGGGCGTGATTTGCGCCGGCGCTCCCGCCGAACGCGTGGGGTTGATCGGCGCCGGATAGGCGACCGGGAAGCGCGGGGTGTGGTTGGCGGCGAAGGACGGTGTCCAGCCGAAGAGCGGGAACATCGACCCCCAGCCGAGGATGAGGTACTGCTGCGCGATGCCGAAGAGCGTGGACACGATGTAGTAGATGTACAAGCCCGCCGGCAACGCATTCGCCAGGAAGACGAAGATCGCCGGCAGGATGACGAGCATCTGGCGTTGTGTCCGGGTGCTGGGGTCGTCGTTCTTGGGGTCCGTCGCCGGCAGGGTCATCTTTGTTTGCACGATCTGGAGCGCCGCCGACGCCAGGGCGAGAATGCTCGTCACGCCCAGGAGGGCCGCGTCCACGTGCGGCTGGCCCGCGTTGATGCCCAGGAGCCAGGGGACGGTGGTCTCGATACATGCCCTGACGTGCTGGTGCGCGGCGTCGAGGAACTCCGGGGAGGCCGGGCAGTTGAGACTGAACAGCTGGACGCCGAACACGTTCAGCATCGGGTTGACGTTGTAGTTGGTCAGCCCGTCGCGAATGACCTGGTACATGATGTACAGGAGCGGCATCTGGAGGAGCAGCGGCAGGCAGCCTGACAGCGGATTGACGCCGCGCTCCCGGTAAATCTCCTGTTGTGCGGCCATCTGACGCTGCCGATCGCCCTTGTACCGTTTTCCGAGCTCCTTGAGCTCCGGCTGGAGGAGCTGCATGCGTCGTTGGGAGACAAGCTGCTGCCGGTAGAGGGGCACCAGGAGAACCCGGATGACGATCGTCAGCAGGACGATCGCGATGCCGATGTCGCCGGTCACCTTGTAGAAGCCTGCGAGCAGGATGAACAGCGCCTGGAAGAGCGGCGTGAAGATGAACGCCAGGAAGGCGATCGGATCCGCGCTGGGTTGCGATGGGGTCAGGGGAAGAACCGGCGTAGGCGAGGGCGCGGGAGCCCCACTCGCACCAGGCGAGGCGCCCGGGCCAGCCGCGGCGCAGGCGGCAACGATCAGGCTCGCCGCGCCCAGGAAGAGCAGCGGCGCAAGCGCCTGCCCGAGCCGGCGAAGACGGGGGCTTCGCGTCACGCCGCCGGCTCGCGGTTATCGAACAGGGTCATAGCCGCCGGGGCTCCAGGGATGGCAGCGGGCAATCCGCCGGGCCCCCATCCAACCACCCTTCAGGAGGCCGTACTTCTGGATGGCCTGCTCGGCGTATCTGGAGCAGCTCGGCTCGTAGCGACAGGACGCAGGCAGCCAGCCGAACAGCAGCCGGTAGAGCTGGATAAGCCCAATCCCGATCCGCTTCACGTACTGGTCTGACCTCCAAGTACACCGCCTCGGTGGAGGACCCGGCCTAATGCCCCGACCAGCGCCTCGTGGTCGGCCTCGATGAGCGCAGGCCGGGCGATGATGAGGACGTCCCAGCCGGGCTGGAACGAGGGCGCCATCACCCTTAGCGCCTCGCGGAGTCGACGCCGGACGCGGTTTCGAACCACCGCGCCTCCCAGCTTGCGCCCGGTTGCCAGCCCGAAGCGTGATGTTTCGAGGTCCGTCCGCACGAAGCGTGCGAGGAGAAGCTGATGGGACCGAATCGTCCCACTGCCCTGGAGCGTCACGAAATCCTGAGGACGGGAGAGCATCACGAGCCGCGGCCGGGGTCGGTCGCGGTCGAGCGTCAGGCCGTCAGTCGCTTTCGACCTCGAGCCCGCCGAGCAGCCAGCACGCGACGACCGCCAGAGGTCTTCATTCGGGCCCGGAAGCCGTGCTCCTTGGCGCGATGGCGCTTCTTGGGCTGGTAGGTCTGCTTCATCAGGAGTCCGCGCGATCCTCTCCATCCGGCCTCGGGGACTTGTTCGATTCGACCCCTAGAGGCACGCAAACGCGCCGGCGCCCGAAAGCGCTTGGCGCGTCGTCGTCCGGCGAATTATATGAAGCGCCAGAAACGAGTGTCAAACGCGCGAACACGGGCTCGCCGCCGTCGCGGCACCGTGGTGGTCTCCCGACTCGCCGCGAGCCGCCGGCCATGACACGTAACCCGATGGGCGCGGTTAGGCGGCTGAGCGGAGGCCACGGCTGGGCAGCTTATACTCCCAGGGAGTATCGGCGGTGCGCTGCACAATTTCCTTGCGGCGGCCTGCTGGGCGGTGCTATCCTTCGCCTCCCGCGGCGCCGGGACGCTGGTCGGGGGCGATCCTCCTCTCTGCCGAGGGGGCGCCTTCAACAGACCGTCGGAGCGTTCGCGAAGCCCTCCGCCGACCCATCGCGCCTTGGTCCCCAGGCCTCGGTCCTTTGCCGAGGCTGCCCATCAGCCACCTCCAGTCGGGTTCGATCGATGGATGCCAAACAAGTCTGGCGCGCCGCGCTCGGGGAGCTGCAGGTTTCGCTGTCGGCGGCCAACTTCGAGACCTGGCTGCGTGACACCGAGCTGGTCGACGTCGACGACAGCCACTTCCGCATCGCCGTTCCGAACGGTTTCGCCAAGGACTGGCTCGAGACCCGTTATCGGTCGCTGATCAGCCAGACACTTGCCCGCGTGGTCGGCTACAGCGTCCAGGTCGAATTCGTGATGGCGCCAATGCCCAGCACCGATGGCGTGGCGGGCACGAATGGCAACGGTAGTGGCGCCGGCATCGGCACCGGCATGGGCGCGGGCGGCAACGGGCTCGGGCAGGGCGTCCGTCTGGAGCCCGGCCGGGTTGGTGGTGGCGAGGGCGGCGCGGCCAACCTGAACGCGCGCTACACGTTCGCGAACTTCATTGTCGGGTCGGCCAACCGGCTGGCCCATGCCGCGAGCCTGTCCGTGGCCGAGCGACCCGGTCATGCTTATAACCCGCTCTTCCTGTACGGCGGAGTGGGGCTCGGCAAGACCCACCTGATGCATGCCATCGGAAACCAGGTCGTGGCCAAGTTCCCGCGCAAGAAGGTCGTGTATGCGACCAGCGAGAAATTCACCAACGAATTCATCACGAGCATCCAGCAGGGCAAGGTCGACGATTTCCGCAGCCGCTACCGCCGGATCGACCTGCTCCTGATCGACGACATCCAGTTCATCGCGGACAAGGAGCGCACCCAGGAAGAGTTCTTCCACACGTTCAATGCGATTCATGACGACGGCAAGCAGATCGTCCTGTCGTCCGATCGGCCGCCCAAGCAGATCGTGACGCTCGAGGAACGCCTGCGCAGCCGGTTCGAATGGGGCCTCATCGCGGACCTGACGGCGCCCGACCTGGAGACCCGGATCGCGATTCTTCGCGCCAAGGCCGAGGAGGGCGGCGTTCCCATTACCTCGGACGTCATGGAGTTCATCGCCCGCAAGGTCGTCAGCAACATCCGCGAGCTCGAGGGCGCTCTCAACCGGATCGTGGCCTACGCGAGCATGGGCGCCATCCCGATCTCGATCGACCTTGCCCAGTCGGTCCTCTCGAACGTCATGTACAACCCGAAGAAGCGGCAGGTCACTCCGGAGCGCATCGCCAAAGCGGTGTCCGACTACTACGGCGTGCCCATGGATGCGCTCCAGGGTCAGAAACGCGACAAGGCTATCGTCGTTCCCCGTCAGATCGCCATGTTCCTGATGCGCGAAGAGACCGACGTCTCGCTGCTGCGGATCGGTGCCGAGCTGGGCGGACGGGACCATTCCACCGTGCTCCATGCTTGCGACAAGATCACTCGCGAGGCATCCCAGAACGACGAGCTGCGCCGGGAGATCGCAGCGGTGCGCGAGCTGATCTACGCCGACTGAGGGTTTGGCCCAGCCCCAAGGCCTGGCTCGGCTGCAACGCCACCGCAACGATCTGGCCAGCACCCGGATGATCCCGACGCCTCCTGGGTGGAAAAAACGCCCGATTCGGTGGAGAACCCCTGGCGGTTGTGGACAACGGCGCGCTACGTCTGGGCGGGTTCGGTTGAGAATCGCGGCTTGGCTGTGGAGGTCCGATGAGCGGACCGAGGCTCCGGGCTGGCAGACACGCCGGCCGTCCACAGAGGGCTCACAGGCTCGCGTCATTTCCGGGTTGAATCGTCCACTCCGGCGATGGGCCCATCCACCAAGCTGGCAATCAGGGCCACGCAGGGATGTCCACTCCGTCCACGCCATGATTACGGTGATGACGGAGTGAGAAGATAGAGAGACAATCCACCCACCGGTCGCGTGGATCCGGGCACCTGCCCGCCTCGAACCTCCCGATCCGCACCGGCACTTTCGAGGGCGCACTCGTCACTGGAGTGAATCCGACGTGAAACTCTCGGTCATGCAGGAGAACCTGGCGCGCGGGCTGGCGGTCGTCAGCCGAGCCGTATCGACACGCAGCACGCTGCCCGTCCTGGCGAACGTGCTGCTTCGAACCGAGGACGCCGGCCTCAAGCTCACTGCGACGAACCTCGAGATCGGTATCACCGTCTGGGTCCCGGGCAAGATCGACGTTGACGGATCCACGACCGTGCCCGCCAAGCTGCTGTCGGACATCGTGTCGTCACTGGGCGGCAGCGAGCGAGTGGAGCTCGAGGTGCAGGCTCCGGATACCCTCCTCCTACGCGCTGGACGGTTCACCGCGCACCTTCGCGGCATCGACGCGGACGAGTTCCCGGCTATTCCTACGGCGGGAGAACGACCGACAACCCGAATCAGCCAGAAGGTCCTTCGCCGGGCGCTGTCGGAGACAGCTTTCGCGGCAGCCAGCGACGAGGCACGCCCGATTCTGACCGGCGTGCTGGTCCACTTCGAGGGCGACCGTGTAACCCTGGCGGCCGCCGACAACTACCGGATAGCCGTGAAGACCATTCCCGTCCTTGATGCGGTCGAGGACACTCGCCTGGTGATTCCCGCCCGCTCCTTGACCGAGCTGGTCCGGATCCTGGGCGACACCGATGATCCGGTCGACGTGGTCCTCGCGCCCGCCCGCAACCAGGTGCTGTTCCACCTCGAGGGGATCGACCTCGTCAGCCGACTGATCGACGGGCAGTTCCCCAACTACCAACAGGTGCTGCCCGAGTCCCACACGACCCGCGCGGTCCTCGAGCGCGAGGAGCTGCTCAAAGCACTGCGCCCCGCGGCCTTCATCGCGAGCAATGCCGCAAACATCGTGAAGCTCCAGATCGGTGGCAACGGCGAGGCGGAGGTGACCGTGAGCGCCAACGCGGAGATCGGGGATTACGAGGGTGGCGTCGAGGCAGCGCTGGAGGGAGATGGGACCACGATCGCCTTCAACGCGCGCTACCTGTCGGACGTCCTGCAGTACGTCGATGCAGAGCAGTTTGCGCTCGAGCTGAACGGTCCTCTCTCGCCGGGTGTGTTCAAACCGGTCGGGGACGACCAGTACGTCCACGTGGTCATGCCCGTCCGGACGACTTCCTGAAAATCCTCGGGCCGATGGCGTCGGGGAGCTGCGCCTCGGACCTCCGAGCGCGAGTGTCATTTCGGTTGGGCAGGTGCTGGACTCACTGACGATCCGTAACCTGCGGGGGTACGGGACGCTTGAGGTCGCGTTCGGACGGGGACCGCACATCGTGTGGGGGCCGAACGCCGCCGGAAAGACGAGCCTGGTCGAGGCCGTGGTCCTGCTGGCGGTTGGCCGATCGCACCGGACGACGACCGACACGGAGCTCGTCAGATGGGGAGCGGATCTGGCCAGAGTCGAGGGTGCCCTCGGTGATGGGACCGCCATCGAGGTCGCAATCGTGCGGCCCGGCGTGGCCGGCCCAGCTCAGGGCACCCCGGGCCGCAAGCGGATCCGTGTGAACGGCGTGGGCAGGCGTGCGAGCGGACTGCTGGGGCTGCTGCGCGTGGTCGTGTTCGCGCCCGAAGAAATGTTGCTGGTAACGGGACCTCCCGCGCTCCGCCGTTCGGCGATCGATGCGATCGCCAGTCAACGGTCGCCGGCCTACGTGCGCGACCTCACAAGCTACGGTCGGGCGCTGGCCCAGCGCAATAGCCTCCTTCGAGCGATTCGCGAAGAGCAGGCCTCCAGGGACGAGCTCCCGTTCTGGACTGAGACGCTACTGGAGGCCGGCGGAGCGATCGTGGCAGCGCGACTGGCGCTGCTCGAGGAGCTTGCCGATCCGATCCGAGCCGCCCACGCCGAGATCGCGCCCGAGGAGGCTCGCGACGCCCGTCTGAGCCTGACCTACGCCACGAACGCACCGACCCTGCCCGGGGAAATCCCGCGAGATGCTCTCGCCCGCCGGCTGGTCGAGACCGCCGAGAAGGAGATCTGGAACGGGACGACCCTCATCGGCCCGCACCGCGATGACGTCGTCTTCGAGCAGGCCGGACGCGACCTGGCGACATTTGCCTCGCGCGGCCAGCAGCGGACGGCCATCCTGGCGTTCAAGCTCGCGGAGCTCGACCTGCTGACCGCACTCGACGGGAGGCCACCACTGCTGTTGCTCGACGACGTCTTCTCCGAGCTCGATCTCGAGCGCCGCGCGCACCTCGTCCGCCGGATCGCGGCACTCCCGCAGGCCGTCGTGACGACCACGACCCTGGCCGACCTAGATCCCGAGCTGCGTGCCCATGCGACGAGCTGGCAGGTCGAGCCCGCTCTGCCGTCCGAACTCGATCGTGGGGCTCGCCTCATCGGGCCCAAGCAGCCGGTCGCCCCGGAGGCCCGGTCGTGACGATGCGCCGACGGCCGATGCAGCGAATCGGTGACCTGCTCCCGGAAACGGCACGCCGCCTAGGGCTCGAGGACGAGCTCCGCCTGGCTCGTGCCGGCGGGACCTGGACGGCGATCGTTGCCGAGCACGTCCCCGCGGCTACCGGTTCGAGCCGGCTGCTGCGCGTTGAGCGCGGCGTGCTGCTGCTCGAGGCAGACTCGTCGATCGTGGCCCAGGAGCTGCGCCTCCGGGCACCGGAGCTCCTGGCCGCATTCCGCGCCGCACCTGGTGGCCTGCCGGCCGGCGAGCTGGCCATCCGGGTTCGGCGGCCCGAGCCGCGCGTATAATCGCCGGCACCTGCCAGCCGCCCTCGGGGTGAGCGTCGACGGCCTGCGGCGTCGCTCGCTCGCCCGGGTCGTGCCCATCCCTCGCCCGCCCGATCACGAGAGGCCCGCATGGCCGTTCGGCTCCAGATGAAGCTCGGCGTCGTGCCCGATGCCGATCGCGTCTCCGACTCGCCCGACACGCTCGTCGTCGTCGAGCCGAATGTCGGCTCGGTCGCCCGCTCCAAGGGAAACCTGTACCTGCTCATCACGGGCAACGCCGTGGGTGGACGCATCCGCGAGGCGACTCGCCTGGTGGCCGACACGATCCGCAGCGAGTACTACTACGACGAGTCGGCCGGGATCCGGGTGTGCCTGGAAAAAGCCATCCGGCTGGCCAACAAGCGTCTCGTCCACCTTGGGGATCGGCTGCCGTCCGGTGGCGCGGAAGACGGCGCCGGGCCGGTCGGAGTGGCAGTCGCAGTCGTGCGCGGCAATGAGCTGTACGTGGCCACGGTTGGGCCGGCCGAGGCGTACCTCATCCGTGGCGCACGATTGTCGACGCTGCCGGATCCACACCGCGATCGGGGTTTGCCCGCGGCAGAGCTCGAGCCGGACGTGTGGCGAGGGGAGCTGAGCGTCGGCGATTCGCTCGTTCTCATCTCGCCCAACGTGATGGCGCGGCTGGGCCCGGACGAGCTCAAGGATGCGATGGTGACTCTCCATCCGCAGTCGGCCGTCGACCATCTGCACCATCGTTTCCTCGCGGCCGACGGGTCGGGCAGCGACGGCGCGATCGCGCTCGAGGCGACCGAGGTGGCGGTGACGAGCAAACAGCGCACCCTGGTGCCGGTCAGGCCGCCCGAGCCTCTCGCCGGCGCACCCGATCGATCGCCTATCCCGCTTGCGGACACGGTCACCGAGGGTGTTACTGCTGCCCGAGACTCGGCGCGCGCCGCTCGCACCGCGGCGGGCAACGCATTTGGTGGAGGATTCCGACGACTGCAGGACCTGCTTCCACGCCGGGCGCCCGCCCGTCACCAGGTGACACCGCTGTCCTCCCGGCGAGAATCGCAGCGGCGAGCGGCGATCGCCCTGCTTGCCTTTCTGCTGTTCGCGGCGACGCTCGGACTCGGCGTCTCGATGTGGGCTCCCCCAACGAACATCAACCGCCTCGATTCGCTGAGCGCGGCCCAGCAGGCGCTGGCGGCCGCACAGAACGACATCAGGCAGGTCTATGGACCCGGCGTCAACCTGATCGATTCCGACCCGGCAGCGGCCACCAGGCTGCTGGGCGACGCCTACCAGCGTCTGGCGGCTGCCAAGGGCGCCGGCCTGTCCGAAGACGTCCTGGCGCCCCTCCGGCGGCAGGTGCTGGGCGGCCTGGACCAGCTATTCAAGGTCAAGCCCGTCAACAGCACAATCCTGTTCACCTTCCCCCAGTCCAAGACGCCGCCCGACCTCAGGGCGCTCGTGCGGGGACCCGACGGAGCGCCGTATGTCCTCGACCACGCGTCGAAGACGGTTTTCCGCATCGATCCCTCGACCAAGAAGGCCACGGCGTTGCTTCGCGCTGGCGGGCGCTACGCGGGTGCGATCGCCGCCGAGCCGCGCTTGCTCGCCACGGGTGCCCGTGACCTGCTCATCCTCGACAGCAAGAACACGGTCTGGCGCTGGCGCCCTGCTGACACCCATGGCCGCGGGACATTTACTCGCGTCCGGATCAAGAACGCCACAGCCTGGGGCACAGACGTCCGCGCTATCGGCACCTTCATTCGCGATCCGCAGGCCGGCCTCTACAACCTGTATGTGGTGGATCCATCCGAGCAGCAGGTATTGACCTACACCCCGGCTATCGACGGCAGCGGCTACCCCGCGCCGCCCACACGGCGCCTGCCTACCAACCAGAAGGTGGACGACGTCACGTCGATGTACATCGACTTCAACATCTTTCTCACGCAGGGCGGCGCTATCCGCCGGGTCGTGCCCACCGCCGACTGGAAGCCCGACCCGCCCGGCTCGCACAACGGCGGCCCCGGCGATGACGTTATTCGTCCGGCACCCACGTACACGCTCGTGACGGGGACCGGAGAGCCCACCTCGGGCACGCTTTTCGTGTACGACCGCACGTCGGCCCGAATCGTCGCCCTCGATGAGCCAAGCGGCACGTTCAAGGAGCAATACCGCCTGGCGAACGGCGACCCCGGCTGGAAGGACCTGCGAGGGATCTATTTCCTGCCGGGTGCCGGGGGCGCCCCAGGGTCGATCATCTGGATCGACGGCAACCGGCTGGGGAGCACGGTCCTCCAGGCCGTCACAGAGAGCCAGGGCAGCCCGGCACCCTCCCCCTCCCCGAAGCCGTCGCCATCACCGTCGAAGGGTACGAAGGCCAGCCCCAAGCCGTGATGCCCACGTGATCCCCCTCCGGGACGCCAATCCGACCCGGCGGACGCCCTACGTCACGATTGCGATCATCGTCGCCTGCTTCCTGGTCTTCGCCTACGAGCTGTACCTGCAGGCGAGCGGCGGCGACGGCGGCTTCGAGGCTTTCCTGACCGAACACGGCCTCGTGCCCGCCCGGCTAACGGACGACATCGCGCGTGGGGCCCTTGACTGGGTCGTGCTGGCCACGGTCCTGACGAGCATGTTCCTGCATGGCAGCGTGCTGCATCTGCTAGGGAACATGCTGTACCTGTGGATCTTCGGTAACAACATCGAGGACCGGCTGGGTCGACCGGGCTTCGTGCTGTTCTACCTGGCCGGAGGTTTGGCCGCAGTGCTCGCGCAGGTGGCCATCGACCCTCGCTCGCAGCAGCCGTTGATCGGCGCTTCGGGTGCCATCGCCGCGGTGCTCGGCGCCTACCTCGTGCTGTATCCGGGCGCGCGAATCCTGTCGCTCGTGTTCCTGGGCTTCTTCTACCAGCTCATCCCCGTTCCCGCCCTCGTGGTCCTGGGCTTCTGGTTCGTCCTGCAGATCATCGATGGCTTCACGAGCCTTGGTGGGCCGAGCGCGAACGCCGGCGGCGTAGCCTTCTTCGCCCACATCGGCGGATTCGCGCTGGGCCTCGTCGTCGGCGTCCTGATCCGTCTTCGACGGCAGCCACGATACGGCGTGGGATAATCGGAGCATGTCCGACCGGCTCGTGGAGATGATGGTCGAGAGCGTGCGCGTTCACATGCTCAATAGTCAGCACGTTGTGATCCTCAAGGAAAGCGGCCGCGAGCGGTACCTGCCCATCTGGATCGGGCCGT
Organism: Chloroflexota bacterium; assembly: GCA_005883615.1. Classification (GTDB taxonomy): domain Bacteria; phylum Chloroflexota; class Limnocylindria; order Limnocylindrales; family CSP1-4; genus CF-16. Next base: position 73,062 of record VBEC01000073.1, on the reverse strand, counting down.
GGGAAGCCAATGCGATCGCGATGAAGCTCCAGGGCCTCGCTCCGGAGCGGCCCCTCACCCACGACCTCTTCGCCGCTACCCTCGAGGAGCTAGGCGTCACCGTCCGCCGTGTGGTCATCGCGGACCTGGCTGACGAGACGTTCCGGGCCCGGCTCCTGCTCGACGCCGGCGGGCGACCAGTGGAGATCGATTCCCGCCCCTCCGACGCCGTCGCGCTCGCGGTGCGTACCGGCGCGGAGATCTACGCGGCAGAGGAGGTGCTCGAGCGAGCGGGCGTGGCGCCCGAGGCGGCGGACGAGGACGAGGATGCCGGCATCCTGGAGGAGGGCGAGGTGGCCAAACCGCGGAGCGGGCCGCCTGCCGAGGAACGCGAGGGGAGGCCAGGCAAGGCGCGGCTCAACGATCCGCGACTCGAGGTGTTCCGGGAGTTCGTGAATTCGCTGGGCGTGGACCAGGAAGGTGAAAAACGCGAAGGCCCGACGCCCGAGTAGCCCGGCTCCTTCAGCCGGTCGCCGCGTCCGGTGATGTCACGAGTGGGACCCCGCGGCGAAGAGCCTTTTCGCGGTTTGCCCAGAGCCGCAGCCTGAGCAACCAGAAGTCCTTGACCGCGCGGGCAACCACCGCCGGCCGAGCGCCACTCGGCGACCCCGCCGTACGCGGATGATGCGGAACGCCGACCTCCACGAGCCTGCTCCCGCGGGCCCGTAGCTTGATCAACAGCTCGGCCGAGAAGAAGGCCCCGCCCGACTCCACGCGAACGTTCCCCAGCACGTCGCGCCGGAAGACTTTGCAGGCGCAGTCCACGTCGCGCACGGTAAGTCCGAAGAAGATCCCGTTCGCCAGTCGGTACGCCCGGGCGTACGCGGTTCGAATTGGCGGATCGGCCCGCTTCTGCCGGTAGCCCGCGACGACATCAGGGAGATCGTCCTGCGCGAGCCGGGTGAGCAGCAGCCCAAGATCGGCCACGCGGAACTGGCGATCCCCGTCGGTGAAAGCAATCAGATCGAAGCGCGCCGCTCTGAAGCCCGATCGCAACGCCTCGCCGTATCCGAGGTTCGTCGCATGGTGGACGACGCGAACGAGATCTGGCTGCTGAGCGGCGAGCCGATCGGCGATGGCCGGCGTCTCATCGCGCGACCCGTCGTCGACGATCACGATCTCGAAGCGCTCGGCCAGCCGGGGCAGCTCGAGCAGGGCCTCACCGACCAGCGGCCCCAGGTTCGCCTCTTCGTTGTGCGCCGGAAAGAAATAGGAGAGCTCCGCAACCCGGCGTCCATCCTCGGGCATCGGAGCCGGTGCGGGGGCGATCAGCGAGCGGCGCTTTCGAGCGCCGGCTTGACCTCACCCACGAACCGCTCCAGCGTCTCGTCGTCGAACGGCGCAGGCAGGTCGAAAAAGATGTGGTGGAACCCGAGCTCGACGTAGGGGACGAGCCACTCGGCGATCTGTTGTGGGGTTCCGATCCGGCCCGCCTCGTCGTAGCCCGGGTGCTGCGCGCGGATGACCTCCTCCGCGCGGCGCGCCTCGCCGGGACTGTCGCGAAGGACCACCAGGCCGAGCCCGAGCGTCCGCTCGATCTCGGCCTCGTCCCGTCCGACCTCCGAGCACCAGCGCCGGAGCACCTCGTCCTTGTGGCGAACGAAGTCGATGTCGCCGCCGGTGTTCCAGGCATCGGCGTACTTCGCGACCGTGTGGAGGGTCTTCTTCTCGCCGTCGCCGCCGATCAGGATGGGCAGCTTCTCCTGGAGGGGCGGCGGGTCGTTGCGGACGTGCTTCGCCTTGTATCTCGGACCGCGTGCGGTCGCGTCCATCCCGTGCAGCATCTGGCGCATGAGATCGACGGCCTCGTCGAGCCAGTCGAGCCGCTCGCCGAAACCCGAGCCGAAATCAATGCCGTAGGCCTCGTGCTCCCGCCCGAACCAGGCGCCCCCGATGCCAAGGACGGCCCGGCCCCCGCTGATGTGATCAAGCGTCGTGACCATCTTCGCGGTGAGTGCCGGGTTGCGGAAGGGGTTGGCGCCGACCATCAACCCAAGCGTCACCCGGCTGGTCACCGCCGCCCAGCCCGTCAGCGTCAGGTAGCCCTCGAAGATGGGGCCGCGCCAGTCGCCCTGGATGGGGTAGAGGTGGTCCCACGTCCAGAGCGAGTCATACCCCAGCTCGTCGGTCCGTCGGCCGGCGCGCTGCAGTGACGGCCAGTCGGTGTACTGGCCCCACGGAAGCACTCCTGTCCTGATCCTGGTTGGCATCGCCTCTCCGTACGGCAGGTGAGCCCTAGCGGCGGGCGGCTGCACTCAGGGCGACCGCGGCTTCGGCAGGCGCAATAGCTACGGGGATCGATGCCGTGTACAGGAGACGCCCGAAATACATGATCTTCACCAGAGCCCAATACGTGCCGCCCAGGAATTCGGGCGGCGGGCTGACATCGAAGGTCAGTACCGTCGCGGCGGCCGGTCCCACGGCAAACCCCTGCGTCCACGGAGTGATGAGCGGCCAGGTCTCGTGTGGACTGACGAGCTGGGCTTCGCCGCGGATCTCGCTCGAGGCGTTGTTCGCGATCGAAACCCGGAGCCTCCCGCGTGCACCGGCCGTGAGCTTGACCTCGCCGTCCAGCAGTTCGGCCTTGAGCTCGCCGCCGGGCTCGTGGACGCCCGCCTGCCCGAACCTCGTTCGCTCCGCGCGCATGTCCGCCAGATGCAGTGCGCGATCGACCGAGCGAGCCAGCGCCGGGGAGCGCGTGTTCGCATCGAGTCGTCGCTCGTCGCCGTCCCGCGGCATCCGGTAATCGATGGTGACGACGTCTTCATAGACCTGGCCCTGGTCGGCGACGCGCGCAGCCACGAAATAGCGGCCCGGCGCCGCACCCGGCGCGGGTGAAACCGATGCCTCGAAGGCGAGGTGGGCACCAGGTGCGAGGCGGAACAGCCGCTCGCCCGGCGACACCTGCCAGCCCGGGGGCGCCTCGAGCACGACGGACCCCGCCACTGGTACGTCGGTGCGTTCCGAGGCGACACTGACAGGCAAGGTGAAGGGGCCGCTGCCGCTCAGCAGCCACGGCCGAATGCCGACCGAAAGGGGCTGATAGCCCATCGGTGCCGCGCCTTTGTTGTGCATCCAGTAATCCGAGAAGACGGGCTGCGCAATGTCGGAGCCCGGGGCGAGCCGCGAGCGGCCGCCGGTCGCCGTGGGGGCCTGTGCGAGGCTGGCTCGCAGCGTCACGATCTCGAAAGGCTCGAGGCGCACCTTGATCGCTGAGCCCGATCCGTCAACCGGCCGCCCGCCTTCCTCCAGCAGGTTGGTTGCCTGGAGACTCTCGATAGGCCACGTCGAGCGGATCGATGCCTCCGTGGGCCGTCCCGACGACTCATACAGGCGGACGACGAGACCCTCGCCTGGGTCGACTTCTGGCGACGCCATCCGGGCGAGAGGATTCCCGGACGGCTTCAAGGCGGTGACGACTACCGAAGCGGGCTGGACCTCGAACAGGCTCGTCGTGGCAGGCAGAGTTCCGCCGTGCGGCTGGCCGACCCTGACCTCGAGCGGATGGTTGTAGTCGTGCCCGGCTCGCACGATCTGACCGCGGCGCCAATCGCCGGCGCCCGCGGCAATCGCGTATTCGAAGGTATGCGTCCAGTGCTGGAACTGGAAGTTCGAGCCGTCCGGCGCCGCCCGCCGGGGAGGGTCGATCCAGACACCCGATGGCCAGCCGCTGCAGGAGCGCATCAAGGAGAGGTAGAGGCCCCCGCCTTCCTCGATGTTGAAGCTCGGCACGCCGCGATTGAGGACCGCGACCGAAAAGTTCTCCGCTCGGCCGGTGTCGCCGTCGAGCTCGGCTGGTTGCTGCACCGTGATGACGGCGTCGTCGAGGTCCTCGACGAGAGCCTCGATCGCCTCGGTGGTCGCGGCCTCGTCTCGCCCGGCAACGATCAGGACGGGCAGATCGAGCGGTCCGCGCAGGTCCGGGAACGCCTCGGCAGAATCCGGGGCTCGATCCTCCTGGGGGATCCAGACCCGAGCCCAACCCTGGCCATCAAGTTGCCTGTCGAGCTCGGCTCGATAGCGGTCGCCGGCCGCCTCGATCACCGATGCAGCGAACTGATTCTCTGCCGGCGAGCCGATCGCAACGCGGAAGTCCGGCAGATTCGAATCGATATGGAGCACGCCATATCGATCGCCGTCATGACGCGAGACCGTCGAGGTCACGCCGCTGCGCACCAGGGCCACCGCAAGCCGCCGGACGGCCTCGTCCTGGGCGGGGGCACCGGGCACGACCACATCAGCGATTCCCACGGCGCGTGAGGCACGCTCGCGGACGTCCTTCCCCTGACTGTCGACCAGCGCCACACGAGCGGTCGAACCCAGACCGAACCAGTTGTAGGCCGGGTTGTCGAGCGTGAAGGGGACCTGTGCAACATCCACGTTCGGGAAGCCAAAGCCGCGGCCGACCACAGCGTTGCCGACCTCGGAGACCGGCCGGCCGCCTTCGAGCGCGATGGGGTAGTGGATCCGGAAGAGCGTGTCCTGGCCGGAGTAGTCGTCCAGGCGCGTGCTGCAGTCGACGCGACCGATGCCGTCCCACAGGACGATCTCCTGGGTCCGGCGGCTGCGTTCGAAGGGACCCTCGATGCGGATTCGGCGCCCGATGGGAGATTCCTCTGTCGTGACAGTGGCCGGATAGGCCACAGACGACGTCGAGCGTCCATCCGGAGTCAGGTGCCACGGCCCTTCGGCAAAGTGGGGGTGATTGGGATATTCGCGGTAGGCGAGCAGCTCGTTGCCTGCCCGCCCACGCTGGATGAGCTCCTTGCCCGTGCCCTTCTCGACCAGGCTGACGACCGCGCCCCCGCGCTCCGGATCGACCCGGACCGCGAAAGCCTCGTTCTCGATCGCGGTGCCATCCACGGGGTGCCACCCGGCATCTCCCCCGGCTCCGGTTACCCCGACGGCCCTATAGGTTCGGTAGCCAAGCGCCGGGACGTCACGCGCGATGAAGGCAAGCCGCGCCCGCTCCAGCGATCCATCGTCGCGCCGACGTGCCGCCTCGAGCACGAACGGAACGGCCGCGCCGGCATCGTCCCTCAGCTCGATGCCGGTGTCCGAGCCGGCCGGCCAGTCGAGTGTCGCTCGGGCGACGTCGGTGCGCGCCCAGGACAGCGCGTTGAAGATCGTGACGGCGAGCCCATCCCCGCTGGTGTCGATCTGGCCAGCTACGTGGTCGAGGGCGCCGTCGAGTGTCGCGCGACCGAGCTCCAACGCCTCGCGCCAGCCGCCCAGCAGGTCGAGATACACCTGGTCGGACTCGGATCCGGTGATCCCGTCGTGATGAGCCCCGAACAGGAGCTGCCGCCAGGCCTTGTCGACCGCCTCGGTCGGAAAGCGTGCTCCGAGGAGGCTCGCGATTGTTGCGAACTTTTCGCCATCCAGCAGCGTGTTTTCGGCGATCCGCTGAGCCTGCTTGGTATCGACGAAGGACACGTCCTTGCCCGTGTAGACGGGATTCATGTCGCGGGTTTGCGGGGAGAATCCCCTGCCCGTGCTGGCCTGGTCCCGTCGGACGGCATCGAAGAACTCGCGCGGGATAGCCGGAACGAACTTCGGCCAGACGTAGCGGCTGCTCCAGTCGCGATAGATGGCCGTCAGCCACTTGTTCGGCGGCGAATAGTCGGTACCCACCGGCAGCAGCACGTTCCTGGTGGTGGCCACGGCGGCCAGCTCCTGGAACAGGCGATAGACCTCCTCTTCCGCCGCCTCGAGCGTGGCGGACGCATCCATCCACCAGCCCGACGAGTAGTGGTTCGCCATGAACGACGTCAAGAGGGCACGGCCGCTTGGCGCGATCCAGTCGAACTCGGTCGGGAACTGCATCGTGGGCGTCTTGCCCGCCGCGAGGTCCGGGATCGGCATCCGCATCGAGCCGCGCACCCATCGCGGCCCCCACTCGTGGAATGGGCCGCGGGCCCAGGAGCTGGAGGTGATCCCTGCATCGGCCATGATGCCCGGGAACTGCGGGTCGTGTCCAAACGCATCCAGCTGCCATGCGGTGGCCGGAGCGCCGCCGAGGACGTCGCGCTGGTAGCCAACCCCGTAGATCGCGTTGCGAATCGTCGATTCGGCACTGGTCAGGTTGGTGTTGGGCTCGTTGTACGTTCCACCCATGAACTCGAGGCGGCCGTCGGCCAGCAGCTGGCGCATGTAGTCGCGATCCTCGGGATAGGCGTCCCAGTAGGGCTTGAGATAGTCCAGTTCGGCCAGCACGAACTTGTAGTCCGGGTCGCGGCGGGCCATCTCCAGATGAGCCTTGACGAGGGCGAGGCCGGGCTCCTGGAACGGGCTGCGGTATTGAAGTCGCCGGCCCCATGTCTCGGTGTACGCGGCCTGGGTGTTCCACCACACGGGGTCGTAGTGGAAGTGCGAGATCATGAACATTCGCCAGCCCGGCTCCGCGACCTCGAAGTCGAAGGAATGGCGCGTCGGCTGGGAGGAGCCGTCCTCGACCACGACGGTGGCAGGAAGCGTCTCGCCGAAGGTCGGCGAGTCGACCTCCACGGGGATCTCGATGCGTGCCTCGGCCCCGGCCTCGAGGGATCCGACGATGACCGGTCCATCGCTTCGGAGGCGGTCTCCCTCGACCGTAACGCGGGCCGGCTCCTGCGTCACGGCGCCGGATCCGCGCAACACGACGCGAACGAGCTGTCGCGGCTCGGACTCCGAGCCGCCGAACAGGTTGGTGGCAGCAGCGACGACGATTTCCATCGGACTACCGCCCATTCCTGCCCCGAGCCGCGCCGTCGCCGGCGGCCGAAGCCGCTCCAACGGCAAGCGCCTCGCGCCACGAGTAGCCGGGGGCAAAGCCGAGCATCCGCCGCGCCTTGTCGATCGCCAGCAGAGTGTCGTGCTCGCCCGTCCCCGGGCGAATTGGGACGGATCCGAAGCACTCAGCCATCAGCTCCGAGTTCGGTCGGTCGCTCGCGGTATCCCCGGCCGCGATGATGAACGCCTCGGCGCCTCGGATGTCGGCGGTCAGGCTCAACCGACATGCTTGCGCCACGTCGCGAGCGTCGACATAGCCCCACACGTTCCACTGCCCCGCGTGAGGGTCGCGCGCGGTCTCGCGAAATCCTTCGTATTCGGCCGGCTCGCGGATGGCCGAAAAACGGAGCCCGATGAACGGGATGCCGCTCCACCGGGCAAACTGCCGCGCCATCTCTTCCGAGAGGACTTTCGATAGCGAATAGCTCGAGTGCGGCCGGAGCGGATGAGTTTCGTCGATAGGCACGTAGTCGGGCCTCGGATGGTGGCCCGGAGCTGCCGCTGGATCGAGCAGGTTGTCGGCCTCGCTCCGACTGAAGGGCAGGCCGAGCACGGTCTCGCTCGACGCCCAGACAACTCGCTCCAGGCCGAGCAGCGCCGCGGCGCTGAATACGTTGTAGGTGCTCAGCATGTTGATCTCGAACGTGCGCTCGACGGTTCGGATCCGGGGCGCCGGAATTGCCGCCAGATGAACGACTGTCTGAGCCCCGCGGAGCGCCTCGATCGTCTCGCCGAGGTCCGTCAGCTCGGCCCGCAGAAACGGAGCGCTCAGGGCGGCCGCAGGGACGACATCGACGTTGACGACGTCGTAGCCGTGTTCGACGAGGTCGCGGACGACGGCCCGACCGGCCTTCCCGCTGCCGCCTGTCACGACCACATGCATCGTCACCGCACGCCTCCGATCAGTGCCTGTGGCTCGGGATCCCGTGGATCGGGTGGGCCGGGTGTTCGAACTGGGGTTCGATGGTCGCCAGTTCCTGACGACGCCCGTCAAGCCACTCGTCGAATGCGCGCTCACGCGCGGCGACGAGGAGGTCCTCTTCGATCACGGTCCGTACGTCTTCATATGGTGCTACGAACTGCGGAATCACGCTTTCGAGCCGGGCAACGTGAAAGCCGTGCTCCGTCTCGATGGGCCCGACCACCTTGCCCTCTTGCGCCCCGAAGAGCGCGTCCTCGAGGGGACCTGCGAGCTCACCGCGTCGGACGTCGAGCGGCTCGCCGCCGCTCCCCGGGCTTTCGGCTCCGGCCAGGCGCTTGGCAAGCGACTGCGCTGTCTTGGCGTCGTCCGCGACGAAGTGGGTGATCAGTCGGACTTCCGGGCGCAGGAAGAGATCCCGGTTGCGCTCGTAGTACGCCCTGATGTCATCCTCCTCGACCGCGACGTCAGCGATCACCTGCTCGACGAGCCGGTCGACGTTCTCCATGCCCGCCGCCTCGGCCTCGTGCGCCAGGATCTGTTCGGTGACGAGCTCCTGGACGACCCACCGCTGAGCGGTCAGGGAATCGGGCTCGTCGCCGGGAGGCATATGCCGCCCGCGAGGACCTCGACGCAGCTCGGCGACCCGCTGCCGGAGGTGCTCGAGGGAAATGCGCCGCCCAGCGACCGTGGCAACGAGAGGTTCCGAATCGGCCACCCGGTCGGTCAGCCCTTCACGCCGCCGACGGTAATTCCCTCGATGAAGAAGCGTTGGGCGAAGATGAACAGGATGACGACGGGCAGGACGATGAGCGTCGACGCGGCCATCAGCAGGTTGTAGCTGACGTCGTGCTCACTGGTGAAGAACACGAGGCCGACGGCCAGCGGGTACTTGTCGTTCTCCTGCAGGTACAGAAGAGGCAGCAGGAACTCATTCCAAGCGGCAACGGCGGCGAGGATGGCCACGACGACGACGGCCGGCTTGGTCAGGGGCAGGATCACGTTCCAGAAGGTCCGAATTTCGCTTGCCCCGTCGACGCGGGCGGCGTCCGACAGCTCACGCGGAATGCCGAGCATGAACTGCCGCATCAGGAAGATGTAAAAGGGATTGCCAAAGAATGCCGGCACGATCAGGGGCAGGAACGTGTTGACCCAGTGCTGCGCTCCCTGGACCCCGAACGAGGGCAGCTTGCCGAAAATGTCGAAGAGGGCCACCAGGATCACCGGGTATGGCAGGAAGATCGTCGCGACGCAGATGTAGAAAAGCACGTTGCGGCCTGGCCACTGGATCCTCGAGAAGCCATAGGCAACGAGGGTGTTTGACAGAACAGCCCCAATCGTCGCCCCGACCGTGATGGTCAGCGAGTTCAGGGTGTACAGCCCGAACGGGATGTAGTTGACGGCATCGACGAAGTTCTGCCAGGCCCATGCTCCCGGGATCAGCGAGGGCGGGAATTGGGTCAGCTCGGCGTTCGTCTTGAGGGCGCTGATGACCATCCAGTAGAACGGCGCGAGGAAGACCAGGCATCCGAGGATGAGGACGACCCTGGGCAGGACTGAGCGTGTGACGACGCGGCGCCACCGTCGCCCGGATGGGGCGGCCAGGGCGATCGGTCGGGCGGCTTCCGTCGTAGCCACTCAAGCCTCCTCGGAGCCGTAAAAGACCCAGCCGCGCGCCCACCGGAAGACGGCGCCTGCAAGGACGATGCTCACGATGAACATCACGACTGAGAGCGCCGCCGCATAGCCCATCTGTCCGAACTGGAAGGCCTGCTGGTAGAGGTAATAGACGTACGTCAGCAAGGAATTGTCCGGTCCGGCGCCGCCTCTAGTGCCCCCGCCCGTCAGGATGTACGCGGAGGTGAACACCTGGAGGCCGAAGGACAGGCCGATGATCAGGTCGTACAGGATCACGGGCGTCATCAACGGAAGCGTGATGCTGCGGAACTTCCTGAAGGCGCCCGCACCGTCGATCTCCGCCGATTCGTAGAGCTCGATCGGGATTCCACGCAGGCCGGCCAGGAACACGAGGGCCCATTGCCCGGCACCGAGCTGCGCGATCATCACGAGTGCCAGCTTGGTGTAGGCCGGGTCACCCAGCCAGTTGGGTGAGGGCAGCCCGACGGCCTGGAGAAGCCAGTTGACCAGCCCGTAGCCCGGGTTGAGCAGGACCACGAAGACGAACGAGATCGCGAAGACCGGCAGGATCGAAGGCAGGTAGAAGATCGCCCGGTAAATCGACACTTCGCGGATCTTCTGATTCATCGCGAGCGCCAGCAGCATGGCCACGACCACGCCGACGGGGACGGCGAGCGCCGTGTAGTAGAGCGTGTTATAGGACGCTTTCCAGAAGTCCGGATCGGCGACCAGCCGCGAATAGTTTGCGGTCCCGATGAGGACTGGCTCCCGGAAACCGGAGTAACGCGTCAGGCTCAGGAAGAACGTGTACAGGATCGGGAAGACGCCCAGGGCCAGGAACCCGAACAACCAGGGGCTGATGAACAGCAAGCCCCAGCGCAAGTTGCGGCGCTCGATCGCTCCGAGCTTGAAGCGCGAGCGGCGGGAACGGCCGACCGATGCGGCGGCTGCGGTCATTTCGCTGTTTCTCCCACGAGCCGCGGTGATAGGTGTCGCGGGGACCGGCGAACCAGTCCCCGCGACGAGTTAACGCGTGGTCAGCAACCTGCGGTTGCTAGCTGAGGCTGCACCGCCGCTTCGACCTCCTTCAAAGCGTCCATTGGCTGCTTGGTGTTGAGCTCGACCGAACCCTGAGCGGAGGTGAGCTTGTCCCAATAGAGGGCGCCCACCGCCAGCGGCGGCCGGTTGAGTGCCGACGGCAAGAGATCGAGGAACGTCTTGTGCTGCGCGTCGTAGAGCGACGCGTCGGTCTGCAGCGCCACGAGCGTCGAAAGATGCGTCGAGTCCTTGGTGTACACCTTCTGGCCTTCGGGCCCGGTGATGTACTCCATGAACTTGATGGCCTGGGCCCTGACCTGGGACTTCGGGATCAGCGCCATGGACCACCCGCCGGCCCACGTGGACGGCTTGTCGCCAGCCTTGGGGACCGGGATGTACGTGAAGCCATAGTGGCCGTTAGGAGCGTACTTGGCAGCATTCGCGATCTGCCAGTCACCGCTGATCGTCATGCCCAACTTGCCGGTCCATAGTGGGAACTGAGCCTGTGGCGCATTCGGCGGCCAGTTGGTGCTGACGAAGCGGCTGACGGCCTGCGGATCGTGGGCCTTCTGCCAGTCGTAAAGGAACTGGAACCCGGCTACGACACCGGGGTCGGTCGGCGTCACCTTGCACGCAGCGAGGTCAGCGAACTTGCCGCCGTAATCAAAGCCCCACGTGTAATGCCAGCCCTGATCGAAGGCTCCGGGCTGACCGCCGGCTCCGGGTCCGCCCGGGAGCCAGCCCATGACGGTGTAGTTGCCGCTGGCGTCCTTCTTGCTGATCTTGTCGGCGATCTTCACGACGGTGTCGATCGTCGGCGCACCCTTGCTGATGTCGAGCTGAGCCGGATCTTCGCCGGCCGCCGTGATCAGGTCCTTGTTGTACCAGAGCGCCCGAGCGTCCGTGTCGAACGGCAGGGCGTATGTCTTGCCCTTGTACTGGGTCTCGTTCCAGGCAAAGGGAAGATGCTGGTCCTTCAAGTTGCCGGCCTCGGCCGTGATGTCGTCGAGTGCACCTTCGGCGGCGCGCTGCGGCACTGTAAACCGGTCGGCCATGTAGACGTCTGGCGCCACGCCGCCGCGGATCGCGGTCAGCAGCTTGGCGATGTCCGTTTCACTGCCTTTGACGATCGTCATCTTCACGCAGATGTCGGCATTGGCCGTGTTGAAGTTGTTGACGATCTTCGTCAACACGTCCGAATCAGGTGGGGTGTGGCTCGTCCAGAACTTCACCACCGTTGCGCTCGCCGCGCATGACGCCCCTGTCACGGGCGAGGGATTTGCCGCCGAGGACGCCCCGGCTGCAGGGCTTGCTGCCGTGCTGGCACCGGTGCTCGCGCCCGGGCTCGCGGCTGAGCTACATGCCCCTACCACGAACATTGCCACCACGGCGAGAATCCACCGAGATCGGCCTAAAGACCGACTCATCGCTCCTCCTTCTTCGCTCTTCAGATCCGCCTCGGGGGCCAGGTCGCAGCGTCTAACCGCTCGAAAATTGGCAGGAGCCGCCAGCAAGGAGTCGCGGAGGCGCTCCCTCCGGCATGGGAGCAAAGATCGGTCGGCTCATCTGCAGTCGTCGAGCGGGCGACGCGGCGCCGAACCTCCCGGCAGCCGAACGCCCGAGCGAGAAACACAGTCGGACCGTTGTCCTCTGCTGTGATAATCGATTACATGGAGGTTCGTCAAGGACGTGATGTCTTTGGCGGACCCGGGTGTACGATTCTGCGATGGGGTCGACCGGGTGGAAGTGATCGTCATCGTGGTTGGGATCGGCCTTGCGTTTGCGCCCGTTGCCGCCCTGTCGGGCTGGCTCGCGGGGCCGGGACAGCGCCCTCTCGGAGCGCTCATGCATGGCCGCGACACGTGGTGGCGCTCCACGATGCCCTGGCCCCAGGGAGTCCAGGAGGAGGACGGCGTCCACTGGCACGTGCGGGAACCCGGAGGCACGACGACCGTGCCTCGTGACGACGGTGCGCCGCGGCGGGAGTCGCGTTCCCCCGAGCCGCCGACAGTGCCTCTTCGGAGGGCGCGTCGCCGCCTCCACTAGGCTGCAGCCGAGCGCTACTCGCTCGGGACGACGCCCTTGACCGCCTTGCTCGATTCACGGAGGCGCTCGTGGGTGCCGCGCATCCAGTCGACCCCTGGCGGCAGGTGTCGCTTGGGCATCTTGGCGACGATCGTGTAGTTGGCGTCGCACACGTTCGCGATCGGTGAGCGGGACGCCTGCGTGACCAGCTGATACGTGTCCATCATCGACAGCCCGGTCTCGGCCGAGATCCAGCGGATCAGCTGGGTGTGCGCGATCCGGAAGGCGTCCTCGAGCGGCCTGTACGAGCCGGCCACCATGATCTCCTGGTCGTTCTCGAGCCGCGGCCAATCGCAGAACACGCCTTTGATCAGGTCGACCGTCAGGAGGGTATTCATCGAGCCCTCCACGGCGACGCCGCAGACCTCGCCCTCGCCCATGGTGTAGTGCCCGTCGCCGATCGAGAAGAGCGCGCCCTCGACGTTGACGCCGAGGTAAATCGTGGCCCCGGCTCGCGCTTCGGGCGTGTCCATGTTCCCGCCAAAGGCCTCCGGCACCAGGACGTTCCGCGCCTCCGACGCAGCCGGCGCAACGCCGATCGTCCCCAGGAACGGCTCGAGCGGCAGGCGGACCGAATACTCGGAGTCGAGGGCTCGGTAGGTCACCTCGCGGGCGCCGCTGTCGACCGCGTAGATCCACGTCTTCTCCGGAAGCGGCTCCTGGAGGGTCGGGGTGAACTTGGTGCTCGTGAGTGAGCCGAAGAGTGGAACGGTCGTCGAGACTCCCCAGTCCCGTGCCGGCTGCACGTCGATCAGGTGGATCGCCAGCGTGTCGCCCGGGGCAGCCCCCTCGACGTAGAACGGCCCGGTCTGCGGGTTGATGAATGGGTAGACGATCGACTTGCTGGCGATGTCCTGGCTTGACCGGATGCGCCCGCCGAAGGCGTCCTCGGTAAAGAGGTCAAGGACGTCACCCGGCCGGACCTGCATCACTGGCTCGTAGCCACCGAACGTCCAGGCGTACTGCTCGGCGGTCGGGACGAATCGTGTGACAGCGGTTCGCGCGCTCATCTGCTCTTCTCCTTATACTCCGCTCCGACTCAGCGCTCGTTCAGGAGGCCGGACTCGTTGACAGGCCCCGCGGCGGGTGAGCCCGATCGGGGCACGGACGTGCCGGCGCGGATGACCAGGACGCGGGAAGCCGTAGCGGCGATCGTCGCTATCCTCGCGCTCGGGTTGGCCTTCCGCATCATCATCGCCTACCTGCTGCCCGGCTCGGGCTTCACCAACGATCTCGCGTCGTTCCGAGGCTGGGCGCACGACCTGGCCACGAACGGGCTCGCCGGTTTCTACACCCGTCCGGGCTTCCACGACTACACGCCCGGCTACCTGTACGCGCTGTGGCTCGTGGGCATCATCGAGCAGGTCCTTCCGAAACTGGACCTGATCAAGATCCCGGCGATCCTGGCCGATCTCGCCCTTGGCTATCTCGCCTGGTCGATGACGCTCGAGCTGGGAGGGGGCCGGCGAGCCGCCGTCGTTGCTGCCGCCCTCGTCGTGTTCAACCCCGTCACGTGGTTCGACAGCGTGGTCTGGGGTCAGGTCGACTCTGTCGGCATGGTCTTCCTGCTCCTCGGCGTCCGCGAGCTGTGGCGCGATCGGCCGGAACGGTCCGCGATCCTGGCTGTAGTCGCGGCCATCATCAAACCGCAGCTCGGGATCCTCGTACCGATCGTTGCCGCGGTCGTGATCCGGCGCTACCTGTGGGATCCGGTGACCCGGTCGCAGCGCGGGCAACCAGCGGAAGTGGCCGCCGCCGGGCAGCCGCTTGTCGCGCGGGTCATGAACGGCCACCACCCGCTCCGCGTGGTCACGACCGGTCTCGCCGGCCTGATCACGGCGGTCGCCGTCTCGGCCCCGTTCGGTCTGTCCATCGTCGGGTTGTTGAAGCAGATCGCCGACACGGCGGGTGGCTATCCGTACCTGACCGTCAACGCGTATACGCCCTGGGCGCTGGTATCGCAGGATGGCCGCGGGATGGCTGCAACAGGAACGTGGATATGCGATTCCGTGGCGGGATCGTCCTGCACCACGCCGTTCCTGATTGGTCCGCTATGGGCCGTCGCGGTGGGCACGGCCCTGCTCCTGATTGGCATCGCCGTCGTGTCGGGCCTGGTTGCCTGGCGACCCGATCGGTTGACGATCCTCCTCGGGGTGAGCGTCCTCGCGCTTGCCTTCTTCGTCCTGCCGACGCGCGTTCACGAGCGATACCTCTACCCCTTCGTGCCCCTCGGGGCGATCCTGGCGGCCGTCTCGTGGCGGTGGCTGCTCGCCTTCCTCGCCGTCAGCCTCGGGACATTCGCGAACATGTACGTGGTGCTGGCCGCGGTCTATCCCGGCTATCCCAGGATCTCCGACTGCGGGTCGAACCAGATCTCGCTGTGCCCACCCTTCACAGCCTTCCGGGGTGCCGCCGACGCGATCCGCTCCGGGACGGGCGTGACCCTCATCGCCCTGACCGTCCTGGCGGCCTTCATCTGGGGCGTGCTGCAGTTCAGGCGTCACGGCCGCGAAAGGCTCGACGTCGAGCTTGCCGTCAGCGCCGAGGATCGAGCCTGGACGGCGATCGGGGCTCAGCTCGCCGGCGGCGGGCCAGGTCTGGTCCCGGTCGGGGCCGCCAGGGCCTCACCCTACTCGTCCGGCGGGTCGAATTCGTCCAGTTCATTGATTCCCGGCATCGACAATTGGTCCGAGGACAGCGGCATCCTGGGGTCGGCTCGCCGGTGGCTCTTCGCCCGTCCGATACGGCCTGACCGTTCGCGCGGGCTGCATGGCGAGCCGCCCGGCCGGCTCGATCGTCTCGACGTCTGGGTCCTTGCCGTCGTGGTCGTGGCGGCTCTCGGACTGCGCCTCTTCCGCCTGGCCGAGCCCTATCAGATGCACTTCGATGAGGTCTATCACGCCCGGACCGGGACGGAGTTCCTGCAGGACTGGCGGTACGGGATCCCGCACTCGATCTACGAGTACACCCATCCCCACCTGGCCAAGTACGCGATGGCGCTCGGTATCGAGGCCTTCGGTAACGACAAGGTGACCGCGAGGAGTGAGCTTGGCGTATCCGTGCGCGATGCCGCCATCGAGCCGCGCTGGGACGGCACCAGCCTGGCCGATCGGCGCGCGGGCGACCGTTTGTACGTGGCGACGGGCTCGGAGGTGCGCGCCTACGACCTGCGCGACCGGACTCTTATCACGGCGTTTCCGATCCCCGGCGCCGGGGCCCTGGCCGTGGACCCGACGGGCCACCGCCTCTACGTGGGGACCGACGACGGCAGCATCCTCGAGCTCGATACCGACACGAGCCTGGACCAGGTCCGGGCGGGGCTCGCCGCCCGCGACCTGCCCGTGCCCGAGCCGCTGGGCTCCGTGCACGCCCGGGTGGATCGCCTGTTCGTGACGCCGAACGGCGATTACGTGGTGGCAAGGAGCGGCGACGCCCTGACCTCGCTCGATCCCGGGACGGGGGCGCAGCTCGGGCAGCTCACGATCAAGGGCGCCACGGAGATGGCCGCAGCTGGAAATGCCGAGGCGCTCCTCGCCCGGCCCGAGGAGATCGTCGATCGGACAGCCACAGGGACGCAGCTGGCGAAGCTGATCGGGGGAGCGGCCAAGGAGTACACCGCGCGCCTGAACGCCGGCCCCAAGGTCATTCCACTCGCCGTCGGCCTCGATACCGAGACCCGATCCTCCGTCCAGGCCGCAATCGACAGCGGGCAGCTGAAGGGGGTGTCGTTCGCGCCCACGGCGAGGATCGCAATCGCCGACGCCGCCGGTCTCAGCTTCATGGTCCCGGGTGTGAACCACGCCACGTCCACGATTGCGCTGCCTGGAGGAGCAACCGGGCTCGCGCTGACGAGCGGCCTCGACGCACCGAGGCTATACGTTGCAAACGGCACGTCGGTGGCGATCGTGAAGCTGTCGCAGGACACCGACACCACGGGCGTCCCCTCGCTGGAAACGTCGATGGTCATGCCCGGAGCGGTGCAGCGCGTGGCCTACGACCCGGCCACGCTCATGGTCCACGTCCTGGGTCGCGACCCGGCGGGTAGCAGCGAGACGATCTACGTCATCGAGCCGCACGCCAACGCGGTCTACGAGGATGCCCCGCTGCCCTTCGAGCCGGCGGCCTGGGTGGCGGACGTGGCACCCCAATATCCGAGCTCCGACCGCGAGGCCATCGTGTCGTTGTCCGCAACGGGCTCCATCGCGAGCGTGGACATCGGGAGCCATGCCTTTGCCTGGCGCCTGCCTGGGGTCATCCTGGGCGCCCTGACGGCGGGTCTCTTGTACCTGCTGACCCGAATCCTGTTCCGCCGCCGGAGCGTGGCGATCCTGGTGGCGATCCTTTCACTGGCCGACGGCATGCTGTTCGTTCAGGCGCGAATCGCCATGAACGACGTGTACGTGGGGTTTTTCCTCGTGGCCGCCTACACGCTCTTTGCCGCGCTCTGGACCGGCATGTGGCGCGCCCGCTGGGCGTTCTGGGTGGCCATGCCAGTCATCGGGGTACTGCTCGGCCTCGCGCTCGCCAGCAAATGGGTCGCCGCATACGCCATTGCCGCCCTGGCGATGCTCATCCTCGTGCGCTCCGCGCTGGGCAGGCTCGTGGCGATCGCCGGCCTGCTGGCGGCGACCTTCGTGCTCGGCTACATGGCCATCAGCGTGCCCCAGGGCGTGACGAGCTCCGGGAACCTGTTCTTCATGATGCTGATGATCGGCCTGACCCTGGCCGCCGTGGTGGTGAGCGTGCTCCACCCGATCGCCTGGTCGCTCGACGAGGTGCGCTTCGCGGTTGGTGTGCCGGCAGGCCTGGGTGCAGTCGTTGCCCTCGCGGCCGTTGCCTTCGGGAAGACGGGCACCACGATCGGGCTGGGCGGATCGAGGCTCTCCCCTATGGCGGTTGCGCTTGGGTTTGCCCTCCTGGCCGGCCTGGTCGCGTTGGCCTTCTGGCTGGCCGGGAGGCTCGGCTTCGGACCGCTCGCGCCACTGCCGGCAGCGGATGACCCGGTGCTGCTGGCCGAGCCGGCGAGCCCTGCCCCGCGTGGCTGGCTGCGCCCGGGCTGGGGGTTCGGGATCCCCGTGCTGTGGATGTTCGCCTCGCTGCTGGTCATCCCGCTCGTGGTGTACGTCATCTCGTACATTCCATGGGCGTTGAACGGCACGGGTCAACAGATCACGAATGCCGCGATGCCGATCCTGGGCGCCTGGCCCCCCGGCCACACTGGGGACACGCTGTGGGACCTCACCCAGAGCATGTACCACTACCACGACACGCTGCGGGCGACGCACGCCGCGTCGTCACCATGGTGGGCCTGGCCGTTCGATCTCAAGCCCGTCTGGTTCTATCAGGGGAGCTTCGCCGGGAATACGGCAGCCTCGATCTACGACGCCGGCAACCTGGTGATCTGGTGGCTGGGCATCCCGGCGATGGCCTTCGTCGCCTGGCAGGCGTTCAAGCGCCGCAGCCTTGCCCTTGCTCTCCTCGGCGTCGGCTTTGCCTGGCAGTGGCTGGCCTGGTCGCGCATCGACCGGGCGACCTTCCAGTACCACTACTACACGAGCGTGCCGTTCATCGTCATCGGCCTCGCCTACTTCCTGGCCGAGCTGTGGCACGGCGCATCGGCTCGGACGTGGCTGGTGGCCCGCCTCGCCGCCGGGCTCGCCGTCGTGGGTCCCGCGCTGTTGTGGCTCGGCAAGGCGCCGCTGTGCGGCTTCGTGCGCGTCGACGCGGTCTACAAGGACTCGCCGGCGTGCAGCGCGACCTCCGGTGAGCTCTCGAACCTCGTGATCACGGCCAGGACGCTGGGCATCGTGATCGTCATGGGCATCGCCATCGTGGCCCTCGTCTACCAGCTGCTGCGATTGGACGAGCCAAGATGGGATCGCTCCGGGGCGGCCTTCTCGCTGGTACCGCTCGTGCAACTGGCCGCCACGGCGCTGGCCACCGTCGTTGCGCTTTTCGTCGTGGTCGGTCTCGACGACACGACGCCCCTCTTCGCGAGCCGCGGCTTCTCGACCGAGCCGGTCGCCTTCGTCGGGCTGTGCGTCCTTGGCTTCCTGGCGGCGTTTGTGGTCAGCGCCCGCGACTCGCGCCGGTTCGTTGCCGGGGCGGTCTTCGCGGCGGTCGCCGCATTCCTCGTGTTCTACCCGAACATCTCGGCTCTGCCGCTGCCTGCGGCGGTCGCGAACTCGTACCAGGGCCTGCTGCCCACCTACCTCTACCCGTTCCAGTTCCCCGTCAATACGGATCCGGCTGGATCCGGCCCGAACTTCTTCGCGCGAGGCCCACTGGGCTTGCCGGCCGGGCCCATCCTGCTGGTGGGTCTGATCGCCGTGTGCCTCGTGGTGGCATACAGCGCCTGGGCCTGGCGGATCGCCCTGGCCGAGCGCGCGGCAGAGGACCTGCCCGGCGAGGGCGGCGACGCTGCGGCGAGTCGCGGACCGGTCTAGGCCTAGGCGATTCAGGCGCCGGTCGATCCGACGCCCTCGTTCAGGCGATGCGGACGGGCGGCGTGCGCTGTGGGGGCGGGATCGCGGCGCGGAAGCCTTCGGGCAGCTCGCCTCGCGCGGCGAGTCGGCGGATCACGAAGCCGTAGTAGTCGTCCACTTTGGCTGTGACGCGCTCCCAGCTGAATTCCTCGGCCCGCGCACGCCCACTGGCACGCATGTCCGCGCGCAGCCCCGGATCGGCCAGCAGTCGCGCGATTGCCCCGGCGATGGCCTTCGGTTCGCGGGGCGGCACGAGCAGCGCGTGCTCGTCGCGCTTGACGACGCCCTTGTAGCCGTGAATGTCTGAAGCCACGATCGGGCAGCCGGCGGCCATGGCCTCGAGCAGCACGATCCCGAACGACTCGCGGCCGGTCGCCGGGGCGATGAAGACGTCCGCGGTCTTGAGGAGCTGGCCTTTCTCCACGTCCGAGACGCGGCCCAGGAAGTGGACGCCCTCGAGACGCCGCGTCAGGACGTAGCGCCGAGCCTCGCGCTCCTGGGGACCCGTCCCAACGATCAGCAGGCGACAGTCGCAGCCGGCCTTGCGCAGGATGCGATAGGCCTTCAGCAGTTCGAGCAGTCCCTTGCGCGGCTCATGGCGCCCGACGAACAGCAGGTTGGGATGGCCGTCCTGCCAGCGCGCCAGCGGGACTGCCCGTTCATAGCGCAGCACGTCCACCCCGTTCGGGATGACCTTGTAGTCGCCCGGGAAATAGCGATCGATGAAGTGTCGAGCCGCCGCGCTCACCGCGATGCGGCCGTGGAGACGTCGCGCGTAGCCGCCCAGGAAGCGGCTGCCGAACTCGTAGGCGGGCGAGAACCCACCGTAGGCATGGAACGTGGCGACGTTCACGCTGGTCGACAGGCGGAGCAGGATCGGCGACAGGAAGGGCACGAACGGCTCGTGGAAGTGGAGGAGGTCGAAATGCTCGGCCTCGAGCATGCTTCGGACCTGGCTCATGTAGCGCGGCGAGACCGTGATCGTGCCGACGGAGCCATTGGCCGGGAAGCTGAAGCCCTTACCCAGCCGGACCACGTCACCCTCCGACGACCGCTGCAGGCCGTGGCTGCTCGAGATGATTCGGACGTCGTGGCCGCGCAGCCGGAGGTTCTCGTACAGGTAGCGGACGTGCTCGTTGACGCCCCCTGGAAGCGGGTATACGTACGGGGTTACCAGTCCGATCTTCATCGGTCGCGCACGTTCGCCGCGCCCTCCAGGACCGCCTCCTCGCCCCGTTCGAAGAGCGCCTCGATCC
Organism: Chloroflexota bacterium; assembly: GCA_005883615.1. GTDB lineage: Bacteria > Chloroflexota > Limnocylindria > Limnocylindrales > CSP1-4 > CF-16. The sequence goes on along the minus strand of VBEC01000073.1, from coordinate 52,831 downwards.
GTTCATGCTCCGGCTGGGGTGGCCGGCGTTGGGCACCCGGATAGCCCAGGTCCCGGCCCGTGCCGCTGCGCGTCAGGCGGCCGCGGAGCTCGTCGCGCGCATCCCGGCTGTACTTGCGCAGCTGACGGGCAAACGTGCCCAACAGCAGGCCGGCCGGGTGAAACTGGCCGTGGGCGTGCGTCCGCCGCTCGAGGATCGCCTGTCGCAGGTCGTCGGCCGTGCGGCCCGGGAACGTGGTGTGGCCCTGGCCGATTGCGCTGGCGATGTGCGCATCGCTGTTGCCGACCGCCGCGAGCTCGTGCCTCGCGGCGAAGTCCACCACGCGGCCGTGCCAGGGGCGCCCCAGCGTGGTGGGGTTGAACGTTTCGAGCCCGTCCGGGTGGTAGCGCCCGTCGGGGTCCGCCAAGAGGCGGCGCAGGACCCAGCCCTGGGCGCACAGCGGATACGGGACGAGCGGGTGCGCCGGGATCGCCAGGCCGCCCTGGTCGTGGATCGCGGCGATCGTCCAGCGCAGCGAGCGCAGCGGCCGGATCGGCTCCTCGATGTAGAGGGCGAGCAGGTGGCCGCCGCGAGTGGTCACCTCTTCGCCGACGACCACGTCGAACCGGAGCCCGTCCGAACGTGCGATTTCGCGGGCCGCCTGTGCGGCGTCGATCCGTTCGTGGTCGGTGATGGCGATCACATCGAGATCGGTCTCGTTCTCCACGAACGCGAGGATGTCGACGATGCCCGACGTGCCGTCGGAAGCAAGGGTGTGGATGTGGAGGTCGGCGCGCCCGAGCCGATCGGTCATTCCTCGCCGTCCTCGCGTCGCGACTCGCCTCTGACCGAGCCTTTTTCGAGGTCCGGCCAGACAGGAAAGAACGCCCCCCACCATTGCTCGGGCGCCATCGCGATCGCCCGTTCGAAGGCGGCCGCCTCGGCCGCCAGGAAGGCAGTGACCCGTTCTCTCCGGCTCAGGCCGTCGCCCTCGGGCAGCGGCACCCGCTCAAGGCGGCCGCGGTACCGCCGACGGCCGACTCGACGGACCGACACCACGTACACACGTGCTCCGGTTTCCAGCGCCAGCAGGGCCGGGCCTGCCGGCAGTGGCGCGGGAGCGCCGAAGAACTTGGTTTCGATCCCGCCGCCAGTCAGGTCGCGATCGGCCACGAGGCCCACCGACTCGCCCCTCCGCAGCGCGTCCAGAAGCTGCCGCCGAGCTTCCCGCAGGCCGACGATACGGAGCCCCACCGAACCGCGCGAACGGATGAAGTAGTCCTGGAGAGGCGGGTCGTCGATGGTTTCCATCGGTGCCGTCGGGGGTTGTGCGGCGCGGCTTGCCAGGTAGAGCGCGGGCAGTTCGATCGCACCGAAGTGGAGGCCGACGAAGATGACCGGACCCCCGCCGGCGAAGGCCTCGTCGACGACGTCCGGCGTGTCCACGACCAGCTGGCGCGCCAGAGTCTCGGGCGTCATACCGGGAGTCCGGGCGACCTCCAGGTAATAACGAGCCTGGTGTCGGAAGGCCTGGCCGAGGAGGCGCTCCAGGGCGTCGGGGTCTGTCGCTGCCCCTCGGGCGGGCTCGGGGCCCGAGCCATGCTCGGCAAGCCAACCGGTCACCCGATGGAGGTTCCGGCGGCCCTGCGCCGCACGCTCCCTATCGAGTCGGTACCAGATCGATCCGGCGAACTCAGCCATAGCAACGAGCGGCGCTTCCGGCATGCGGCAGGCCAGCCACGATGCACCGGACACGGCACGCGCGAGCGCCCGCTGGCGGGCAGTGCCACGAACGGGGTTCATTCGAGCCGGCTCGACCGCAACCTCGCTGCCCGCGCCAACCAGATCAGGCACCTCAGCTCGGGGCAGCAGCCGGCTCACCCGAGGAGGCCGTCGCTCGCCCGCTCGGTGGCAACGCCGTTCGCCCGCTCGCGCCGGTCGCATTCAGGAAGCTGTGGGCACCCGCGGCGTCAGGCCGCTCAGCCAGCGCCGCCGACTCTTCCGCCGTCGCCGGCCAGATCGGCTTGAAGCTGTACCACTGGTCGGGCGCGGCCGCGACGATCCGTTCGAGGGCTGCTGCCACCGCCTGGGTCGCCCGACCGACCTCCAGCGGACCAGTGGACGTGACGACGATCGGGTCGTCGGCTCCCACGTGCATCGGGCCGTCGGGATGCCGTCGGACGACAATCGGCAGGATGGTGGCGCCGGTCTTCGCCGCGAGGACGGCCGGGCCGGCCGGGAGGCATGTCCAGGCGTCGAACAGCCGAACCGGGATGCCATCCGAGCGATAGCCCCAGTCGACGAGCAGGGCGAGCATCTCCTGGCGTCGCAGGACGCCATAGATATCGCGCAGCTTGCGCCACGGGATGAGCTTGATCCCCCACACCTCGCGTTGCCTGCGCAGGAGCGCGAACATCTCCGGGAACGCCGAATCGTCAGCGACCACGCTGATGGGCAGACCCAGAGACGCAATACCCGCGGCGACCGCCTCGTTGTTGCCGATGTGTGCGGCGATGAGGATCAGGCCCTTCGATTCGCGCCTGACGCGTGCCATCAGCTCGAGACCGCCCGGCTCGACGAGCAGGCTCACCTTCTCCGGTGGCAGTGCCGGCAGCCGCATCAGGTCGACCAGGTAGCGCGCGTAGTTGCGGTAGGCGGCAAGCGCGAGCTTGCGCACGGCCACGTCGTCGGCCGGCAGTCCGAGCACATGCCCGAAGTTCGCATCGATCCAGGTCCGCTTCTTGGGCCACAGGCGGTAGGCCAGCTGCGCCAGCCAACCGCCCACGATCCAGGCGGGCCTCGCCGGAAGATGCTGGAGCAGCCACGAGGCAGCCTGATAGCCGGCGACGGCCGACCGTTCGAGGACTCTCGAGCCCGGCTCGAGGCGACGATGCGGAGCCTCGAGCGAACCCAGGCGGCCACCTACCGACGCTCGAATCGCTCCACTCCTGGCACGCCCTTCCGTCAGGCGATCGACCGCCCGCCGGACAATCGAGCGGCGCTCGGGCGCGAGCTCTGGGCCGCCTGCCGGCTGGCTGGCCCATCGTCGCTCCGTCCCGGATCGGCGGTCCAGCCCAGGCTCCGCTTGCGGTTCCGTCATCCGCGAGTCCTCACGTGGCGGCTGTTACTGCCTTCGCCCTGGCGGAGGCCAGCTTGCGCATGGTCTTCTTCCTCGGCGCCTCCGTGCCAAGCAGCGTCTCGTTGTCCTCGCCGCGGATGAAGGCCTCTACGCGATTGAAGGCGATGTCGTCGTGGATCTGTATCGGCGGGCTCTTCATGAAGTAGCTCGATGGCGCCACCAACGTTCCCTTCAAGCCGCGATCCAGCCCCAGCTTGAGACAGCGGATGGCATCCGTGATGACGCCCGCGCTGTTGGGGCTATCCCAAACCTCGAGCTTCAGCTCGGCATTCAGGGGCACGTCGCCGAAGGTGGTGCCCTCCATCCGGATGTAGCACCACTTGCGATCCTGCAGCCATGGGACGTGGTCGCTCGGCCCGACGTGGACGTTGTCCGGATCGAGTTCGTAGTCCAGCATCGATGTGACCGCATTGGTCTTGGAGATCTTCTTTGATTCGAGTCGCTCGCGTTCGAGCATGTTCAGGAAGTCCGTATTGCCGCCGAAGTTCAGCTGGTAGGTCCGATCCAGGCGCACGCCCCGATCCATGAACAGGCGGGTGAGCACCCGATGGCTGATCGTTGCGCCGACCTGGCTCTTGATGTCGTCGCCAATGATCGGCAGGCCGACCTCGGCGAAGCGCCGCTGCCAGTACGGCTCGCGGCCGATGAACACAGGGATCGCATTGATGAAGCCGACGCCGGCGCGCAGGGCCTGCTCGACGTACCACTTGGTGGCCTCTTCGCTGCCGACAGGCAGGTAGCTGACCATGACGTCGACCTTGCGCTCCTTGAGGATGCCCACGATGTCGGCGGTTGGACCGGGCGCCTTCTCGATGATCTCGCTCAGGTATTTGCCCAGCCCGTCGTGCGTCATCCCGCGCTCGACCGGGACGCCGAGGTTCGGGACCTGCTGGAAGACGAACGTGTTGTTCGGCTTGGTGTAGATGGCCTCCGAGAGGTCCTTGCCGACCTTGTTCCTGTCGATGTCGAAGGCGGCCACGAACTCGATGTCGCGAACGTGGTAGCCGCCCAGGTTGACGTGCATCAGCCCTGGAACGAAGTCGCTCTCGGCGGCGTTCTCGTAGTAGTAGCGGCCTTGGACGAGGCTGCTCGCACAGTTGCCCACGCCCACGATCGCGACGCGGATCTTGCCTTCCTTGCGGGTGGGCCTTGCGCCGTTGCCGGCGGACCCGTTGCTGCTCGCGTTCTTCGGCATGGCTGTCAGTGCGCTCCTTCATTGAGTTGTCGACGGACGTGGACGATGCGTTGGATGACGGTGATCGCGGAGGTCAGGGCGATGATTCCCAGGGCGGCCGTGAGCCATGGATCTCCGCTCTCCCAGGAGAACCAGCCCCACGGCATTGCCGTGACCTGATCGCCAAACGGCCGAGCGTTCGGGAGGCCTCCGAAGAGGCCCGTAAGACCGAGGCCCACGGCGAGGATGAGCAGCCGCTCGGGGCGGGGCGCGATGCCAACCTCGCCCTGCAGCCCGATCGCCTCCGCACGAGCTCGCGCGTATGTGACGGCCGATGCGAAGGTCATGGCCAGGACTGCCAGCGCCGTCGCGAGTGGGAAGAATGCGGCGGTCGCCCCCATGGCGATGCCGCCATAGACGAGGTTTTCGCCGGTCCGGTCCAGCGTTGAGTCAAGGAAGGCGCCGAACTTGGAGGTCGTCCCTGTGGCTCGAGCGAGTGCGCCATCGAACAGATCGAAGATTCCGAAGGCGATCACGAGGACTCCGGCCAGCAGCCAGTACTGGAGCGCTGCCGCAAGGGCAGCGACGCACGTGCCGGCGAAGCCGATGAGCGTGAGGGCATTCGGAGTAAGTCCCAGCCGGCCAAGGCCGAGGGCGACGGGCACCACCATGCCGCGGATGCGGTCTCTGAAGGCAGCCGACACGAACGACTGGTTGCTCACGCGCCGGCCTCATCGGGTCGGCGTGGCCCGTGCAGGCCGAGCAGGTCGCGCTCGCGCGCCGCGACCTCGGCGAAAGCCCCGGGCCGCAGGCTGCAGAGCGTCTCTCGACCGCTCCGCCGCGTTTCCACGATCCCCGCCGCGCGCAACCGCCCGAGGTGCCAGCTGACCAGCGGTTGGGAAAGGCCAACGTGCTCGATGAGATCCGTCACCGATGCCGAGCCGCCCGCGAGCCGTTGGACGATGCGCAGGCGATTGACGTCGGCGAGGGCCTTGTGGAAGAGGCGGATCGCGCGCAGCTCGTCGGGCTGGTCAACCAGCGTTGCAATGGTCGAGCGGATACGGGCGCGGGAAGGCGACACGGGCGGGCGCTGGCTCCAGATGGGGGAAGCAGGCGTCGCATCAACGACGCTTTATATCAACGGTCGTTGATACTACGCACGGCGCATAGCCTCGTCAACCCCCCGCGCTGAGCGCCCCTGCGTGCCGGGTAGGATGCCCGCGTGGAACGCCGGCAGCCGCTGCTGCTCCTGATCGTGCTGTGCGTGGGGGTCTTTCTGGCCGGCCTCGAATTGATGATCACGGCCGTCGCCCTGCCGTCGATCATCGTCGCGTTCGGGAACAGCCAGGGCGTTGCCCCTCCGATCACCGAGCTGCGGCGCGCGTCCTGGATCATCAACGGCTACCTGCTGGCCTACGTCGTCACGATGCCGCTGGCGGGCCGGCTGGCCGATGTGTGGGGCGCACGGCGGCTGTTCCTGGCGGCCCTGGTCGCGTTCACGGTCGGCTCTCTGCTCGCCGGCCTGGCGCAGTCTCTCGACGCATTGATCGTCGCGCGCCTGATCCAGGCGCTGGGAGGCGGCACACTCGTACCGGTGGCCACGGCCGCCGTCTCGCACCTGTTCGAAGGGCACGCTCGGCCGCGGGCGCTTGGCGCCATCGGCGCGCTCACGTTCCTTGGCATGGCCGCCGGCCCGTTCGTCGGAGCAGCCATCCTGGATACGATCCACGCCGAGACGGCCCTGGCTGCGGCCGGGGGCACGAGCGGCGTGTTGCCGTCGGTCCTCGCGCCTGCCTGGCGCTGGGTCTTCTACGTCAACGTCCCGGTAGGCCTCGTGGGCCTGGTCGTTGCCTGGGCAGCCTCGGCCGGCTGGGACACGCCCCGCCAGGGCGGCCGGATCGACTGGCTGGGCGCGTTGCTTTTCTCGGCCGCGCTGGGGGCCGGACTCCTGGCCGTGACCCTGCTGGGCGCGCGTGCTGCTCCCGGCGATGCCGTCAGCCCACTGTCGGTCAGCGCCGGCCTCGCCGTGGCGGCGATCGTGACCTGGCTCGTCGTGGTCTGGCGGGGCCTCCGCACGGTCCAGCCGTTCCTGCAGCCGCGCCTCTTCCGCGAGCCGGTGTTCCGTTCCGCCGCCTTCCTGTCCCTCGTGACGGGCTACGGTTTCGCCACGGCGATCATTGGGGGAGCGGTGTTCGTCGATCGAGTTTTGTACGGCGGCCCGAATGACCAGCGGCTTGCGCTCGGCTCGCTGGCTGGGGCCACTGCCGTCGGCGCGCTGGCATCGGGCTTTCTCGTCCGGATCATGTCGCTGCGCCTGATCTCGGTTGCCGGAGTACTAGCCAGCGTTACGGCCCTGCTCGCGATGTCGCGCTGGTCCCCGGGGGTTCGAGTGGGCGAGGTCGCGGCTACTCTCGGGCTGTTCGGGCTCGGCTTCGGGTTGACGGTCACGCCTCGCTCGACGGCCGCGGTCGAGGCGCTCGGTCGCGGCGCCTTCGGGGTCGCCTCGGCGACCGTTACCGTCGCGCGGATGATCGGCATGGCGATCGGGCTTGCCGTGCTGGCTGCTTATGGCTCGACCACGATCGATCGCCTCTACGACCAGGTCAACGCCTCCCCCGACGCCTACAGGCAGTTCATCCCGGCGGAGTTGCGTGACCGCGAGCTGCGCGACGGCTTGGTCGTCCAGGCGCTGGAGGGATGGGCCTCGCGCGAGGCTGCCGGCGTGCTCGACGGGATTTTCCTGGTCACCGCGGGCCTGACCCTGATCGCGATCCCGCCCGCCCTCGGCCTGGGGGATCGGCCGCGTATCCTGACCCGCGATGACAGCGAGCGCAGGGACGCAGCCGAGCTCACTCTCGGCGGTTGAGCCCGAGCCCCCGGCGATGGCCGAAGGCGCATCGAAAAGCGGTTCGGTCGTCCGTGTCGCGGCCTGGCACGACGGCCAGCTGACCGACACCGAGGGCCTGCCGGCGGTCGCCGAGGCCCGGGCCATTCCGAATGCGCTGCTGTGGGTCGACGTCGCGGACCCCGATCCGCCCACAGTCCAGGAAATCGCGCGGCTGCTCGGCCTCCATCCGCTGATCGCCGAAGACATCATGGAAGGAAATCAGCGGGCCAAGATCGAGGTCACCGACGAGCTCGTCCACATCGTCCTGTTCTCGCTCGACGTCCGCCACCCCCGGCCCTGCGAGATCGACATCGTGCTGGGCTCGGGCTTCCTGCTGACCGTCCACGAGGCCGATTGGGATCCGCGAAACAACCCCCATCTGCGCACCGGCATCGGTCCGCTCCTGGCGCGTGGCCCGGATCACCTCCTGTGGGCGCTCGTCGACCAGGTCATCGACGGCTACTTCCCGGTGATCGACCAGCTGGGGGACGAAATCGAGGATCTGGAAGATCGAGTGGTGAACAGCCCGACCCCCGAGACGCTCGAGCGGCTCTTCCTCCTCAAACGGCGGCTGCTCGAGATCCGCCGAGCGACCATGCCGGCTCGCGAGATCTTCAACCAGCTGACCAACCGGGACCTGGCCCTGATCAGCCAGGAGAAGGTCCTCTACTTCCGGGACGTCTACGATCACCTGATCCGCCTCACCGACGAGCTCGACACCTACCGCGAGCTGGTCAGCGGCACCCTCGACATCTACCTCTCCACGATCAACAACAACCTGTCCCTGATCATGAAGCGACTGACCGGCGTCACCGTAATCCTGGCCGGCATCGGGGCGCTCGCCGGGATCTTCGGGATGAGCGAGGCCGGCACCGCCCTGGGCGGCAAGGAGGCACCCGGCTTCTGGCTGATCACGACCTTGACGGTCGCCCTCGCGGTCGGGGCGTGGGCCTTCCTGCGCCGGATCAGCTGGATCTAGTCGCGTTTTCGCGGCTCCGACCGCCGACGCAGCTCGTCGGGGCGCGCTTGGAGCCGCCGCTCAGCTACAGACGTAAGGGTGCGCGACCGGATGAGCCTGGCCGTGATCTGCCGGGATGCTGGAGAGCGGCTTCGCGACGAGCTGGACCTTCGGGAACGTCTGGTTGATGCCCTCTGAGGTCTGCAGCCAGAGCTGTGGCGTCGTTGCCGCGATCGCATCGTTCAGCGACGTCTGATGACGCCGAACGGCGATGACCTCGTACAGGAAGAGCACGTCGTCGCTGGTGAACACCTGCACGATCATGCCGATCATCCGCTTGCCGTTGTCGATCTTCGACGCGTTCAGAATCGGCAGGAACATGCCGACGCGGGCATGGGCGTAGATGTACGTCGCACCCTTCTGGCCCGGCTGGTGCAGGTCGGCGAGATACATCGCCGCGTCGCACAGCGGGAATCCGTCCGTGCCGCGCAGGACCGGCAGGTCAATCCCGAGGGCCGGGATGACGACTCGAGTTGCGACCCGAGGGGCCGCGGCGGCGGATGCTGACGGCTGAGGTGTGAACGAGGGAATCTGGAGCAGGCTCGAGCTCGCACCGGGCGAGGGACTGAAAAGTGGATCGAGCGAGGGAGCGCGCGCGGCCGTCGGATCCGAGTACCCCAGCAGGCCGGCGGCGACCAGCGAGATCCCGGCGGCCGTCAGAGCGGCCGGCAGCAGCCGGGTGCGGATCCGATCCATGAGGCTCGCCATCGGACGGGGAATGCTAGCAGCGGCCGTCGAGGATGGCCGTGCTCGGATCGTACGGGCGTCCGCCGGGACCCCGCCGCGCTGTACCCTCCGCGCGTGTCGCGGCTGATCGTCTTCCTGGCACTCCTGCTCGGCTTCGTGGCGGGCGCTGGTGTTATCGGGGGCCTCCTGCTGTTCGGGCCAGTCGCGGCTCCCGTCGTCGGAGCACCTTCGCCCTCGCCGGCGGCCGAAGCGAATCCTTCGCCCTCTCCGAGCCCGTCCCCGTCGGCGTCACCTTCGCCCGGGGGGTCGCTCCCACAGGCGTCGGCTGCCTCGTCGTCTGCCTTTCGCGTCGGCCAGCAGGCTCCCGCCCTGGCCCTCCAACAGGTTGGCGGCGGGATTGTCGATCGTGCCACCTTCGTCGGTCGGCGGGTCTGGGTGAGCTTCACGGCGTCCGCGGAGGCGCGCTGGGGCGCCTTCGCCAAGCCGATCCACTTCTGGATCGACCGCGGGGGCATCCGCGAGGCACCCTCGGCCAGCTCGGGCCGGAGGTGATGAGCGCTCGATTCCAGTCGATCCTGCCGGGAGTGACGGTCAGCCCGTGACCGACCGGAGGGCCGGTCCTCCAGTCCCCCGCTGTGCGCATCCGCCCGCATTCGACTCGTGGCGCGACGTGCGGCGGAGAGTGATCTCTCTCCTCGACGAGCCCCCGCCACTTCTCGTGGTGACCGATTTCGACGGCACCCTCGCTCCCATCACGCTGGATCCGCTGGCCACCCGGATCGTGCCCGCAGCCCGGCGAGCCCTGCGTGTCCTCGCGCGGCTGTCGGCTGATCGGCCCGATCGCCTTCGGCTGGTCGTGCTCTCAGGCAGGGCTGCCCTGGACGTTGCCGGGCGCGTTCGCGTCGGTCGGCTGGAATACCTCGGCAATCACGGCCTGGAGGGCGGGCGCCTGCCGTGGCGGGCGCGGGCCGAGCACCTCGTCGTCCACATCGACCCGTCGCTCCAGCCGTTCGTCGAGCCCGCGGAGCGGCTGGGGAGCGCGGTCGCCGAGCGGCTCGGTCGCCCAGACTGGCTGTTCGTCGAGACGAAAGGCCCATCCGTGGCCTTCCACTTTCGTCAGGCGCCCGACGCGGCGGAGGCCGTGCGGCGCCTGGACGCCGCGATTGCGGCGATCGGCGACGCCTCTGGCCGACAAGCTTTCGAACGCTTCGAGGGTCGCAAGGTCATCGAATTTCGGCCGCCTGCCGCTGGCGGGAAGGGGGCAGCCCTGGAGCGGCTCCTCGAACGGGAGCGGCCGGAAAGCGTTCTCCTGCTTGGCGACGACCGGAGCGACGCCGAAGCGTTCCGAGTCCTGGCGAGGGAGCGCGCCCAGCGGGGCCTGACCGGACTTGCCATCGCGGTCCATGGAGCGACCGAAACGCCCCCCGAGGTCGTCGAGGCCGCAGACATGCTCTTGCCCGCACCGCTCGACGCCGCTGCCGTGCTGAGCGCGCTGGCCAGCGCGGCGGCGCGTCGATTTGCCTGAGCCAGGTCAGGACAGCAACGGCTCCTCGATCCGCCGGACCGTGTCGCGGAGGCGACGCGACGGGGGGTGCTCGCCGCGGCGGACCGCCGCCAGGTCGCGCAACTGGCGGGTCAGCCACCACTCGATGTCCTGCTCGCGCACCGCGTAGCGCAGGCGCCTCGTCCGCGCGCGTCGCTCGTCGGCGGGCATGAGCAGCGCGCGTTCCAGCTGGTCGGCCGTCCCGGCAACGTCGGCCGGCGCGACGATCAGCGAATCGGCGGCCAGCTGCTCTGCCGCTCCGGCCGTTTCGGAGAGCAGAAGAACTGGATCCCGTTCGCCGACCAGCACGGCCTCCTTGGCCACGAGGTTCATGCCGTCGACCACCGGATTGACCATCACGACATCGGCCAGACGAAGCGCGGCGATCGCCATCGCGTAGTCCGACCCGTCGTAGATCCAGATCGGCTGATCGTCGGGCTCCGCGAGGCCGTTGATCCGCGCGACGACTTCGCGTACCGCTGCCGCATAGTGCGCGTACTCCGGGATTGACGTGCGAGTCGGCGCCTGCACGGCCACGAAGCGGACGCGTTGCCGCAACTCCGGTCGCTTCACCAGCAGCGCTTCGAAGGCTACGAAACCGCGCAGGACATTCTTGGACGGCTCGATCCTGTCCGCGCGAACGATCACCAGGGGAGCGTCCGGGCCGCCTGACGTGGGACGCACCCGCTGCAGGCGTCCGCGCAGCCGCGCGACCCGTTCTTCGACCGGCGCCGATCGCGCGAACTCAGCAAGACCGTCGGGATCGACCGAAATCGGGTACGTCCGAACACGTACCCGCCGATCGCGCCAGCGAATGAGCCGGCTGTCGGGATCGATCCGTGCATCCCGGACGAAACTGGCAACGGTATCCATGAAATGGTTGGCGTAGCGGTCCGTCTGGAGCCCGACGATGTCACTCGCCAGTAGCCCCTCGCAGATCGCCCGGCGCATGCCCTGCGGGAGGACCTGCCAGATCGAATCGGGCGGCCACGGGATGTGCGTGAAGTGCAGGATCGAGGCGTCGGGCAGAAGCTCGCGGATCCGGGCGGGAGCGAGGTACAGGTGATAATCCTGCACGAGGAACAGGGGTCTCTCGGCCCCGCCCGCGGCGGCCACGGCAGCCTCGGCAAGCCGCTCGTTCGCGGCGCGATAGCCCTGTCGCCAGGCGGCAACCATGGTCGAGTCGATGTTGGGCGCGAGGGGCAGGGCGTACATCTGGTGCTGGAGGAACCACAGCAGCGGGTTGGCGACGACTCGGTAGTAGCCGTCAAACACGTCCTCCGGCAAGACCTCGTAGCGGAGGCGCACGTCGTGGTGAGGAAGGGCGCCCTCGATCAGCGCTCGAACGAGCGCGAGGGTGGCCGCGTGATCCGCGGAACCGTTGCCGCCCGGCCCCGCCGGATCGCCCAGCTCCTGCAGGAACCGGGACACGGTCTTGTCGCCCTCGGTCAGAGCCGCGGCGGTCCACGAGACCGGTGCGTGGCGCCCCAGCTCCACGAGCGCCGTGACCAGACCTCCCGCGCCGCGGCCGGCCGTGAGACCCGCGGGCACATCCGGATCGAGCTCGAAGGTGATTGGCCCGCGGTTCGAGACGACGTGGAGCCGGCCGTTCTTGCCGAGCAGGTCGGCCAGAAGCGCGGCACGATCAGGGGGCATCCGCAGAGTGTCCTCCCCGGCCCATCGCACGTGGTGCTGCCGGGGCTGCGTCGACATAACAGTCCCGCGTCACAACGGCCACCGGACGTGTCTCGGGCCTATCGGTAGCCGCGAGTGAGCACACGCCCGGCCTACGAGGTCAGTGCCTTCGCCGCGTCGGTCACGACGGAGAGCAAAGGCCCGGGGACCAGCCCCAGCACGATCGTGAGCACGGTCGTCGCCCAGAGGCCCGCCCAAACCAGACTGCTGTGGCGCTGCGGCTCCGTTTCCGCGACGGGCTCGCGCATGAACATGTACACCACGACGCGCAGGTAGTAGAACGCGGCGGCCGCGGCGTTGAGGACTGCGATCACGGCCAGCACCGAAAGCGCTCCGCCGGCCTGCACGGCAGCCAGGATGACGTACGCCTTGGCGAAGAAGCCGGCCGTGGGCGGAATGCCGGTGAGGGACAGCAGGAACAGGGTCATCAGGATGCCCAGCAGGGGTTCGCGCCGCCCCAGGCCCGCGAACGTTTCGAGCGCGCTGGTCACACCGGGCCTGTGCTGCAGCGCCGCAACCACAGCGAAGGCCCCCAGATTCATGAACGTATACGCCGCGCCGTAGTAGAGGAGCCCCTGAAGGCCCTCCTGGCGCCCTCCGGCGTAGGCCGCGAGGCCGACCAGCATGTATCCGGTGTGAGCGATCGAGCTGTAGGCCAGCATTCGCTTGACGTTGCCCTGCGTAAGGGCGACGAGGTTTCCGAGGGTCATCGTGAGCGCGGCCAGCACGATGATCACGTCCAGCCAGTCGGCGCGAAGCGGTCCGAGAGCCCCAACGAACAGGCGCAGGATCAGGGCGAACGCGCCCACCTTCGGTCCGACCGACAGGTAGCCGGTGATGGGTGTCGGCGAGCCCTGGTACGCGTCGGGCGTCCAGTAGTGGAAGGGCACCGCCGCGATCTTGAAGGCGACGCCCGTGGTCATGAATGCGAGTCCCAGGGCGAGACCTGGCTGGAGGGCCGCTCCTCCGGCTGCAACCCGGGCCAGCTCCGCCGCGACCTCGGCGACGCGTGTCGTCCCGGTAATGCCCCACACGTAGGCCAGCCCGAACAGGAAGATCGCCGACGAGAACGATCCCAGCAGGAAGTACTTGATGGCGCCCTCGGTAGAGAGCGAGTCGCGCTTGGCGAAGCCCGCCAGGAGGTAGCCAGGCAGGACCATGAGCTCGAGTCCAAGGAACAGGACGAGCAGGTCGGTTGAAGCCGCGATCAGCATCGCACCCGTCAGCGCAAACACGAGAACCGCCGCGAACTCGGCAATGGGCAGATCGCGCGGTTCGAGGTAGTCGGGCGCAAAGACGATCGTCAGGCCAACGATCGAGATGAACAGCAGGTCCAGGAACGTGGTCAGGGCGTCGACCGTGTACGCGCCACCGAACGCCTGGCCGGGCGTCCGGCCCGCCAGAGCCGTCAGGACGGCAACGAGACCCAGCCCGAGCAGTGCCACGGTCAGCGCCGGCCCTCGGCGGCCCGGAACGACGAGGTCGACCAGGAGGATCGCGATCGCGACGAGGATGGCGCCCACCAGCGGCCCGACGATCGCCACATCCTGCCAGCTCATGGCAGCTCGCTAGTCGTTGCGAACACGACCACGCGTCTCACTGCCAGAAGAAGAGGTTGATCGCGGTGGCCCGCTGAAGGCCGCTCAGCACCGACGTCACCGTCCCGTCGACGAGGTGCAGGATCAGCCCGGGGAACAGCCCGAACACGACCACGAGCGTCGCAAGCGGCACGAGCGTGAGCGTTTCGACCGGCCGGATGTCCGTCAAATGTGCTCCCAGCCCGCGCAGGAATTCGGACAGGTCGCCGAAGAACAGGCGCTGGTACATCCACAGCAGGTAACCCGCCGCGAAGATCATGGTCAGCGTGGCGATCCCGGCGACAACCGGGTTGTAGGCAAAGGTGCCCACGAGCACGAGGAACTCGCCGACGAAACCGGATAGCCCGGGCAGGCCCAGCGAGGCGAGCATGAAGAAGCCGAACGTCGCAGCGTAGACCGGCGTGCGGGCGGAGAGGCCGCCCATCCTGGCAATCGTTCGGTCGTGCGTGCGCTCGTAGACGACCCCAACGAGCAGGAACAGCGCGCCGGTGATCAGGCCGTGGTTGACCATCTGGAGGATGGCGCCGTACAGGCCCTGCTGCTGGAAGATGAAGATGCCCAGCGTGACGAAGCCCATGTGGCTCACCGACGAGTAGGCCACCAGCTTCTTGAGGTCGGGCTGGACGAGGGCCACGATCGCGCCGTAGATCAGGGCGATGAGCGACAGCACGATGATCGCCGGCGCGTAGGTCTTTGCGGCGTCGGGGAACAGCGGGATCGCGAAACGGATGAACCCGTAGGCTCCCAGTTTGAGCAGGATGCCAGCCAGGATGACCGAGCCGGCGGTCGGCGCCTCCACGTGCGCATCTGGCAACCAGGTGTGGAACGGGAACATTGGGACCTTGATGGCGAAGGCCAGGAAGAAGGCGAGAAAGGCGGCCAGCTGCAGGCCGTTGGCGAAGCCCGTCGTGCCGGCAAACGTCCGAAGCTGCTCGAAGTCGAACGCGCCGGCCCACTGCCCGCCGTGGGCGTCCTGGAAGGCGAAGGCGGTTGCCAGGATCGCGACCAGCATGAGCAGCGAGCCCACCAGCGTGTACAGGACGAACTTGATCGTGGCGTAGATCCGGTTCGCGCCGCCCCAGATCCCGATGATCAGGTACATCGGCACCAGGACGACCTCCCAGAAGATGTAGAACAGGAAGAGGTCCAGGGCCACGAACACGCCGATCATCCCGACCTCGAGGATCAGGAATGAAACCATGTACTCCTTCACGCGCTCGCGGATCGGGCCGAAGCTGGCCAGGATGCTGATCCACGTCAATGTCGTCGTCAGGACGACGAGCACCACCGACAGGCCGTCGACGCCCACCTTGTACTGGATGCCGAAGGCGGGAATCCAGTCAGCCACCTCCACGGCCTGAAAGCCGGGGTGTGTCGGGAGGAAGCCGACCAGCAGGCCCAGCGAGAAGAGCCACGCGACGAGGGCTGCCACCAGGGCCGTCGCGCGGGCTAGATCGGGACGCTCGCGGGGCAGGAAAGCGATCACGATCGCGCCCACCAGCGGCACGAACGTGACCAGGCTGACGGTGTGGTCGAGCATCGCTCAGCGGGCCGTGATGACCAGGTATGACCCGGCCATGACGAGCAGGCCCAGGGCGATGCCCAGGGCGTAGTTCTGGACGCGACCCGTCTGGACCTGGCGCAGGAGTCGCCCGGCGCGCTGGGTCTCGATCCCGATCTGGTTGACGGTGCCGTCGACGATGACCCGGTCGAACCACCACAGGAAGGCCGCCACGCGACCGCCCACGCGGATGAAGAGCAGGTCGTAGAGGTCGTCGAACCACCACTTGTTGAGAGATGCCCGGTACAGGAACGGGGCGCGGGCGGTGAGCGCCCGAACTCGTTCAGGATCTGGTTCGCGGCTGAGGCGGGGCAGCTCAACGCCGAACAGGCGCCACGCCACCGCGATCCCGACGGCCGCGATCAGCACGCTGCTCAGGACCAGCGCCCCGTCAATCCCGAACACGTTGAAGGCGGCCTCCGGTCGATGCAGCACCTCGAGGCCGTCCGTGAAGACCGGCTCGAGCCACTGGTGGATGAGGCCCGACTCGGGCGGGAAGCCGATCAAGAGTCCGAGGAAGACGCTCGGGATGGCCAGCACGATCAGCGGCCCCGTCATGACCGGCGGCGACTCGTGGATGTGTGGCTCGACCTGGCGATCGACGCGGCTGGGCCCCCAGAACGTGAGGCCCATCAGCCGGAACATGTAGAAGGCTGTCAGGCCCGCCACGATGAAGCCGACCAGCCAGACCCACAGGAAGCCGTTCTTGAACGCGGAGGCCAGGATCTCGTCCTTGGAAAAGAACCCTGCCAGCGGCGGGATGCCGGAGATCGCCACCGAACCGATGAGCATCGTGCCGTAGGTGATCGGGATCTTCCGGGACAGCCCGCCCATCAGCCGCATGTCCTGCTCGCCATCGACGGCATGGATGACGGAGCCCGAATCGAGGAACAAGAGGCCCTTGAAGAAGCCGTGGCTCATGAGATGGAAGATGGCCGCTGCCCAGGCACCCACGCCGAGGGCGGCGAACATGTAGCCCAGCTGGCTCAGTGTCGAATAGGCCAGCACCCGCTTGATGTCCGTCTGGGTAAGTGCGATCGAGGCGGCCAGGATGGCCGTGAAGATCCCGATCGCCGCCACCACCACCATCGCATCCGGCGCATGCGCGAACAGCAGGTTCGTGCGGGCGACCAGGTAGACGCCGGCGTTGACCATCGTCGCGGCATGGATGAGGGCTGAGACCGGGGTCGGCCCCTCCATTGCGTCGGGCAGCCAGACGTGGAGTGGGAACTGGGCGCTCTTGCCCATCGCACCGGCAAACACGAGCAGCGCGATAACCGGCAGGGGGACCGTGAGGACTGCGCCCGCCGCGGTCAATTTTTCGATCGACTCGCGGATCTCGAAGGTGCCGGTGTTCACGAAGATGGCCATGATCCCGAGCGCGAAGCCGACGTCCCCGACGCGGTTCACGATGAACGCCTTCTTGGCGGCCAGGGCTGCCGAACGCCTGCCATACCAGAACCCGATCAGCAGGTAGCTCGACAGGCCGACCAGTTCCCAGGCGACGAAGACCACCAGGAAGCTGCTGGCGAGGACCAGGACCAGCATCGAGAACATGAACAGGTTGAGGTAGGCGAAGAAACGCCAGTACCCCGGGTCGTGGGCCATGTACCCGATCGAGTAGACGTGAACGAGCATGCCAATCGTGGTCACGACGATCAGCAGGACGGCCGTCAGGTTGTCGACGGTGAAACCGACGTCGACGTGGAACGCCTTCCCGGCCGGGATCCACTCCCAGAGCTTGATCGAGAGGCCCGCGTCACCGAGGCGCCCGCTCAGCGCGGCCACGACCACGACCATGCTGATCAGCCAGCTGACGACCACGACACCGACGGCCAGCCAGTGGGCCTCTTTGTCCAACCGCCGTCCGAAGAGCCCCGTCAGGATGAATCCTGCCAAGGGCAGCGCCGGGATCAGGACGACGAGCGACTCCATGCCGTCGGCCTGCTACTGGCGCATCGAGTCGTACTCGTCGACCAGCGGTGTTCGGCGGTTGCGGAAGATCGCGATGACGATGGCCAGGCCGACCGTTGCCTCGGCCGCCGCGACCGCGATGACCAGGAGGGCGATGACGGACGCATTCGGCCGGAGCCGATCGATGAACGAGCCGAAGGCGACGATCGCGAGGTTGACGCCGTTGAGCATGAGCTCGATCGACATGAGCATGCTGATCGCATTGCGCCGGGCCAGGAAGCCGAAGGTGCCGATTGCGAACAGCAGCCCGGACAGGATCAGGTAGGCATCGAGCGAGTTCGTCACAACGGCTCGCCCTCGTCGCGCTTGGCCAGGAAGACGCCACCGATCACCGCCGCCAGTAGCAGCACGCTGACGATCTCGAAAGGCAGGACGTACTGCTGGAAGAGCACCTTGGCGAGGGCGTCGGTCGCCGTCCGAACTCGAGTGCCGGCGGCTCCCCAATCGGTTGAGCCAACGGCCAGCGCGATGATGATGGCCAGCACGACGGCGGCCAATGCCGCCGGGACGGCCTGCGTCTGAAACACGAGTCGGGCTGGGGCGGCCTTCGTCTGCGTGAGCATGATCGCGAAGAGGACGAGGACCGAGATGGCGCCGATGTAGACCAGGACCTGGGTGGCTGCGACGAGCGGCGCGCCGGCGATCACGTAGATCCCGGCCAACGCCCCGAAGCAGACCATCATCGCGAGACCGCAGCGGATGATGTCGCGCAGGATCACCACCAGGAGCGCGGAACCGATCATCACGGTCGCCAGGATCAGGAACAGGATGTCGTCCCAGCGGACGTTGACGATCGGGATGACCTCAGGGATGGTCACGGCGTCAGTCGCCCGAGCCCAGCTCGCGCGGCGCTCCCGGCTCGTGGCTCGCACCCGAAGTGAGGGCGTGGCGGTGACCGTCGCCGTTGCCCGCCGGCAGCCGCGCCGCCACGGACGGCGGCAGGACCGGCAGCAGGCGAGCCGGATCGAACCGGCGGCCCTCCTTTTCGAATCGCTCGACCCAGTCGCGCTCCTTGCGCACGTAGGTCATCTCCGTCTCACGATCGATCGCGGCAATGGCGATGAGGTCGATGAGCGGATCTCCGCGCTCCGTATGCGACAGCTCGAACTCGCCACCATCCCGAAGCGCGTCATAGGGGCAGGCGTCGACGCAGATGCCGCACAGGATGCAGCGACTCTCGTCCACGTCGTATTTCTGGAGCACGCGCGGCTTGGGCATCAGGGCGCCCGTTGGGCAGGTTTCGGCGCAGCGGCCGCACGACACGCAGGGCGTGTCGTTGAGGCTCATGTCGAGAGGCGTCGTGACCAGCGTGTCGAAGCCGATCCGCATGAAGTCGTAGCACGCCGCGCCGACCACCTCCGCGCACACCTGCGCGCAGCGGCCGCAATCGATGCAGCGTGACGGCTCGCGCAGGATGAACGCGTGCGAATCGTCCCGGATGTAGTCGTGGTTCGTGCCGGTGAAGCGGTTCTCCGTGAGGCTTCGGTAGCCAGCACCCTGGTGATAGTCCGGCTCGAGGGTCGGTAGCGTCGTCCCGTACTCGATGCCCAGCCGCCGCAGGTCGCAGTAGCCGATGGCCTCGCATGTGCACTGCAGGCAGCGCTGCGACTCGGCAGTTGCCTCCTGGCGCGTGTACGGGATCTCGTATTCGACGTAGCTCTTGTTGCGGATCTCGGCATCCATCGAGCGCAGGCGGTAGCGCGGCTCCTTGATCTCGCTGGTGAAGGGCACGATCGAAAGGAACTCGGGCTGCGGTTCCGCCAGTGTCTGGCGAGTCTTGATCTCCCCGAGATCGAGACCCAGGAGGTACGCGTCCACGGCGTACGCGGCGCGCCGGCCCTCGCCGTTGGCCTGCACGACCGTCGCCGAGCCGATCCGCACGTCGCCCGTTCCGAATACGCCCGGCCGGCCGGTCAGGAACGTGACGGCGTCCGCCTGAAGCCGCCGCTGCTTGTTGGCCGTGATGCCCTCCGAGCCGGGGCCGACCCACGACAGGTCCGGCCCCTGCCCGATGGCCAGGAGCACACGATCGCAGGGAATCGTGAACTCGGTGCCGGCCGAGGGCTCCGGCCGCCGCCGGCCCGAGGCATCCGGCTCGCCCAGCTTCATGCGAATGAACTCGACGCCCTTGACCTTCCCGGTCTTCTCGTCGGTCAGGATCCGCGTCGGCCCGGCCTGGAAGATGGCCGTGGCGCCTTCTTCGATCGCCTCATGGACCTCGTTCGATGCCGGCATGTCCTTCATGTCGCGCCGGTAGACCAGGGTCACCTCCTTCGCCCCCTGCCGAATGGAGGTCCGGGTGCAGTCCATCGAGGTGAAGCCGCCGCCGATGACGACGACGCGCGAGCCCTTGTGGCCGGGGTAGGGCAGGCCGAGCGTCGCCGTGCGGAGGTAGTCGAGCCCGTCGAACACGCCCTCCGCGTCCTCGTTCGGAATGCCCAGCTGGTTGGTGTCGTAGCACCCGATCGCGATGACGACCGCGTCGTAGCCCTGCAGCTGGAGGTCGTCGAGGGTGTAGTCCTTGCCGAGCTCCTGGTTGCAGATGAAGCGGCCGCCGAGCCGCGTCAGCGACTCGTACTCGGCCTCGAGGATCTCGACCTTGGGCAGGCGGTACTGCGGGATGCCGTAACGGAGCATGCCGCCGGGGGCGGAGTCCTTCTCGAACACGTCGACCTCGTGTCCGGCGATGAGCAGGTAGTAGGCCGCCGACGTGCCCGCCGGCCCCGAGCCGATGACCGCCACCCGGCGGCCGGTCTTGGGCTTGACCTCGAAGGGGATCGGCGGGTCGACGTTGTCGTCGAGCATGGCCTTGAGGACCTGGTCTCCGGCGTAGCGGTGTGTGTCCCGGATGGCGATCGCCTCGTCGACCTCGTCGCGCCGGCAGTGCTCCTCGCAGGGGGCCGGGCAGACGCGGCCCAGGATCGACGGGAAGGGGATCGTCCGCTTGTAGATCCGCGCCGACTCCCGCCAGTTGCCCTCGGCGTTCGCCTTCAGGAAGCCGGGGATGTCGATGTGGCTGGGGCACTTGTTCTGGCAGGGTGGCAAGCAGTAGGCGTTGTGGTCGCTGAAGATCAGCTCCAGGTTCGTGTGGCGCAGGCGTCGCACGAGCTCGGTCTGGGTTTGGACCTTCATGCCCTCGGCGGCGCGCTGCGAGCAGCTGATGGGCGGGTGCTCCTCGCCTTCGACCTCCACGACGCACATCCGGCAGGCGCCGAATCCCGGCAGCTTGGGTTCGTAGCACAGCGTCGGGACCTCGATGCCGTTGTCGCGGCAGACCTCGAGGATGGTCTGGCCGGCTCGACCTTCGACGAGGCGCCCGTCGACCTCGAGGCGGATGGCCGGGGTCGAGGCCGGCCGCTGGGGCGCCTGCGTCGTCAGCAGCAACTCGGAAAGGTCAGCCTCCAGGGGCGTGACCGTGTCGAGCGGCGCGGGCTTGTCCGGGCGATCGTCGAGGGGTCGGGTGATGAGTTCGGTCATGGTCGCGTCACTGGGCTGCACCCGCGGCCAGGGCGCCGGCAGCGATCGCGATGGGGCGACACACGCCGGCGGGGCACGAGCTGTGCAGGATGTGCTCGTCGAGCTCCGCGCGGAAGTATCGCATCCCGCTCATGAGGGGGAGCGTCGCCAGCCGCTCGTGGTCGCACAGGCCGCTGTCCACGATGTCCGAGGCGAGGTCGCCGAGCAGCTGAACGTCCGTGGGACGAGGGCGTCCCGAGGTGACCCGATCGGCAATCTCGGAGAGGCGTCGGGTTCCGATGCGGCAGGGGATGGTCTTGCCGCATGCCTCGTCGGCGCAGAAGCGAGTGAGCAGCCGGCCAAGGTCGACCACGCAGGCACGGTCGTCGACGATCACGACCGAGCCCGATCCCAGATGGGCGCCTGCCGCCCGCAGGGCGTCGAACTCGTAGGGCGTGTCGATCAGGTCTGCCGGGAGGATGCCGCCCGACGGCCCTCCGACCAGGACGGCCTTGAGAGTCCGGCCCGGTGCGAGCTCGCCGGCGAGCGCGACGATCTCGCGAAGGGGCGTGCCCAGCGGCACTTCCGCAACGCCGTCCGTGGCCGCTCCTCGAATCTGGACGAGGATGGTTCCCGGGCTGGCCTTCGAGCCGATCTTCGCGAACGCGGCCGCTCCGTTGGCGACGATCCAAGGCACCGAGGCCAGTGTCTGGACGTTCTGGACCACGGTCGGGGACCCGAACAGCCCCCGTTCGGCCGGATGCGGCGGGCGTTGTTCCGGCTGGCCTCGGCGGCCTTCGAGCGCCTTGAGCAGGACAGTTTCCTCCCCGAGCATGTAGGCGCCCTGCACGGGCCGAACGGTCACGCTGAGATCCAGCCCGGTGTCGAGCATGTCCGGCCCGAGGTAACCGGCCTCCTCGGCGCTGGCGATGGCCGTCTCCAGCCTTCGGATCACGTCAGGCTGGTCGGCGCGGACCGCGACGATCGCCTCCGTGGCGCCCACGGCGAACGCGGCGATGGCCAGGCCCTCTACTACGACGTACGGGTCGCGCTCGAGGAGCACACGGTCCGTGGAAACCGCGGGATCGGCGCCGTAGCCGTTGGCCACCACGAATCGCCGCCCGTCGGCCGCTTCGGCCGCGGCACAGACGCGCCACTTTTCGCCTGTTGGGAACCCGGCACCGCCCCGGCCGCGGAGTCCCGATGCCGCGATCTCCCGGATGAGAGCTTCCGGGCCCAGGTCGTGGACCGCCCGCTTGAGCCCGGCGAACGCGCCGGCTCGCACAGCGGCGTCGAGGTCTGTGGGGTCCTTCGCCTCCGCACGCCCGAGGAGGACGCGGGGCCAGCCGTCGGGGGAGGCGAGAAGGCCTGTCATGACGTCAATTGGCGCGCGGCGGGCGCCCGCGACCCTTGCTCGAGCCACGGACCTTGCTCGAGCCACGGACCTTGCTCGAGCCACGGACCTTGCTCGAGCCACGGGCCTTGTTCGCCGCAGGGGGCTGCGTGGTGTCCTCGACCGGGGCGCCACCCATCAGGGCTGCCTGCAGCGCCGACCGGTAGCTGCTCTCGGGAGGTCGGCTCGCGGCAACCGCGGCAGCCTGCTCGCGATCGCCCTTCTTCTCGAAGCGCAGATGGCCGTAGTACGACGCGGTGCCGTAGATCATCGCGTACCAGGCGCCGCTCATGTTGCTGATGTGCTTGATGGCGGCGACCGGCAGGTAGCCGTAAGCCTGCTGGGTGGCCTCGAGAATCGGCAGCAGGTTCTTGGGGTCGTAGTCGTATTCGGCCAGTGCGGCCTCCACCGGCGCCAGGTCGATGGGGCCAAAGTGCTCGTAGGCCGGGTCCGGCACGGGCCGGCCGGACCGTCGCAGGGCCGACTCGTCGCGCCGCTCGCCGTACGTCTCCGGCGGCCCCCAGTGGATGTGGTAGCGGTTCTTGGTGTCGATGCCGCCCATGTCGATGCACTCGATCGGGCAGGCCTGCGCGCACTGGAAGCAGGTTTCGCACTTGAGCGTGCCGTACTCGTCATACAGCAGCTGCAGCCGCCCACGGAACTTGGGCGAGCCTTCCGGCGGTTCCTCCGGGTAGCGGATGGTGGCCTTCGGCTCGAAGAAGCGGCGCAGGGTCAGGAGCATGCCCCTGGCGAGGCCGAGACCGGGCACGAGCTGGCTCACCGCCGCCTCCTCACTGCTGCCCCCTCACCGGCCGAGCACCACGACCGCGCCTGCCGTCACGAACAGGTTGAGCAGTGATGCCGGCAGCAGCCACTTCCAGGCAAAGCCCATCAGCTGGTCGATGCGCACGCGAGGCAGGGTGCCACGCATCCATACGAAGGTGAACACGAACCCGTAGGTCTTGCCCAGGAACCAGAACAGCCCGACCACCCATTCCCAGCCCAGGAAGGCCAGTGCGAACAGCCCCAGCCCGATGAGCAGGTTGAGCAGGACGAAGCCGATGATCAGCGCCTGCCAGGCGGGCATCGAGCTGCGCGCGACCCAGAAGGGGGCGGCCAGAACCAGCGTCCCCACGACGGGCGCCACCGCCAGCAGGATCAACAGTCCGATTCCCAGGCCGCCAGGATTGAGCTCGATGTGAACCGGCCAGGGCCAGTCGAAGGGCGCGGTCCATCCTCCGAAGAAGAGGCTGACGATCAGCGCCGACATGATGAACACGTTGACGTATTCGGCGAAGAAGAAGAATCCGAACCGCATGCCGGAGTACTCGGTGGCAAAGCCGGCCACGATCTCGCTGTCGGCTTCCGTCAGGTCGAACGGGGTCCGGTTCGCCTCGGCCGTGGCGGCGATGAAGAAGATCAGCAGTCCGAGGGGCTGCTTGAAGGCGAACCAGTCGAGGAATGAGCCCCGCTGATCGAGCACGATCTGGTTCAGGCTCATCGTCCCTGCCAGGATCAGCACCCCGACCACGGACAGCGTCAGCGGGATCTCGTAGCTGATGATCTGCGCGGCCGAGCGCAGGCCGCCAAGGAGCGAGTACTTGTTGAAGCTCGACCAGCCGGCCATGAGCAAGCCCACGACGCTCAACCCGCCGACGGCGAAGAAGTAGAGCAGCCCGACGTTGAGGTCCTGGCCGAACAGTCCCGGTGCGAAGGGGATGACCAGCAGGGACATGACGCTGGCCAGGTAGACGACCACCGGCGCCAGGGTGAAGACGATGCTGTCCACGCCGGTCGGCGTGAAGTCCTCCTTCATCAGGACCTTGAGCCCGTGGACCACGGACAGCAGCGATCCATACGGGCCAACCCGGTCCGGGCCGAGTCGCAGGTTCATCAGAGCGATGACCTTCATCTCCATGTAGATGATCAGGAAGGCGGTGGGCACTGACATCAGCAGCACAGCCGTGACCGCCACCACGAACCGCACGATGGGCAGATTCGCCGCCAGGAAGTCGACGATCAGCTGGCCGAAGATGACCAGGATCGCGATGACCGCGATCGTCGTGACCAGCAACAGCGGGGCGAGCGTGAAGAAGAGCTTGCCCGGCAGGCTGAGGCGGTTCCACGCCCGGCCGACGACCGTCATCTATTTGTCCACTCCGCCCATGATGGGGTCGAGGGAGGCCATCACGGCCATCGTGTCGGCGATCAGGTGACCGGGCATGAGCAGGCCGACCGACTGGAGGTGGATGAAGCTCGGGTCGTGGATGCGCAGCCTGAACGGCTGATCCGTGCCGTCGCTGATGGCGTAGTTGGCGTACTGGCCGCGCGGTGATTCGACCGCCGCGTAGGCCCGCCCGGGCCGCGGCCGCAGGAGTCGCGGGAGCTTCGCCATCACAGGGCCATCGGGCATCTGGTTGAGGCACTGGTCGATGATTCGCAGGCTCTGCTTCACCTCGTCCAGGCGGAGCAGGTAGCGCGCCAGGCAGTCGCCCTCGTCCCGCGTCGGGATGTCGAAGTCCAGCTCGGGATAGACGCTGTACGGGTGCGAGCGCCGCACGTCGAACGGCACGCCCGTTGCCCGCAGGTTCGGGCCGGTCATGCACATCCGCAGCGCCGTTTCGCGGTCGACGCGGCCCAGATCGCGCATGCGGCGGACGAAGATCTCGTTCTCGTTGAGGAGCCGGACGTTGGCGTCGTGCTGCTCCGTCGCGCGCGTCATCCAGTCGCCGAGGCGGCTCATGAACTCGTGATTGAGATCGCCGTTCACGCCACCGATACGGTAGTAGTTGAACAGCATCCGGGCTCCCGTGAGGGCACCCAGCATCTCCACGATCTCGTCGCGCTCGATGAAGCTCCACAGGATGGGCGTCAGGCCGCCCAGGTCGAGCGCCATCCAGCCCATGAACAGGGCATGGCTGGCGATACGCAGCAGCTCCCCCGACAGCACGCGGATGTACTCGGCCCGGCGCGGCACGGTGACGTCCATGAGCTTCTCGAAGGCCATCACCGCCGGCCACTCGCAGAACAGGGCGCTGACGTATTCCAACGGGTCGAGGTAGCAGATGGCCTGGTGGTAATCCGAGTTCTCGCACAGCTTCTCGACACCCCGGTGCAGATAGCCGAGGACCGGATCGAGATCCGTCACGACCTCGCCGTTGATCTTCACGACGACCCGCAGCACGCCGTGCGTCGACGGATGCTGGGGGCCCATATTGAGGAACATCTCGCCGTCGCCGAGGGTGTAGAACTCGGCCTCGCGCTCCGTGCGCGGCGGGAAGGGCGGCACGGGCTCGAAGACGCCGACCTGCTCCTCGAGGATGACGCGCGGATCGTCGGCCGACGCGCGGCGGCGGGAGATGGGCGCGCTTGTGGCCATTCGCTCAGGCGCCCTTTGCCTGGCGGACGACGGCAGCCGGCGTCGCATTGCGCGGACTGTGCGTCCGCTCCATGTGCCGCACTCCCGCCCCCGGCGAGCGCGCGGCGTCGTCGGCCAGGAAGAAGTCCTTGCGCAGCGGGAAGCTGGTGTAGTCGGGTGGCATGTAGATGCGGCGCAGGTCGCGGTTGCCCTCGAACGTGATGCCGAACATGTCATACGCCTCGCGCTCCATCCATTCCGCCCCCTTCCACAGGAACGTCACGGACGGGATGCGCGCGTCGTCGCGGGGCAGGTTGTCGGCGATGACGCGCAGCCAGTCGGGCGTCGTCTCGCTCCACAGGTGGTAGACGACCTGCATCGCCGACCCGCTGTCCACGCCAGCCAGGTCGGCCAGGAACCGAAACCGGAGGTCCGGCTCATCGTGGAGAGCCCGCATCACGACAGTCAGGTCCGCCGGCCCGATCCGGATTTCGGTCTCGTCGTGACGCTGCCTGACAGGTCCGCTGAGGACGTCTCCGAAGCGCGCCTCCAGCCGCCGGCGGAGTGCTCGGTCCATCTCTCAGACCCCGTCGGGCACCGTCGGGCCGATGGCTCGCTCCGGCCAGTGGCCGCGGCGGTCCTTGATGAGCTGCTGCAGCTTCATCATTCCGTAGATGAGCCCCTCCGGGCGGGGCGGGCAGCCCGGCACGTAGACGTCGACGGGCATGATCCGGTCGATGCCCTCGATGGTCGAGTAGCTCCGCTTGTAACGACCGCCGGAGCAGGTGCAGTCGCCCATGGCCACGCACCACTTCGGCTCCGGCATCTGCTCCCAGAGGCGGAGCAGTGGGCCGGCCATCTTGGTGGTCAGGGTCCCGGCCACGATCAGCACGTCGGCCTGGCGCGGACTGGCGCGGAACGGGAACATTCCCCAGCGGTCCATGTCGTTCTTGGAGGTCGCGGCCGACATCATCTCGATGGCGCAGCAGGCCAGCCCCGACAGCAGCGGCCAGAGGCTGTTGGCGCGGATCAGGTCGAGGACGTAGTCCGCCTTCGTCGGGATGATCTCGAGCGTGGCTGCCCAGCGTCCGTTGTCGCGCCGCGCGTCGCTCGACAGCTCGAGCTCGCGCAGGTGGGTGATCTCGGTGGGCTGTCCACCGCCGTAGGCCAGGGGATCGGCCGCCTCCCAGAGAGTATTCGGGACGACGATCGCCTCAACCAGCGCGTCTCGCTGGCGCGGGACCAGCGCGCCCCGCCGGTTGGCGGGCTGGTCGGAGGGCATCTGCGATGCATCACCGGCACCGACCCCGAGGGTGCGCGTCGCGCGCTTCACCGCCAATTGAGGACCCCCTTCCGCCAGGCGTAGGCAAGGCCCAACAGGAGGATCGCCACGAAGATGAGCATCGAGACGAAGCCACCCAGCAGGAGCTCGCGGAAGGCGATCGCCCACAGATAGATGAAGACGACCTCGATGTCGAACGCGACGAACAGCAGGGCATAGATGTAGAACGACAGGCCGAACCGGGCGTGCGTGTCGCCGTAGGTGTCGATGCCGCTCTCGTACGGAAGGCCTTTGTGAAGGTCGCCCCGGTTCCGGTGCGAAATGAGCCATGCCGCACCGATCGTCAGGAAGACGAACGACACCCCCGCGAAGGCGAACCCGACGACGTACCAGATGGCGGTCAAGCGCTGCTCACTCCGGGTGCCGCTCGACGGGCGCGGCGGCATCCCCCTGATCGATGGCCGAGGCCGTGGAAGGAAGGCATGACGTCTGCGTGCGCTTCTGCACGCACGAACATTCTACCCGCACGGAGATTCTGCGATACGAACGGGAGAGTTCGCCGCGACGCTCGCCAGGCATCTTCCGGGCGGCGAGACGCCCACGTGGAGTGTCCGGGGAGCCGGGCGTGACGGGCCGCAGCAGGCCGGCAGGGGTCATGGGTTGGTCGAGGAGCGGAGCGCGCCGAGCGCGCGTGCCTGGTTCGCGCCCCGCTCCTCGGCCGATCGACCGGCAAGTGCCCTGATTGCCGGGCGAGGGCAGGGTGCCGTCGCCATATGGAACGGGCAAGTAGGCAGTTCGCCCTATCGAGTCGGGCTCGTCGACACCCAGCGACGTCCGGCGAAGCCCCGCAGAACGGGCCCTTCGGGCACGCCGCGCCCGAAGGCCATCACCCGGAAGTTGCCCAGGGCCCGTGGATCGAGCATCCGCACGAGCCCCGACCGCAGCGCAAGGTATTCGGCCGGACTCGTCGCGGGATCGGCCCGGATCGAACCGAGGAGATCCTCGACCCCGAGAGCCACCAGGAAGTCGGCCAGACGCGTCTCGCCCACCGCCCGCCAACCGCGTGCCGCGAGGGCGGTCGTAACCGCGGTCACGTCGACGTGCGCCGTGAGATCCTGCCGGCCGATCGCCACGAACGGATCAGCGTGAGCCCGTTGGCGGGTGTACGCGCGCAGCGTCCCGCCTCCCCTCGTCGGCGCGTACAGCTCGGCCGCCGGATAGCCGTAGTCGATGAGGAGCATGAATCCGCGCTCCAACCGGACCGCGGTGTCGGCGGCCCAGGCGTCGAGGCCGAGGCAGATCTCGGCGGTCTGGCCATCCGCCAGGCGGACTCCCTCGGCCGCGAGTCGCTCCGCCAGCGCCTGGCTGGAAGGTGTTTCGGGAAGCTCCACGAAGTGTCCGTCCCGCCAACCGACGAAGACTTCCTGGAGCCGACCCTCGCGCTCGAGCACCCGGTGAACCGGCAGGGCATCGAGGAACTCGTTGGCC
The DNA here is from genome assembly GCA_005883615.1 of Chloroflexota bacterium. Lineage (GTDB taxonomy): Bacteria > Chloroflexota > Limnocylindria > Limnocylindrales > CSP1-4 > CF-16. Next base: position 24,599 of record VBEC01000073.1, on the reverse strand, counting down.
AGGACGCAGCCGGACCCTGCCGCGCCGTCGCGTTCGACATTGGCCCCGAAGCCGTCGTCCGCCAGACGCCGTTGGATCGATTCGCTTCGTTCGACCGAGACTTCGACCGGCCGATAGCGCAGCGCCTTCTGCAACTCAGACCCATCGGCGACCAGGCCCCGCAGGACATCGAGTGCCAGGACACCCGAGCCTGCGCCATATTCCAGGAGACGATAGGGTGTCGGGCGGCCGCTGAGCTCCCACATCTCGTGCAGCTGGCGACCGACCACCCGCCCGAAGATCGGGTGGGTCTCGGGCGCCGTCAGGAAGTCGCCGGTGCGCGATCCGCGGTCGTCCCGGGTCGCGTAGTAGCCACGTTCGGGGTGATACAGGGCCAGCTCCATGAAACGCGCGAACGTGATCGGTCCGGAGTCCTCGATCTCGGCCCGGATTGTCGCCACGAGCGGACCATCGCTCTCGGGCAGAACCGTTGCCTCGGGGGTCGAAAGGCGGAGCTCGCGGACGATTTCCATTGGCTGGATGCTAGCGGCCGGGATGTCCGACCAGCCGCACGCCGGGCCCGACGAGGCTGTGCCCGCCGAGAACGATGGGAATGCGGGCACCCAGCGCCGATTCGGTGATCGCTCGCAGCCATGGGTCGGCGATGTCGTCCGCCAGCAGCAGGTCTGATCCGTAGCGGTCTTCGGCCGAGGGCCAGGCGCGCTCGTCGGCACCGAGACGGTGCGCCATGAGGACGCGCGTATCGACCAGCGCGGCGTCGCCAAGCTCCGTCAGGACGTCGCCGAGCGCGGCCGGTCCGGTCCGGTCCAGCAGCGCACCCAGGATCGAACGCGGGGGCCGCGGGACCGTGGCGCCGGTCGAGCCCGCGAGCGGGCTGCCTGCCCGCAGGCCCCGCTCCTCGACCAGAGCTCGAATCCGACAAGCGGCGTGTCGCTCGAGCCAGGCCAGGCTCGCTGCGGACGTACGGCCGGCGACGAGCAGCTCGCCGTGCGAGTCGCGCATGACCGCCTGGACGCGTGCCAGGCGCTCGCGCACGCCACCCGCCAGGTCCTCTTCAAGCGCACCCAGCCACCGTGTATCGCTGCTGAACGACAGGAGCTCGACGTCGAGTGGGCTATCGAGGTCGACCGCGAGGCGCCATCGCCCCCGAAGGTCCGACACGGCCAGTCCGGCGTGCTCCGCGAGCCAGCGAGGCAGCGCATTGTCGCCCGGGAGATCCGGCAACGCTCGGAGAACGTCGGCCCGCGAGATCGCGATGATGTCGGCCGAGTAGCGGTTGTTGGCGAGAGCTCGATCGCCGTCGGCGGCCGCCAGCTCGACAAACGATCGCCTGTCCGAGCTCCTCGCCAACGGGACCGCGCCAGCGCCGAGGACGACGGTGCCGCCGCTGCCCAGGGCGCCCGAGCGCGCCAGCCGCGCCAGACGCCGGCCGAAGGGCCGGTCGTCATCGCCGGAAATCACCTCGACGCTGGTCGCGCCGGTCGCCAGGAACGCGCCGCAATGCCGTTCGGCAACGTGCGCCCGGGCTGTGGCGAGGGCCTTCTCCAGCCTGCCGGCATACCGTCTCGGTGGCTGGTGGAAGATGACAACGCTGACGGGCCTCATGGGACCGAGTCTATCGAGGAGGTGCTCCCTGACCCAACGTCGGACCCGCGCATATGTGGGGCTGGGCGCGAATGTCGGAGACGTGCCGCGTACCCTCGCGTCTGCCGTCCACTCCCTGGCTGCTCTGCCGGGAACGCAGCTGCGAGGGGTCTCGCGGCTGTACGCCACTGCCCCGGTGGGTGTCGTCGACCAGCCGGAGTTCCACAACGCGGTCGTCGCCATCGACGTCCCGAGCGGCCCGGATCCGGCGACGGGCGCGTCCGCGCTGCTGGTAGCGCTCAAGGCCATCGAGCGCGCCTTCGGGCGTCGGGCTCGGGAGCGCTGGGGACCGCGCGAGCTCGATCTCGACCTGCTGGTCTTCGGACGAGTCCGCCTCGCGATCGAGCGCCCCCCCGCGGGCCGATCGACCGACCCCGCCAAGGGTGCCCTGGCCCTCACGGTGCCCCACCCGGAGGCTCGGAGTCGCCTGTTCGTGCTGGCACCCCTGGCGGATCTGGCACCACGGCTGGTGCCAGCGGGTTGGGGCGAGACCGTGGCTTCGGCGCGCCAGCGGCAGGAGCGCCTGGAGGGCCCGGACGCCGTTCGGCCGGTCGGGACGTGGGACGCGTCGATCGAGCGCTGGACGACTACAGCCTGACGCTCGGTGGCCTGTTCCGGTCGAACATGTGGACGGTGTCGACGAAACGCACCTGCTTGCTGCGATAGCCCATGACCAGCGAATGCGTGCGGGCGCCGCCACCGAAAAAGCGGACCCCGTTGAGGAGGTCGCCCTCGGTCACACCGGTCGCCGCGAACACGAGGTTCTCGCCCGACGCCAGCTCTTCGGTCGTGTACACGTGATCCTCGTCGGCTGCGCCCATCTTCAGAGCGCGCTTGCGCTCGTCATCGTTGCGGAACCGGAAACGCGCCTGGATCTCACCACCCAGGCAGCGCAGCGCGGCGGCGGTGATGACGCCTTCGGGTGCGCCGCCGATACCCATGACCGCGTGGATGCCCGTGCCCGAGACGGCACACGAGATGGCGGCCGAAAGGTCGCCGTCGGAGATCAGCTTGATGCGCGCGCCGGCCTCCCGTACCTCGGCGATGAGCTTCTCGTGGCGCGGCCGGTCGAGGATGATGACGGTGATGTCGTTGATGCCTCGACCGAGGGCCGACGCGATCCGCGCGAGATTTTCGGTAGGGGATAGGCGGATGTCGACCTTGCCGGCGGCCACCGGGCCGACGCACAGCTTCTCCAGATACGTGTCGGGGGCGTGGAGCAGGCCGCCTCGCTCCGACGCGGCGAGGACCGTGATCGCATTCGCCTGCCCATGGGCGACGAGGTTGGTCCCTTCCAGCGGATCCACGGCGATGTCGATCTCGGTGATCGCCCGCCGGTCCGCCTGGTCGCGCCTGCCGACCTGCTCGCCGATGTACAGCATCGGTGCCTGGTCGCGTTCTCCCTCGCCGATGACGATCGTGCCCGACATCTCGAGCTCGTCCATGGTCCGGCGCATCGCCTCGGTGGCTGCCAGATCCGCCTCGTCCTTGGCGCCGCGGCCCATGTAGCGAGCGGAAGCGATTGCCGCGGCTTCGGTGACCCGCACCATCTCGAGCGCCAGCATCTGCTCCACAGGATCTCCTCAGTCGCGGATCATGGAGCCGCGCGAGCGACGCGGGGCCGGAACATGGACAGCATCCTTGTCAATGACGGAAGTGCCTCCGCCCCGTGAACACCATGGCCATGTGATGCCGGTCCGCGACTTCGATCGCCATCTCGTCGCGGATGGAGCCGCCCGGTTGGATGATCGCGGTCACCCCGGCCCCGGCAGCCATCTGGATCCCATCGGGAAAGGGAAAGTAGGCGTCGCTGGCCATCACCGCCAGCTTGGCCCTGTCACCCGCCCGGCGCAGGGCGATCTCGACCGACACGGCTCGGCTCGCCTGGCCGGCGCCGATTCCAACGGTCGCGCCGTTCCTGGCCAGCACGATCGCGTTCGAGCGGACGTGGCGCACGGCGCGCCACGCGAACAGCAGGTCATTTAGCTCGTCGAGGGTCGGCCGGCGCTGTGTGACCACCTGCAGCTGGCCCTTGTCCACGCCCAGGGTGTCCTGCGTCTCCACCAGCAGGCCGCCGGCCACCCGCTTGAAATCGAGCGAGGCAATCCCGTAATCGCGCATGCCGTCGGTCGGGTCCGGCGGGACGGCAAGGATCTCGAGGCCCGCCTTCTTGCGCAGGATCCCCAGCGCAGCCTGATCGTACGACGGCGCCACAACCGCCTCGTACGAGTTCGCGGCGATCTCGCGGGCCGTCGGGCCATCGAGCTCGCGGTTGACCCCGACGATGCCGCCGAAGGCGGCGACCGAATCAGTTTCCAATGCCCGGCGATAGGCCTCGACAAGCTCGTCAGCGGAGGCCAGGCCTACGGGATCGGTGTGCTTCACGATCGCGACCGTCGGCGAGGTGAAGTCGCGGGCGACTCGGTACGCGCCGTCGAGATCGAGCAGGTTGTTGAATGATGGGGCGTTCCCCTGGAGCTGGGAGGCATCGGCCAGCGTCCCGCTGCGATGGGTCGTCTCGCGATAGAAAGCCGCATGCTGGTGGGGGTTCTCGCCGTACGGCAAATCGTTGACCTTCTCGAGCACGAGGGCGAGCCGCTCCGGGAAGAGCTTGCCGCGCACCTGGTTCAGGTAGGCCGCGATCTCGGCGTGGTAGGCGGCCACTGCCCCAAACGCTTCGGCGGCGAGCTGCTGGCGGAGCTCGGCCGAGATTCCGCCGAATTCCCGCAGGTCCTTGATGACGGCCGGATAGTGGAGTGGATTGGCGACGGCCGCCACACCCGCGGAATTGCGGGCGGCGGCACCCAACAGCGCTGCACCACCCACGTCGATCATCTCGATGGCCTCGTCGAGGCCCATCATCCGCGCACCGACCGCTGGCGCGAACGGCTTGACGTTGACCACGACGATGTCGATCAGGCCGATGCCCTGCGCGGCTAGCTCATCCAGCTGCGCCTGGACGTCGCGTCGTGCCAGGATGCCGGCGTATACCGCCGGGTGGAACGTCTTGACCTGCCCGCCAATGAGTGGCGGGACGTGGGTCAGGTCGGTCACCGACCGGGCCTCGACACCGTCGGCGGCGAGGTGATCCCGGGTGCCGTCCGTAGCAAAGATCTCGATGTCGAGCGACCGCAGCTCGCGAGCCAGCGTGGAGATGCCATCGCGGTTGGCCACCGAGAGCAGGGCTCGCACGCGGGCGTCCTCCCATCCTCGGGCGCGCTGACCGGCGGGCGTTCGTCAAAGAGAGAGGGCCCCGGCGGTGGCGCCGTCGCGTCTGTCGCGGCGAGTATAGCGCGCACTCGTGGCATACTCGGGACCCCTTTTGACGTTCCGGGTGGGGCGGTCGCCCTCGGGCGAGATCCGGGCTTCCAGGCCCAGGCCACACGTGCATGAACGCAGGAGTCGATCGTGAAGCTCGCGCCCTGGGACTACCTCTTCGTAAGGTTCGACAGCGTCAAGTTCCACGATCTCTTCTATCCCACGTGGATCCTGTCGCTGATCTTCCTGGTCTTGCTGATCGTTCTGTACAACGTCCGCACCCGGCAGCTGCACCGGCATCCGCCCTACCTGGACATGTACGAGTGGCTGCTGTGGACCGGCGTGATCACCTTCAGCCTGTTGATCATGTACTCGCTGTTCGTCTTCTACTACCTGTTCGTGATCGTGACGCTGGTGATCGCGCTGGCCGTGTTCGTGTGGATCCGCTTCATCCACTTCCCCCCGATCCTTGCGTCATATCAGGCCCGCCTGGCCAAGCAGCGCTACTTCACGCGATTGAAGTACGCACACCCGGAATCGACCATCCGCTCGAAGGGATCGAGGGCGATTCGCGCCTCGCGTACCGGCAAGCCCGCGCGTCGGCGACGGCGCTAGGGCGGCCTCGCACCTCAACGGACGACGGTTCAGGCGATGGAGATCGTGCGCTTCGGGGTGGGACACCGCCGCAAAGACGGCCCGGCGGGCACCAGCGGCGTGCAGGGTCAGGTGATCCATAGCGATGCCCGAGGGATCGTCAGCGAGCTGGCGTTCGCGCGAAAGGCATCGATGGAGCCGCACTCGAATCCCAACACGACCTGGTTCATCGTGATCGAGGGCGGCGGCTGGGTCATCGTCGGCGATGAGCGAGAGCGAGTGGCCGCTGGAGAGGCGGTTCTGTGGCCTGCCGGCATTCTCCACGGCGCCTGGACGGACTTCTCGGAGATGCGCGCCTTCATCGTGGAGTTCGGCGACGCGGACGATGCGGCGGCCCGGGGGATCATCGAGGGCCGGGCACGCAGGGAATTGTCCGCCGGAGACGTTGCTGCGGCCGCCGACGGCCAGCTCAGCAAGCCGCCGGACCTGTCGCGGGAGCGAACGTCGGCCGAAGGGGAGCCCTTCTGAGGCGTCTAGCTGACTGCAGGCTGCCGAACCAGGTCGACGGGGTTGGCTACCGTTTGCCTCAGCTTGCGCCGAGCACCGCGCCGAGCTGGCCAAGAATCCGTGCGGTGGCTCCCCAGATCAACAGGCCGTCCACCGGGTAGGCGCCGTAGCGCAGCGGCCAGTCACCGATCATCCGCTCGACTATTTCAATGCGCGCGCCGGGCAGGAACCCGGAGAGGGGCGCCTCGAGGATGCGGGCCACCTCGGCTTCGGCCGGATGGAGCGACGGTCGGCGTTCTGCGAAGGCCAGCATGGGACTGATCCGAAAGCCGCTCACTGGGATCCAGACCTGTTCGAGCCGGCCGAGCATGTGCACGCCGGCCGCTACCGGATCGAGCGCGATCTCCTCTGCCGCCTCGCGGAGCGCCGTCGCAGCGGGATCAGCATCCTCCGGTTCGGCCCGCCCGCCGGGAAAGCTCACCTCGCCGCTGTGATGGCGGCCGCCCACCACTCGCTCGGTCAGGATCACGCGGGCTTCGTCGCTGGGGCCGGGAACGATCAGGACAAGAACTGCCGCTGGTCGGGTCGTGGCTTCCGTCAGCGGCACGGGCGGTCGTCGGCGCCCATCCCTGACGACCGGCATCAGCGCGGCCGGTGCGGGCGGAAGCGGCTCGGGCAGTGTCGCGAGACGACCGACAGCGTCGACATACCTCACGTCAGTCGCCCGCCGCCGCGCCCCGTACTCGGGCCTGCCCTGCTAGCCAGGCAGTCATTTCGTGCGTGGGTCCGGCTGCTCGACGAGATCGAGGAACTGCCGAGCCGCCGCGCTCGCCTCGGGACTCAATTCCGACGGCAGGACCACTCGTACGCGGACGTACAGGTCGCCGGCGTCCTCGCCGCCCAGGCGAGGCATTCCCTTGCCCTTGAGTCGGAAGGATCGGCCGTTCTGCGTTCCCGGCGGGATCTTCAGCAGCAGGCGGCCGCGCAGCGTAGACACGGGCACGTCGGCTCCCAGGAGGGCCTCCTCCAAGCGAATCGGCAGGTCCCGTTCGAGGTCGCTGCGGCTGCCTGCTCGTCGACGGAACACCGCGTGGGGCCGAACGTTGGTGACGACCTCGACGTCCTGGCCCGCAGGGCCTTTCCCGCTCAGCCGGATGCGGTTGCCGTCCGAGACACCGCGCGGAATTGTCACCTGAAGGCGCTTCCCTCCCAGGTCGACGATCCGGGTGGTGCCCTCGAAAGCCTCCTCGAGGGTCAGCTCTGCGCGCGCCTCCAGCGGCGCCACGCGGACAGGTTCCCGCGATCGAGCACCACCGAATGAGTCGCCTGCGGGCGATCCGTCAATACCCATCTGCTCCAGGATGTCGGCGAAGGACATGCCACCCGCCTGCGAGTCGCCCGGCCGTGACCCGCGGCCGCCCGCGTCGTCGCGCGACGGGCCACCGCCGAAGAACCTCTCGAAGAAGTCGCTGAAGCCACCCGTGCCGGCGCCGCCGTTGCCGCCGGAGGTTCGGAACTCGTAGCGCACGTTGGGACCGCCCGGGGCACTACGAAAGCCTCCGAACCCGGCAAACGGTCCACCCGAGGCGAATGGATCGCCGCCGGTCTGGGCGCCCGCGCGGGAGAAGGCCTCCCAGTTCGCACCGAGCGTGTCGTACTGCTTGCGCTTGTCCGGATCGGACAGGACGGCATTCGCCTCGTTGACGTCCTTGAACCGCCGCTCCGCCGCCTCGTCACCGGGTTTGACGTCCGGGTGGTGCTCCCGGGCCAGCTTGCGGAAGGCCTTCCTGATCTCGGCCTTGCTGGCTGTCCGGGGCACCCCCAGGATCCTGTAGTAGTCCTTGTATTCCATTCGGGCCCACCCTCACTCGGGGTGCCGTCACCCTCAGTTGTTGCCTCCGACGACGACCGGTGGCTGGTCCGCCGGCGGCGGGAAGCCCGATCGACGCACCGTGCTCTCCGGCTGCGGCCGGAGAGGCGTGTCGCCTTCGACGATCTTTGGCGGCTCGACCTTCAGCGGCTGCGGCTTGCGCCGCAGAGCCGCCTCGAGCACCTGGTCCATCGAGTCGACCAGGATCAGCTTCATCTGCTTGCGGATCTCCTGGGGGATGTCCCGAAGGTCCTTCTCGTTCTTGCGAGGCAGGATCACGATCTTCGCCCCGGACAGGTGAGCCGCGAGGATCTTGCTCTTCAGTCCGCCGATGGGCAGAACGCGTCCGCGGAGCGTGATCTCGCCGGTCATCGCCACGTCCTTGTTGACGGGAATATTGGCCAGCGCGCTCACCATCGCGGTGGCCATGGTGACCCCGGCCGAGGGACCATCCTTGGGAATGGCACCCGCAGGCACGTGGATGTGGAGGGTGTTCTTCTCGAACGTCTCGCGCGGGATGCCCAGGTCGGACGCGTGCGCCCGGATCCAGGACAGGCCCGCCCGGGCCGACTCGCGCATGACCTCGCCCAGCTGGCCGGTCAGGATGAAATCTTCCTTGCCTTCCATCCGGGTGACCTCGACGGCGACGACGTCACCGCCGACTTCGGTCACGACGAGCCCGGTCGCCGCGCCCGTCTGGTCCTCGGGCTCGAGCTCGCCGTACTCGAAGCGCGGCGGGCCGAGGTAGTCCTCGAGCTTCCTTACATCGACCACGATCTTGCGCTTGCGACCCTCGGCCACGGCCCGGGCAACCTTGCGCATGATGTTGGCGATCTCGCGCTCGATGTTCCGGACGCCGGCCTCCTTGGTGTAGGAGCGGACGAGCTGGACCATCGCCTCATCCGTGATCTCGATGTTCTTCGGCTTCAGGCCGTGGTTGGTCATCTGCTTGGGGATCAGAAAGCGCTTGCCGATCTCGATCTTCTCGTGCTCGGTGTAACCCGGCAGCTGGACGATTTCCATCCGGTCGCGCAGGGCGGGCGGGATCGGATCGAGCAGGTTGCCCGTCGCGATGAACAAGGCCTTGGAGAGGTCGAACGGCACCTCCAGGTAGTTGTCCTGGAAGGTGTTGTTCTGCTCGGGGTCGAGCACTTCGAGGAGGGCCGAGCTCGGATCGCCCCGGAAGTCCATGCCGATCTTGTCGACTTCGTCGAGCATGAACACCGGGTTGTTCGAGCCCGCGGTCTTGATGTTCTGGATGATCCGGCCGGGCAGCGCCCCGATGTAGGTGCGCCGGTGTCCGCGGATCTCGGCCTCGTCGTGGATGCCGCCGAGGCTCATCCGCACGAACTTGCGGCCCATCGCGCGGGCGATGCTCCTGCCAAGGCTCGTCTTGCCGACGCCGGGCGGTCCGACGAATGCGAGGATCGGGCTGCGGATGGTGTCCGCCAGGGTGCGCACCGCGAGGTACTCGAGGATGCGCTCCTTGATTTTCTCCAGGCCGTAATGGTCCTCGTCGAGGATCTTCGCGGCGGTCTTGATGTCGAGCTGGTCGTCCGTGCTGACGTTCCAGGGCAAGCTAACCAGCCAGTCGACGTAGGTCCGGATCACGCCGACTTCCGGCGAGGCCGAGGGGATCCGGCTCATCCGGTCGATCTCCTTGATCGCCCGGGCCTTGATCTCCTCCGGCATGCCGGCCGCCTCGACCTTCTCGCGAAGCTCGTTGATCTCGGCCTGTTGCGGGTCCTCCTCACCAAGCTCGCGCTGGATCGCCTTCAGCTGCTCACGCAGGATGTACTCGCGCTGGGTCTTGTCCATCTCGGACTTGACCTCGGACTGGATCTTGCCCTTCAGCTCGAGGATCTCGACCTGGCGCGCGAGGAAGTTGCTGACCAGCTTCAGGCGCTCGATGACGTCGATCGTCTCGAGCAGCTCCTGGCGCTGCTCCGTGGTCATGTCCGGGCTGTAGGCGACCATGTCCGCCAGCAGCCCCGGCTCGGTGATGTTTCGGGCTGCAACCGCTGCTTCGGGCGGGACGGGTGCGCCGTTTGCCACGTACTGCTCGATCTGCGCCTGGACGGTGCGCATGAGCGCCTCGACCTCGACGCCCGGAGGCGACCCATCCCCGACCTCCTCGATACGAGCGAGGATGTACGGGCTGGTCTGGGCGAAGCCGTGTACCCGGAGTCGGCCCTGGCCCTGCACAATCGCCCGGACGGTGCCGTCCTGAAGCTGGACGACCTGGGCGATCTTGGCCAGGGTGCCGATCGGGTAGAGCTCGGAGGGGTCGTTGATGTCCTCCTGCTCAGCGTTTCGCTGAGTCACGAGGGCAATGGGTCCGCCCTCCGCGACGGCCGCGTTGAGCGCGTTGACGCTCTTGTCGCGACCCACCTGGAGGGGGACGATCATCTCGGGAAAGATGACCGTCTCCCGGAGAGCCACGAGCGGCAGCTCGCGCACGCCGGACGGCGTCGCGGGCTGCGTCTGCTCTGGGTCGGACGGTCGAGTAACCATGATCTGCTCCTAGCGGTGGTCGGTGGTGCGGCCACCGGCGCTGTATCGATGAACCGACGTGATCGGATGAGTGCTGGGGTCCGGGCGGGCGCTCGAGATATGGACTGTCGCTGTGATGGTCATGCGCCGTAGCTCCTGCTGGTCGCCGCCCGAGGGGTGCGAGGCGTTTCCTCGGCGTCTGATTCGGCGTCGCGTGTGCCTTCGTCGAAGAGCACCTCGAGGATGCGCTTGCCGAGGCGCTCCTCGAGCTCGAAGAGGATCCTGACTCCCGCAAGGTTGACGCCTCGATCGCGCGTGAGGTGGCGGATCCAGAGGACTCGCCTGATGTCGTTTTCGCTGTACAGGCGGATGTTGGTCGGGGTGCGCGCCGGGCAGAGCAGGCCCTCGTCCTCGTAGATGCGCAGCGTGCGGGGATGCACGCTGACGATCCCCGCCGCCACGCTGATCACGTAGACGGGACGAGTCGGATCCCGCTCCAACCGGCGCTGCATTTGGGTCAGGCTTTGCTCTCGGGTGCGCTCGCTGCGGGTGCCGCGCTGGAGCCGTTCGAGCTTTCGTTCGAACCCTGAGAGCCGCCACTGACCGTCGGCGTGATGCGGATCCGCCGAGATTTCAGCTGCTCTGCCTTCGGGATCCGAAGATGGAGCATGCCGTTCCCGAATTGAGCCTCGGCGTGATCGGCTTCGACGCCCTCCGGCAGGCTGATCGTCCGGCTGAAGCTCCCTCGGCGAATCTCCTTGACCAGAAACGGGCCGTTCTCGTCGCTGGTCGAGGTCTCCGTCTCGGCGCTGATCGTCAGCACTCCGTTCTCGATGGTGATCTGGACGTCCTCCGGGCGCACGCCCGGCAAGGCAGCCTCGATCTCGATGTCGCCCTCGTTAGTGCGAACGTCCACCGGCAGGATGCCTTCGGTCAGCACGCCGCTCGCCCACTGGCGAGGGCCGACGAAACTGTCCTCGAATAGCCTGTCCATCGCCTGGCGAAGCGAAATCAACTCGCCGAACGGCGACGGTCGGCGCACGATCGTCATGACGCACCTCCTGTCACCAAGTTGCTTCTCCGCCGAGCTCTATGCGACTTTGTCGGCGGACACATGGGATCGTAGAACCCTGACAATGCCATTGTCAAGAGAGGTACTGGCGATGGGCGGCCAGGCGTTTGCCGTGCGATCGCTTGACGCCGGGGCAACGGGTGACGAGGAGGGCCGAACGGCGGAGTGGTTGGGCCAAATTCCCGTCTGGTGCGCACCAGGCACTCGTTGGAGAGTCCGCCTCTGCCACTGGCCCTTCAAAACATACCGCGCCGCGCTTACGGTGGGACGAAAGCAGCCGGCGGACGTCCGATCACGAGCCAGCCCAGTGCCGCGCGAGCGCGTGGCGGGAAAATGGCACCTTTGCGGGCCGTATGCGCCCGAAGCCGGGCCGAATCCGGGCCGAGGCCGGGCCGGATCGCGGCCTGGACCCCGCAAGGGAAACCGCCTCCCTCCGGGGTCAGGCTCCCGGCGACGCGGCGCCGATCAACTGCTCGTGGAGCATCGCCTCGCAATCCGCGCGGCCGATCGCGATCACCTTGTCGTCCTCGCGCAGCGTCGTGTCCGCCCGAAGTGGCATGGCCACCCCGTCGCGGATGACGGCGAACAGGGCACAACCCTCGGGCATCTGCAGCTCGCCCGTGGAGCGGCCGATGGCCGGGGATCCGGCCTCCAGGTGGGCCTCGATCAGCTCCAGGTCGCTCTCGCCGAGGCCGGCCAGGTGCAGCAGCTCGTGCATCGGGATGTCCTGCTCGATGGAGCCCAGGATCATCCGAGTCGGGCTGATGAGCTCGTCCACGCCAAGATGCTTGAAGAGCTCCTCGTTCTTGGGATTGTTCACGCGGGCGATCGTCCGCGGCACGTCGAAATGGTGCTTGGCCATCTGGCAGATGACCAGGTTGTCCTCATCGTCCCCGGTGACTGCAGCCACGATGTCGGCCCGGTTGGCGCCCGCCTGGGCCAGGTACCTCCCCTCGCAGCCGTCGTGCGGAATCACGATGGAGCCGATTTCGTCGGCGATCTGATCGGCTCGCCCGTGATCCTTCTCCATCAGGACCACTTCGTGGCCCGACTGGATGAGCTCCTTGGTCAGGTAGTAGCCAACCTTGCCGCCGCCCACGACGAGCACGAACATTCCCTATGCCTCCCCTGCCGGCCCGGAATCGACCGGCGCTTGACCGCCCTCGCCGGCCGCCCCTGGACGACCACTGTCGCCCTGCTCGGGCGTCGGGTTGCTGCCCGGTTCCATCGGCTGGCCGGCGCGTGCCGCCCGGTCACGTCCTGTCGCGTGATGCTCGCCGCCGATATGGTGGCCGGTGGCCGCTACGACGCCTCGAGGGCCGCTCGTCGGCAGCCCGGCGTAGGCAAGCACGGCATTGGCCATCAGATCGGTGCGGCAGATCGTGGCCAGGCCAAGATCCGAATAAGCCTGCGCTCGAACGGGATCATTGATCTTGGCGACCACCCGGTGTGCCGCGAGCGCTTCGACCGCGAGTTGCGCCGACATTACGTTCCGGTTGTCGCCCTCCGTCAGAGCCAGGAAGAGGTCGGCTCCCTCGGCGCCGGCCCGCCGGAGCGTGTCCTCGTCCGTGCCGTCTCCGCGCACCGCGCTGCCGCCAAATGAGCCCGGCAGCCGCTCGAACGCCGATGTCGAACGGTCCATCACGATCACTTCGTGGCCGGCCCCGTCGAACCCCTCGGCGAGGACCGAGCCGACTCGACCACAGCCGACGATGACGACCTTCATTGCTGCTCCTCGACGATAGGCTCGCGCACGACCCACACGGCGCAGGGCGCGTTCTTCAGGACGTATGGAACGGTGCGCCCGATGGCGAAATCGCCGCCGAAACGCGTCTTGTAGGACAGGCCGATCAGGAGCAGGTCCGCCCTGCGCTCGCTGGCTTCGTCGACGAGGGCCGCGGCGACGTCGCGGGCCTGGAGGAGAACCGGCTCGATCTTGTAGTGCACCTGCTCGGCGACTGCCTCCGCCTCGTCGAGAACCCGCTGCGCCTCGTCGGAACGGCCGGCGACATCGGCGTCGAGGGGCAGGGTCCAGTCGATCTCCACCACGTGAACGGCCACCAGCTCGGCTCGCGAGGGGCGCGCCAGCTCGGCCGCGAGCCGGACGATGCGCTCGTCGGCGGGCCCGCCATTCAGGGCGATGACCGCGCGCCGAAACGGCGGTTGTTCGGGGTTGGACAACGGATCAGCTCCGGTCGGGCGTGCGCGCTCGGTGAGTCGTGCGCGCTGCGTGAGTATGGGGCGGGATGTCCGCGAGTTCGTTCAGTGGGTCGACATCCATCGGGCGATTTCAGGAGCCGGACGATACCACCGCCGGCCAACGGGCCTCAGGCGCCAGGGGGAGGTGGCGCGCTCTCGGGTGACAGGGTGGAGTCCAGGGTTGATGGATCCTCTCGCCGATAGGGGACGTTGACGACGACGGTATGAGGACGTCCCAGGAGGGCCGTTCGCAGACGGCGCGCCGACTGGTTGTAGAGGATGCGCTCCCACCAGCTCCGCGCCACGTATTCCGGGACGATCACGAAGGTGATCGGGGCCTCCTTGTCGGGCGGCCAGGCCCGGTCGAGCACGTCGAGGTACGCGAGCAATGGGCCGACCAGGGCTCGGTAGGGCGACTCGACCACGACCAGCGGCACGCCGGGCACCTGCTGCTCCCACCGGGCGCGAATCCTGGCCGCCTCGTCGGGCTCCTCCGAGATGAAGACAGCCCTGACGTCGTCACCGATCGAGCGGCCAACGTTGACGGCCTGGATCACGGCGCGGTTGATACCCGGGATGGGAATCACGACACGCTCCTCACGGTGGGGCAGCGGCACGACCAGACCGGGGCGCACGGCGAGCTCCCGGGCCGAGGCCTGGTACTGGCGACTGATGAACAGCATCAGAGCGACCAGGGTGGGAATGAGCAGGACGACCAGATATGCGCCATCGACGAACTTGACGCTGGCCACGACGATCAGCACCACGAACGTCAGCACGGCGCCGATCGCGTTGATCGCTGCGCGCCATCGCCAGCCGCGCTCCCGAACCGCCCGCCAGTGCTTGACCATTCCGATCTGGGAGAGAGTGAAGCACACGAAGACACCAACCGAGTAGAGGGGAATCAGCGCGTGCGTATCGCCCCCGAAGGCGTACAGGATCCCGAACGCGATCGCAGCGAGCAGGACGATTCCATAGGAATACGCGAGCCGGTCTCCCCGGAAGCCGAACTGGCGGGGCATGAACCCGTCCTGGGCGAGGATCGCGGCGAGGCGCGGGAACGCGTTGAAGCTCGTGTTCGCGGCCAGGAACAGGATCAGCGCGGTGGCGATCGCGAAGGCCAGCACCAGAACTGAGCCCGAGCCGAAGATCGTCTTAGCCTCGAGAGCCACCACCGAGTCCCCCCCCGGTCCGGTCGGCACGATGTTGAAGGCGTGGGCCACGATCGTGATGCCCACGAACAGCACCCCCAGCAGGATGGCCATGGCCGTCATGGTGTTGGCCGCGTTCCTGGACTCCGGTGGCTTGAACGCGGGGACGCCGTTGGCGATGGCCTCCACGCCGGTCAAGGCGACGGACCCGCTGGCGAAGGCCTTGAGCAGGAGGAAGACCGTCAAGGGCTCAGGGCTCGGCGGATGGAAAACGTTCTGCTGATGCAGCGGCGTCACATCCCCGGCGAGCACGCGCACCAGACCGGTGCCGATCATGAGCAGGGCGAGGCCGATGAACAGGTAGGTCGGGATGGCGAAGATGTTGCCCGACTCTCGAAGACCTCGCAGGTTGCCGATCGTGATCAGGCTGATCGACAGCGCCGCAACCTCGATGCGGAACGGATAGACCTGTGGGGCAATCGACTGGATCTGCTCGATTGCCGACGCCGTGGAGACCGCGACCGTCATCACGTAGTCGATGAGCAGCGCCGCCGCCGCGATGAGCCCGAGCAGCTGCGAGAGGTTGTCGCGGGCCACGACGTATGCGCCTCCGCCCGAGGGGTAGGCGCGGCACACCTGCCGGTAGGACACCGAGACGACGGCCAGCAGGCCTGCGATGGCGATCGAGATCCCGACCGAATACGCGAGCGCCGCGCCGGCCGCCACCGCGATCAGGACCTTGAGGATCTCCTCGGTTGCGTAGGCGGACGAGCTGATCGCGTCGGAGCTGAAGATGGCCAGCGCCTTCTTCTTGGACAGGCGTTCGCCGATCTCTTCTTCGTTGGCCAGGGGCCGGCCAAGGGCGACGTTCTTCAGACGGGCAAGGAACCGGCCCGTTGCCGTTTTGGGCCGTTCCGAGGCGGCTTCCCGGGCCACCAGCTGGCCCGGGCCCGAATAGCGAAAGTACGGAGCGTGTGGTCGCTCGACCCGGACGCGCCGGTCGGCGATCTTGCGACCCGCAATGGGTCGCCGGCCTCCGATCATCGTCCTCCGATCGGGGTCTGCGGAATCAATGCTCGCGCCGGTACGGCACGTCCGCGACCACCGTGTGCTCTCGGCCGATCAGCGCCGATTTCAAACGTCGTGCGCTCTGATTGTAGAGAAGCCGGTCCCACCAGTGACGAGCCACGAATTCGGGCAGCACCACGACGTTGATGGGGGCCTCCTTGTCCGGAGGCCAGGCGGCATCGAGGACGTCGAGGTAGGCCACCACCGGGCCGACCAGCGCCCGATAGGGCGATTCGACGATGACCAGGGGGACGTTCGGCAGCTGGCGCTCCCAGCGGTGGCGAAGGCGGTCGCCCTCCTCGGTGTCCTCGGTGACGAAGATCGCCCGGACGTCGGTGGCGATCGTCCGGCCGAAGTTCACGGCCTGCACCACCGCCCGGTTGATGCCATTGACGGGGATGATCACCCGCTGCTCGCGATGCGGCCCGGGCAGGATGGCATCCTCCCGTACATGGAGCTCCCTCGTCTGGGCTTCGTATTCGCCGTGGATGAGCAGCATGATCGACACGAGCACCGGGATCAGCAGCAGAACCAGCAGCGATGGCGGCGCCTTCGCCGCGGTGACCACGACTGCGACGATCGCCGTCAGGACGCAGCCGGTCGCGTTGATGGGCAGGCGCCGGCGCCAGCCGGGGCTGCGCCTCGTCCACCAGTGCTTCACCATGCCGGCCTGGCTGATCGTGAAGTCGATGAACACCCCGACCGCGTAGAGCGGGATCAGGAGGTGCGTCTCGCCGCCGGCCACGGCGACCAGCGACGCCGCGACGGCGCCCAGCACGACCACGCCGAAGGTGAACGCGAGGCGATCCCCGCGGAAGCTGAAATGGCGGGGCATGAACCCGTCCTCCGCCAGAATTGCGGCCAGGCGCGGGAACGCGTTGAAGCTCGTGTTGGCGGCGAGGAAGAGCAGCAGGGCCGTGAACGCCTGGAACAGGAAGAAGGGCACCGAGTTGTTGCCGTACACCCGCGCCGCGACCTGCGCGACGACGGTCTGGCGCTCGGGCAGGTCGATATGGGTGATCCCGAAATTGACTGCCAGGAACGTAATGCCGATGAAGAGCACGCCCAGCAGCCCGGCCATTACGGCCAGGGTCGTCGCTGCGTTGCGGGCCTCGGGCGGCTTGAACGCGCGGACGCCCGTAGCGATGGCCTCCGTGCCGGTCAGGGCGACCGATCCCGCGGCGAAGGCGCGCACCAGCAGCAGCGGTCCGAGCGGCTGGGCAGTCTCCTGTGCCTGGCGGATCAGGTCGGGTGAAAACGACCCGTGCTCGCCGTTGACCAGGATCCGGTACGCGCCCAGGCCGATCATCAGCAGCGCACTGCCCAGGAAGAGGTAGGTCGGCAGCGCGAAGATGTTGCCCGACTCACGCAGCCCTCGCAGGTTCCCGATGGTGATGAGGGTGATGGCGCTCACGCCGATGACGACGCGGACATCCGTCAGCTCGGGGATCGCCGAGGTGATCTGCTCGACGGCCGAGGACGTTGAGACGGCCACGGTCATGACGTAGTCGATGAGCAGGGCCGACGCTGCAACCAGCGAAGCCAATCTGCCGAAATTCGCCTTGGAGACCGAGTACGAGCCGCCGCCCGTCGGATAGGCGATGCAAACCTGGCGGTAACTGATGGCCACGACGATCAGGAGCAGCGCGATGGCGATGCTGACGTGCAGCCCGAAGGCGAGTGCGGCCGCCCCGCCCAGGATCAGGACACGCAGGATCTCCTCCGTCGCGTAGGCCGACGAGCTGATCGCGTCCGAGCTGAAGATCGCAAGGGCCTTCTTCTTCGACAGGCGCTCGCCGATTTCCGCCTCGCTCGCGAGAGGCGGCCCGATGAGCACGCGCCGAATCGTTGCCCAGGTCCGCTCGCGCGCCGTGAGGGGCCCGCTTGCAGCCGCCCGCGCCGTCAGCTGGCCCGGGCCCGTGTACCGGAAATAGGGGCTGTGGGGACGAGGGACCACCACCCGGCGATCGCCGGGTTTCCGGCCCTGGAGGGGGCGCCGACCGCCGATCACCCGGCCGAGCCGCTGGCGGCGCGGCCGGGCTGCCGCCGGCTAGACACCGAATGAGAGACGATCGACAAGCCGTCCGGGCAGACCGAGGGCGCGCATGGCTTTCTGGGTCGCAGCGATGTCGTAGGGGACACGCCGCCAGGTGGCGGATGCCGGCTCGGTCTCGAGGATCATGAAGCTGGCCATTGGGTCGCCGTCCCGGGGCTGGCCGACGCTGCCCGGGTTGAGCAGGGTCCTCCGATCGTCCAGGTCGAGGCGCTCGCCGTTTTCGGGTCGGATGAGCTCGAGCCGGCCGTCGTCCGCCCGCCAGGCAACAGGAATGTGGGTGTGCCCGTGCAGGCCGAACGGCGTCGTGGATGAGAGGGCATCGAGGTTCGCCTTCGCCACGGCTCCCGACGTGATGTATTCCCAGAGCGGGTCGCGTGGGCTGCCGTGGACGAGGTCGGCGCCCGTCGACTCGTCCTGCAGGTGGTCTGGCAGCGCGGCCAGCCAGCCGCTGACCGCAGGGCTGATGGTCGCCCTCGTCCACTCGATGGCCGCCCGGGCTTCGGGGTTGAACCAGTCAACTCCTTCGCCCGTCACCGCGGTCGTGTCGTGATTGCCCCTCACGCCCCGCGCGCCCAGCGACCGGAGTCGCTCGACCACGCCATCAGGTTCCGGGCCGTAGCCCACGACGTCGCCCAGCTGCCACACACCGTCGATGCTGCCGAGCGCGGCGATCACCGCGTCCAATGCCACCAGGTTCGCATGGATGTCGGACAGGACCGCGATACGCATGCGCGGTCAGGGTAGCAGCGAGCTCAGAGCGGATGGCGGCGTCGTTCCGCTGCGTCCCGGGGAAAGCCCGACGGCGTCCGTGCGATCTTCTCCACGACTACGAGCACGTGGTCCCGCAGTCCATCCACCGCGACTGGACTGATCCGAACCGCTCCCCCACCCACGGCCTGGATTGCCTCGCGCGCCCTTGCCACCTCGGGTTCGACCGGGGCGCGCTTCCAGGCGAGCAGGGCCCCGCCCACGGATAACAAGGGGAAGGCGAGCTCGACCAGCTCGCCCAGCGAGGCCACGGCCCGAGCCGTGACCAGCGGCCAGGCTTCCCGGCCCTCCGCCCGCGACGCGAGGGCCTCCACCCGGCTGTTTGCCACCGAGAGGCGATCTCCGAGGCCGACTACGCCCGCTGCGGCGTCCAGGAAACGCGCCTTCTTGCCGACGGACTCCACGAGGAGCGTGCGCTCCAGATTGAGCGAGACCGCCAGCGGGAGACCGGGAAATCCGCCGCCGCTGCCCAGATCGAGGAGTCCCTTTACTCCCCGCTGGCGAAGCAGTTGCCCGGCCGTCAGGCTGTCGAGGACGTGCTCTCGAGCGATGCTCTCCGCATCACGGATCGCGGTCAGGTTGATGGCCCGGTTCCAGGCCAGCAGCAACCGGACGTGGCGGTCGATGGCGGCGCGCTGACCCGGCTCCAGGTGGATCTCGAGCGCTGCGAGGCCCGCCGTGAGCGTGCGTCCGTACGAGGGAGGAAGGGCGGGAAGGCCGTTGACACGCGTCGGGAGCGGTTCGCGGCGATCCGTCACGCACCCTCCTGCTGGCGTGCGCGAGGCCGCGGCGGCCGCCCCCGGCGTGGTCGTTCGTCGCACCGCGGGGGCCGTTCGGTCTTCCGAGGCTCGTCCGGTTCGCGGTCGGGTTTCCCCTGACCCCTCGCGAGCTTCGTTACCGTACTTGGCGCAGACCCCAGTGCGGATGCCGGAGGCTACCGATGCCGAAGGACGGTGTCAACGCAGTTATCCACGAATCGGGGAATCGTCCACAGGTTCGTGGATAACCGGCCTCCGGATCGGCCGTTTCAGGACGTCCGGGCGCCTCCGCGAATCGGTCGGCCCAGCGTTCGCCGCACGACGTCGAGGACCTCCTGCACGTATGCATCGGCCTCGCCTCGCTCGGCGGCCGTCCGAACGCAGCCCTGGACGTGATCCTCCAGCACGAGGATGGCCAGGGCGTCGACGGCGGCGCGGAGCGCTGCGGTCTGCTGGAGGATGTCCACGCAATATTCGTCGCGCTCGATCATCCGGGAGATCCCGCGGACCTGCCCCTCGATGCGGGACAGCCGGCGGGCCAGCTGCGCCTTGTCCTTCGAGTAGGAGTGCCGGAATTCCGCTCTCGGCGGATCCGTCGGATGGCGCGGAGTCGAGGTGGCGTCGGCGGATGGCATCGCCGGGGATCATACCCCCGGGGGGTATGCGCCACAACCAGGGTCCGGCCGTGTAAGGCCAGCGCGCCGGCTTCCAGGGTGGCAAGGCGCATGGGCGCGTCCATCGGTCACGAGCCGCTAGACTGACGGCTGATGAACTCCCGCGATCGGCTGTTCGGACACCTCGACGGAGTCGGGTGCACCGTCTGCGGTCGGCCCATCGCCGGCGCTCGGATCCGCCTTCTGGCGCAGCGCGAGCTGCACGCTTTCGTCGAGCTCGATTGCCAGCGTTGCGGAACGACGACCATCGGGATCGTGACAATCGACGGGGAGGATCCTTCGGCCGCGCGCCTGGACACCGCGCCGTTCGGAGAGTTCGGTCCGCGGGATGAGGCGCGGCTGCGCTCGGGCGCACCCTTTGAGCTCGATGATGTCCAGGCCATGCACGAATTCCTGACGAGCTACCGCGGGGACCTGCGCGGGCTGGTCGGACCGGCCGAGGACGTCGACAGGGGGTACGCGTGAGCGATGGGCCGCTGGATGACGGGTCGCTCGTCGACTACTCGCGTCCTCCCTCGTTCGCCCACGCCAGCGAGGCCGAGCTTGCGCGGATCCTCGACTTCTACGAAGTCCGCTGGGACTACGAGCCGCATGTCTTCCCGATCCTATGGAACATAGACGGAGTCGTGCTCGAGAGCTTCGCGCCCGACTTCTACCTCCCGGACCTGGACCTCTACGTGGAGCTGACGACTCTGAAGCAGAGCCTCGTCCGCAAGAAGAATCGAAAGCTGCGCCGCCTCCGCGAGCTCTACCCCGACATCAGGATCAAGCTGTTCTACGGTCGCGATTTCCGCCAGCTCATGCTCAAGTACGGCAAGGTGGCATTGATCGACGAGCTGTCAGGAACGCCCGGTCAGGCCACCGGAGCGCTTCGCGAGGAGGCCGCGCTCCGCGACGAGGCCCCGGTCCAGGGCGCCTCCACGCTCGACGACACGGGCGCAGCGAGGGCTGCCCCTGTTGTGACGCGGGGGGCAGAGCTCAGTGCCGCTGCCGGTGAGCGACTTGATGTTCCTCCTCCGCCTCGAGACACGGTCCGACGGCGGGCTGCGATCGCCCACCCGTCGACCCTCGGAAGCCGAACGGCCACACGACGCGAGCCACCCGCGGGTCGTCGAACGATAAAGGGCCGCTGAGGTGGTCCGGGCCGACGTCGATCTGGTCGCCGACATCGGAGAGGTGCTCCTCGAGGAGGACGCCATCCAGGCGCGTGTCGCCGAGCTTGCCGCGCAGATCAGCGCGGACTACAGCGGCCGCCAGTTGACGCTCGTAAGCGTGCTCAAGGGGTCGCTGCCGTTCATGGCGGACCTCATGAGGCACATCACTATTCCCCTGCGGATCGACCTCATGGAGGTCAGTTCGTACGGCGGGACCGCCACCGAATCGTCGGGCCTGGTGCGCATCCTCAAGGATCTCAGCTCGTCGATCGACGGTTCGGACGTCCTGCTCGTCGAGGACATCATCGATACCGGGCTGACCCTCAACTACCTGCTCCGATATCTGCGCGGCAAGAACCCGGCCTCGCTCAGGGTCTGCACCCTGCTCGACAAGCCTGCCCGGCGCCTGGTCGAAATCCCGGTCGACTACATCGGCTTCACTATTCCGGACCAGTTCGTGGTGGGCTACGGGCTCGATTACGGCGAGCTATACCGAAACCTGCGCTTCGTGGGCGTCCTTCGCCCCGAGGTCTATTCGAGCTAGCGAGCGTGCAACACCGCCGCCCACTCGGACGCGGTCGGCGATTGGCCGCCATCAGCGCCGTCGCCATGCTGGTCGGGTGCCTGCTGCCGTGGTACACGGCATTCGGAGGCACGAGCGGGCTGCCGGCGCAGCCGTTCACGGCGTTCTCGGGCAGTGGTTTGCTGGTCTTCCTGGCCGGGATCGGGACGCTCGCGCTCGTGACCCTGCCCTACGCGGCCGGCGACAGGCCCATCGCCTGGGCGGAGCGCTGGACGCCGTACCTGCTCCTGACTGGGCTCGCCATCCTGGGCGTGCTGATGTGGCTGTTCCAGTTCGTCGGCCGCGACCTCGCGGGCTTGAGGCCGGACGCCGCTCCAGGCCTGTGGGTGGCCCTGGCCGGCGTGATCGGGCTTTCGCGCGGCACCTTCGAGATCTACCAGATGCCGGAGCAGCACTAGAGAGCCGCCGGGCCGCGTTTCCCGCGAGGAGTCCTGCGCGGACTCATCCGGTCCTATTTCGGGGGTCCGACCGAATCAGCAGGTGCCCGCTCCCGGCGAGGCATTGGGGGTGGCGGACGGTCGGAGCCCCGACCTCGGTGGATTCGACCCGGTGGGACAGGAATGGATGATCTGAACGGCGAACCAGAGCTCTCCTGTCGGCGCGCCCTCGCCTCGCACGCTCAGCTCGAACACGTATCGGCCCGCCGCCCAGCTCAACGCTTCGCCTGAGCCCGTGGCGAAGGGCGGGGGCGGGCCAAAAATCATGCCCATCGCCGGGTCCTCAGGTGTGAGGTCGCCGGCGAGAACGGGTGCGAGTCGCCTTGGTCCAGGTGCTTCGAGCCGCCAGAATCCCGTCTGTGAGACCACGCGCCCCGGGTTGCTCGCGTAGTCCGTGCAGAAGCCCACCGCCATAACCTGCTGGTCGGCGATCGGAATGACGGGTATGGTCGGATCGCTCGGTCCCGTCGCATTCGCCGTTGGCTCAACCGCCATCCATTCGCGTGAGCGATATTGGAGGTCGCGGACCAGGGCGAACACGCTCCAGGCGAATCCCGCGTAGCAAGCCGGCAGTTGGCCGTCGGGGGCCAGCGTCGGACCCGCCGCCGCCGGAGTCGGGGCCTCGGCGCGACCGGGCGACGAGCTCCCCTGCCCGAGCATCCCGGTCGGTGATGCCCCCTCGGGCGGCGCCCCGCCTTGGGTGGGGCTACCCGCCCACGGCTTCCAGACGGCGACGATGAGCGAGGCAAGTATCAGGAGACACACGAGGCGAAATCCCCGACCTGGAGCGGCGCGGAGCCCGACCAGCGCGATCTCGGGCGGGCGCTCGCCACTCATCGGCCGTGCGACCGAGAGCGGTCAGATCTCGCCGAGATAGACCTTCCGCACCATCGCATTTTCGCGCAGCTCCGCGGCGGGGCCGCCGAGGACCACCTGACCGGTCTGGAGTACATATCCGCGGTGCGCCACATTGAGCGCCTGCAACGCATTCTGCTCCACGAGGAGCATCGTCGTCGATTGTGCGTTGATCTCCTTGATGATGGAGAAGATCTGCTGGACCAGGATTGGCGCGAGGCCCAGTGACGGCTCATCGAGGAGGAGCAGCCGGGGCCCGGACATGAGCGCCCGACCGATCGCGAGCATCTGCTGCTCGCCGCCCGACAGCGTTCCGGCCGCCTGGGTCCGTCGCTCGGCGAGCCGCGGGAACAACTCGAAGACCCGCGCGAACTCCCCCTGCAGGTTTCTCCGATCGGATCGGCTGAAGGCACCCATCTGGAGGTTCTCGAGGACGGTCATGCGGCTGAAGATTCGCCGACCCTCGGGCGCCTGGCCGATGCCCCGGCGGACGAGTTCGTGCGTTGGCACGTGGGACACGTCGGCGCCCTCGAACTCGACCGTGCCCTCACGGGGATGTAGCAGCCCGTGGATGGTCTTGAGCGTCGTGGTCTTACCGGCCCCGTTGGAGCCGAGCAAAGTCACGATCTCCCCCTCGCGGACCTCGAGCGACACACCCTGCAGGGCATGGATGTGGCCGTAGTACGTGTGGACGTCGGTCAGGCGCAGCACCACCTTGCCGTTGCGAGAATCCGGGGACGATCCCGCGTTCGGCGCGGAGCCGATAGCCGGCGCCGCAGGCGGCGCTGTCCGCGAGTCGGCTGGCTGTGGGCCTGGGTCTGTCATCAGGCCGCGCCTTTGCCGAGGTAGGCCTCGATGACGCGTGGGTCGGCGCGCACGACGTCGGGCGCTCCCTCGGCGATCTTCTCGCCGTGGTCGAGCACCGTCACTCGATCGCTGACCCCCATCACGACACGCATGTCGTGCTCGATCAGCAGGACGGTGATCCCCAGCTCAGAGCGGATCTGCTCGAACAGGCCGGTCATTTGGGTGGTCTCGGAAGGGTTCATCCCGGCGGTGGGCTCGTCAAGCAGAAGCAGCTTCGGCTGGCTGGCGAGGGCGCGCGCGATCTCCAGGCGGCGCTGGTCGCCGTAGGGCAGGTTCCGCGCCAGCTCGTCGTCGCGGCCGCGCAGTCCCACGTACCTGAGCCAGCCGCGGGCTTTCTCACGCGACTCCTTCTCCTCGGCCATATGGCGAGGGAGACGCAGCGCGGCATCGAGCAGTCCCGCGCGCGTTCGAGTGTGCATCCCGACGATCACGTTCTCGAGCGCGGTCATGTTCTGAAAGAGGCGGATGTTCTGAAAGGTCCGGCCGATCCCTAGCGCAATGATCTCGTGGGGTCGGGCACTGCGGAAGATGCCGACCCGGCGGAGGAGGTGCACGTACCCCGGCGGCCGAACGACGGCGACCAGCAGCGAG
>VBEC01000072.1 GCA_005883615.1 Chloroflexota bacterium | reverse complement strand
GGAGTGCCGTCCGTTCGCGTCCATACGCTCCTCGACGGCCGCGACACGCCGCCGCGGTCCGCGGACGGGTACCTGCCGGACCTCGAGCGCCGGCTGGCCGCCGCCCACCCTGATGCCCGAATCGCGACGGTCGGTGGCCGCTACTACGCGATGGACCGCGACAAGCGATGGGAGCGGATCGAGGCCGGCTACGACGCGATCGTCCACGGGCTGGGGGAGCATGCGGCGTCGGCTTCGGAGGCCATCGCGGCGGGTTACGGGCGTGGCGAGAACGACGAGTTCCTCCGCCCAACGGTGATCGACGGGGTGGACGGGAAGGTGCGCGATCGGGACCCGATCGTCCACTGCAACTTCCGGGCGGACCGCGCTCGCCAGCTGACGCACGCGCTGGCCGACCGGGACTTCGACCAGTTCGACCGGGCTGCCCAGGGGCCAACTCCGAGCGACCTGCTCGTCGTCACCATGACCGAGTATGAAGAAGGGCTGGCGGTGCTGGTCGCGTTCCCGCCGGAGCCCGTGCGGTCGCTCGCCGAAACCGTATCTGAGGCCGGCTGGCGGCAGTTCCACGTCGCGGAGACGGAGAAATATGCCCACGTGACGTACTTCTTCAACGGCGGCACAGAGACGGCGTGGCCCGGCGAGGATCGGCTACTCGTACCGAGCGCAAGGGTCGCCACGTACGACCTCCAGCCCGAGATGAGCTCGGCCGGCGTTACCGATGCCCTCGTCGAGGCCATCGGGTCGGGGCGATACGACCTGATCGTGGCCAACTATGCGAACCCGGACATGGTCGGCCATACGGGCGTCTGGGACGCGACCATCGTCGCGCTCGAAACCATCGACCGGTGCCTGACGCGGGTCGTCGGCGCGATGCAGGAGGTCGACGCAGCCAGCGCCCGCGGTCCCGGCTCCCTGCTGCTCATCACGGCTGATCATGGCAACGCCGACGAGATGCGCGACGCTGGCGGCAATCCCGTGACTGCCCACTCGCTGAACCCCGTGCCGATCGTGGCCGTCGGTCGAAGCGTCGAGGACCGGCGCCTTCGCGACGGCGTGCTGGCCGACGTCACGCCCACGATCCTGGACCTCGCAGGCCTGCCGCCGTGGCCCGGAATCACGGGCCACTCCCTGCTCGAACCGGGCTAGAGGAAGCCTGTGCTACCATCCGCCGGCCGCATCCCTCGGAGGTCAATTCCGCGTGAATCCGTTCCTGGCCGTGGGCCAGCTCATCGTCAGCATCGCCCTCATGGCCGCCATCCTTCTGCAGGCGCGTGGAACCGGCCTGTCGGGCACCTTCGGCGGCGATTCGGCGGTGTATCGGAGCCGGCGGGGGATCGAGCGTCGGCTGTGGCAATTCACGATCATCCTGGCGTTCCTGTTCGTCCTGTTCTGCCTGGCGGCGTTCGCCTTCTCGCCGACCACGACCAGCACGGGCTAGGCCTGCGGCGCCGCGTGGCGGCCGACGCCTGATCTCGACGAAGGGCCAGACGAGGAGCGACTCGTGACCGGTCGCGATCGCCTCGTCATCGTGACGCTCGTCGGCCTGCTGCTGGCCGTCACCACGGCGATCGGGGCGCCTGCGTTCCAGACCGCACCGTCGGCGAGTTCTAGCGCGTCGCCCGGGGCCCTGAAGGGCTACCGCGAGGGCATCCTCGGTCACCCGAACCAGATCAATCCCCTGACGGCCACCACCCAGGCCGATCGGGACCTGGTCGCCCTGATCTTCTCGGGCCTGACCCGGCTCGGACCCGACGGCACGATCCTGCCCGACCTCGCCGAGCGCTGGTCGGTCGACGACAAGGGCCTGTCCTACACGTTCACGCTCCGCTCCGACGCGACGTGGCAGGACGGCGAGCCGCTGACCAGCGCGGACGTGCTGTTCACCATCGAGACGCTGCAAAATCCCGCCTATCAGGGGGCAGCCGCCGCATCATGGGCCGAGGTGCACATCACGGCCGTCGACTCGCGGACTGTTCGTTTCACTCTCGCCACGCCAGTGGCCGGCTTCCTGACGGCCACCACCCAACCGCTGCTGCCCCTCCATCTCCTGGGCGGCGTCCCGCCCTCGGCGCTGTCCGCCAACCCGTTCTCGCAGCAACCCATCGGCTCCGGGCCATTCCGGCTGGTGTCCTGGGATCCGCTGCAGGCAGACCTCGTGCCGACCGCCCGGGCCGCGGCGCCGGGTGGGTCGAGCGCCCCTCCGGGCAACCCGGGAGCCTCGCCATCGGTGGGCAATCCGGCGCCCGGTGCGTCGCCTTCGCCGCGGCGCGTCGTGCCGTACCTGCCCAGCATCCAGCTCCGTTTCTACACCGATCCGGCGGCACTCGCGGAGGCGTATCGGGCGGGCGGTCTCGACGCGGCCGTTGGCCTGCCACCGGCGATGGCTCGCGACCTCGGCGCATTGCCAGGGTCACGCCTGGTCCGCTACCCGCGCTCTACGCTCACGGGCATCGTCCTCAACCTGCGCGTCAGCCACCGCGAGCTGCGTGACTCTCGCGCTCGGGTCGCGCTGCTGCAGGCGATCGATCGCGCGGGGATGATCGACGACGTCCTGGCGGGCAACGGCACGCGTGCCGATTCGCTCATTCCGCCGACGTCCTGGGCGTTCGATCCGTCGGCCAGTGCTCCGATCCAGTACGACCTCAAGGCCGCCGCCGCCGGCCTGAAGGCGGCCGGCTGGAAGCAGGTCAAGGGCCGTTGGGTCGCTCCCGGGGGATCGGCCGCCTATCGCCTCCAGCTCGTCGCGCCGGAGCAGGCCTCGAACCCCATCGCCTGGGCGGCGGCACAGCGCGTTGCAGCCGACTGGCGGCGGTTCGGGCTGACCGTCGATCTGGTCGGCCTGTCGCCGGCGGTCCTCATCGGCCAGCGGCTCCAGCCCGGGCAGTTCACGTCCGCGGCGATCGACATCAACGTGGGGCTCGACCCCGACCTGTACCCGTTCCTGGCGTCGACGCAGGCGACGACGACCGGGTCGAACGTGTCGGGCATCCAGCAGCCTGCTCTCGACAAGCTACTCGAGGCGGCTCGCCAACCGGGCACGGTCGATGGCCGAAAGGCGGCTTTCCGAGCGCTCGAAAGCGAGCTTGCGAAGAACCAGTATGTGCTGCCGCTGTTCTTTCGGGACGAAGTCGTGGCGCTCTCGGATCGGGTCCAGGGACCCGCTCCGCGGCAGCTCGGTGATCCGGCTGATCGTTATTGGGACGTGCTAACATGGCGCCTCGCGAGCGGCCGGTAGACCCTCGAACCGGTCGGGTCGGTCCGGGCCGAGGTGGCGGAATCTGGTAGACGCGCTAGCTTCAGGAGCTAGTGCCCGCAAGGGCGTATGGGTTCAAATCCCTTCCTCGGTACCACCCCTCCAGACGGACCTCCCTGGCGCCCGCACGGGACACCTGCCCAGGTGGCGGAATTGGTATACGCGTACGTTTGAGGGGCGTATGAGGCAACTCATCCGGGTTCAAGTCCCGGCCTGGGCACCACCCTCCCGCCGTGCGACGGTTCTCCGCGTGCGAAGAGCCTGGGCCAGCTCTCAAGTCGGTGACTCCCCGTGGAGCCAGAACGCCTGACGACCGCTTGCAGGCAGTCGAGTTCGCACGAATTCGGCAGCTTCTACGCTCGGTGGTGCCCGAAACTGACTCCGCGTGGAGTCGGGAGCTGGTCCGCCCGCCGCGGCGCGCCCGGCCGGCGCGGGTCCGGGCGGGCGTCTGATCGCGCACGTGCATCAATCTCGGCCGCTTCCCGAGTGGCATCCGAGCCCAACTGGCACATCCGCTGAGATCCCCTCCACGATTGCCCGCCAGTTGATGCATCAGCGAAATCAGCAGCGCTCCCGCCCGGCCGACTCACCGATTGAACACGTATGCTCACGGTCGGGCGGTTAGCTCAGCTGGTTAGAGCGCCTCGCTTACACCGAGGAAGTCGGGGGTTCGAGTCCCTCACCGCCCACCACGTTCCGAAGATCAATTGCCGCCAACGCCGGTGGCTACACAGTGAGCGCCGAGGAGTCGACGTTGGTGGCCCCAGTATCTGGTGCCAGACCGAACCACTTTGGGACTTTGGGGGCATCCAAGAGCAGGACTATCGGTTATGGTCGTGGCCCTTCGATCTGCAGGTCGCCCGGGTTGCCGGGCAGGGTCGAAACGGAGTCCTGGCAAGGTGGGTCGAAAAATGTCCCGCAACTTCATTCTCGCGATGGGCGTGCTCCTCTGGACGATCGTGGCCATTGCCGTGGTCGGTCACGTCATGGTCGGCGAAACGATCTCCCCGGCGCTTGCCCTGATCGGTGGACTGCTCTGGATGGCCGTGCGGCGGGCGCAACGGGTGCTGACTGGGGCCAAGGCCGAGGCGGGCTGACTCTCCGCCGACGTCGACCGTCCGAAACCTTCGGACAAGAACGGCCTCCGCGTTCGGGCAAAATGCCCACAATTGGAACACCGCCTCTCGTGCCGGACTGAGCCTCCGGTACCCTGCGGAGCATGGCCTCCGCCCCATCGATCCTGGAGATCGCCCTCGTTCTTCTCGGTGCAGCCGGAGCGGGATTGCTTGCGCGCCGGGTCGGGTTGCCGGCCGTTCTTGGGTATCTGGCGGTCGGTCTCCTCGTCTCACCCTTCACGCCTGGCTACGTCGCCGAGCGCCACCAGCTGGAGCTGCTCGCCGACGTCGGAGTGGTGCTCCTGCTGTTCGAGGTCGGCATCGAAGTCGACCTCTTCGCCCTTGGTCGCGACCATCGCGGCCTGATGTGGGCGGCCCCGCTCCAGACGGTTTTCACGACCGCGCTCGTAGCGGTGGTGATGTCCTCTATGGGTCTTTCTTTCCTGGCCGCGTCGGTGCTCGGTCTGTGCGTCGCGATGTCGTCGAGCGTCGTCATCGTCAACATCACTCGCAGTCGCCGCCGGACGACCGACCGCTCCACCGAGCAGGCCCTCCTGGGCTGGTCCGTCCTGCAGGACGTGACCGGGGTTGGCCTGTCGATGGTCCTGCTGGCCGTGGCTAATCCCGGCAGCCGACCGATCGGCGTCGCCATCGCCAGCATCGCGGCCTTCGTGGCCGTCGCGTTGGTCGGCGCCTGGCTCTTGCCCCAAGTGCTGCGCGCCCTGCGAAATGAGCACGACCTGTTCCTGATCGTGTCCGTCGCCAGTGGGCTCGGGCTGGCCGGGCTGGGCGCGGTCGTCTTCGGGGTTCCGCTCGCGCTCGCGGCGTTCGTTGCCGGACTGGCGGTGACCGAAAGCCCGGACGCCGCGGAGGCGAGGCGCCGGATGCTGCCGTTCCGGGACGTGTTCGCCGTCCTGTTCTTCGTCACGATCGGGATGATCATCGACCCCGCCGCTCTTGGCGCGGGCCTGCCGTGGCTCGGCCTCCTGCTCGCGCTTCTCGTGCTGGGAAAGACGCTGCCGGGGTTCGTCCTCGCGCGGCTGGCCGGCCTGCATGCCCGGCCGGGGCAGCTCGCCGTGGGCCTCAGCCAGATCGGCGAATTCAGCTTCGTGCTCGTGTCCATTCTGCTGGCCGCGGGGGCAGTTGCGATCGAGGTCCACGCGGCTGTTCTGGCGACGGTCGTGCTCAGCATCGCCGGCTCGACCGTCCTGGTGCGCCTGTTCCCGGCTCCCGCGCAGGGCGGTCTCGAGCAGCCCGGTCGAGACGCCCAAACCGCCTGATAGACTGGCCGCTCGGGGCGAATTCCGTGAGAGGGTCGCGGAGGGGGTCGCGCCGATTGGAGGAGGCGTATGAACCCGCTCATCGTCGTGCTGATCGTCGTTCTGATCCTGGCCGCGCTCGTGGTCGCGATCTACAACGGCCTCGTCCAGCGGCGGCTTCGGATCGACGAGGCGTTCGCGCAGATCGAGGTGCAGCTCAAGCGGCGCCATGACCTGATCCCCAACCTGGTGAACGCAGTCAAGGGCTACATGGGCTTCGAGCAGGACGTGCTCACCCAGGTCACCCAGGCCCGAGCCAACGCCGTTGCGGCAGGCGCCCAGGGACCCGCCCAGCAGGCCCAGGCCGAGAACGTCCTGACCGGCGCCCTTCGATCGCTGTTCGCCGTCGTCGAGAACTACCCCGACCTCAAGGCCAGCACGAACGTGCTCGAGCTGCAGGAACAGCTGACGACGACCGAGAACCAGATCAGCTTCAGCCGCCAGCACTACAACGCCACGGTCCTGGACTACAACACCTCCATCGCGACGTTCCCGAACGCTCTGATCGCCGGTCCGTTCGGCTTCACCAAGCGCGAGTTCTTCGACGCGGAGCCGGAGGCCGCGGAAGTCCCCGTCGTGCAACTGCGCTAGGCCGCTCAGGCCCGTCGAGGGTCGAGCAGAGACGCGAGAGGATCCGTGGCGGGCACTTTCTACGACCAGATTTCGGCGAATCGCCGTAATTCGCTGTTCCTCGCGCTGGCGGTCATTCTCCTGCTGGCCGTTCTCGGCTTCGCGATCGGCTATGCCATCAGCGGAAGGGCCGCCGGGGCCGTGGGCGCCGTGGTCATCGCAGTGATCATCGGAAGCGTGGCGGCCCTCGGGTCGTACTTCGGGGGCGACAAGCTGGTCCTCACGGTTTCGGACGCGAAGGAAGTCGACCCGACGAGCGCGCCGCAGCTCATGAACGTGGTGCAGGAGCTCGCGATCGCGGCGAACATCCCGATGCCCAAGGTCTACCTGATCGATGACACCGCGCCCAACGCGTTCGCCACCGGCCGCGATCCCAAGCACGCCTCGGTGGCAATCACGAGCGGTCTCCTCCAAAAGCTCGACCGCGAGGAACTGCAGGGCGTCATCGGCCACGAGCTGTCCCACGTCCGCAACTTCGACATCCGGTTTGCCCTGATCGTGGGTGTCCTGGTCGGGAGCATCGCGCTGCTGTCTGACTTCTTCCTGCGCTTCACGTTCTGGGGTGGGGGACGGCGCTCCAGCAGCGATTCGAAGGGGGGCGCCAACGCGCTGCAGGCGGTGATGTTCGTCGTCGCGATCGTGCTGGCCATCCTGGCGCCGATCGCCGCTCGCGCGGTCCAGCTGGCCGTCAGCCGGCAGCGCGAATACCTGGCAGACGCCTCGTCGGTCGACCTGACCCGAAATCCAGCCGGCCTGGAGCGCGCCCTGGCAATCATCGCCGAGGACAAGGAGGTGCTCGAGGTGGCCAATCGCGCCACGCAGCATCTTTACTTCACGAATCCGATCAAGAAGTTCGAGGAGCGCTCGTCAAACCTGTGGTCGACCCACCCGCCAATCGTCGATCGGATCAATCGCCTGCGCCAGCTCACTGGCGAGGGTCCCCTGGATGCCACCGAAACGCACGAGCTGGCCGGCCTGGACTGAGGTCCGTCGGCCCGGCGTGGCGTTGGGGCCAATGGCCTTGCGTCGATGGAAGTAACTGCGAACTCGACTGGCTCCAGACCCAGAATCTGCCGCCCTCTTGCTCTGGACGACAGAAAGTTGCGGCGTTTGGCCGGTCAGGGTCGAATTCTGTCGTGGCACGAAAGGAATCGGTGCCGGTGGGGGCCTCAGAACGCGGTTACTTGCGCCACGTGCAAGCGACCCTGGGGTATTGCGCCGGATGCAAGAAACAAGCGGGAAATGATCTCGCCGGCGGCCGGCGCTCGCCTTGAAGGGCCCTCGAGGCCCGTGGTATTCTCCGGCACGCCGACGGGCGGCTGAGCCTGGTTGGCCATCGGGCCGAGATAGCTCAGTTGGTAGAGCACGCGACTGAAAATCGCGGTGTCGCCAGTTCGATTCTGGCTCTCGGCACCACCACCGCGGTGGTCGCGCATATCGAGCGGAAGTGGCTCAGTTGGTAGAGCATCACCTTGCCAAGGTGAGGGTCGCGGGTTCGAGTCCCGTCTTCCGCTCCATTTCTTTGCCCACCGAGGGCCGACGCCCACCGACAGCCGACCCTGACGCGGCCGATCCGCGCGGAGCCGCTGCCCCTTCGTCTAGTGGTAGGACAGCGGACTTTGGATCCGTGAACCGAGGTTCGAATCCTCGAGGGGCAGCCAACTGGGCTAGGCTGTCCGGGACCACGAGGCGACGTGGTGAAGTGGCTTAACACGGAGGTCTGCAAAACCTCTATTCAGCGGTTCGAATCCGCTCGTCGCCTCCACTACGCGTGACCACAGACGCCCGCCGGGAGATCGGCGGGCGTTACGATTCGGCACGGGCCGAAGTGGCGGAATGGCAGACGCGGCGGACTTAAAATCCGCTGCCCGTAAGGGCGTCAGGGTTCGAGTCCCTGCTTCGGCACCAGGCCACCCGCGCGCCGCGGTGCCCATCGTCGGCTCGGTGGCGGAGCTTCGGCGCCGGACCTCAGTACCACGGCCTCTGACTGGCGGGTGATCGCGCCGGCGATTAGCAGCCGTCACCCTGATCTCGTGCATGAGGACGCCGTGGCACTTCGCCTTCGCCTGCAGCGCGCCCGATGGCGCATCCGAACCTCCGCGCCCGGATCGCCCGAATGGGATGCGGCGACCGAGGCGCTGGAGGAACTCGAACGCCGCCTGACGAAGCTGAAGCCGGCAGCGCGTTAGCGAGCGAGCAGGCCAAGCGAGACCGAGACCTCCCGAAAACGAAAGACCGACCGCTGTGCCCTCGCGGTCGCTCGTCGCGGCTGGTGACGGGGTCCCCGCCTCCCTGGCGGCGCACCGTCGGGTGCCGCGCCACGGTAGGTCATCGCCTCGGCGCTTTGCCTCCCCCAGCTGACGTATTGCGATGTGCGCATTGGTCGACGGCCACCGACGCATAGCAGCGGGCGGCCGGGGTCGTGGAACCGCGTCGCCCGGGGGGAACGACGCGGTCCCAGTCCGAACAACGGCGTGCCGCCGTTTCCGTTGGGGATGCCGGCCAATGCGTGAGCGGGACGGTCCCGATGACGGAGTCCGACCGCGAGGGACGGGGTCAGACCTTCGCGGCGACGTAGCGGCAGCGACAGGGAGGTCGGCGACAACCTCGGACAGGGAGGCGGGGCGCGAAACCGATCGGGTGCCGGCCGCCTTCGGAAGCTACGGCGCAGGCTGCGCAGGCACCCTCCTGAAGGCGGACCTCGATCGAGCGCACGCCCTGGCGGCGCATGCGCTCGAGAGTCGCTTCCGGCGAGAAGTTGCCCAACATGCGGTGATCGTGTCCCACTCGACGCCGCAAAAGGGGTGAAAAGCCACCGGAAAAGGGTGTCAGCGAGCCGTCACGTCAGTCCGTGACACGAGGGCCTTACGCAGCTCCGGGACTCGGCGCCGGCTCCGATTGCTCGGCAGCCAGGGCTTCGGCGCGCAGGAGCTCCGCCACGCGTCGTGCGGAGACCCACTCCTTCGAGCCGACCGCTTGTTCCGCCTGCGCAGCCTTGGCAGCCTCCCAGGCCTCGCGCAATTGAACCGGTGAGGCGGCGGCAACCGCGGCGTCATAGGCGGCGCTCAAGGAGCGGGCGCGGTCCTCGAAGGCCGCGCTGTTATCGGTCTCGATGGCCAGGCGTTCTGCGTCCAGCCATTGGGCTGCGAGCCGGTCCAGGCTCTCGGTAGCCTCTCCCACGATTCCCACCTCTCACAGTTGCTTCCGACCCGAATCGCGCGCGAGCGCCCGCTCGAGCACCGTTTGTCGCGTGCTTGCGATTGCATGACAACCGCCGGGTGATGGTCGAAATCCGCCTCCCCCCGCAATAGTGCCGCCCTCCGTAACCCCCCGACGAGGAATGATGGCGGTCGAGCCCGAGCGCTCTCCCCAGGTCAGCTCAGGAGCAATGCGCGAGCGCGCCGCCGCACGCCCAGCTTGTCCCAATCCTGGGGGTCATTCCGGGCCTTGTCGAGCCGGCTGGCCCGGAGGTCGACGCGAAGATCGGCTTCGCCGTCCCGCTCGCGCGAGATCCTGGAAGACGGCCGGCCAATCCACCTGACCGATCGCGGACGACATTCAGAAGCCCCAGGCACCGAACCTGGGGCTTCGCGCTGAATACCGTGCGGCGTCCCGGCGCCGCGAGGGGTCAGCGAGTCCCGGCGCCGGCGAGTACACGATCGCCGAGAGCACTCCTGGCCTTGCTCGGATTGTCCGTCGCAAACGCCACGTGGAAGTTGCCGCCCGACATGCCGACGGGCACAGCCGCCTCGATGTTGACTCCGGCGTTCGCGAGCTGGCGGGCTGCCTCGGCCAGGCTGCCCGGCCTGTCCGCCAGAGCCGCCGAGACCAGCTCGACCTCGCGAGCCTTGTAGCCCACGGCACTGAGCGCCTGCCGGGTGCCGGCTTCGTCAGCGGTGAGCAGGACGACGGAACCGGTGTCGCCGCACGTCGCCCCCGAGAAGCCGGTGATGTTGATGCCCTTGTCGGCGATCGCCCCGGCCACCTTGGCGAGCTCGCCGGGCTTGTTCTTGAGGTCCACGATGAACGCGTTCACGGGCACCTCCTTCTCCGATCGGTCCGGACGACGGGCCGTTTGTCCGCCGTGGGCGGGCCGGTGAGACCACAGATTCTACATCCGGTTGCCACAGGCTTCAATGCGCCTGAGATGGTTCGCCCGGCTCGTGCGGTATGACCGCGTCATATCCGCGCGCGAGCTGGTGCGTGGTGCTGCCTACGTGCGCCGGAGGAGCCCGCCCAGCCGTCTGGGCTTGCGCTCGGCCGGCCGAGCGACCGGGGCGACGCCGTCCTCGCCGAAAGCGTCGGCGGACAGCTTTGTGAGGCGCTCCGCGGCAATCGACGACGGTGCGCCCTTCACGATCGGAACACCTTCGTTGACGGCCTTGAGGTACAGGAAGGGGTCGTAGGGCAGGACAGCGGCGACCGTCGTTCCGAGGGCGCTTTCGATGGCCGGCATCTTGAGCATCTCCCTGGAGAAGAGATTGTTCAGGACGAAGATCGACTTGGCGGCTACTGAGCCGGCTTCGTTGAGGTAATCGACGAGAGAATGCAGGGCCTTGAGGGCCGCGATCTCGGGGTAGACAGGGAAGATGACCGTATCCGCGTGGTCGAGAACAATCAGCGTTCGCTCGTCGAGTGACGAGCCGGCATCCACGACCACGTAGTCGTAGGCGGCCACGGCGGCCCGCAGGATCAGCTCGACACTCTTCGCGGTTACTAGCTCGGCGAGCTCGGGTGACCCAGGGCTGGCCAGCACATGAATGCCAAGCTCGTGCGGGATCGCGTAGGTCCGCAACAGCTCGGGCTCACGCTGGGCTGTCTCGTCCTTGGCCACCTCCGCCAGCGTGCGGTCCGGCGTCATGTTCAGATGCGTCGCTACCTGGCCGAACTGGAGATCCATGTCGATCAGCAGGACCGATGCGGTGTGCCGCTGCGCCGCAGAAACCGCCGTGTTGACGGCGATCGTCGTCGCGCCCACGCCACCCTTGGGGCTGAAGACGGCGACCATGTGCGGCCGTCGCACGACGATCTCCTTCGGAGCGAGGACCGGCGCGAGATCGCGAGAGCGCCGGAAGCGCAGCAGGAGCGCCTCCACGCGCGCCTGGAGCTCGAGGGCGTCGTACGGCTTCGCCATGACATCGTCGGCGCCGGCCTGCAGGAACCGGATCCGCTCGTCGACGTCGTCGGTCTGGCTGATGCACAGCACCGGGATGGCAACCATGGCGGGCGTCGCCCGGATCTCGCGACAGACGTCGGCCGCCGACTTTGGCCCCGAGAGGATGTCCAGGATGACCAGGTCATGGTCACCCGCCTCAGCGAATGCCTGGACCTCGTCCGCGACGGTGGTGATGCTGTAACCAACGTCCGTTAGGGCCTTGACGATGACGTCGCGTGACGGCGGGTCCGCGTCAACGAGGAGAATGGTGCTGGCGGCCACGCGGCAGACTCCAGGGGCATGGGATCCGAAATGGCGGCCTCGGCGGTGGATAAGCCGCCCGAGACCGATCGACAACGATCCTGAGAGAATACAACGGCACTGGAACCAGGCCCCATGCTAGACTCGATGGCACATTCCGATTCCCTTTCGGCTCCGCCCGTTTTCCGGCTCGCGCCCGTGCCGGTCACTCGCCAGCGGGGCATTCCCACAGGAAGGAGCTTTCTAGGCGCATGCGGCGTTATGAGCTGATGCTGGTCCTCCGACCGGACCTCGCCGATGACCGGACGTCGGCCGTCATCGACCGCACCACACGAGCCATCGTGACGTCCGGCGGCCAGATCGTGAAAGTCGCCCCATGGGGTCGCCGTCGACTGGCCTATTCCATCGACCGCCACCGTGAGGGCTCGTACCACATCATCCTCTTCGAGGCCCCGGCGGAGGCCATCGCCGAGCTCGAGCATGGGCTGCTGATCACGGAGGAGCTCCTCCGCCACCTCGTCACACGAGTAGAGCGGCCTGTCAAGGCAGCCCGCGGACGCGACGAGGCCGGCGAGGGCGGTGAGGAAGCGTTTGCGGCACCCTCCGACGAGGAAGAGGACGAAGTAGGCGAACGGATCGACGAGTCCGAGAGCGAAGCTGCTCCGGCCGCGATCGACTGACAGGAGGCCGGCGATGTCGCTCAACAAGGTCATGATCATCGGCAACCTGGGCCGCGATCCGGAGATGCGCTACACCCCCAACGGCCAGGCGGTCACCCAGTTCACGGTGGCCGTCAACCGGAATTACAAGGACCAGTCCGGCGAGTGGCAGGAAGAGACGGAATGGTTCCGCATCGTCGCCTGGGGACCGCTCGGCGAGCGGGCTGCCGAGTACCTGCGCAAGGGCGGCAAGGTCTACATCGAGGGCCGGCTGCAGACCCGTCAGTGGGAGGGTCAGGACGGCCAGAAGCGTTACACGACCGAGCTCGTCGCCAACCAGATCACGAACCTCGAGCGGCGGCCGCGCGAGGAAGGCGAGCCGGCCTTCGCCGGAGCCCGCCCCGCTTCGCGCTCGGCGGACGACGGCCAGCCCGCGCCAACGGGTAGCCAGCCGGCGGCGCCCGGCGGTGAAGGCGAAGGGGATCGCCTCGACGCGAGCGATCTCGACGACCTGCCCTTCTGAAAAACCCTGACCTTCAGCAAACCACGGAGCACACCAATCGATGCCACCCCCCGCCCGACCAAAGAAGAGGAACGAGTACTTCCGCGACAGCCGTCGCCGGAAGGTCTGCGCCTTCTGCGCGGACAAGACCGTCCTGATCGACTACAAGGAAGTCAACCGGCTGCGCCGCTACCTGTCTGAGCGAGCGAAGATCGAGCCACGCCGCAAGACGGGGACGTGCGCCCATCACCAGCGCGAGCTGGCGGTGGCGCTCAAGCGCGCTCGCCACGTGGCGCTCCTTCCGTACGCGCCGCAGCACCTGCGCCCCTGACCGATCGTGACCGGCCCGCGCGATAGCGGCCCGGCGATGCGGTCGGCGGCCTGACGTGATCGCCGGCCTGGGGTTGATCGTCGGCGGCGCCGGAGCAGGGCTGTTCGGGTCGCTGCTCGGGCTCGGCGGCGGGGTCCTTATCGTGCCAATGCTCACCCTCGGCTTCGGGATGCCGCTGCGCGATGCCGTCGGGGTCAGCCTCGTATCGGTCATCGTGACCAGCAGCGCGTCGGCCAGCGTGTATCTCCAGCGCCACGTCGCCAATCTGCGATTGGGCATGACCCTCGAGCTGTTCACCGCCTTCGGGGCGCTGGTCGGTGGCCTGCTGGCGTACCTGCTCGACGAGCGAACACTGGCGGGCCTGTTCGCGGCACTGCTCATCTACGTGGCCATCTCGATGCTCGTGCGACACGATCCACGGGCCGGGGGGGAGGGAGCAGTAGCGAACGACGCGGAGACGAGCGATGACGAGGAGCCGCCATCGGGCGGGCGGGACGCGACGGCGAGGCTGTCTGGACCGGGCTATCGCATCCGGCACATCGGGCCGGGCCTGGTCGGGAGCATCGGTGCGGGGGTGGTCTCGGCGCTCCTCGGGATCGGCGGCGGCCTCGTCAAGGTTCCGGTGATGAACGTGATCATGGGCGTGCCGCTTCGGGTCGCGACGGCCACGAGCAACCTGATGATCGGGATCACGGCGTCGGCGAGCGCGGTGATCTACCTCGTTCGCGGCGGCATCGACCCGTCCGTCGCCGCGCCGATCGCCGTCGGCGCCTTCGTAGGTGCCTCGCTGGGTTCCCGCACGGCGCACCGGATCGATCTCCGCGTGCTTCGCCTGCTGTTCGTGGGCGTCCTCGGCTATACGGCGTTCGAGATGACCCGCAAGGCTCTCCTGCTGTGAAGGTGCGGTCGGCTGGGAGCGGGGATCGTGCCGGGCAGGGCTCGCTCCGGGCCCCCTTCGATCTCGACCGGGCGATCGCTCGGCTGCTGACCCTGGGCACTTACCTGAGCGTGCTCCTGCTTACGGTCGGGATCGTCAGCATGGCCGCCGCCGGTCGCTGGCCGCTGCAATCGCCGGGCGTTCCGGGCCTCGACCTCGCCCGGCTTCCTGGCGACCTCGCGGCCGCCCGCCCCGCGGGCTTCCTGTGGCTGGGCCTGCTGTGCATGATCGCGACGCCTAGCGCCCGGGTGCTTGCGGCGCTGCTCGGATACTTGCGATTTGGCGAGCGGTCGATGGTGGTGGTTTCAGTCGGCATCCTGCTGGTCATCGCGGCCAGCGTGGCGATCGGGCTGTCCGGGAGCGGCGCGGCATGATGGACCTGCTCTTTCTGGCGGTCGCGCTGCTGGTCATCCTGGCCGGCGCGGAGCTGTTCACCAACGGCATCGAGTGGTTCGGGCGCAAGCTCGAGCTCGCGGAGGGTGCCGTCGGCTCGGTCCTGGCCGCGGTGGGAACAGCGCTGCCGGAGACGATGATCCCGCTCATCGCGATCCTGCTGGGCGGCCAGGAAAACTCGCACGCCGTGGGCGTCGGTGCGGTGCTGGGAGCTCCGTTCATGCTCTCGACGCTGGCCATGTTCGTGACCGGGGTCGCGGTCGTGCTCGCCCGCCGGCGGAGCCGGAGCCCTGATGCCATGCCGGTCGATACGTCCGTGCTCGGCCATGACATGGGCTATTTCGCGCTGGCGTACGGCGTCGCGGTCGGGGTGGCCCTCCTGCCTGCCGAGATGACGGGTGCTCGGGTGGCGGTCGCGGCCCTGCTCCTGGGCATCTACGCGTGGTACGTCAAGGGGCATTTCGAGGCCGATCCGGACGTGGATGCGGCGGATCTGGCACCGCTCCGCCTGCACCGCCTGGACCGGCGGCACCACGCACTCGACCCGGTCGTGCCGCGCCTTCGGGTCGTCAACCTGCAGGTGCTCGTCGCGCTGGCGTGCATCGTCGGAGGCGCGTATCTCTTCGTCGGGGCAGTGGAGGACCTGGCGCACCAGTTCAGCATCGACGGGACCCTGCTGGCGTTGGTCATCGCGCCGATCGCCACGGAGCTGCCCGAGAAGTTCAACAGCGTGATCTGGATTCGGCAGGGCAAGGACACGCTGGCGATGGGCAACATCACGGGGGCGATGGTGTTCCAGAGCGCCATCCCGACCTCGGTTGCGCTCATCTTCGCCTCGGAGACGTGGGCCGTCACGGGCGACTCTGTCGTGGCATTCGCGTCGGCGGGCATCGCCTTCGCCTCGTCGGCGGCGATCTTCCTGCCGATGTGGCGGGCACAGCGCCTGACGGGCCGCGGACTGCTCGTCGGCGGGGCGTTCTACGGGGGATACCTGGGCCTGGTCCTGGCGCGGGTCGGCGGCGCCATCTGACCAACGCTGCCGGACCGCGGCACAGACGAGGGCGGTCGGAGACGGCCGAGGACGGTCAAGAAGGTCCGAAAAGGGCCACTGTTATACTCGGCCGGCGTTCGCGAAACCCTCCCGCACACCCGCAGGAGATCCCCGTCGATGCTGACCGACAAGCCCGTCAAGACCTCGGCCGATAAGGCTACGACCGCCCG
The DNA here is from genome assembly GCA_005883615.1 of Chloroflexota bacterium. Taxonomy (GTDB): domain Bacteria; phylum Chloroflexota; class Limnocylindria; order Limnocylindrales; family CSP1-4; genus CF-16. The sequence goes on along the minus strand of VBEC01000072.1, from coordinate 33,047 downwards.
CCCCGCGGGCCCCGGCCCGGACATGGACTCGCTGATCACCTACTTCGAGGGCCAGTTCGTCCCGCTTCGCGAGGCGAAGGTCAGCATCATGACGCACGCCTTCATGTACGGCACGGCCGTGTTCGAGGGGATCCGCGCGTACTGGAACGACGAGCAGGGCCAGCTGTACGGGCTGTTCGTGCGGGAGCACGTCGAGCGAATCCGCAACTCGTGCCGGATCATGCTCATCGACGACGTGCCGTCCGTGGACGCCCTGACCGGCCTGATCGTGGACACCGTCCGACGGAACGACTTCCGCGAGGACGTCTACATCCGTCCGTCGTTCTACAAGTCGACCAAGGCCATCGGCGTCCGGCTGCATCACCTGGAGTCGCAGCTGTACATCCTCACGATCCCGTTCGGCAACTATGTCGACACAGAAGGCGGGATCCGGATCATGACCTCGTCCTGGCGGCGCAACGCCGACGAGGCGCTCCCGGCTCGCGGCAAGATCGTGGGCGGCTACGTCAACATGGCCTTCCAGAAGTCCGAGGCGGAGCTCAACGGTTTCGACGAGGCTCTGGTGCTGACGCCCGACGGGCACGCATCCGAGGCCTCCGCGGCCAACCTGTTCGTCTACCGCGATGGCGTGCTGCTCACGCCGCCGGTCTATGACGACATCCTCGAAGGGATCACCCGCAAGGCGATCATGCAGCTTGCGGAGGACGAGGGGCTCAAGACGGAAGCCCGCTCGATCGACCGCTCCGAGCTGTACGTGGCCGACGAGATCCTGCTGTGCGGCACCGGCGTCCAGGTCAGCCCTGTGATCGAAGTCGACCACCGGCCGGTGGGCTCCGGCGCGGTCGGGCCGATCGCGCGAGCCATCAAGGATCGCTACTTCGAGGCGGTGCGCGGCCGGCGGCCAGAGTATCGCCACTGGCTGACCCCGATCTACGAGGGTGTCTGAAGCGCCGATCAGGCGGCTCCAGGCCCCGACCGTTCCGGCGGAGGCGCCGGACGCCCTGAATCGGGCGGTTGCGACCGCCCCTCCACCGGCGGCCACCGCACTCCCGATGCCTCAGCGCCCCTGGGCGGCCGGGGAGCCCCTGGAGCCCGTCGCCATCCAGGTCGCCTCGGTCGAACGACCCGAGGGTCGCCGGCGATCCGCCCAGCGATTGCTCGAGATCGTCCCCGGACTCGTCACCTGGACGCTGATCTTGGCGCCGATCGTGCTCTCGTTCCGCTATCCCGAGATCGTCGCCTGGTTCGTCCTGAGCTTCGACTTCTACTGGTTCTACAAGGCCCTGGTGCTCGTGGCCAGCGTCGTCGTGGCGTTCCTTCGGATCCGGGGGGTCATGATGGTCGACTGGCGGACGCGCGCCTTCGCCCTTACCGACCTTCCCGGCCGCAAGCTGGAGATCACGCACCTCCTTCCCGCCATCCGCGCGCGGATCGACCAGCTCGAGCAAACTGGCCAGCACCTCGCGGCTGTCGGCGGCCGGCGAGAACTGTCACGCCTCGCGGCGGAGCGACGCGACATCGAGCGCCTGCTGGCCCGGCGTGGCGAGCCGATTCCCGATCCTCGCGAGCTCTGGCACGTCGCGCTCATCCCGACCTATACGGAGCCATTCGAAAAGCTCTACGAAACCGTTGCGGCCCTGGCCAACACGGATTACCCGCGGGAGCTCCGGATGGTCGCCATCATCACCCGCGAGTCGGACAGCGAAGGGCGCGAGAACGTCGCGCGCCTGCAGGAGCTGTTCGAGGACCGCTTCCTGCATTTCTTCCACATCCTCGATCCGCTGGAGCCGGGCATTGTCGTCGGCAAGTCGAGCGCAATGGCCTACGGCGGGCGCTGGCTGTACCGCGAGCTGACGGGACGGCTAGGTTTCGACCCGCGCAAGGTGGTGGTGACCGATCTCGATTCAGACTACCGGGTCCACCCGCAGTACTTCGGCTATCTCACGTACACATTCCTGACCGACCCGGACCGCTATCGCCGCCTGTACCAGCCGGTGCCAATGTTCCACAACAACCTGTGGCAGACGCCCATGCCCGTGCGACTCGTGGCGGTCGGCGCAACCCACGTCCAGATGTGGCGCTCGCTGACGCCCGAGAAGCTGATCAGCTTCAGCAGCTACTCGGTGTCGCTGGCCACCGTCCACGAGGTGGACTACTGGGCGACCGACGCGATCCCCGAGGACTCGCGCTTCTACTGGAAGTCGTACTTCCGCTACTCGGGCGAGTTCCGCGCCGTGCCGCTCTTCATCCCGATGTACGGCGACGCCGTCCGGGCGCGCTCGTACCCGAGAACTCTGGTGCAGCAGTACACGCAGATCCGGCGCTGGGCATGGGGCGTGACGGACATCCCGTACTACATCAAGAACGCCCTGGTCCACTCGGAGATTCCCCGATGGCAGCGCGTGCGGCGGCTGTTCGACCTGTGGCTGGACCACGTCAACTGGGCGATCGCGCCGTTCGTGATGCTATTCGGGTCGAACGTCCCGCTGCTCATCAGCCGCTGGTTCGGCGGCTCCGACTTCGCCCGCTCGACCCTCGGCCAGCAGCTCCCGGTCTACGCGTCGATGTTGCTCACGGGAGCGTTCTGCTGCCTGCTGATCCTCATCTACGTCGAGGACCAGATCGCGCCGGAGAGGCCGCCGGAGTGGGGCCGCGGCATGCGCGTGATGTCACGCATCCAGTGGCTGTTCCTGCCCGTGATCGGGCTCATCTTCTCGAACCTGCCCGCCCTCGACGCCCAGACGCGCCTGATGACCGGGCGCTACCTGGAATACCGGGTGACCGAAAAGGCCTGAATCAGGGCGCGAACGGTGGCGGGGTGTAGGCAGGCGTCGAGGATCCCGTGGTGATCACGATGTCGACGCGCGCGGTCGCGTCGGTCTTGAGGGTGACCTGAACCGAGAAGATGCGCTGGAGCAGGGCCACGGTCTGCGGCAGCTTCGTCTCGACGCCGTTGTACACGACGATCGAGGTCGTGCTTCGACTTGCCTTCGGTAGCTGGTTTGGCGCGGTTGCGTCGAGACCCTGGTAGACCAGATAATTGGCAAGATCGCTGGCCTGCCCGGTTCGGTCGGAGCCGTTGAGCACCCAGACCCTGGCATTCTCGGCCGCTACCTTCTCGCGCTGGGCCTCGGCCGCCGGGTCGACCCGGAACGCCTGGGCCACGGCCTGGCGGATCTGAGCTACCTTGGGAATGATCACGTAGCCGCGCGGGTCGCCGTGCAGGATCTGCGTCTGGTACAGGGGCGGCGCGAAGACGTACTGCCGGATGTTGGTCGTATCCACGTCGCCGGCGAGGCCCAGGAGCTGAGGCAGGATCCCGACGGGGATGTCCGTCTTGATCGCGCGCTTGAGGGCGTTCTCCAGGTCGCCCAGCCTGGGCAGCAGCGACGGCACGTCGGTCTGCTGGCGGAGCGACAGCAGGACGCGCTGCTGGCGGGCGCCCCGGTCGAAGTCGTCGGAGGTGTGCCGCGAGCGGGCGTAGATGAGCGCCTGCGCCCCGCTCATGTGCTGGATTCCCGACGGGATGTAGACCCGCAAGTGTGTCCCGTCGTCGCCCGGATAGCGGTCGTCGAGCACCGGCACCTGGACGTTGATGTTGACGCCGCCGATGGCGTCGACCACCTGCCGGAAGCCGTCGAAGTTGACCTCAACGTAGTACTTGATGCCGTCCTTCAGTCCGTACATGTACGCCAGGGTGTCCTTGAGCGCCTGGAACCCGCGCTGGTTGGCGTTGCCGGGGAAGATGTCGGGCCGACCCTGCGCGGTCGTCCAGAGACTGTTGATCTTGCCTTGGTAGCTGGCCCCGAAGACGTTCCGCGCAGGTCCGGGCGGCAGCGGCACGTCGACGGTGTCCCGTGGCAGGCTGAACAGCGCGACCTGTTTCGTGGTCGGATCGATGCTGACGACGATCAGGGTGTCGGTGTTGAACGTTCCCTCACCCGGCCGCTGATCCGCTCCGACGAGGAGGATGTTGAGGCGGTCCTTGCCGTTCCATGGCGGCGCCGTCTGGAGCGGCTGTGCACTGACCGAGGGGTTCGCCGTTCCGGCGATGTTGGTCGGCGTGACGGTGGGCGACTGGTTGCCGGACGAGCCCTGGGCGCTCGAGGCGTCCGAGTCGTCGCATTGCGCCGTCCCGGTCGGGTCGAAGATGCAATTGATGGTGCTCTCGAGGCCGCTCCCCTGATACGCCACGACGCCGTGCCCGCCGGCCAGCACGAGCAGGACGGCGATCAGCCCGGCCAGCGAAACGGGGCTGTTCACAAGGCGCGGACGCCCCAGTCGCGTGCCGCCAGAAGCTTCGACCGCGTTGAGGAAGATGGCCACGCGGTAGGCATCCACGGCCGCAACCGCGCGATACGCCAGGACCAGCACGTTGAGCAGCAGGACCACGGGCAGGTTCGCGGCGATGGTCCCCAGGAAGACGAGTGGGTTGCTCCGGATGAAGACGCCCGCCAGCAGCGACAGGACCAGGATCGGCAACGCCGCGAAGCCGAGGGCGCGAGCCGGGACGCCGGCGTAGAGATGGCCAAGCCCGGGGAAAATGAGCGACAGGAATGCAGCGGCGAAAGCCGACCGCGACCGCGGTCGGACCTCCTGGGGAGATTGCATCGCGGGTAGGATACTCGGACTCCCAGAGCGTGAATTCGAGGGCTTCGGACGCCCTCGGGACGCCTATCCGAGGACCGATGTTTCAGCCCGTTGAAGCGAAGCCCGACCTCATCGCCCAGGAGCACGACGTGCTCCGCATGTGGGCAGAGCGCCGCACGTTCGCGCGCCTGCGCGCCCAGAACGCCGAGGGCGAACGCTGGTCGTTCCTCGATGGACCGATCACCGCCAACAATCCGATGGGCGTTCATCACGCCTGGGGCCGAACGTACAAGGACGTCTTCCAGCGCTTCCGGGCCATGCTCGGGCACGCCCAGCGCTGGCAGAACGGCTTCGACTGCCAGGGGTTGTGGGTCGAGGTCAACGTCGAGCGTGACCTGGGCTTCACCAACAAGCACGACATCGAGGAATTCGGCATCGCCGAGTTCGTGAGCCTCTGCAAGCAGCGCGTCCTCACGTTCGCAGCTCGGCAAACCGAGCAGTCGATCCGCCTCGGAATGTGGATGGACTGGAACGACCCCGACGAGCTGCGCCGGCTGCGCGATCTGCTGGCGTCCGATCCCGGTCAGACCGTCACCGTCCAGGGCCCCGACGGCGCGCTCACCGACACGGTCGAAATGATCGTGGGCCGCCTCGGGATGCCCGAGATCGGCGGCTCGTATTTCACCTTCTCCAACGAGAACAACGACCTGATCTGGGGCTTCCTCGCCGAGTGCCACCGCCGGGGCTGGCTGTACAAGGGCCACGATTCAATGCCCTGGTGCCCCCGCTGCGGCACGGGCCTATCCCAGATGGAGATGAACGAGGGCTACGCCGATCGTGAAGACCCCGGCCTCACCCTCCGCTTTCCGCTCCTCGATCGGCCGGGCGAAGCGCTCCTGCTGTGGACGACCACCCCCTGGACCCTGGCGGCCAATGTGGCGGCGGCCGTCGGGCCGAAGCTCCGCTACGTACGGATCCGCCAGGGCGGGGACGAGTTCTGGGTTGGCCGCGGGACCTTGAGGCAGGCCGTCGTTGGCCCGTTCGAGGTTCTCGAGGAGAGGCCCGGCTCGGATCTCGTCGGGTGGCGCTACAGCGGTCCGTTCGACGAGCTCCCAGCGGTCCGCGACGCCTTCGCGAAGGGCACCCGCGACGAGCCCGGACAGCCGTACGAGCACCGGGTCGTGGCGTGGGATGAAGTCGGAGAGGAAGAGGGCACCGGGATCGTCCACATCGCGCCGGGCTGCGGTGCCGAGGACTACCAGCTCGGCAAGGCACTCGGCTTACCGGTGGTGGGACCGATCGACGAGGAGGGCCTGTATTACGACGGCTTCGGCTGGCTGAGCCGGCTCGAGGCACCCAACGTCGCCGAGCGAATCGTGGACGACCTGGAGCGACGCGGCCTCTTCTATCACCTGGAGCCGTATACCCACCGCTACCCGCACTGCTGGCGGTGCGGGACTCCGCTGCTCTTCCGTCTGGTCGACGAATGGTTCATCGACATGGGCCCCGTGTACGACCAACCCCGAGAGACGCTGAGCCCAGAACAGTTCGACGCGAGCCTGCGCTACCAGATCATGGAGGTCGTCGGCCGCATTCGCTGGATCCCGGGCTTCGGGTACGAGCGCGAGCTCGACTGGCTCCTGAACATGCGCGACTGGATGATCAGCAAGAAGCGCTACTGGGGGCTGGCGCTGCCGATCTACGAATGCCGCGCGTGCGGGACGGTGGAGGTCATCGGTGGGCGGGCGGAGCTGCAGGAGCGGGCGGTCGAGGGCTGGGATGTCTTCGAGGGCCACACACCGCACCGGCCGTACGTGGACGCAGTGAAGATCGCCTGCAGCGGGTGCGGCGCGCTGGTGGAGCGGATCAAAGACGTCGGGAATCCGTGGCTCGACGCCGGCATCGTGCCGTTTTCGACGCTCCACTACCGCGAGGACCAGGAGTACTGGAAGCGCTGGTTCCCTGCCGATTTCATCACCGAAAGCTTCCCCGGCCAGTTTCGCAACTGGTTCTACTCGATGCTGGCGATGAGCACGGTGCTGCGCCGGGAGGAGCCGTTCAAGACGATCTTCGGGTACGCCCTGCTATACGGCGAGGACGGACGTCCGATGCACAAGAGCTGGGGCAACGCGATCGAGTTCGACGAGGCCGCCGAGCGCATGGGCGTCGACGTGATGCGCTGGATGTTCGCGAACGCCCGGCCCGAGGAGAACATCCTGTTCGGCTGGCACGCGGCGGACGCGGCGCGCCGCGAGCTGCTGGTGCTGTGGAACGTGTATGCGTTCTTCGTAACGTACGCGCGCGTGACTGGCTGGAGCCCCGGCGACGATCCAACCGCAGCGGACCGAAGCCCACTGGATCGGTGGATCCTGTCCCGCGCCGCGGGCGTCGCTGCGGAGGCCGAGGACCACATGCGCGATTACGACGCGCTCGGTGCCGGTCGGGCGATCAGCCGCTTCATCGACGACCTCTCGACCTGGTATCTGCGTCGATCGCGGCGACGCTTCTCGCGGGGCGAGGCCGGGGCCAGCCGCTCGGCGGCCTTCGCGACGCTTCACGAGGCGCTCATCGCGACGGCCCGCATCACGGCGCCGATCCTGCCGTTCCTGGCTGAGTCGCTCTACCAAAACCTGGTGGTCGGTGGCGACGGCCAAGGCGACGACGGCGGCGACGGCGATGGCGCCGCTCCGGACAGCGTCCACTTGACGCGCTGGCCGACGGCCGAGCTGGCGGCCCAGCGTGACGAGGCGCTGGAGGCCGCGATGGCCACCGCCCGTCGGGCCGTCGAGCTCGCTCGGACCCTGCGGGGCCAGGCCGGCATCAAGATCCGCCAGCCGGTGGCGCGCATGTGGCTCGCCCTGCCCGGCGGCGAGCTGCCCGAGCGCGAGGCGCTCCTCGAGCTGATCGCCGAGGAGGTCAACGTTGCTTCGGTCGAGGTGATCGGCGACGAGTCGGACCTCGTGGAGCGCCGCGTCAAGCCCCTGCTGCCCGTGATCGGCAGGAAGCTGGGCCCGGCTGTCCCGGCGGTCATGACGGCCGCGCGCGAGGGCGCCTTCGAGATCCATCCGGACGGCTCGGTCACGCTCGGCGGGGTCACCCTGGCGCCGGACGAGATCGAGATCCTGGCAACCCCCAGGCCGGGTACCGCGGTCGCCCACGACGAGGGCCTGGTCGTGGTGATCGACACGGCGCTGACGCCCAAGCTTCGAACGGAGGGCGACGTTCGAGAGCTCGAGCGCGCAATCCAGGACCTGCGCAAGGAGGCCGGCCTCGCGGTCAGGGACCAGATCGAAGTCTGGATCTCCGGCCTGTCGTCCGACGTCGCCGCACATCGCGACAGGATCGCGGCCGACACTCTCGCCGCGCGCATCGCGCTCGGGGCCCCTCCGGAGGGTCTCCGCCAGTCGACGGTGGAGCTCCAGTCCGGTCGCGTCGCAGTTTCCTTGCGCCGTCTCGCGTCGGACGGATAGGCTAGGTCGAGCGAACTACCTTCATGGAGGCTCGATCCTGGACGAGGCACATCGTCGTGCGACCGGCGCGGTGAGCGGGCCGCGGACGGCGCCTGCACACCGGGGGGTCGTTCGGGGAGCGCGCTGGCCTCTGTTCGTGGGAATCGCGTCGGTCGTCGTGATCCTGGATCTGGTCACCAAGGCGTGGGTCCTGGCCCACCTCGAGGTTGGGCGTCCGATGCCCATCATTGGCGACCTCCTGCAGCTGTCGCTGTCCCACAACACCGGCGCGCTGTTCGGCCTCTTTCGCGATTCCGCGCCGCTGTTCGCCGTGGTCAGCCTCGCAGTGATCGGGCTGATCGTTGGCTACGAGGCCCGAGCCGGGAGCAACTGGCTCGCGAGCGTGGCGCTCGGCCTGCTGTTCGGCGGAGCGATCGGCAACCTCGCGGACCGTATTCGGCTTGGTTACGTGGTCGATTTCGTCGATGCGGGCATCGGGACGCTGCGCTGGTACGACTTCAACGTGGCGGATGCCTCGATCAGCTGCGCGATTCTCCTGCTGGTCGCTCTCGCGATCTGGCCGCGGCTCGGGGAACCAAAGGCTGCGCTCCCGGCGGGGTCGGTGCCGGAATCGGAAGGAACTCCTGCCGGTGACTGAGGGGCGCGCGGCGGGCGCGGTACACGAGGTGCGTGTGCCGGAGGTCATTGGCCCGCTGCGTGTCGATCGATATGTATCCGACGTCACCGGGCTGTCCAGGAGCTACGTCCAGCGGCTCATCGCGGCCGGTCACCTGACGTCCGAGGGGATCCCGCTCAAGGCGAACTCGGTGGTTGGTCCGGGGACACGGCTCCGACTCGAGGTGCCGCCCGCAGCCCAACCCGAAACGGCCGCCGAAAGCGAGATCGACCTGCGGGTCGTGTACGAAGACCCCGACGTGCTGATCATCGACAAGCCGGCCGGCCTCGTCGTCCACCCGGCGCCGGGGCATTCGGGCGGCACCCTGGTCAACGCGTTACTCGGTCGGGGCGGCGCCGAGGCGTGGGGAGGAATCGCGGGCGTTGCTCGTCCGGGCATCGTCCACCGCCTGGACCGGGACACGAGCGGCTTGCTCATGGTGGCCCGCAACGATGCCGCGCAGGCATCGCTGATGAGCCAGCTCAAGGCCCGACGAGTGAAGAAGACCTACCTCGCGCTGGTCTGGGGCAGCGTGACAGCCTCGGTCGGACGGATCGAGGCGCCGATCGGTCGGGACCCAAGGCACCGCACTCGCATGGCGGTTGTGACCGACGGCCGGGCCGCGGTTACCGGCTATCGGGTCAGGGAGCGCTTCGCCGGCTGGACGCTCCTGGAGCTCGACCTCGTGACGGGACGGACGCACCAGATCCGCGTCCACCTGGAGGCCATCGGCCACCCGGTCGCCGGCGATCCGGTGTATGGCACAGGCAGGTCGCGGCGCGGGCCCGAAGGACTCGGGCGCCTCTTCCTCCATGCCTGGCGCCTCGAGCTGGCGGCGCCCTCGGACGGCCATCTCATCCGCGTCGAAGCGCCACTGCCGGCCGAGCTGGAAGCAGTCCTCGGATCCCTCAGCGAGGACCACGGACAGGCGGCGTCGCAGCCACGCCGAGGAGTTGTCGGGGGCAGACCGCCCGTCGGTCGTCGCACTCCGGCGAGGACTGCCAGATGAGCGACGCGCTCGAGCCGCTACAGGAAGGCTCGACGGGTGAGGGCGAGCCGCGACGCAAGCCATCGCCCGGCCTGGGCAATTCGACCGCCCCGATCTTCGGCGCCCCGGGTGCCCTGCTGGTGATCATTTCGGGCCCATCCGGCGTTGGCAAGGACACGATCATCGACGCCCTGAAGCGGCGCTCCCGAGAGCGCGATTACCGGTTTGTCGTGACGTGTACCACGCGGGCACCGCGGCCCGGCGAAAAGGACGGCGTCAGCTATCACTTCCTGAACAAGCGCCAGTTCATGGCCCTGCGCGATGCGGGCGGGTTGCTCGAGGCCAACGAGGTGCACGGCCACTGGTACGGAACGCCGCGGATCGAGGTCGCCCGGGCCCTCGCCGACGGGCACGATGTCATCCTCAAGATCGACGTCCAGGGTGCGCAGGTCATCAAAGAGCGGATTCCTGATGCGCTCCTGATCTTCGTCGTGCCGCCTTCGCTGGAGACCCTGTTCCGCCGCCTGAAATCGCGCGCCACGGAAACGGTCGACGAGTTGGAGCTCCGACAACGGAATGCGGCGCTCGAGCTGGCCCGCCAGGAGGACTACGACCACGTGGTCGTCAACGAGACGGGCCAGGTCGAGCAGACGGCCGAGATCATCGACGGCATCATCGACGCCGAGCGCCTGCGCAACGCCGGCCGCCGCATCGCAATCTAGGGTTCGAAGCCCCAACGATGGGCGTTTGAAGCGGGCGCTGGGGGTTTTGTATGCCGCCGCTCCGGCCCGATACCAGATTCCCGAGGACACACTGGGCAGAGACGAGCGAGCTGGCACGGGGAGAGCCCAGAATGAACCCGTGAGCGTCGGCATCCTGCAGTCCGGCCTCGAGCTCCCTGTCGAGGAACGGACTGGGCGGCTGGTGGAAGTCGCCATCGACGCCGCCGGCGGACGCTTGCAGACGTACACCTACGAGGTGCCCCGGGGGCTGGCCGACGTAAGGCCCGGCGAGGCCGTCCTCGTCGAGTTCGGGAAGCGCCAGGCCCTCGGTGTGGTCCTGGGCTGGGCCGAGGCTCGACCGGACACGGTCAAGCCCCTCCTCGAACGCGTTCGCTCCGATGGCCCGTTGCTGCCGCCCTTGACGCTCGAGCTCGCCGGCTGGATCTCCTCCCACTTCCTGGCTCCGCCGTCCGCCGTGGTCCGGTCGATGTTGCCCCCGCGCATGCTCGAGCGCCTGGAGCTGGTCGCCGAACGGATACCCGAGCGGGGGCGCGAGAGCTCCGAAGCGGGCCGTGGTTCGGCGCCGGATGGCCTTGCACCCGAGGACCTCGACCTCCTCGAGCAGCTCGCGGCGAGGCCGCGCTTCGTCCGCGACCTCGCGTCGTCCGAGGGCCGAGCGGGGCTCACCAGGCGCCTCCGCGCGCTTGCCGGTCGCGGCCTGCTCACGCTGGATTGGACGTTGGGAAGGGCCGGTGCCGGCCCGCGCTACGAGCGCTGGCTGACGCTCACCTCCGAAGGCGTGGAAGCCTTGCGGGCACTCGACCGGGGGGAGCGCCAGGCTGGTCGCCCACTCGGCGTCCGACAGGCGGAGCTCCTGGGCACGATCGATGCCGCCGGGGAGCCGGGCCTCCCGGGCTCGGTTCTGGCCGGTTCGTCCCTGGCCGCGGCCGTGGCCGGCCTGGTGAGGCGAGGCTTCATCGCCGGCGACGTGCGCGAGAGAGCCCGCCGGCCCCTTGCGAACCGGCCGCTCGGGGCAAGGGGCTCGCGACCGGCGGGCGCCCAGCTGAGCCCCGCGCAGGCCGCGGCTGTGGATCGAATCCGGGAGGCGCTCGAAGAGCGGGACTCGACGCCCATCCTCCTCGACGGCGTCACCGGCGGGGGAAAGACCGCCATTTACGCCGAGGCGATCGTGGCTGCCCAGTCGGTCGGTCGGCCGGCCCTCGTGCTCGTACCCGAGATCGCCCTCGCCGTGCCTCTCATCGACCGGCTGCGGGCCGACCTCGAGGCATCGATCGCGATCGTTCACTCGGCCCTCGGCGAAGGCGAGCGTGCCGACGAATGGCGTCGTATTCGGGCCGGCGAGGTACAGGTCGTGGTCGGAACGCGCCTGGCGGTGACCGCACCGCTCGCCGACGTGGGCTTGATCGTCGTCGACGAGGAGCACGATGCCGCGTACAAGAGCGACCGGACGCCACGGCTCCAGGCTCGCGACACCGCGATCGAGCTGGCCCGCCTGGCGCAGGGCGTCGTCGTGCTGGGGAGCGCGACGCCGTCAGTGGAATCGTTTGGGCGGGCGCAGGATGGCATCTATCGGTCGGTCGCCCTGGCCGAGCGGCTCACCGGCGCGACGCCCTCGGTCGAAGTCGTCGACCTGCGGGCGGAGCTGGCGGCCGGCAATCGAGGCGTTCTCTCGGATCGCCTTGCGACGGCTGTGCGGGAGCTCGATCGCGACGCCGGCGAGCGCGCGATCCTCGTGATCAACCGCCGCGGCAGCGCGAGCGCCGTGCTGTGCCGGGACTGCGGGGCGGCCCAGTCTTGCCCGGAGTGCTCCCGCCCGCTCGTTTTCCACCAGGTGGGGATGACGCTGCGCTGCCATCAATGCGGGACGGCATCGCCACTCGCGACGCGCTGCCCGGCTTGCCGCTCGCCGCGCATCCGGTACCTGGGCGGCGGCACCCAGCGCGTCGAGGCGGAGCTCCGTTCGCGGTTTCCGGGCTATCGGGTGGGCCGGCTGGACCGCGACATCGTGGAGCGGAAGGGGGCCGCCGAACGCGTGGTCGACGCGTTCCGGGACGGCCGTCTCGACGTGCTCGTCGGGACAAGCCTGGTCACGAAGGGCCTGGACATTCCCGAGGTTACGCTCGTCGGAGTGGTGTCCGCGGACGTGGCGCTCAACCTGCCAGACGAACGTGCCGCCGAGCGGACATATCAGCTGCTCGCGCAGGCAGTGGGTCGGGCGGGGCGCGGCGAACGACCCGGCTACGCGATCATCCAGAGCTACCAGCCAGATCATCCCGCCATCCAGGCCGTCGCGCGTGGGGATGCGCGTACTTTCTACAACGCCGAGTTGGAGCAGCGCCGCCGCTTCGGCTCGCCGCCGTTCGGACAGCTCGTCAAGCTGACCGTGGGCCTGGCAGATCGCGAGGCGGCTGAACGGGCTGGGGCGGAAATGGTAGAGCGCCTGCGCTCCCGGGCCGGCGAGCTCGCCCTGGGGGTCGAAGTGGTCGGCCCGGCGCCGGCCTACATCGCCCGGCGCGCCGATCGCTGGCGGTACAACGTCGTCCTGCGGGGCGAGCGACCCGCCCTCCTCCTCGACGGTGGAGTCGAGGCGCCATGGTCAGTCGACGTCGATCCGGAGTCCCTCCTCTGACGATGGTTCGACGACGGTTGTCTGCTGACCGTTGTCCGGAATGGACACCGGTGCTACAACTCGGGAGACGGATATCGCCAGCAGAGGAGGCGGACATGCGCTCCTTCCTGATCGTGGCCAACCAGACCATCGGTGGGGAGCCTCTCAAGGCAGCGATCGACGAGCGCCTCGCGACGGGTCCGGCTCGCTTCTACGTTGTCGTTCCGGCGACCCCGGTCGGCGGCGGGATGACGTGGGACGAGACGGAGACCCAAAAGGCGGCCCGAGAACGGCTGGACGCGGTGGTGGAACGCCTGCGAACTGCCGGCGCAGAGGCAGACGGCGAAGTCGGCGTGCGGGATCCGGTCGATGCGGCGCACGACGCGCTGCGCCGGGTGACGGTCGACGAGATCATCCTGTCGACGCTGCCGGCGGGCATTTCCCGCTGGCTTGGCCAGGACGTTCCGAGCCGACTTCGCGGCAGCGTGCAGGTCCCGGTGACCGTGGTGACCCTGCCGAAGGAGGCAGCCGAGACGACGCCACGGCAGACCTAGGCCCACCGGAAGCCGCCCGGTCGTTGGCTATACTCGCCGACCAATGAGCGTCCGACCGATCGTCCTCCTCGGCGACCCGCGCCTTCGGTTGAAGGGGCAGCCCGTCGACGGCTTCGGCAAGTCCCTCCACGAGCTGCTGGACGACCTGACCGAATCGATGCGCGACGCTCCGGGCGTGGGGCTCGCTGCGCCGCAGATCGGCGAAGCGCTGCAGGCCTGCGTCGTCGAGGTCGGCGGCCAGCTGCATGAGCTCGTCAATCCGAGGATCACGCGCAGCTCCGGCGACGATCGCGATCTCGAGGGTTGCCTCTCCATCCCCGGCTACGTCGCGTATGTCAACCGCCACGAGCGTGTCTGGGTGGTGGCGCAGAACCGATTCGGACGCAACATCAAGGTGGCGGGCGAGGGGCTCCTGGCGCGGGCAATGCAGCATGAGCTCGACCATCTGGACGGCAAGCTGTATATCGATTACCTCGGTTCGCTCGACGACCTGATCCCCGTGGGGTCGGGCGAGGACGAGGAGGAATCTGCCGAGATCGCGGCGGCGGCGCTGGCCTGACCGCCGGCCGTCGCGGCAGGTCGGACTCCACGCCGGCTGCGCGCCCGGCGAAGACGGTCTTCTTCGGGTCCGGCGCGTTCGGCATCCCGACCCTGGAAGTCCTCGCGTCCGATCCCGATGTCGAGCTGGTCGGCGTGGTCTCGGCGCCCGACCGGCCGGCTGGCCGCGGCGGCCACTCGAGCGCGGTTCCGGTCGCGGCGCGGGCGCGCGAGCTGGGACTGCCCCTGCTGCAGCCGGAGCGGCTGCGCTCTCCCGAGGCACTCGAGTCGATCGTTGCGCTCGGAGCAGCGCTGGGGGTCCTGACCGACTACGGACAGATTGTGCCGGCCGCACTCCTGGAGGCCTTCGCGGCGGGCATCCTGAACGTGCACCCGTCATTGCTGCCACGGCATCGCGGGGCCACTCCGGTTCCGGCGGCGATCCTGGGTGGCGATGTTGAGTCGGGGGTGACGCTTATCCGCATGGACGATGGGCTCGATACGGGACCGATTGTCGCCGCAGAACGCCTGGCACTGACGGGCTCCGAGACGACGCCAGAGCTGGAGCGCCGCCTGGCGGCTATCGGGTCGGCGCTCGTGCGCCGCACCGTTGGACCGTGGCTGCGCGGGGCGCTGGTGGCGCGGCCGCAGGACGACGGCCTCGCGACGATGACCCGACCGCTGCGGCGGGAGGACGGCCGCCTCGACGCCGGGCGAACGGCGGCCACCCTCGAGCGGCAGGTCCGCGCATACCAGCCCTGGCCTGGCTCATTCCTCGAGACGTCCGTGCGGCTCCTGGTCTGGCGCGCCGAAGCGACCCCGTCCGAACCGGACGACCGAGCGGGGACCCTGGTCCGGTCGGGCGACACGGCCGCGCTGGTCACGGTGGATGGCCGGCTGCGCCTGATCGAGGTCCAGCCTGCCGGCGGCCCGCGGATGACCGGAGCCGAGCTGCTCCGCGGGCGGCCGGGTTTCGTGGAGCCGTCAGGCGGGTCGGGGCGAAGCGGGTAGCCGGGTCTCGTTCGCTATCCTTCGGCACGAAGGAGACCAGCGATGGCGACGGTGCAACGACCCCCGCGATCGGTCGATCTCGACGGGCAGCCCATCATCGGCCGGCGTCGGCCGAGGCCAGATTCCGAGGCGAAGGTCCGAGGACTTCTGCGTTATGGAGCCGATGGACCGATCCCCCGCATGCTTCATGCCCGCCCCGTGCTATCGCCTTATGCCCACGCGCACATTCGCTCGGTCGACAAGAAGCCCGCGCTCGCTGTCCCAGGCGTCGTAGCCGTGCTGACCGCCGAGGACCTGGCCATCGCCGCATCCGAGGACCGGCGCCTGTTCGAGCCACTCGCCCGGCACGAGGTGATGTTCGCCGGCCAACCCGTGGCATTGCTGCTCGCCGAGACGTACGAGGCCGGGGCCGAGGCGGTCCAGGAAGTCCTCGTCGAGTACGAGCCACTGCCTGCCGTGGTCGATCCGATGGCAGCCATGCGGTTGGACAGCCCGTCCGTGAGGAACGACCCGATCGGACGCGCAGAGGTCGGATCCGGCGACGAGAGCGACGGTGGGGCCGGAGCTCATGCGGCGGTGGGAGGGGCGGCGGACAGCCGCACCGAGGACGAGGCTCTCTCGGCCAACGTCAACAACCGCTACCGGTTCCATGAAGGCGACGTTGGCGCGGCGCTCGGTGAAGCCGCCGTAGTCGTCGAGGGACGCTTCACGACGAGCTGGATATACCAGGCCTACCTCGAACCCCAGACGGCGACCGCCTGGGTCGATCCGGATGGCACCCTGGTCCTCGAGGCGAGTACCCAGGGCACGTTCTTCGCCCGAGCCGATGTTGCGAAGGCCCTCGGACTGCCGCCAGCGCGTATCCGGGTGGCCGGCACTCCCCTCGGCGGCGCGTTCGGCGGCAAGCTCAGCGTGATCGAGCCACTCGTGGCCGCCGCGGCCATCGCCGTCGGCCGGCCGGTGCGGCTGGTGTTCGATCGCCGGGAGGACTTCCTGGCGGCCAATCCCGCGCCCGGGACGATCCTCGACGTTCGTCTCGGGGCGACCGCCGATGGCTCATTCGTCGGTCTGGAGGCCCGGCTGGTGCTCGATGCCGGGGCGTACCCGGACAGTTGGCTCGAGGAGATCGCGCCGGTCCTTCTGGCCGGGCCCTATCGCTGGCCGGCCTTCGACGTGACCGCCGTCGGAGTCCGAACCAACCGGGTTGGGGCGGGTCCCTATCGAGGGCCGGGTGGCCCACAGACCGCGTTCGCGCTGGAAACGCTCGTGGACGAGCTCGCGGGGCGGCTCGACATCGACCCGCTGGAAATCCGTCTCAGGAACGTGGCCGACGAGGGGTCACCGATGATCGACGGCGAGCCGTGGCCGGCTATCGGGCTGCGGGAATGTCTCGCGCAGGTCGCGCTGGACCCGCTGTGGCTGAATCGACGGGCGCTCCCGCCGGGTGATGGCGTTGGTCTCGCCGCAGGTGTCTGGCCGGGCAGCAAGGACGCGGCCGCCGCGATGTGCCGCGTCGAGCCCGATGGGACGGTCACGGTCGTAACCGGGATGGTGGACATGACCGGAACCGCCGGCGCGTTCGAAGCGATCGCGGCCGAGGCCATGGGGCTTTCGCTGGAGGCCGTCCGTGTGGTCGCGGCCGACACGGCAGCGGCGCCCCTCTCTCCAGTCAGTGGTGGCAGCACCGTGACGTACTCGGCCGGTCGTGCCGTGCGCCTGGCCGCGCTGGACGCCCGCGACCGACTGCTGCGCGCCGCGGCCCGCGATCTGGAGATCAGCCTTGACGACCTGGAGATCGTGGAAGGAACGATCAGGCCGCGCGGGGCGCCCCAGCTCGGTATGACCGTGGCGGAGGTCGCCCGGCGCACCGACGGCTCGCGTCGTGAGCCGCTCGAGGGTCACGCGACGTCGGAGCACCAGAGCACGGCGCCGTCAGCCGTGGCCCACGTCGCACATGTCCGCGTCGACCTCGAGACCGGCGTCGTCCGGCCACTCGGGCACCACGTCGTGCAGGACGTCGGCCGCGCGATCAATCCGGCCCTGGTCGAAGGCCAGATGCAGGGCGCCGCCGGCCAGGCAATCGGCTGGGCACTGCATGAGGCCCTGGTCTACGACGAAGGGGGCCAGCTGGTGAGTGGCTCATTCCTGGATTACTCGGTGCCCGGAGCCGAGGACGTTCCACCCCTCGGAGTCACGATCGTGCAGGTTCCGGCGCCCGAGGGCCCGTTCGGAGCCAAGGGCATCGGCGAGGCAGGGGTGGTGCCGGGAGCGGCGGCAGTCGCGAACGCGGTCGCAGCCGCAGCGGGGGTCAGGCTTCGCGAGCTGCCCATGACACCGAATCGCGTCTGGCGGGCCCTGCAGGACGGTTGATGGATCCATGCCCTTCGATCAACGCGTGACCTCTGCCCCGCCCCCGTCAGGGACGAGTCCGCCGGCACCCAGGACGTCAAGCCGGGACCCACGACCGGGGCTGAGTGGCCTCTCTCCGGCTGAGCTGGCCGGCTGGTTCGACGAGCACGGAGAGCCCCGCTACCGGGTCCGCCAGGTTTCCGATGCCCTGTGGAGGGCGATGGCCGGCTCGGCCGATGAGCTTCGCACGCTTCCTTCACCTCTTCGATACGAGCTCGAACGTGACTTCCGTCTCGACACGATGTCCTCTACCGATCTCCGGCTCGGCGACGGCTCCCAGACCGAAAAAGCTCTTCACACGCTGTCGGATGGGGCTCTGGTCGAGTCGGTGCTGATGCACTACCCCGCACGACCCGGCCGTCGGGAGCGCCACACCCTGTGCATTTCGAGCCAGGCAGGCTGCGCGGTGGGTTGTCCGTTCTGCGCGACGGGCGAGCTCGGTTTCACGCGCGATCTCGAAGCAGCCGAGATGCTCGACCAGGTGCGCCACGCGGCCCGGCGTCTTGGGGCGAGCGGCAAGCGCCTGACGAACGTTGTGTTCATGGGCATGGGCGAGCCGTTGCTCAACCTCGATTTGGTCCTGGCGGCAATCCAGGCCCTTTCAGACCCGGAGCGCTTTGGGCTCGGGGCCCGGCACATCACCGTGTCGACGTCCGGGGTGGTTCCCGGGATGCAGCGGTTGACCGCGCTTGGCCCGCAGTTCACGCTCGCCGTCTCCCTCCACGCCGCGCGCGACCCGCTGCGCGACGTCCTGGTGCCACTCAACCGGCGCTGGCCGGTGGCCGAGGTCGTCGCCGCGGCCCGAGATCACGCACGCGCGACGGGCCGCCGGATCAGCTACGAGGTCACCATGATCTCGGGCGTCAACGACACCGATGCCGATGCCCGCGCAATGGCCGACCTGCTGCGCGGAGATCATGCGCACGTGAACCTGATTCCGATGAATCCGGTTGCCCACACGCCGTGGGAGGCAAGCCCGATGCCGGTCATCGAGGGGTTCGCGGGCGTCCTTCGAGGGGCGGGCATCGCAACGACAGTCAGGCGCAACCGCGGCCAGGAGATCGGGGCGGCCTGCGGCCAGCTGGCTGCCGAGCGCGGAGCGCAGCCGACCGCCCCCGTTGTCCTCAGACGGCGTGAACGGCTCCTCGCGGAGAGCGCCGCCGCCCTGCGCGGGGAGCGCGACCGGCGTCCTCTCGCCGCCGGAGTGGGGGACTAGTGGCGCCCGGTCGGGCAAGAGTCGCAGCGAGCATCCTCGACGCCGACTTCGCCAACCTCGGGAACGCGGTCCGGCGGTGCGAGCGATCGGGCGCCGATCGGATCCATCTCGATGTGATGGACGGGCACTTCGTACCGAACCTCACCTTCGGTGCCCGGACGATCAAGTCCCTTCGGCGGGTCACCCGGCTGCCGTTCGACGCGCACCTGATGATCTCCGAACCTGGCCGCTACGTCGACGAATACATCGACGCGGGGTGCGACTCGATCACGATCCACGTCGAGGTCGAAGAGCCGATCAGCCCGACGCTCGGCAAGATCCGACGCGCCGGTCGGGCGGCAGGCCTGTCCCTGAGACCGGCGACGCCCCTGTCGGCGCTCGAGCCCTACCAGGAGCTGCTCGACATCGTCATGGTCATGACCGTCGAGCCTGGCTTCGGCGGCCAGAAATTCATGAAAGACGTTGCGCGCGCGAAGCTGCTCCCCGCGCGTGACCTCCTTCGTCACAAGGCCGTTGGGGGTGAGGTCCACGTCGACGGCGGCGTGAACCGCGAGACGGCCGAGTTCGCGGGCGGCCAGGGCGTCGACGTGCTCGTGGTCGGTTCCGCGCTGTGGATCAAGGGCCACGATATGGGTCGTGAGATCAGGCTGATCAAGGCCCTTGCCGACGAGGGCTACCAGTACGAGCTGAACGCCGGGGTACCGCCCATTCCGCGAGACAAATGGGTGAGCTTCGCGCGGCTGCCGAAGACATTTGCCAAGCGGTTCATGGACGAGATCGAGGCGGGTGGCATTCCCGTCCTGATGCTGCGCGGCAATGGCCAAATCAATCCCGATGGCGTGCGGGACTACGAAGTCATGGTCCCCGCGAGTGCCGAAGCGCTGACTGCCGAACGGCACGCAGATGCGCGCGACCGCTACCTCCAGGATGCCGAAGACTGGCGCCGCGCGCTGCGGGCGGCCGGGTGAGGGATGAGGCAACGACGGCACCCGGCGTGACGCCACCCGGCGTGTCGCCGCCAAGCCTGCCGCCGGCAACGGGCTCCCCGCCGAGTGGCGGCGCGGCCGTGGCTCAGCAGCTCGGGCGGCGAAACGACCGCATCCTGCTCCTGGCGATCGGCGGCTACATCGTCCTGCTCTCGGCGCTAATGATCAGTCGGGGCGTCTCGATCACCCCCGACGTGCTCCTGGTCGCGCTGGGCCTCGCGGCAGTCCTCGTCGGCCGCGGCCGGTTGTTCCTGCGCGACTGGATCCCGTTCATCGGGCTGTTCTTTGCATACGAGCTGATGCGGGGCTACGCCGACAATTTCGGAGTGAGCGTTCACGTGGCCGATGTCCTGAACGCCGAGCGCGCGCTCTTCCTCGGCCATTTGCCCACGCAGGTCCTCCAGGATCTATTCCATCCGGCGACGGGCAGCGACCCGCTGGCCATGGTCGCGACGGTCTTCTATTTCCTCCACTTTCCCCTGCCGATCGCGGTCGGGTTCTTCCTGTGGCTGCGCCGGCGGCGCGTCTACTACGACTACGTGGCGGCCATGATCGTGCTCTCGATGGCCGGCTTCGTGACCTATCTGCTGCTGCCGGTTGCGCCGCCCTGGTGGGCGGCCAAAAATGGCCTCATTCCGGGGCCGGACGGGCTGCCTGCAATCGCCTACCTCAAGGACCAGGGCTTCAGCGAGCTGGCGCGCCTGTTCGGCTTCGAAGGCCACTACCTGTTCAGCTACACGGTGTACGACATCAATCCCAACCAGGTCGCCGCGTTCCCATCCCTCCACGCGGGCTATCCGTTCCTGGCCTTCCTGTTCGCCAGGCGATCCTTCGGGCGGATCGGCTGGTTGATGCTTGCCTATTCGGTCTGCGTCTGGTTCTCGATCGTCTACCTGGCCGACCACTACGTGGTGGACATCCTGGGCGGGCTGGCGTACGCCGTTCTCGCGTACTGGGCCGTGATCCACGCTCCCGGCTGGTTCCGTCGGGTCATGGAACGGGCGGCCGACACTGAGTTGGAGGCCGGTGTCGAGGCGGACGACTCGGGGGAGACGGGAGCTCTGCGACGCCTGGGCCGGCGCGTCCGGCCGGCCCAGCTCGGCCAGGGTCTGGGGCTGGCGGCGGCCGGCGTGGTCGGCATCGGGCTGATGGCCGGCGGAGGGCTGGCGGGCGGAGCCGGCAGTCCCGTGTACCTCTTGCCCTGGCTCGTCATGATCGGGGGGCTCTGGCGGGCTGCCGCCGGACTCCTCAGCGAATAGCCCGGGGTACGCCATGCGAGCTCTCCTCCAGCGAGTCAGCCGCGCCGAGGTCCGCATCGCCAACGACGTGCTGGGCAGGATCGATCAGGGCCTGGTCGTCTTCCTTGGAGTCGGCACCCACGACGTGCCCGACGTTGCCGATTCGCTGGCACGCAGGATCGTGGACCTGCGGGTGTTCGCCGACGAGGCGGGCAAGACGAACCGCTCCTTGCTGGACGTGAACGGCGAGATGCTGGTGGTGAGCCAGTTCACCCTCTACGCGGACACCAGCCGCGGCCGTCGGCCGGGTTTCACGCCAGCAGCTCCGCCGGACGCGGCAGTCCCGCTCTACGAGCGGTTCTGTGCCGCGGTCGAGGCGGCCGAAGTGACCGTGGTGCGCGGCGAGTTCGGCGCGGAGATGTTCGTGGAGCTCGTCAACGAGGGGCCATTCACCTTGTGGCTCGACACCGACCAGCGAGCCTAGCTCGCGGCGCGGTCGCCGCAGGAATGCAAGAGCCCCGATCAACCGATCGGGGCTGGGAAATTTGTGAGAGGGAGGGGATCGCCTAACGGGCTTCCTTTACGAGCGTCCGCCGGCAGCGCGTGCAGACAAGCTTCCGCTCGGCCACGCCCTTGGTTGTGACGAGCAGGGGCTGCAGGTTCGGCTGATAGCGGCGGTGGGCTCGGACGCGGTTCATGCCCGATGACTGGGCGTTGAAGCCGGCCATCGAAGTCTTCCCGCAGATTGCACAGGCACGTGCCATTTTTGGGTCCTCGGAGTGGGCAGACTGCCCGGAAACAGAACATCCGGCCGGATGTCCGAAGTCGGGCGGTATGATAGCAGAGGGCCTGCGACGCCCGCTTGGCGGCGAGCGCGCCGCGTGTTCCGACCCGTCAGGCCGTCAGCGAGGTGGTCGCCTGCATGTCGCCGCAGCCCATTCCCGGTCGCGCCAGCGTCAGCCGTCGAGCCATTGCTGACATCGTCCGGGCCGCGACCCTCGGTAGCTACGGTGTGACCGGTTTCAGGGCGCCATCGATCCCCGGCCGAGTATTGAGCCTTCTCGGGCTGAGCCAGCCGGCGATCCAGCTGCAGACGTCGCGCGAGCTCCGGCTCGACCTGTTTGTCACGGTTGCCTACGGCCTGCCGGTGGCCGAAGTCGGGCGCCAGGTCGAGTCGGCTGTCCGTTATGCGGTTCGACGCGCAACAGGGCGTGACTTCGCCCACCTTTCCATCCATGTAGATGGCCTGCGCTTCCAGCCTGGTGGAGCGCCTCCGCCGGCGAGGATCGTCCCGAGCAACCGCCTTCCGGCGCGCGATCAACTGGCCGCCGGAAGCCCAGGCCCCACGTCAGGCAACGGGAATCGCCCGAAGCTAGGCGGCCGGCGAGGCGCGACGTCGTCCGGAGAACGGCCTTCGTGACGCGACGAGCCTGCGATGGGGCCGGTTTGCTGGCCGGTTATCGCGCCGCGGTCGCCAATCTGGCAGCGCACGTCGACGAGATCAACGCCCTGAACGTCTTCCCCGTCCCCGACGGCGATACCGGGTCGAACATGCTCGCCACCGCCCGCGCGGCGCTGGAAGAGGGCGAAAAGGTCGCGGATCAGGCCGCAGATCGCGTTGCCGGGGCCATCAGTCTTGGAGCGTTGATGGGGGCGCGCGGCAACTCGGGCGTGATCACCTCGCAGATCTTTCGGGGCATGTCCGAAGGGTTGGGTGGCAAGCGCCGCTTCAATGGCCTGGACCTCGCCCACGCACTGACGCTCGGTACCCAGACCGCGTACGCGGCCGTGGTCAAGCCTGTCGAGGGCACGATCCTCACCGTGATGCGCGAGGCTTCCGCCGCCTCCGTCGTCGCCGCCGAACGCGATAGCGATCTCGAGACGGTGCTCATAGCAGCGGTCGACGCGGCCGAGAAAGCCGTCGCCAGGACGCCGACCCTCCTGCCGATCCTCCGCGAGGCGGGCGTGGTCGACGCCGGCGGGCAGGGCCTCTATCGGCTGTTCCAGGGTGTCCTGCTACACCTGCTCGGCGAGGTTCCCGCCGGCGAAGCCCCGGCCGGTGCCGGCCGAGGTCGGCGGCGTGCGCCAGTGACCGCTTCCGCCGTGGTGGCTCACGCCGACGAGGGCTTCGGCTACGAGACGATGTTCCTCGTCCAGCCGACGGGCGCGGCCCTGCTTGATCTCGATTCCATCCGGAGCCGGCTCGAGACGTTCGGGGGGTCCGTGCTGGTGGCGGGCGATGGCCGGGCGGTCAAAGTCCACGTCCATAGCGAGCGTCCAGACGAGGTGATCGCCTTCGGACTGTCCGTGGGCAGTCTCAGTCGGATCAGCATCGAGAATCTGGACGACCAGGCGCGCGACGTGCGCGAGGTCCGGGCTGCGGAGTTCACGGGACGTGCGAGCCCAGCCCCGGCCGATGATCTGCGTGGAGCCCCCGGCGCTCATGCCCTGCGTCCGTCGGGAGGGGCGACGAGTGCCGCGCTGGCCGCCCTGTCGATCGCGGCACCGGCCGCCGCCATTTCCACCTCCGCGAAGGCGTCCGATCGCACGGACGGCAACGGCTCCGAACCCATGGCCCGCGTGCCCCTTGCCGTCGTCGCCGTGGCAGCGGGCGACGGCCTGGCCAGGGTCTTCGAATCCTTCGGCGTGGCGAGCGTCGTCCGTGGTGGCCAGTCGGACAACCCGAGCATCGGCGAGCTCGCCGCGGCGGTCGAGGCCGTGGGGGCCGACGAGGTGCTGTTGCTTCCGAACAACCCCAACGTCATCCTCGCCGCCCGCCAGGTCGCCGCGATGGCGCGCCGGTCGGTCAGGGTCGTGCCGAGTCGAAATGCTGCCGAAGGAGTGGCCGCGCTGATCGCGCTCGATCCATCGCTGGACGGAGAAGCGAATGCGGCGGCCATGACCGAAGCGGGTCGTGGCCTGCAGACGATGCAGGTGACGAGGGCCATCCGGGACGCGAGCCTGGGCGGGCGCAAGGTCAGGAGGGGTCAGACGATCGTCCTCGATCCGGACGACGGCCTCATCGCAGTCGACGCGGACGGCCAGAAGGCGGTCCTGACCGCGCTCGCGACGCTCGATCCCGCATTCGAGCTCCTGACCCTGTACTACGGCGGCGGTGCCGACCTCGCCGAGGCGGAGGCCCTCGCCAGGCGAATCACCGACCTGAAGCCCGGTCTCCAGGTGGACCTGGTCCACGGCGGCCAGCCGTACTACCGCTATCTGATCTCGGTCGAGTAGCTGTGCCCGGCACGGCGGCCCCTCGCCGGTCCTCGCGCCCGGTCCGCGAGACCGGTCGTCCCGTCACTTCGACCGTCTCGTCCGCGCCGGATGTGGCTATGCTCTCGCGGCCGATTGGCTCGAGCGGCCTGCCCGGGGCGGCCGCGTTGCGCCGGAAGCTTCAGCGACTCGGCATCGTCACGGTGCGCGAGCTGCTCTTCCACCTGCCCCGTCGCTACGACGACCTGCGCGAGATGCGCACCCTCGCCGCGCTACGGGCGATCGAGGAGGGCGAGATGGCCAGCGCCCGGGTGCGCGTTCGAGAGCTGCGTGTGGAGCAGACCTTCCGCCGGCGAGTCCAGCGCACGACGGCCGTCTTCGAGGACGACAGCGGCGAGGCCGAGGCGATCTGGTTCGGGCGGCGCTACATCGAGAAGCGCCTCGCCCAGGGCGACCGGGTCGTCGTGAGCGGTCGAATCAAGCATCGAGGCTGGTCGGTCGTGTTCGACAACCCCGACTTCCAACGCGACGACGGAGGTGCGCTGCTGCATGCCGGCCGCATCGTGCCGATCTACCGGCTGACCGGCGGCCTCACCGCGGCTCGGCTGCGAGTCCTCATTCGTGCCGCGATCGACCGCGCGGGGCGCGCCTATCGCGAATACCTCCCCGGCGACCTCCGCGCGGCTGAGGGTCTCGTCGATATCGCCAGGGCCATCGAAGCGGCGCACTATCCGGACTCCTTCGAGGAACGCGACGCGGCGCTCAAGCGGCTCGCCTTCGACGAGCTCCTCGCGCTCCAGGTCGGGATGGTCGGCCGCCGCCGGGAGCGCGGCCGCAGCCGCGGCGTGGCGATCGAGGTCGAGCCAGGCGCCGATCCGGTGATCCGGGCCGCGATTGTCGCCAGCCTCGACCGGAAGATCGGGCGTTCGGTCGAGCTCACGCCCGACCAGGGAAGGGCGATGGATGCCATCCGCACCGATCTCGCCGGGCCCGAGCCGATGCTCCGGCTGCTGCAGGGCGACGTCGGTTCGGGTAAGACCGCGGTCGCGGCCTTTGCGCTCGCGCTAAGCGCCCGGGCGGGCTACCAGGGGGCGCTGCTCGCCCCGACCGATCTGCTCGCTCGCCAGCACGCGGAGACCGTGGGCGCGTTCCTCGAGGAGCTCGCGATCCCGGCCACGCTTCTGACCGGCTCGCTCCCGGCCGATGCGCGGCGCAAGGCCCTGGAGCAGATCGCCGACGGCCGTGCGGCCGTCGTGATCGGCACGCACGCGCTGCTCCAGGAAACGGTCGCCTTCGCGCGGCTCGGCCTGGCGGTCATCGACGAGCAGCACCGGTTCGGGGTCGAGCAGCGAGGGCAGCTGGAGGCGAAGGCCGGGGGCTTCCAGCCACACGTCCTGCTCATGACGGCGACGCCCATCCCACGCACGCTCGGCCAGGTGATCTACGCCGACCTCGACGTGTCCGACCTGCATTCTAAGCCGGCGGGCCGGGTTCCAATTCGGACCGGCATCAAGAGCTCCAGCGACCTGGCGGGAACCTGGCAGCGCGTCCGCTCCGAAGCAGGGGCGGGTCATCGCACGTTCGTGGTCGTGCCGCTCATCACCGAGGACGAGGGAGACGAAGGCGGCGATGCATTCGCGGATGGGGCGGTGGACGGGGAGGGCGCCGTGGCCGCCGAAAGCGAGGCGGAGCGCCTGACGACTCTGCTCGCGCCACTGCGTATCGGCCTGGTCCACGGCCGGATGAAGGCAACCGATCGCGATCGCGAGATGAGCCGCTTTCGCGACGGCGATCTCGACGTCCTGGTCGGGACGACCGTCATCGAGGTCGGCGTCGATGTTCCCGAAGCAACATTGATGATCGTCGAGAACGCCGACAGGTTCGGCCTTGCCCAGTTGCACCAGCTTCGCGGCCGTGTGGGCCGCGGCACCGCCGAGTCCTTCTGTGTCCTGGTTTCGGACACGCGCGACGAGACGGCTGGAGCGCGTCTCCGGGCGGTCAAGGAGCTGCGCGACGGATTCGCCCTGGCAGAGGCGGACTTCGAGCTGCGCCGGGAGGGAGACGTCCTGGGCCTCGCCCAGAGCGGGTTGCCGCGGCTCCGCGTCGCATCGCTCCAGCGGGCGGATCACCGAGCGCTTGCCGCGTCGGCCAGGCGTCATGCCGAAGCGCTCCTCGACGCGACCGGCGAGATTCCAGGGGCCGCGCTTCAGCCTCTCCGGGACGAGCTCGAGACCGGCTGGCTGGCCCGAGTGGCGGCCGGCGATCCGGCCTCGGGCGCCGCATAGCGCCTCACGTGCCCGAGGCCGGCCGCGTGATCGCCGGTACGGCGCGCGGAATCCGGCTCCTGGCGCCCGGGCCCGGCACGCGACCGCTGGCAGACCGGGTCAAGCAGACACTCTTCGCCATTCTCGAGCCAGAGCTGCCGGGAGCCGTCGTGCTCGACCTGTTCGCGGGGAGCGGCGCGGCCGGCATCGAGGCGCTGTCGCGCGGTGCGCAGAGCGCGGTGTTCGTCGAGAAGGACGCTGGGGCAGCACGCGTCATTGCCGAGAACCTGCGCCGAACACGATTGGCTGGACCACGCGTGGCGGTCGTCCGGGGCGATGTGCTGCGCTGGCTCGCCCGCGATTCGGCGAGCAGGCCATCGTTCGACATTGTGCTCGTGGATCCTCCCTATTCGGAGGGCGATCTTCTGAACGCCACCTTGGAGCGTCTCGGCGGGACCGGCCCGGGGCTTCTGGCTGCCGATGCGCGGGTCGTCGCCAAGCACTTCTGGCGAGGCCGGCCGGCCGCCCGGATCGGCCTGCTAGCATCCGAGCGCGAGCGGCGCTTCGGCGAGACGGCGCTGACGTTCTATAGAAGGATCGAGGGGCCCCTGGAGATCGAGGAGGGCGAGTGAGGGTCGCGGTCTACCCCGGATCGTTCGACCCGGTGACCTTCGGGCACCTGGATGTCGTGCGGCGGGCCGCGCCGGTCTTCGAGCGCGTGGTCATCGCCGTCCTCGCCAACCCTCGCAAGACTCCGCTGCTATCGGCGCGCGAGCGGGTCGACATCATCCGCGCATCACTCGATGCCGAGGCGCCCGACCTGTCGGGCCGCGTCGAGGTGGAGGCGTTCGACGGGCTGACGGTGGACTTTTGTCGAACGAAGGAGGCCCGCTTCATCGTCCGTGGCTTGCGGGCAATCTCGGATTTCGAATCCGAGATCCAGTTCGCCCACAACAACCGCAAGCTCGCGCCGGAGATCGACACGGTCTTCTTCATGACGGCACTGGAGCACGGTTACGTGAGCTCCAGCCTGGTGCGCGAGATCGCGTCCTTCGGCGGGGACGTGAGCGAGATGATCCCGAGGCCGGCCATCCGCGCCTTGTCGACTGCACTGGCGCGGCGGTGATCTCCTTGGGCGGTCCGTCCGGCGACTCGGGCGGCGCATTCCAGCATGAGATAATCGCGCGCAGCCTCGACGCTCGGAGACCAGGAGGGCCGGTCAGATAGACATCATCTTCCTCGTGACGCGCCTCGAGTCGCTGATCGCAAACGGGCGGCATTTTCCGATGACGCAGAACGTCGCCATCCACCAGCCCAGCGCGCTCGATTTGCTCGACCAGATCCGCGTGGCCATCCCCGAGGAGATCCGCGCCGCGAACCGGATCACGGCCGAGGGCAACCAGTACATCGAGAAGGCCCAGGAAGAGGCTGAACGAATCGTCGCCAAGGCCCAGGAGCAGGCTGCCTTCCTGATCGACGAGCGTGGCCTGACGCGGGCTGCCGAGGAGGAGGGGCGGCGCATCGTGGCCCTCGCCGAGCGGGAAGGCGAAGACGTCCGTCGTGGCGCCGACGAGTACGCGGCCTCGGTCCTGATCGCGCTGGAAGGCGAGGTCGTGAAGACGCTTCAGAGCATCAAGAAGGGGATCGCCCTGCTCGACGAGCGGCGGGGCGAGGCCTCCGAGCTCAACGGACATGAGGCCGATGCGTGGCAGGCAGACGAATCGGAGGAGGACGTCCCGCAACCTGTCCGGGCATGAACCGCGCGGCCAATCGACAGCTGCCGCTCGATGCCCGCGACGTCCTGACCTACCCGGCCGCCCAGTTGCTGGCAGAGCCGCCCGGGACGAGCCGGACCTACCAGGTTGCCGGCCTGATGCTGGACCTGGGGCCGGATCTCGAGCAGGCCGACCCGCTCGAGGGGACGGTTCGTCTGGCCAGGACCAATCGCGGCCTCCTGGTCAGCGGCCACCTGACCACGAGCCTGGCTACGCAGTGCAGCCGCTGCCTGCGGGACATCGAGGTACCCATCTCCGTCGACCTGGTAGAAGAGGCTTTGCCCAGCATCGAGATTGCCTCCGGAGTGCCGATCGACCCCCGGGACGAGCCGGACGTTCTCAGGCTCAACGACCACCACGAGCTGGAGCTCGAACCGGTCATACGCGAAGCCATCCAGCTTGGAGAGCCGATCGCGCCCTTGTGCGGGCCGGACTGCGCCGGCCTGTGCGTGGTGTGCGGGCAGCGACTCGAAGTTGGGCCACACGACCACCCGGCCGAAGACATCGACCCGCGGCTCGAGGTGCTCCGCGGTTTCCCGGTCGACGGAGAGGGCGAGACCCGGTAGACTCCCGCCTCGGTCCCATCGGCTGCACGAATTCGCCCGCCGGTCCCGGGCCCACACCGTCGAGATTGCTGGCCGGCACGAGCCCGTTCGAAAGGAGCCACGGAACCCATGGGAGTCCCCAAGCGACGCGTGTCCCACGCGCGGCAGGGTGACCGGCGCAGCCATCTCGCGCTGAGCCTGCCCCGCCTCGAGGAATGTCCTCACTGCCACGCTCAGAAGCAGCCCCACCACGCCTGCCGGGAGTGCGGCTACTACAACGGCCGGCAGGCGATCGAGCTGAAGAAGACGACTGAAGAGTCCGCCGGATAAGCCCGAGACCGGGGATACGTTGGACCTGACCTCGGTTCCGACCGCCACGGACCCGCCCCCCGTTCGCGTCGCGGTCGACGCGATGGGCGGGGATCACGCGCCGGGCGAGGTCGTCACCGGGGCGCTCCGCTACGCGCGCGAGCATCCTTCCGACCAGGTCCTCTTGGTCGGTGATGAGGCGCGTGTCGCGAAAGCGGCGCGGACGCTGCCGCCGAATACGACGATCGTCCATGCGTCCGAACTCGTCGGGATGGATGAGCAACCGGCGAGTGCCGTCCGGCGCAAGCGAGATGCCTCGATCAATGTGTGCATGCGCCTCGTCCGCGAGGGCCGCGCCGATGCGGTGGTCACCGCCGGCCACACCGGCGCAGGGGTCGCGTCGGCGATCCTGAACCTGAAGCGACTGCCGGGCGTCGATCGGCCGGCGCTGGCCGTGCAGATGACCACGCAGAAGGGTCCGTTTGTCCTGCTCGATATCGGCGCGACCACCGACTCGACTGGCCACAACCTGGCCCAGTATGCGCATATGGGCTCGCTCTATTCCGAGCGTGTCCTCGGGGTGCCCCGTCCGTCGGTTGCCCTGCTGTCGATCGGCGAAGAGGCCGGCAAAGGCGAGCAACGCGTGCAGGAGGCCACAGAACTGCTCTCGTCATCGGGCCTCAACTTCATCGGCAACATCGAGGGGCGCCACCTCGTGTCGCATGCCGCCGACGTCGTCGTGTGTGACGCGGCGGTCGGCAACGTCACGATCAAGTTCTTCGAGGGGCTATCCACGTTCATCTTCGATCTGCTGCGCGCGGAGCTGAGACGGCCCCCGCGCGGGCCCCTGGCGTACCTCCTGCTGAAGCCCGGCCTGGACCGGATTCGGACGATCTTCGATTACGAGAAGCTCGGTGGGTCGCCGTTGCTGGGCGTCCAGGGGACGGTCCTCATCACCCACGGTCGTGCGCGCCGCCGGATGGTCTCGTATGCCGTTGCCGTCGGGGCGGCCGCCGCCCGGGCGCGAGTGCCGGACTTGATCGCGGATGCGTTCAAGCACGAGCGCCGCGGTCGACCACATCCACCCGCGGGTGAGGATGCGGAACGAGAGCAGACGGTCGCTCCGGTCGGCACCCCCGTCGAGAGTGCCTCGTGAGGGCCTCTTGAGGGCCCTGTGAGGCCTTCGTGACCGCGCCGCAGCTCGCTGTAAGCCGGGGGGTCATCGAGGAGATGGTCCGCCTGGCGGCGTTCGAGGTTCCCGGCGTCGCTCGCGTGGGCCACGGCGGACCCGCCTGGCTGAGATGGTTTCGAGGCTCGGCGATCCAGGCCGGCCTCGACGACGGGCGCGTCCGCGTTCGGCTGACCATCGTCGCGCGGCCCGGTCAGCCATTGGCACCTCTCACCGCCCAGGTGCGCGCGGCCGTCGCCGGGGCCGTGGAGCGACTGCTCGGGCTGGAACTCGCGGAGGTGAGCGTCCTCGTCGACGGCGTCGGCGGCTGACGTGGCCCGGTTCGAGGCGCCATAGGGTGCCCGCCCAGCGCAGAAAAGCCCGGAGTACGGAGGAGTCCGATCGCGCCGATCGGATTCGATCGCTGCGCACCGGTCGCCGGCTGGCCCTGTCGGCCGTCTTCGAGGCCGAGTTCGGCCAGCGAACGGCGAGCGCGATCCTGGAGCGCCACCTGACCGAGACGGAAGGCAACCCGAACGCCGCGGAACTGGCCCGGCGGCTGGTCCGCGCAGTGGTCGAGAATCGGGACACGATCGATGCCACGATCGAGCGACTGGCCCCCCAATATCCCGTCGTCCAGCTCGCCCGGATGGACCGCGCGCTCCTTCGTTGCGCCCTTGGTGAGGTGCTACACTCGCCCGCGACGCCGGCCCGGGTGGCGATCGCCGAGTGGGTCGAGCTGGCACGCATCTACAGTGGAGACTCCATGCGCCGCCTGGTCAATGGGGTGCTGGGGCGGATCACCGGGGAGGCGACAGCGGCGCCGGAAACCGAGCGGCACCCTTCGACGCCCCGACGGAAACGACGCGGCAGCTAGCGACACACCCACGCGAGGAGGGAGCCCGTGGCCACGACCTATGATCGACTCAAGAAGATCGTCGTCGAGCAGCTCGGCGTGGACGAGGACGAGGTCAAGCCCGAAGCCTCGTTCGTCGACGACCTGAACGCCGACTCGCTCGATCTTGTCGAGCTGATCATGAGCCTGGAGGAGGAGTTCGGGACGGAGATCTCGGACGAGGACGCCGAGAAGATCCGGACCGTCCAGGACGCCGTCGACTACATCGACGAGCATTCGTCCTAGCCGGCCCTCCCGTCCCACCGTCTTCCTCGCGTCATCGCGCGACAGACCCGATGGGCCCGGCGGCCGCCCTCGCCGAACGCCTCGGGCTCGCGGTTCGCGACATCGGCCTCGTCGAGCAGGCGCTCGTCCACAGCAGCTTCCTGCACGAGCATCCCGACGAGGCAAGCGCCCACAACGAGCGCCTCGAGTACCTGGGTGACGCCGTCGTCAACCTGGTGGTCTCTGAGGCACTCTTCCGCCGCCACCCCGGTGACGACGAAGGATCGCTTTCCGCGCGCCGCGCGGCAATCGTCTCGACGACCGGGCTGGCGCGCCTCGCCACGCGGATCGGCCTCGGCGAGGCGTTGCTGCTGGGTACCGGTGAGGCCCGCCGCGGGGCGCGCTTGCGAGCAACCCTCCTGGCCTCGTCGTTCGAGGCTCTCGCGGGCGCGATCTACCTCGACATCGGGTACGACGCGGTCCGGAGCTGGCTGACCGAGCTCGCAGAGCCCGAGCTCGAGAACGACGCGCCGATCCTCTCGCTCAAGAGCCCAAAAAGCCGGCTCCAGGAGCACACGCAGCGGGCGAGCGGGCTGCGGCCACACTACGAGCTCCTCGAGGTCACCGGTCCCGATCACGAGCGCCGCTTCCGAATCCAGGTGACGGTGGGCGACCGGGTTCTCGGCGTGGGAGAGGGATCGTCCCGTCGGGTAGCCGAGACGGAGGCGGCCGCGCGAGCGCTGGATGCTCTGCGGGGCGAACCCGCGTGACGCGTGGCGCGTTCGGCCGCGATTCAACGGTCTGCCGATGAGCGGTCCCCCGCGCCTGCTCGGCCTGCGCCTGCAGGGCTTCAAATCGTTTGCCGAACGCACGGTGGTCGAGTTCGGGCCGGGCATCAGCGCGGTCGTCGGTCCGAACGGCTCCGGCAAGTCGAATCTGGCCGATGCCCTGCGCTGGACCCTCGGCGAGCAGGGGCGATCGCTGCGGACCCGCAAGTCGGAGGACGTGATCTTCGCAGGCTCCGAAAAGCGAGCCGCGCTGGGCATGGCCGACGTCACGCTCGTGCTGGACAATGCGGACGGCCTGCTGCCCGTCGACTACTCGGTGCTCGAGCTCGGGCGGCGCCTGTATCGCTCCGGCGAGAGCGACTACCTGCTCAACCGCCAGCGCGTCAGGCTCAAGGACCTGATCGATCTGCTCGACGCGGCACACCTCGCCGACAACGCGTTCCTGTTCATCGGCCAGGGGATGGTCGATCAGGCGCTGGCATTGCGGCCCGAGGAGCGTCGCCCCCTGTTCGAGGAAGTTGCCGGAGTCCGCCGGCACGACCGCCGGAGACGAAGGTCCGAGGAGCAGCTGGCTGAGGCTACCGCGAATCTGGCCCGGGTCGAAGACATCCTGGCGGAGTTGCGGCCGCAAGCGCGCCGCCTGGCCAGCCAGGCCGAGCAGCAGGTCACCCGCCGATCAGCCGGCCAGGAGCTGGCCGCGGCGCTGCTGCTTGCCGCGCGCGCACGCTGGCACGAAGCCGCCGCGCGAGCGACCGATGCGGCCAAAGGGCTGGCCAAAGCCCGCGCGGACAGCGACCGGGCGCTGGCCGACCTCCAGGCCGCCGAGACCACGGCGTCTTCCCTGGCCGCGGAGCTTG